>JAMCWX010000045.1 GCA_023480885.1 Chloroflexota bacterium | reverse complement strand
ATCTACCATATTCCTGACCAGGCCCGTGGGCAGACGCCTGATCAAACTTGTGGCAATGCAATTAAAGTATAAGCTAGCCAGGCGAGGGGTGTCAATCTTCTCAATGTGTCACTTATGCCCCATATGCTATAATACTTTGAAATCCATAGAATGGTAGGTGGGTCGCTTTCGATCCACTTAGAAGGAAAGAACGGAGTGTTTTACAACATAAACTTCACCGAGTTGGCCATCGGCTTCGCCATCCTCACCGCCTCGATCGGCATCCACGAGGCTAGCCACGCCTTTATGGCTTACAGACTCGGCGACAACACAGCGAAGTACCTTGGGCGACTGACACTGAATCCCATTGCCCACATGGACCCGCTGGGATCGATAATGATCCTGATGACTATGGTGAACGGCTTTGGCATCGGATGGGGCAAGCCGACTCCGGTAAACCCTTATAACTTGCGGAATGGGCCGAAGACGGGCATGGCGATGGTCTCACTCGCGGGGCCGCTCTCTAACCTGACGCTGGCAGCGTTCCTGGCCCTGCCCTTTAGGCTACATCTTCTTAGCGACCCGGCGCTGTACAGCGTAATGCACTCTGCCATCGGGCAGTGGCTGCCCGACATCCTCGGCCTGGCCGTCATGTGGAATATCGGCCTTGCCGCGTTCAACATAATTCCACTGCCGCCACTCGATGGATTCAAGATTCTCCAGGGCATACTGCCTAACCGACAGGCTTACGCCCTGTCTGCGCTTGAAAACTACGGGCCTGCGCTGCTGCTCCTGGTAATTTTCGTCGGTCCGTTCTTGGGCATAAATCTGCTCTGGTACATTATGCGACCCATAATGGCTTTCTTCTCTTTGATCATCGTAGGGTCGTCAATTTTCTGATTAACCTGGCGGGGGAGACGGCTGGAGTTGAGCGCTGCGTACCGCGTGCGCCAGTTCATTGGCGCGCTACGGGCCTCAGTTGAGCCACGGGAGCTAGATATCCTTGACGAGCATCTGCGCCCAGCGCTAAAAGCGCTCTTCTTGGCGATGGATATCCAGGACCAGCGGCACACGCTCGACGTGTTTCGCTATCTCGTCAATCGTGGCTGCCGCGACCGCACACTGCTGCAAGCCGCGTTGCTCCACGACGTGGGCAAAGCCAACGCGGGCCTGGGCACGTGGTACAGAGTGGCGATAGTGCTGTTCCGCGCCTTTTGCCCCGCGCTGCTGGCGAAGCTATCGTCTGCTGAGTCTCGCGGCTGGCGCCGCCCGTTCTGGGTTCACAAGCATCACGGCGAGGCAGGCGCGAGACTGGTGGCGCAGGCCGGAGGCGACTACAGGTTGGTTGAGATGGTGCGGCTGCACCAGAGCCCGGCTGATGATCCTTTGCTACAAGCGCTCTGCGAGGCCGATGGGGCAAACTAAGGGGGCAAAGTTGTGGCGATGAGAATAACTATAATCGGTCTCGGCCTCATTGGCGGGTCGCTGGGCATGGCATTGCGCCGAGCGAAAGTGGCAACAGAGATAGTCGGCTACAACAGGAGCCACGAGAACGCGGGGAAAGCACGGCAGCGGGGTGCAATCGATCGAGCCGAATGGAACCTCCCAGCAGCCGTCAGCAAATCAGATGTCGTGATCATAGCGACACAGGTGGGAGAGGTCGAGACTATCTTCCGCCAGATAGCCGAACATCTCCCCCAGGGTTGCGTCGTAACCGATGTGGCTGGCACCAAGAGAAAGGTGATGGAGTGGGCGAACGAGATCCTTCCTCCCCACGTAAGCTTCGTCGGCGGACATCCGATGGCTGGCAAGGAGGTCTCAGGCATCGATGCGGCAAGCCCTGATCTGTTCGCCGGCTGTACTTACTGTTTGACCCCAGCCAGGACCGCGACTGCCGAGGCTGTCGACCGCGTCGCCTCTTTGGTCTCAGCCGTTGGAGCAAACGCTTATTTCATCGACTCCGAAGAGCACGATAGCCTCATCGCCGCCATCAGCCACCTTCCTTTTGTCGCGGCAACGAGCCTGGTAAACACCGTTAACGGACCGCTTTGGCGCGATATGGCCAGACTGGCAGCGACAGGCTTTCGTGACACGACACGACTGGCGAGCGGCAACCCGGCAATGCACAGTGATGTTTGCCGCACTAATAAAGATAGCATCCTGCGCTGGCTGGACGCTTACATCGCGCAGCTTACTACGATGCGCGCGCTGATCGAGGAAGGCAGACAGGACTTAGAGGAGGCATTCCGCAAGGCCAAGAACACGCGAGACACCTGGATCGGGCAATCTGGAGATGGGCCTACGGTCACTGTGCCTGGCAGTGGACAGCAGATCAGACAAATGCTCCTCGGCAACCTGAAAGTTCGAGAATCCCGCAAGAAGTAGTTACTTTCCTATACAGAACTTGCTGAAGATAGTCTCTAGCAGATCCTCTGTGACCGTCTCTCCCGTTATCTCCCCTAGCGCATCGGCTGCCGAAGAAAGATCTATCGCTATGAAATCGGCAGGCAAGCCGCGCTGTACGCTCGCTTCTGCCGATTCGAGGTGTGAAAGCGCGCGCCCCAACGCCTCCTTATGGCGAGGGTTGGAGACCAGCAGCGAGTCCGAGGCAGCCGCCTTGCCTCGAAGGACCGCGCCGACGATCATCTCTTCGACGTCCGCGAGGCCGTCTCCAGATACAGTCGAGGCTCGCACCAGCGGCCTATCGCCCAGGATTCGCTTCGTCTCCTCGACATCTATCCTCTGAGGAAGATCAGATTTGTTGATCACGACTATGGCAGGGCGATCCCAAATCAAACCTGCGATCTCGCGGTCGTTTTCTTCCAGCGCCGAGCTGCCGTCGAGCACCAGAAGAGCCAGGTCTGCCTGCTGTATGGCCTGGCGACTGCGCTCCACTCCCAGTCGCTCCACGACGTCGCCAGTCTCGGTTATGCCGGCCGTATCTACCAGCACCAGCGGAATGCCACCCAGGCTCATAGCCTCTTCCAGGGTATCCCTCGTGGTGCCGGGAATCGGCGTGACGATGGCGCGATTGTGCCGCAATAGTGCGTTCAGCAAGCTGGACTTACCGACGTTCGGCTTGCCCACGATGGCGGTGCGCAATCCCTGCCGATAGATTATGCCGGCGTCGGCGCTGTCGAGAAGGCCGCGCACGCGCGCTATTGATTCTCTCAGCGGCGCGGCGAAGTCCTCTTCGGGTATCTCGTCTTCGGCAAAATCGATAGTGGCAGTTAGATACGCCAGGACGCTGATGATGCTCCCGCGGACCTCTCTTATCTCTTGCGATAACCGCCCACCCAGTTGATGCATCGCTATGTGAAGGCCAACCCGCGTTCTGGCCTTGATGATATCCAGAACAGATTCCGCCTGGGCAAGGTCGATGCGCCCGTTCAAGAATGCCCGCAGCGTGAACTCCCCGGGATGAGCCAGCCGGGCGCCCTGGCGGAGAACGAGGGAAAGAATGCTCTGAAGCGGAATCAGGCCGCCGTGGCAACTGATCTCGACCACATCTTCACGCGTGTAGGTTTTCGGCGCGGCCATGTACACTCCCAGCACCTCGTCGATGGCTTCGCCGCTATCAGGATCGACGATGTGGCCGTGGTATACGTGCCAGGGGACAATGCTGTTTCCGCCACGCCTTCGCGTGAAGATGCTATTCAGAATTTGCAGCGCCTCAGGTCCGCTGAGGCGAACGATGCCAACGCCGCCCTCGCCTACAGGCGTCGAAATCGCCGCAATGGTGTCGTCGGGCAAAACAAAAACCTCCAATATTGGCTTCTGTGAATTCTATCAGGCAGAGGGGGGGAGCGCAAATGGAGGGAAGCGCGAAGCCGCCAGATTACGATCCTTCGACAGCGTTCTTGATCAGTTCCACCCGCGGTGACCTGTTTGAAGATGAGAATTCAATCACGACGACGTCGATGCGGTAGTTTCGAAACGACTCGGGGCAAGACTGCAGGTAGCTCTCTGCGAGCTGAATTAGCCTCTGCTGTTTGCGCGGAGTTACCGATTCGGCTGCCGTGCCGAACTCGCTTCCCCGTCGCGTCCTCACCTCGACAAAAGCTAGCGTCTTGCGATCCACGGCGACTATGTCGATCTCACCCATTGGGGTGCGATGATTGCGCTCGCGAATGACATAGCCGTGCCTGCGCAGGTAATCGACAGCTATTTGCTCTCCCAAAGCCCCCAGGCTTTTTCTGGCATCGCCAGCGGTTGCCACTGAATCGGCCTCCTGACATACCACGACAATTGGGCCTGCGCCAGTCGATTATTCCACGCAATCCTTGACTGGCTGGAACGACCGCCGGTGAATCGCCGACGGGCCCAGCTTCTGAAGGGCCTCCAGATGCCCTGGCGTGCCGTAGCCTTTGTGCTGGGCGAACCCGTAGCCTGGATAGCAGGCATCCTGCCCACACATTAACCTATCGCGATGGACCTTGGCCACAATCGACGCGGCGGCGATAGACAGGCATAGCGAATCGCCGTACAGAATCGGCTTTTGCGCGACGCCGACGGCAGGCAAGGACAGATAATCGATCAACAAATGGTCGGGACGAAGCGGAAGATTGGCGAGGGCCAAGAGCATCGCCTGGCGCGTCGCCTCGACGATGCCGTTCGTGTCGATGAACTCGTGGGACACTACGCCGATGCCGATGCCTCGGGCAAGCCTCTGTATTTCCAGGCAAAGCTCCTCTCGCGTAGTCGGGCTCAATCGCTTGGAATCCCGCACCTCGGCGATGCGCCCTGGCATTGCATATGCCTCCGGCTTGAGCACGACGGCGGCGGCAACGACAGGCCCGGCCAGGCAGCCACGGCCAACCTCGTCGAGGCCGGCAACTGCTCCGAACCCTTTGGCATTCAGACGGAGTTCCTCGGCGGGGGTCGGCGAAACATCGCTACCTGGTCTTCGGCATCTTGACTCGTCGGTTTTTAGCATATGGCTAACTTGTACTAAGCTGCCTTATGTGGGCGAGCGGTAATGGGCTCGTCTGGCGTGATTGTGAAGTCGACCTCAAGAATAGCAGCTAGACGGTACAGTGTATCCAATGCTATCGTTTTTCTTTGATGCGAGCAGCTTTACCTATCCGCCCACGCAAATAGTAGAGTTGCGCGCGTCGGACACGGCCACGACGTGTGACCTCGATCTTGTCGACGCGAGGAGAATTAACCAGGAAAGTCCTCTCGACGCCGACACCGTGGGAGATACGACGAACCGTAAAAGACTTGTTCGCCCCGCCACGGCGCAAACGCATCACAGTTCCCTCGAACACCTGAATGCGCTCGCGTCCGCCTTCGACAACCTTGACGCTCACACGAACAGTATCGCCAGGCCCGAAATCGGGGACGCCTTCCTTAAGGTATTGCTCCTCCACCGACTTTATCAGATCAACCATTGGAACAGCCCCCTATAATCCTTGACTCACAACAAACGGCATTATAGCACACTCCACGTTCGGAAAGCAAATCGCTACCTTGGTTGCTCAACAACAGTGAGCGCTCTCTTGCGATTTCTTGCCAGCTTGACGGTCCGAGGTTGCCATGCTATATTAGGCGCGGAAAACACCAGCGCGGCTGAGCATACCCCACCACCTCAACCGAATCTATTCAAGAAGCTGTGGATCGGTACGCCTCGATATCCAAGGTTAGACTCGCGCTGTAGTCCAGGCCGAATCATCTACAGGCGAGCAGGAGCATCGACGTGACGCAGGTAGTTGGGCTGGTATCCCTTATCTTGCTCCTGGCTTATGCGCTGGTGCTTTTCGCCCTCGCAACCGCGGTGTTCCGCAGGTTCAAAGAAGGGGACAGAGAGGCAGCACGGGGACCGCTCATCGTTTTGGCGTTTCTTCTTCTTTTCACCTCAATCAGCTTTCTCACCTGGGCCCAACATCTGTTTCTATTTGCCCTCTCAGGCATAAGCTCTCTGGCAAGCTGGATAGTGGAGACCGTTGCAGCCTTTCCGCTGTCATTGGTTTGCCTAGGGCCATTGGCCGTCGTCGCGGTGATCGTCGCCGTCTCGCCGGGAGCACGCAAGTGGGTCAACGAGAATTACCTGGCTCTTTCAGCTATCACCCTGACCGTGGCTATAGCTGCTGGAATCGTGGCCTTCCTTCTCAGCGTAGGAGGGGGATGGTCCATCCTGGGTCTAGTAGTTCTCCTTGGGATGGCCGTTGGCCTCGGCAGCCAGGGACTGGTGTTTGTGCCCCATCTCGACGATGGCCCCCGCGTCGGGGAAAGCTTCTTGTCCGCTCTGCCGAGGATTCTGCGCGCTCGAATGAGACGCGGCGCATATCGAGCCGCTTTACGCCTTTCCTCAGCGCCGCGCTATCTCATAAAAATAGATGTCGCCATAATCGCAGTTGTGGTATTGATCCTGGCAGGGGGCTGGTTCTGGTATTCCAACAGGGCTCCCGAGGTAAAGAGCGAGCAGGCTGCAGCAGAACTATCTCCGATTCCGACGTCTGTGGCGACTGTCGTCGCTGCTACCCCCACCCCTCAGTTGATAGCGCTGAAGGTAGTTAACACAGATGGACAGGGCATTCTCCTGCGCGAGAACCCGAGTCGATCGAGCAAGCCTGTCGTGTCACTCCTGGAGGGCGCTGTTGTCGAGCCCGTTGGGACGGAGACTGTAGAAGGAGATGGAATCGTCTGGCGCCAGATCAAGGAAAAAGGCGGCAAAGCAGGCTGGACGTCGACTCAATATCTCGAAGGCATCTACGTTTTTGGCACGGTGAAAGTGAGCAACACCGGTGGAGAGGGCGTCTTGCTGCGGGCCAAGCCGAGCAAGAACGGGGGCGTCATGGGGATGGTCCGCGAAGGAACCGAGCTGCAAATAACTGGCCCCGACGTGCAGGCAGACGGCAAAACGTGGCGCAGCGTCAGCGACGGCAAGGGTACGTCGGGCTGGATGTCCTCAGAATACCTGGCGCCAGTATCTCGCTAGACTGAAGCCCTTTCTTGCCTTTTGTGTGCCCATATGCTAAACTACCTCTTAGAAACTGAGCGGAATTGCGCAGTAAGCATGCATGATTGAATAGAACTGGAAACAATAAGACGCTCGGCTACCTGGAGTTGTCAACTCCGCAGGCCGAGCATTTGCCTATGAGGGCATGTTACAATTCTGAGGCTGTGCGATGGCTGATGACACCCTGTTCTGCTTTCTCGTCCACAAATGTGTCATCAGTTAGTGGAGGTTACAGTGGTGGAACATCTCACACCCGATGCGATAGTCAAAGAGCTGGACAAGTATATAGTAGGCCAACCCGAAGCGAAGCGTGCTGTAGCGGTTGCGCTGCGAAATCGTTATCGACGAAAGCTGCTGCCCGAAAACGTGCGACGGGAGATCACTCCTAAGAACATCCTGATGATCGGACCTACAGGTGTAGGTAAGACCGAGATCGCAAGAAGGGTAGCCAGGATGATCGAGGCCCCGTTCGTAAAGGTCGAGGCAACCAAGTTCACCGAAGTTGGATACGTCGGCAGGGACGTCGAGTCGATCGTTTACGAACTGGTGGAGAACAGCGCGAGCATGGTCCACGAGCAAAAAATGCAGGAGGTGATGGCCAAAGCTGAAGGCCTGGCGAAGGAGAGGATAATTAACTATCTCTGCCAGCAAGCGATGGTCGGCAGCCAGCGCTCTTCGCGCAAGGCACAGCAAAGTGGCGCTGCTCAGGCTGTGGCATCGGGCACGCCAACGATCCCTGCGCAAACCGCGGCGTGCGATGTCCCACGCGACGAAATCGCTCGCACGACGAAGGCCAAGCATTACAAGGTGCCGGCGCAGCAGCGCACTCGCGTTTCCGAGTTGCTGGAAAGCCATCAACTGGAAGATGCCATCATCGAGATCGAGCTGGCCAGCGAACTGGACAGCCTTGATTCTGTGTTGGAGTTCTCCGGGGGGATGACCCCTGATGAGATGACCGATACGTTCAACGATTTCATGCAAAACTACTCGAGCTATTCCTCGCGCAAGCGTGTGCGCCGAGTCTCGGTTAAGGAGGCCCGTCGGCTTCTGACGCGTGAAGAGGCAGGTAAACTCATCGATATGGACCAGGTGATCGAGGAGGCTGCTCGCCGCGCTGAGGAGTCAGGTGTAGTTTTCATCGACGAGATGGACAAGATTACCGGCCCCCGCGTCGACATCGGAGCCGACATTTCTGGCGAGGGAGTGCAGCGCGATCTGCTTCCCATTGTCGAGGGCTCGACTGTAATGACACGCTACGGTCCGATCAAGACCGACTACGTGTTGTTTATCGCCGCCGGCGCTTTCCACCAATCGAAGCCATCGGACCTGATTCCCGAACTTCAGGGGCGCTTCCCTCTTCGCGTCGAGCTTCACAGCCTGTCCGAGGAAGATTGCGAGCGCATCCTGACCGAGCCAGAGAACTCGCTGATCAAGCAGTATCAGGCGCTTCTGGCAACGGAGGACGTCGAGCTCTCGTTCACCAAAGATGGCGTATCTGAGATCGCCAGGATGGCTTCCTTGATGAACCAGCGTATGGAGAATATCGGGGCACGTCGTCTCCAAACGATTATGGAGCGCGTGCTTGAGGACATATCGTTTGACGCTCACCTCCATAAGGGAAGTAAGATCACCATCGATACCGCCTACGTGAGCGAGCGCATGGCCGATCTTATACACGACGAGGATTTGAGCAGATACATCCTCTGAACTTGCTCGTTCTTCCACCAAATGGTATACTAGCGTATTGTGGGCGTCAGCCCCGAAAATACACGCCTCCGGACTGGCTGAGGCGTGCCGGGTCGAATGGCTTTTGAGCGGCGTTGCCGCTCGTGGTGCCATTTGTGCCGGTCCTCAGCAGGACGAGGGGGGCGGAAGCAAGACTCCAATCCGAGGCAGCCCGGGTACAGCGGATGGAACCACGCCAAGGCTGTAAACCGTCGCCTCCACGAGGGGTCTAAATAACGAAGGAGGTAGAAACAAAATAGTGGCAAACGTAGTATCAATGAAGGCGCTACTTGAAGCAGGTGTACACTTCGGGCACCACACGCGACGGTGGGACCCGCGAATGAAGCCTTACATCTTCACGGAGCGCAATGGCATCCACATCATCGACCTGCAGCAAACGGTAGTCAGGCTCGGCGAGGCTTACAATTTCGTCCGCGAGCTGGTAATAGATGGGGGGACAATTCTCTTCGTCGGCACCAAGAAGCAGGCTCAGGAGGCCGTAGAGCAGGAAGCGAAGCGATGTGGAATGTTTTATGTGAACCAGCGATGGCTCGGCGGAATGATGACTAACTTCCGCACCATTCAGACCCGCCTCAGACGCCTCGAGGAACTGGAGCAAGTGAAAGAAACGGGAGAGTTGGAGCGGCTGCCTAAGAAAGAGGCCGCTCTCCTGGAAGAGGAAGTCGTTCGCCTCAACCGTTTGCTCGGCGGCATTAAGTCAATGAAGAAGTTGCCAGATGCCGTGTTCATCATCGACCCCCACAAAGAGCGAATTGCGGTAGCGGAGTCGCGACGCCTAGAGATCCCCATCGTCGCCCTGGTCGACACGAACTGTAATCCTGACGAAATCGATTACATCATTCCGGCGAACGATGACGCTATACGCGCTGTCAAGCTGCTGAGCAGCAAGATGGCGGATGCTGTTATCGAAGGTACGAACATCCGCCAGTCTCTTGAGGCCGAAAAGGAAGAGGCCGCTTCTCGAACCGCAACCGAGACAGCGGCCGAGAAAGTTGCGTCAGAGCAAGCAGGCGAAGTTCTCATTGCCACTGAAACGGTTGAAGGTGTCGAGAGCGCTCCAGCGGCTTCACATATTGAGGTCGAAGCAGCGGCTAGCGAGACCGCCGAGGAGGAATAGCTTGGATATTTCTGCAGCAGCAGTTAAGGAACTTAGAGACAAGACCGGCGCTGGCGTTATGGAATGCAAGAAAGCTCTCGTCGAGGCAAGTGGCGATGTCGAGAAAGCTATGGAGGTCCTGCGAAAAGCAGGGCTGGCCAGAGCCGAGAAGAAGGGCGAGAGGGTCGCTTCCCAAGGTATCATCGACGCCTACATTCACGCGGGCGGCAGAATAGGGTCGATGGTCGAAGTAAACTGCGAAACCGATTTTGTGGCGCGCAACGAGGAGTTCAAGGCCCTGGCACACGACATTGCTATGCAGGTCGCGGCCACTGGCCCAAAATACGTGACCGTAGATCAAGTGCCGGCCGAAGAAAAAGATCAGGCGGCCGAGATAGCGCTACTGGCTCAGCCTTTCATAAAGGATCCCAAGCGGACTGTCGAGGACATTGTAAAGGACAAGATTGCCAAGTTTGGCGAGAACATCGTCGTGCGCCGGTTCGTCCGCTACGAGCTAGGAAGCTAGCAGGACAAACCCTGCGCCTGCCCGATAGTTCTGTCCGCACCTATTCTTGGCATCCCCTCTTCCTCTGGGAGAGGGCCAGGGTCAATATGGTTTACTTAGCGGCAAGATCGATGAACATGCGAGCGCGGGTATTGCACCACGGATCCTATACGAGATCCTTTCCAAGATGCCGCGCTCCTTTCCCCTCCGGGATCACTTTCAGTATGCCCGCCCCATTTTGCAGTTGAGATGGGGCCGCCTGATGCACAATGGGATGGGCGCGGGTGATGCAGGAATGAGATGGGCGTGGGCGAGCACGGAGGTCACGGAGTCGACTCGAACGAAGCTCCGTGTCTCTGTGTCTCCGTGGTGAAACCGGAACCCTTAAGTAAGCCGTATTGGGGCTAGGGTGAGGGCCGAGTTCCTGCCTATCCGAATATTATCACGAGGTAACTCTTGGCAGATCAGGCTAAGTACAAGCGAGTGCTGCTCAAGCTGAGTGGCGAGGCATTTATGGGTTCTCAGCCATATGGGATCGACGCTGCAACCGTCAACTCCATTTCCTATCAGATAAAACAGGTGGCTGTGGATATGGGAGTCGAGATGGGCATCGTCGTCGGCGCTGGTAATATTTGGCGGGGCAAGGACGCCAGCGAGCGCGGTATGGATCGCGCGCAGGCCGATTACGCGGGAATGCTGGCGACTATCATCAATGCCATCGCCCTCTCAGACGCGTTGGAGAAGCAGAACGTCGTCACGCGCGTCCAGACCGCCATCGGAGTTGCCGCTGTGGCCGAACCCTACATCCGCCGGCGAGCGATTCGCCACCTTGAGAAGGGTCGCGTGGTCATCTTCGCCGCGGGCACAGGCAATCCGTATTTCACAACTGACACCGCAGCCGCTTTGCGGGCGGTCGAGATCGGGGCCGAGGTGCTGTTGATGGCCAAGAATCGAGTCGACGGCGTTTACGACCAGGACCCGCGCCTGGTACCGGGGGCTAAGAAGTTTAAGAAGCTGTCGTACATCGAGGCCCTCAATCTGGGACTTAAAGTTATGGACACAACCGCGTTGTCGCTGTGTATGGACAACAAGCTGCCAATCATCGTGTTCAATCTGAACGTGGAAGGAAACATACTTCGGGCTGTAAAGGGAGAAGATATCGGGACAGTTGTCAGCTAGTTCCGGTAAGTTGATTACCAGAACACGATCCCCACAGGTGAGCTGGAATAGGACCCCAAGCCACGCCGCACAGCACCAGGGCTTAGTACTGGAGGTGATTGAATTGATCGACGACGTGCTGGCAGAAGCCGAAGCCAAGATGAACAAAGCCATTGATTCGCTCAAGCGGGAGCTCGCCGCTATCCGCACGGGTAGGGCAAGCACTGGTCTAGTGGAACGCATCCACGTGGAGTACTATGGGGCTCCAACACCTCTCAACCAACTCGCGACGGTATCTGTGCCAGAGCCACGGCTTCTCGTCATCCAGCCGTGGGACAAGAATACTATCGGCCCGATTGAGAAGGCCATTTTGAAATCGGATCTTGGGATAACGCCGGTCAACGACGGCAAGGTCATTCGTCTGGCAATCCCGCAGTTGACTGAAGAACGTCGCAAAGAGCTGGTCAAGATCGCTCGCAAGAGAGTCGAAGAGTCCAAGGTCGCCATTCGGAACGATCGGCGACAGAGCCTCGATGACTTGAAAGAGTTGGAGAAGGAGAAACTCATCTCCGAGGATGATCTCAAGCGAGCTCAGGAGCGTCTTCAGAAGCTGACCGACAAGTTTATCGAGCAGACCGATCACGTCGGACAGGCAAAGGAAAAGGAGATACTGGAAGTCTAGAGAAAAAGCTGGGTATGGCTATCAAGGTGCAGGGAGTCGAGATAGGATCGCGAAAGCTGGATAAAGTGCCAAGACACGTTGCCATCATTATGGACGGCAACGGCAGATGGGCGAATAGTCGCGGCCTGCCCAGGCTGGCAGGCCACCGTGCCGGCACGGACAACATCAGGCCAACGCTGGAGGCATGTGTCGACTATGGCATCCAGATATTGACCCTTTACGCCTTCTCGACTGAGAACTGGGGCAGGCCACAGGAAGAAGTGAAGGGCCTTATGCTCATTCTCGAACAGGTCATCCGCCGTGAGACCAAGAGGCTGAAGGAAGAAGGCGTCTGTCTTCGCCACATCGGTCGGCTGGACGGCCTCTCTTCGAGACTTGGCCAGTCCATTCGCGGGGCGACCGAAGCTACCAAGGGGAACACGTTGATAACGCTCAACGTAGCCTTCAACTATGGCGGCCGACAAGAGATAGTCGACGCCGTACGCAAGATAATCGCCGACAAGATCGATCCAGACATGATCGACGAGGAATTGTTGTCCAGCTATCTCTACACAGCGGGACAGCCCGATCCTGACCTAATCATCAGAACTGGCGGCGAGATGCGCTTGAGCAATTACCTTATCTGGCAGTCTGCCTACGCAGAATACTACTCGACGCCCGTGTACTGGCCCGATTTCAGTAAGGAAGAACTGCACAAAGCGTTGGTAGCTTACGCTCAGCGTGAGCGTCGTTTCGGCAAGATTTGAGGGCCGTGAGGAGAAATGGGCTAGGGCAAGGGAGGGCGCATGCTTCTCGATAGAGCTCTTAGCGCGGTCGTAATCGTCGTGACGACCGCGCTGTTTGTTTACCTCGGCGGCATCCCCTTTGCCCTGTTTGTAGCCGGGATTTCCCTCGTGGCTGCCCGAGAGTTATGTCGAATGTTCGATCGCAACGGATTCCCGCCATTGATCCTGGCCACGCTCGCCCAGACTCTCGCGCTCATCCTCGACGCCTATTTTCGCACAGGGCTGGCCGTGCCGATCATTCTCCTCGGCGTGCTCGTGCCGTTGCTCTGGCAGTTGCTCCCGAAGCAGAGCTCCTGGCAGGGCGTTATGAATTGGGCTCTCACTCCGCTAGCTGCGCTCTACATCGGCCTTCCGATGAGCTACTTTGTGCTCTTGCGCGAGCTAACATCACAACAGGGTGTCGGAGGCTTGCCGAACGGACTGTGGTGGACTGTCTTCGCCATCTTGTCTACGTGGGCAGCAGATGCGGGCGCCTACGTCGTGGGCACGGCTTTCGGCCGGCACAGCTTTGTGGCACGTATAAGTCCCCGCAAGACGTGGGAGGGAGTTGCCGGCGCCATCGCCTGGACGATGGTCGTCGGAATCGTCATGGCAGTATGGGTGCTTGGTCTGCCTGCGCTGTATGGGGCGATTCTCGGCGTGTTGATTGCCATCGTGGCGATTCTCGGCGACCTCGCGGAGTCGCTTATCAAAAGAGGCACAAAGGTCAAAGATACGGGGAAAATACTTCCGGGCCACGGAGGGATGCTCGATAGGCTCGATACGCTGATCTTCGTCGGACCGCTGGTGTATTATTTCGCCAGGTTGGTGATGTAATGCTGAAGAAGATAGTCATACTCGGAAGCACCGGCTCCATCGGCCGGCGGACTCTCGAAATCGTAGAACTTCACGCGGGGAAATTCACAGTCGTTGGCCTGGCAGCAGGAGCTAACTTCTCTCTCCTGCGTGACCAGGTAGCCAGGTTCAGACCCAGGCTCGCAGACACCTCCGCTCCCCTTTCATCGGGCCAGCGACAGGAGCTTGAATCTTTCGGCTGCAGGCTCACGTCTATGGAAGAGATGGTCTCGCAGCCAGACGTCGATCTCGTCGTCGTAGCCACAGGCGGCAAAGCGGGACTTTCCCCCACTCTGGCTGCCATTCGCGCCCAAAAGACGGTGGCTCTCGCCAACAAAGAATCCCTGGTGATGGCTGGCGAGATCGTCGTCGCCGAGGCAACAAGAAATGGGGTGGAAATACTGCCGATCGACAGCGAGCATAGCGCGATCTGGCAGTGTCTCCGCGGTGAAATGCAGCGCGTGCCAGGCTCATTAGGTACTATAGCGAAGCTCTTGCTCACCGCGTCCGGCGGCGCGTTCCGAGATCGTGAGGCTACAGAACTGGCCAGAGTCACGCCAGAAGAGGCGCTGGCGCATCCGACGTGGGAAATGGGCAAGAAGGTCACGATCGATTCCGCGACGTTGATGAACAAAGGGCTGGAGGTGATGGAAGCTCACTGGCTGTTCGGCGTGCCCTACGATCGCATCGAAGTTGTTCTCCATCGAGAGAGCATCATCCATTCGATGGTGGAGTTAGCAGACGGCTCGATCAAGGCGCAACTCAGCCTTCCCGACATGCGCTTCCCAATACAGTATGCCCTGACATATCCCGCCAGGCTCCCCAACAACTTTCCGAGGCTAGACCTCACGAGCGTTGGGAAGCTGACCTTTGGCAAGGTAGACCTGTCCCGCTATCCCTGCCTGCGGCTGGCCATCGACGCCGCAAAGCAAGCGGGCACCTTCCCTGCAGTCCTTTCTGCTGCTGATGAGGAAGCCGTGAATATGTTCCTCGGCAGGCAGATCGGTTTTCTCGATATAGCTGGAGTAGTCGAACGGGTGTTGGAGGCCCACGCGGCTGGACCTGCGCCCAGTCCAGGTCAGGATCTCGACGTGATCCTCGCCGCCGACCAGTGGGCACGGACGAAGGCAAGGGAAGTGGCGAGCAAGATGCCAGCGCCGCTCGCTTATGAAGGTTAACAAAATAATCTGGGATCGCCCCACCGCCCCCCAGGCGGCCAGCATTTGCCTCAATCTCTCGCAGCGCCGCTGCAGAGAGGCAAATACCAGAGACGGCCGCCACTACGACGTATTTGCCGGACGCACCACTAACGTGCATTCGGCACAATTATTGCATATAATTAAACAGGCCCCATTCGGGGCTTGCCAGCAAATACGACCTGTGAAAGTGTGATACGTACGATGACGATCGTAATCTTCATCCTCGTCCTGAGCCTGATGGTCTTCGTCCACGAGCTTGGTCACTTCATCATGGCTAAGCGGGCGGGGGTTAAAGTGGAGGAGTTCGGGTTCGGTTACCCGCCAAGGCTGTTCGCCATCAAGCGAGGGGAGACCGAATACTCGATCAATATCATCCCCCTTGGGGGATTCACCAAGATGTTGGGCGAAGAAGACCCGTCCGACCCGCGGAGCTTCGCCCGAGCCAAGAAGCGCTGGAGGACCATAATCCTCGTCGCCGGCTCCATGATGAACATCTTTCTTGCTGCCCTGCTCTTCGCAGGGAGCTTCATGGCAGGCTCACCTGAGCCGGTCCAGACACAGACAAGGATATCGTTCATCGTGCCGGGTTCGCCTGCCGAGACCGCGGGGCTCAAGCCAGGCGACGTCTTAGTTAACTTCGCCGGCAACGATATCACCACGGCAAAGCAAATCCGGCCCCTGGCTGAAACGTACAAAGGGCAAGAAGTGACCATAGAGGTGCAGCGCGATGGCAACCTGATTCCTTTGACCATCGTTCCCCGAGCCACGTGGCCGTCGGGGGAGGGACCTCTGGGCATTGCCGCCGTGGATTATCCTACCAAGATGGAGGCGGTTTCGCATCCCTTCCTCGAGTCCCTGGTTATGGGCATTCGGCAAACCGTGAGCGTGATCGTTTTCACGCTCTACGTGCCGATAATGATTCTCCGAGGCGCCCTGCCACTCGAGCTTGCGCGCCCCGTGGGGCCAATCGGCATCTACCAAATCACCAGCCAGGCGGCAACGGAATCGGTGAACACAGGATGGTTGTTCCCCTTGCTAAACGTGTCGGGCCTGCTCAGCGCCAGCCTCGGCGTCGCCAACCTCCTGCCCATCCCTGGCCTGGACGGAGGCAGACTCGTCTTCGTCATTCTTGAGGCAGTTCGCCGAAAAAGAGTGAGCCCCGAACGCGAGGGATTCGTCCACCTGGTAGGGCTGGCCGTGCTGGTCTCTCTGGTGCTCGTGATATCGTATTTCGATCTACTTTCACCGGTGCCTAACATAGATTGGGGAGTGAAGTGATAGCTCGCAGGCATTCGAAGCAGATTCATATCGGCTCGGTCGCCATAGGAGGAGATGCCCCTATCAGCGTGCAGTCGATGACGTGCACCGACACGCGCGACGCCAGGGCTACAATAGACCAGATACGCGAGCTCGAGGAGGCTGGATGCGAGCTGGTGAGGGTGGCGGTTCCAGACATGGAGGCTGCCCGCGCCCTGCCCGACATCAAGAAAGGCATTCACATCCCCTTGATCGCCGACATACATTTCGATTACCGTCTCGCGCTTGCCGCAATAGAGGCTGGCGTGGATGCGCTGCGGCTGAATCCGGGTAACATTCGCGATCCCGAGAAGACCAAGGCTGTGGTGAAGGCGGCGAAAAAAAGATCGATCCCCATCCGCATCGGCGTTAACGCGGGCTCCTTGCCACAACAAGAATCTAAGGCCGACGCGTGCGATGCTCCCAGTGTGGAGAGCGTAGCTTCGAGAATGGTCGAACTCGCGTTGGCTCAGGTGAGGTTACTGGAAAGCCTCGATTTCGACCTGATAAAGCTCTCGCTGAAGGCATTCGACGTTCCGACGACCATCGAGGCATATCGGCAGGTAGCTCAGGCCGTTCCCTACCCGCTGCATCTGGGCATTACGGAGGCAGGGACCCCTTGGGCTGGCTCGATACGCTCGGCCGTCGGCATAGGCGCTCTGCTACTCACGGGCATCGGCGACACGTTGCGAGTATCGCTCACCGGTGACCCAGTAGAAGAGGTCAGGGTTGGCTTTGAGATCCTCAAGGCGCTCGGGCTGAGACAGCGCGGGCCGGTGATGATCTCCTGCCCGACTTGCGGCAGGACCGAGATCGAGCTCGTCAAGATCGCGCAAGAGGTCGAGCAGAAGCTAGAAGGAATCAAGGCGCCAATCAAGGTAGCTGTAATGGGCTGCGTCGTCAATGGCCCTGGCGAGGCCAGGGATGCCGATGTGGGCATTGCCGGCGGTGGAGGACGAGGCGTCGTGTTCCGCTATGGTAGAGTCGTGCGCACGGTAGACGAGAAAGATCTGCTTCCGGCGCTGCTGCACGAGATCGACATCGTCGCCAGCGACTGGGCGGGAAGCAGACGCCGAGATCAGTTCAAGGACGATTGAGAGGACACCTTTGGCGAAATCTTCTATCTCAACGATGTGGGCAATAGGCCGCTTCGATCGAGCGGCCGACTTTGTGGCCGCGGCACGTGGCATTGGCTTCGACAAGATCGAGCTGAATCATCAGGTTACAGACGGGATGCTCCAGGAGTACGTTGCTCTACAGTCGCAGGGGAAGGCGGAAATCTCCAGCGTTCACGCGCCCTGTCCGAAATGGGAGCATAGAGGAACAGAAGTCTTGCCCGAGCTCTCGACATTGGACGAGGCTCAAAGGCTTGCAGCCGTTGGCATAATAAGGCGAGCCATCGACGTGGCGGCCCAGTTGAAGGCTAGCGCAGTCGTCGTCCATTGCGGACGAGTCGAGATAAGCGGCGACCTCGAAAGAGCCCTGCGGCGGTTGTTCAGCAAAGGGCAGGCAGGTACCGAAGAGTTCCGCCAGGCGAGAACGGCAATCCAGGAAGCGAGGGCCGCTCGTAGCCGTCCATTCCTAGAGGCGACGATTCGAAGCTTGAAGGAAGTTGCAGGCTACGCGGCCGCTCGCGGCTTGAAGCTCGGGCTCGAAAACCGTTATCATTACCACGAGATCCCGCTGCCCGAAGAGATGCAGACGATATTGGACAACGTAGACCGTTCGACGGTCTTCTACTGGCACGACGTGGGACACGCCCACGATCTCGAACTCCTGGGATTCTCGAAACAGCAGGATTGGTTGAGGGCCTTCAGCCGGCATATAGTGGGCATGCATCTGCACGACGCCGTCGGTCTTCAGGATCACAAAGTGGCTGGGGCTGGAGAAATCGACCTGGACGCCGTGCGTTCGCAGGTGCCAGAGGAAGCGCTGCGCGTCTGCGAGTTCGCCAGCCCGGCTTCCCCGGAAGACGTCGAGGCCGGATACAATCACCTGAAGCGATTGGGGTTTTTCTAGGATTCGTAGTTGCTCCAGCAGGCTGGCCGTGGCAGCAAATCCGGGGTGTTCCAGTTTCACCGGTTACGCGCACCCTGAAGGGTGCGGCTACACTATCCGGCGCGCTGCCGCGCGCAAAATATGGTGCGGGGCTGCGGCCAGCGTGCCATTTCTCGAGGACACGGAGGTAGGAACTTGCGCTTATCGACACTATTCGGAAAGACGTTGCGACAACCGCCAGCGGAAGCTGAGATCGCAAGCCACCGGCTGATCCTGCGGGCAGCTCTGGCGCGCCCACTTGCGGCCGGGGTTTATAGCTATCTGCCCCTGGGCTGGCGCGTGATCAGGAAGATCGAGGCGATTATGCGCGACGAAATGGACAAGATCGGCGGCCAGGAGATACACATGCCCGTGCTCAATCCAGCCGAGCTCTGGAAAGAGACTGGACGCTACTTTGCCATTGGCCCCGAGCTTATCCGCTTTGAGGATAGAGCCGAGCGTGACTTCGTTTTGGCTATGACACACGAGGAAGTCGTGACCGACCTCGCGCGACGAGAGCTGCGCTCCTACCGCCAGTTGCCATTCATGGTCTACCAGATTCAGACGAAGATACGCGACGAGGCGCGGCCTCGCGGCGGCCTAATCCGCATGCGTGAGTTTCTGATGAAGGACGGCTATAGCTTCCACGAGGATCAGAAAGGTCTCGACGAGTACTATCCACTGATCCATCAGGCATATAAGAACATCTACTCCCGCTGCGGACTGCAGGTGCTGGACGTCGAGGCTGATACCGGAATGATGGGGGGCACCGGCTCCCACGAGTTCATCCTGCTTTCCGAATCTGGTGAGGACACCGTCGTCATCTGCCGCAACTGCGGCTACGCCGCGAACGTCGAGGCGGCAAAAGCGTTGAAGAGCGACAGGGTTGGCCAGCACGCTCCACCGGAGGCAATGAAGCCTGTGGAAGAAGCGAGCACGCCAGGCGTGAAGACCATTCAGCAGCTCACCGAGTTCTTCTCCCTTCCAGCGCAGGACTTCTTGAAGAGTGTCTTTTACTCCGCTGGTGGTGACCTGGTAGCCGTGGTCATCAGAGGCGACCTGGACGTCAACGAAGCCAAGCTGGCTCGCGCACTGCAGAGCGCCGATTTCAGGTTTGCCACCGACGTGGAGATAGCCAAAGCCGGGGGCGTGCCAGGGTTTGCCTCGCCCATTGGCTTGAAGAACGTCAGGGTAGTATTGGACGATTCCGTCGACGCCGATGCCTTCATCGCCGGCGCCAACAAGCCGGACACGCATCTGCGCAACGTGCACTACCCCAGGGATTTCAAGGCGGACATCGTTGCCGATGTCGCCCTGGCCCAGGCAGGGCAGACATGTTGTGCCTGTGGCCACGAGATCGAGCTGAGCCGGGGCGTCGAGCTAGGCCACATCTTCAAGCTCGGCTATAAGTACAGCGAGGCAATGGGCGCCAAATTCCTCAGCCCTGAAGGCAAGGAAGTGATCGTCATTATGGGCTGCTATGGCATCGGCGTCGATAGATTGCTGGCCGCTATTATCGAGCAGAACCACGACGACAAAGGCATTATCTGGCCCAGGTCAGTCGCCCCGTTCCAGGTGCATTTGGTGGCGCTGGGAGTTGAGGACGCCGAAGTCGCCGGCGTGGCGGAGAAGCTGTATCTCGACCTGCAAGCGCGGGGCTGCGAGGTGCTCTACGACGACCGCGCTGAGACCACAGGCGTCAAGTTCAACGACGCCGACCTGATTGGCCTGCCCTTGCGCGCCACTGTCAGCCGCCGCACGCTAGACAAAGGGAGCATAGAGATCAAACCCCGCACATCCCAGGACTTCACCCTCGTCAAGCTCGACGAGGCAGTCGAGCACATAGCTGGGGAGTGCCTGTAGAGACCTCGGATACGGTTGACGTATCGTGTTGCCAAGCGTGGGAGTAAGGGAAAAGGGGAAGGCTCACTTTAGTTTCTTGGGAGCATCGTGTAGGATTTGCTTGCGACAACCAAATCCTCGGAGCCCCTTCGAGCTAGAGAGTGAGCCTACTGAAATTCTATCCAAGGCCGAAACTTTTGTAAACT
>JAMCWX010000030.1 GCA_023480885.1 Chloroflexota bacterium | reverse complement strand
GGCGAGGGAAAACGGAGAGCGAAGGCGATCCCTGGCAGTTCCTACTACGTCGACCTAAGGAGGTAGCGGACGATGGAAATGATCCAGGATATGATGCCCAATATGGGCATGAAGGTTTCGCCGCGGCTCGTCGCCGCGAGCTATATCCTGGAGCTATCTTCCCAGGAACTGCAGCAGGTTATAAACGAGGAACTGAACGACAACCCGGCTTTGGAAGTGCTCGAGAAAGCAACGTGCAGCGTCTGCGGAGGCGCGTTGCAGGGAAGCATCTGCCCGCACTGCCTGAGCCAGCAGAAGATAGACGATTCGAACGCTGAGAACGACTATGGCGACGATTACTTCGCCAGCTATAGCCTTTCGGGGTCGTCCACCGACGATGATTTCGATCCCCTGAGCCAGGTGGCGGCCCAGATGACTATCTCGGAGCGGTTGCTGACCGAGCTGCAAGCGATGCTCCAGCCAGGTGACATGCCCATAGCGGAGTTTCTTGTAGGTAGCCTTGACGACAACGGCTACTTACAGTGTTCTTTGGAGGAAGTAGCAGAGCTCTTCAGTGTGGAACCGACGAGGGTTGAGATGATCCTGGGCCTCTTGCAGTCGCTCGAACCGATCGGGATCGGCGCGCGCGATCTCGGCGAGTGCCTGCTGATCCAGCTCAATTACCTGGAACAGGATGGCGTGGAGATACCGCCGCATACGGGGGGGATCATCTCGGGACATCTCCACGAGCTCGCGGAGCATAAGTTCGGGAGGATCGCCTCGAAGCTGGGCATCACCATCGAGCAGGTGAACCAGGCGAGCGAGTTCATCAAGCACCGGCTGAACCCGTATCCGGCTCAGGAGGCTGAGGGCTTCGAGCCTGGCGTGACTCGTTCTGGGGCGGCCCACATTCTGCCAGACGTGATCATCAGCCAGAAGGAGGGGGACGGCGGATACGAGGTGGAGGTAGTCGAATCCAAACGCTTCTTCCTGCGCGTCAGTCCGCTATACAATCAGCTCTTGAACGACCTGGAGCGGGAGCCACTGCGCTTCTCGGACGACGAGAAGCGGCACATCCAGCATTACGTGTCGCGGGCGAAGCTATTCATCGCCAACATCAACCAGCGGCGGCAAACGTTGCAGAAGATCACGGCCTGCATTGCGGAGCAGCAAAAAGGGTTTCTGGCCAAGGGCGTGCGCCATTTGAAGGCGCTGACGCGGGCAGCGGTGGCCAAGGAGCTGGGGATGCACGAATCGACTGTGAGCCGGGCGACCGCGGCCAAATACGTGATGCTGCCATCGGGACAGGTCATTCCCTTCGGCAACTTCTTCACGGCGTCTTTGAGCGTGCGCGACGTGATCAAGGAGATCATCGGCAACGAATCGGCGCCGATGACCGACCAGGAGATAGCCGCGGAACTGGCCAGTCGCGGCATAAACGTAGCGCGCCGCACGGTGGCCAAGTACCGGGAGCAACTCAGCATCCTACCCTCGTCGCTGAGGTAACCGACCGTTCTCGATGATGCAGAAGCCCCATCCCTGCGACCGCCCGGCATGTTGACGGACGCCACGAGGGGTGATATACTTGCGACAGCTCGGTTGATTCTCAGTTAGAATGGCCTTGTCCTCGACTGCATCCCGGAGGCCAGCGAATGACGGTGACAGTCGCAGAGGCTCTGCAGTTGCCCGTCCTCTCGTCGGCGATCGTAGTTGCGGGAAAGGATCGCCTCGGCAACGCGATTCGTTGGGCGCACGTCTCGGAGTTGCTTGACATCGCCTATCTCCTCTCTGGCGGCGAACTGCTCCTGACTACGGGCCTTACCCTGGCAATTTCTAAAGACGTGCAGTTACACTACCTGCGTGAACTGGCTGAAAAAGGCGTGGCAGGCGTGGCTATCGAGCTGGGCCGGTCGTTTCAAGAAATCCCCCATCCGATGATCGATTTGGCCAATGAATTGCATCTCCCCCTCATCGCTTTGACCAGAGAGGTGCGCTTCGTCGAAGTCACAGAGGAAATCCACTCGCTTATCATCAGGCGACAGTACGCTGCGCTGCGCAGGGCCGAGCAAGTCGGCAAGAAACTGGCTGCGGTCACGATGGATGAGCAAGGAATCCCCGGCATACTCCGCGCCTTGAGTGAGGTTATTCGGGCTTCGGTGCTCTATTTGCCCCGCCGGCAGGGCGAGGACGCAGCGAGCTATCCCACACACCTGGCTCAAGACCAGGCATTGGTGCAGGCGTTGCAGCAACAGTCCCAGGTGGGAGCCGCGCTGCCGGCGCGACCCAGGGCAGTAGCGATCCGCGTTCGTGAGGAAGCGCTGCGCGTGTTGCTCGCGCCCGTACACGTTGGACCGGAGCACTGGGCCGAGTTGGTGGCCATCGAAAGCTTGGCGAAGCTCCGCGAGCCTGATTCTGCCATTCTGCATCAAGCCACCGTCACGCTGGCTTATGAAGTTCTGCGCCAGAAAGGCATCGAGGAGACGCGGCGGGGCCTGAAGACCGAGCTGTTCGACCACATCGCCAGCGGCTCGTTTTCGTCTGCGTCTGATGAGGAGATTTGCCGCCGCGCTGACTACCTTGGGGTGGACTTGCGCGACAAGTGGATGGCCGTGGGCGTTTTCCATTGCCAAGGGCTGTCCGCGCTTGCCGCCGCGCCAGACCAGGGCGAGACTCAGATGCGCGATTTGAAACGGGGCATCGAGGAGCATTTGAAAGCCTGCTTCAACTCCGCCGGTCTTAGCGCGATGACCTCGGTGCGCGGAGAGAGCGTGCGCGCGCTATTCGCCGATAACACGCGCGAGCAGTTGTTGGCCAAGCTGCAAATTCTGGTAGCCGGCTTACACGACGATGTGGCACGAGGCTATCCAGGCATGGACCTGGTAGCAGGCATCGGTAGGGCAGTCAACCGACTGGGAAATGTGTGGCCCTCTTATCAAGAGGCCGAATTCACCGCCGCTATTTGCAAACGCTGCGCAGCCGCCAGCCCAGAGCCATTCTTCGACAGTCTGGGGATTTATCGCCTCTTTTTCAACAGTCGGGAGCCAGAGGAGTTGGCACGCTTCGTCCACGATGAGCTTGGACCGCTGCTCGATTGCAAGGACGCGACAGCCCTCCTCGACACGCTGAGGACAGTCCTCGATTGTAACCTCAACATGGTGCGAGCTGCCAACTTGCTCGGCCTGGGTCGACAGGGACTCTACTGTCGCCTGAACAGAATAGCGCGCTTGCTGCGTACCGATTTGCGCAATCCGGAGAAGCAGAATTCCATCCGAGTGGCTCTGCGTGCCAAAGTGTTCCTCGACTCTTCACAGAGTGTCCAGAGAACGCCTGCAAACAGTAGACACCGTGCGTCTTGACGCGCTGTTGATGCGCCTGCATAATGAAATCGCGAGTTTTGCATATCCTGACGACCGCGTTGCGCACCCCAGGCGTTGTCCGATCATGCACCAGGGAGGTTCTGTTACAGGTGGAAGTGAAGAGAATCGACAACTACATCGACGGCAAGTGGGTTCCTTCCGATTCGAGCCAGCTTCTGGACGTGGTGAATCCGGCAACAGGAGCGCTGCTGGCGCAGGTTCCCCTGTCCGCGCAGGACGAGGTGGGCAAGGCAATCAAGGCGGCCAGGGATGCCTTTCTGGGATGGAGAGAGACGCCTCCGCTAGCAAGAGCGAGGAGCTTCTTCAAGCTCAGGGACCTGATGGAGGAGCGCTCCGAGGAGCTGGCGCGGGTCATCGTTCAGGAGGAAGGCAAGACGCTGGACGATGCTCGTGGCGAGGTGAGGCGAGCTATCGAAAATGTGGAGGTGGCAACGGGCATTCCCTCGCTAATGATGGGCAGCAATCTGGAGGATGTAGCCAAGGATATCGACTGCGATGCCGTGCGCCAACCCATCGGCGTTTTCTGCGCCATTCCGCCGTTCAATTTTCCGTTTATGGTGTCTCTCTGGTTTATGCCATTTGCTGTGGCCTGCGGGAACACCTACATCGTCAAGCCATCGGAGCAAGTGCCGCTCAGCCAGAACAGCTTGTTTGAGCTCATCGACGAAGCTGGTTTCCCCAGGGGCGTGATGAACCTGGTAAATGGCGCCAAAGAGGTGGTCGACGCGCTTCTTGAAAGCAAAGATGTCAATGGCGTATCTTTTGTCGGCTCTGCCACGGTAGCGAAGCATGTTTACAGGAAGGCTGCTGAGCACGGCAAGCGCGTGCAGTGTCTCGGCGGCGCGAAGAACTTTCTGGTAGCTATGCCTGACGCCGTCCTGGATCGAACGGCGGCAGCCATTATCTCCTCCGCCTTCGGCGCGGCAGGAGAGCGCTGTTTGGCGGCTGCCGTCGTTCTTGCCGTCGGAGACATATACGAGCCTTTGCGGGCGAAGCTTGTCGAACTGGCCTCAAATCTGAAGGTCGGCTATGGCCTCGACGAGACGGTGCAGATGGGTCCTGTCGTCTCCCGACGGCATCTGGATCGTGTCTTGGGCTACATTGAGAAAGGCGTGCAGGAGGGAGCCAGGCTTATCCTCGACGGCCGACAAATCCGGGTCGATGGCTATCCCAACGGCTGTTTCGTCGGGCCGACTATCTTCGATCACGTCAAACCGGATATGGTTATCGCCAATGAAGAGATCTTCGGGCCGGTGCTCGGCCTCATCAGGGTGCGCGACTTAGATGAGGCCCTGGCTATCATGGATGCCAACCCGTATGGCAACGCCACGGCGATCTTCACGTCAAGCGGCAAGTGGGCTCGGGAGTTCAAGTACAGGGTTCGCTGCGGTATGGTGGGCATCAACATCGGGGTGCCCGCGCCAATGGCCTTCTTCACATTCACCGGGTGGAAGGACTCGTTCTTCGGCGACCTCCACGGGCACGGCCGCGACGCCATCGAATTCTTCACCGAAAAGAAAATCGTCACATCAAGATGGTTCTAAGTAGCTCGGCGCAGCCCGCGCTGTCGGGTTGCGCGGTATCAAGATCGTTGTAGAGGCACAAGACGCCACTGGCGCAGAACTGGTGCACGCAGGTAGAGGAGGGCGGCCGATGCAGACACGTACGCCACGGACCAGCGTTGAGGAAATCAAGCAGTTCGACAAGAACCACGTCTTGCACAGTTGGTCGGTGCAATCGAAGATCAAGCCTTTGCTGATTGTCGGCGGCGAAGGCTGCTATATGATCGACGCCGCGGGCACCCGCTACCTGGACCTCTATTCTCAGCTCAACTACCTCAACCTCGGCTACCAACATCCCCGCCTGGTCGAGGCGATCAAGCGACAGGCCGAGCGGCTCTGCGTCGTCTCCCCAGCGTACGCAAACGAGCCGGCGGCAGTGCTGGCCAGGCTGTTGTCGGAAGTCGCGCCGGGCGACCTGGACAGGACCTTCTTTACGCTGGGGGGAGCGGACGCGGTAGAGAACGCGGTCAAGATGGCCCGCCTCTTCACCGGCCGGCATAAAATCATCACGCGCTACCGCTCCTACCACGGTGCCACTTTCGGCGCTATCACGCTGTCTGGCGACCCACGACGTCCTCCGGTTGAGCCGGGAATCAGCGGGGTCGTGCGGGCGCTGGATTGCTACTGCTATCGCTGTCCCTTTGGCCAGAGCTACCCTGGTTGCGGGCTGGGGTGCGCCGAGCACATCGATACGCTCATCAATTTTGAAGGGCCAGGCCAGGTGGCCGCTGTCCTCGTCGAGCCGATTGTAGGTAGCAATGGCGTCCTCGTGCCGCCCCCCGAATACCTGCCTCGGCTACGAGAAATCTGCGATCGCTACGGCGTGCTGCTCATCGCCGACGAAGTGATGTCCGGCTGGGGACGCGCCGGCCAATGGTTTGCCGTGCAAAACTGGAATGTCGTGCCGGATATTATCGTCACTGCTAAGGGCCTGACCGGTGGCTATCTGCCGCTGGGTGCGGTCATCGTCAACGCCAGGCTCGCCCAGCATTTCGAGGACAACTTCCTCTGGTGCGGCCTGACATACTCGATGCACCCGTTGTGCTGCGCGGCGGGCGTCGCGGCGGTGGAGATCTACCGTGACGAGGGGATCATCGAGCGGAGCCAGCGGCTGGGCGAATTGTTGATGGCAGGGCTCCAGGGCCTCAAGGAAAAGCATCGCAGTATAGGCGATGTGCGCGGCAAGGGCCTCTTTACTGGTCTGGAATTGGTGAAGGACCGCCATACCAGAGAACCGCTCGTGCCATGGAACGCCAGCGCAGCGCAAATGGCGCCTGTGCAAGAGGTGCAGCGCCGCCTGCACGAGCGACGCGTGCTGCCTTTCATCCGCTGGAATAGCATCTTTGTCAGCCCCCCTTTGGTTGTGAGCGAAGCGGAGCTTGAAGAGGCCATAGCTGCGCTGGACTATGCCCTTGAAGCGGCAGATGCCCTGGTCGCGTAGACGTTCGCAAATAGTGACATTGAACAAAGGACAGATGGCCACGCCGCATCTTCGTCCAGATGCACGAAGATATCGCCCCTGGTTCGTGGGATAGTGCAGCGGGAACAATGCGAGACATCGCATCCTGAGTGTTTGATTAAGGAGGAACGCTATGGACAGGCGCTTAGGCATCGGTATTCTCTGGGTCCTGACGGTGCTGGGGTTCTACCTTGGGGGCAGCCAGAGCCTCGGTTTTGGCGGAATACTCATCCTGGCTGTGCTGGCGGCGATCTTCTATGGCTGGGCCGCCACGGCAGTGCAGGAAGAGCTTGAGTAGGCGAGGGTTGAGTGGCTATGATCGTGCGCAGCGCTCTCATTCAATGTAAGACGCAGGACTTCACCGTAGAGGGTAAAGCGGCCAACATCGAGAAACACCTGCACCTGATTCGGGAGGCGGCGGGCCGTGGGGCGCAGATAACCTGCTTGCAGGAGTTATTCTACGGCCCTTACTTCCCCCAGGAGCAGAATCCCCGCTGGTATCAACTGGCCGAGCCCGTGCCCGGGCCGACGACCACACTTATGCAAGAGGTGGCCAGGCAATACCAGATGGTGCTCGTCGTCCCTTTGTACGAGGAGCAAATCACTGGCGTGTACTACAACACAGCGGTGGTCATCGACGCGGACGGCCAGGTCCTGGGGAAGTATCGCAAAAACCACCTTCCCCAGGTAGCCTGCTTCTGGGAGAAGTTCTATTTCAAGCCCGGCAATCTGGGATACCCCACCTTCCGGACCGCTTATGCCACCATCGGCGTGTACATTTGCTACGACCGACATTTCCCAGAGGGAGCGCGGGCTCTTGGGTTAAACGGTGCCGACATCGTCTACAACCCCTCGGCGACCATCGAAAGCCTTTCCAAGTACCTATGGTTGCTGGAGCAGCCGGCGCACGCCGTGGCCAACGGTTATTTCGTCGGGGCGATCAACCGCGTGGGAGTGGAAGAGCCCTTTGGCCCCGGCAAGTTCTATGGCTCGAGCTATTTCTGCGACCCGCGAGGCAGGATCGTGACCCAGGCCGGCGACGCGGACGACGCGGTAGTCGTGGCGGACCTCGATCTGGAAATGGTGCGGGAGGTACGGGACCTCTGGCAGTTTTATCGCGACCGACGCCCTGAGACTTACGGCGATCTGACGCGACTGCTGCCATAACCAATACCAATGAGGGCGAGTTCTCCCCATCGCCGAACGCTGCTGGAAAGGGGTGATGGCAGGCAGCGGCAACTGCCGTGAACAAAGTGATCGCCATGAGAGCAGATCGGATGGAAAAGAGCCGCGGGATGCGAGCGTTCCTGCGGCAACGTCAATCGCTGAGATGCAGAGCTTCTAGCAACAAGGAGAAGAGCTATGGCGGTTTCAGTAGTAGTGACGTCTGACGGCAAGCAAGAGCTGGCCGGCGAGATGCCGCGGTCAGCTCTCTACAACAAAGACCTGGCGCCAACACCTGTGAGACTGCGCGGTTGGGGACTCTATTCATTTCTGGCTTTTTGGGTAGGTTGTTGTGTCGTCATCCCATCGTGGAGCCTTGCCAATGTCGGCTTGGTGTTCGGATTCACCTGGTGGCAATCGCTGCTGACATTGATCGCGGGCAATTCCATAGTCTTGATTCCTATGCTGCTCAACTCCCATGTGGGCGCCAAGTATGGGGTGCCTTTCCCCGTGTTCATCCGTGCGTCCTTCGGCACCTTTGGGGCCAACATTGCCGCCGTTCTTCGCGCCATCGTGGCCTGCGGGTGGTTTGGCATCGAGACCTGGCTTGGCGGCTACGCCCTGTACATCCTGATAACCATCATCTGGCCCGGCTTCAAAGACGCTACGACCCCGGGTACCAATCAGTACATTATGTTCTTCTTATTCTGGGCCTTGAATATGTGGAACGCCATTATCGCGCCGCCCTGGAAAGGCTCCAGAGCGATCAAGGCTATGTTTGATATCTCTGCCCCTTTCCTCATCGCCTTTTCCCTATTCCTGCTGCTCTATGAGGTGTTCACAGCGCCTGGGGGGCTGGGGGCCATTCTCAGCGGGCACATCTCCCCCGACAAGGCGATGAGCCCGGATTTCTATTGGTTCTGGCTGCTGCTCAACATCAACGTCGGCTTCTGGGCGACGATGGCGCTAAACATAGCCGACGTCACGCGCTTTGCCAGAAACCAGTCGCGGCAGATGATCGGCCAATCGATAGGGCTGGTGGGCACAATGGGCATCTTCAGCACTTTGGGCATCCTGGTCACTATCGGAGGCACGCTAATCTTTCCTGAGACCGTGAAGGAAACTATTAACCAGAGCGGCACGGCGCTGGACGTGTGGAATCCCATCAACCTGTTTGCTCTGCTGAGCACACGTCTCGGCGGCATCCTGATCGCGGTGGCCATCATCTTCGTTGCCCTGGCCCAGCTTTCCACTAACATCGGCGCTAACATCATTGCCCCGGCCAATGACTTTCAGAACCTCTATCCCAAGAAGCTCAACTGGGTGTGGGGCGTCTTGATCACCGGCGTTCTGGGCATCTTGATGCAGCCGTGGTACCTCTTCTTTAATGCCATGTCCTACGCCGTTACGTGGCTCTCGGGCTACGGCGGCTTCCTCGGCGCTATCGGCGGCATAATGGTGGTCGACTATTGGATCCTGCGCAACCGCCAGTTGAAGCTGGACGACCTTTACCGTACCGACGGCGTCTACAACTACGGCAACAAAATGGGTATCAATCCGTGGGCTGTGGTGGCGCTGCTGGTCGGCATCCTGCCACCATTCGTTGGCTGGTTGCACCAGATCAAGGTTTACCAGATAGCCAACTACGCGGGCTCGTGGCTCGATTGGCTGCAAACGGGAAGCTGGTTCTGGAGCTTCGCCGCCGCGTTCATTGCCTACTACATTCTGATGAAGACCGTGGGCGCGCGGCACATCGCCTACCAGACAGGACAGGAGCCGCCGCCCAAACTGGCAGTGGAACCTGGTGTCTGAACGAAGTGGCCAGCGGCCTGATCAACGGGAGTTTCACACCATGGGGGGCAATTCACCAACAGGCGATTCGCGAATTGCCCCTGTATTCCCTCACACGGGAGGTAACGAGCTTGGCTGATCTATCTGTCGATTTCCTTGGCAAGGAGCTGCCCAACCCGTTCTTGCTTGCCTCAGCGCCTCCTGCTGCCACGGGGCCCATGATCCAGCGTGCCTTCGCCGCGGGATGGGCAGGAGCCGTGACAAAGACCTTGAGCCTGCAGGAGATCGTCAATGTACGACCTCGCCTCGGCCGCCTGCCCCGCCGTGGCCGACTGCTGGCCCTGGAGAACATCGAGCTCATCTCAGACCGCCCTCTGGCGACGTGGCTAGAAGAGATGACGGAAATCAAACGTCTCTACCCCGACCGTATGCTCGTTGCCAGCCTGATGGCGGCGGTCGACCGGGAAGAGTGGCACAGGATAGTTTCGCTGGTGGAAGAGGCTGGCGCTGACGCCGTCGAGCTGAATCTTGGTTGCCCGCACGGGATGCCTGAACGCGGAATGGGTGCCATTCAGGGGCAGGACCCGACGATTGCCGCCGACATCACTTTTTGGGTCAAAGAAGTAGCAACTACCCCGGTGATCGTCAAGCTCACCCCCAATGTCACCGACATCTCGACCATCGCGCGCGCGGTGAAGGCAGCCGGGGCCGATGCGGTAGCGGCAATAAACACAGTCGCCTGCCTGGTCGGCATCGACCTGGAAACGCTGCGGCCGCTGCCAGCAGTGCACGGCCAATCTGCGTTCGGCGGACTGTCCGGCCCAGCGATAAAACCTATCGCCCTACGTTGTGTGGCCGAAATCGCGCGGGCCGTGTCACTGCCTGTGAGCGGCATGGGCGGGATCAATGATTGGCAAGATGCCGCCGAATTTCTCTTGCTCGGGGCAACCACGCTGCAAGTCTGCACAGCCGTTATGTTGCGTGGCTACGGCCTCGTCGGAGAACTTGCCCGCGGCCTCAGCGAATATATGGATCGCCAGGGATTCACCTCGGTGGCCGCGATGGCAGGCAAAGTCCTGCCGCGCATCAAACGCTTCGAAGAGCTCGACCTCGACCATAGAGTTGTGGCCACGATCGACGCCGAGCGGTGCAACGGTTGCCAGTTGTGTTATACCGCTTGTCAAGATGGCGCATACGCAGCTATCGCAATGGCCGAGGGTAGAACCGCACAGGTCTCGCAGGCACGTTGCGACGGCTGCGGCTTATGCGCTATCGTTTGTCCCGTTCCTGACTGTATAAGACTGGAGCCGGTCGCGACGCAGCGATAGGGAGGGTTTTGCATGGAACTGGTGATCAAGAATGGCACTGTGGTTACGGCAAATGACTGCTACAAAGCTGATCTGGGCATCAGTAATGGCAAGGTTGCGGTGATAGCAGCGGGGCTTACCGAAGGCGACGAGGTGATCGATGCCGCGGGATGTTTGGTGTTTCCGGGCTTTATCGATCCCCACACTCATATGGAACTGCCGTTCATGGGAACGGTGTCGTCCGATGATTTCTTTTCAGGCACGCGAGCCGCCGCGTGTGGTGGCGTAACTACGATCATTGATTACTGCATCCAGGCGCCAGGAGAGACCTTTGTCGCCGCCTTGAGCAGATGGAAAGAGAAGGCGGAAGGAAAGGCAGTGATCGACTACGGGTTCCACATTGCCGTTCCGATGATCGGCGACGACCTCCTCGACCAGATGCCCGCGGCAGTGGAAGCTGGGGTCACCAGTTTCAAGTGTTTTCTGGCCTACAAAGGCACTCCACTGCACATCGACGATGCCACGCTCTACAAGATCATAGAAAAAGCGAAAGGGTGTGGCGCTTTGCCAATGGTGCACGCCGAGAATGGCGACATAGTAGACATCCTCAGCAGACAACTGGTGGCCGAGGGCAAGGTGCAGCCGAAGTATCACGTCCTCAGCCGCCCTCACGAGGCCGAGGCCGAGGCGGTGGGCCGGGCCATCGCGCTGGCGAGGCTAGGCGGCTGGTCAGTTTACGTCGTCCACGTTTCCAGCCGTCTGGCGTTGGCCAAGCTGCGCGAGGCGCGAGACTCGGGGGCGGCTGTTTACGGCGAGACCTGCCCCCAGTATCTGTTCCTTGCTTTCGAAGACTACGCGGAGAGCGGCTTCGAGGGAGCGAAATATATCTGCTCGCCGCCTATCCGCGAGCGGGCCAATCAAGACCATCTCTGGAGTGGCCTGCGCACGGGCGATCTCCAGGCAGTGGCGTCTGACCACTGCGCCTTTAACTTCGCCGGGCAAAAAGAGATGGGGCGCGATGATTTCACTCGTATTCCTAATGGCTGTCCCGGCATTGAAACGATGTTCCCGCTCCTCTTCTCCGCCGGCGTGGGCAAAGGGCGCATCTCGCTGAACCGCTTCGTTGAGCTATCGTCCACTGCCAGTGCGCGCCTCTTCGGCCTCTGGCCGCAAAAGGGGACGGTGGCGGTGGGCAGCGATGCCGATCTCGTCGTCTACGATCCCCAAAAGGAGACGACCCTCCGCCAGAAGACGCTACACTCCAGCGTCGACTACTGCCTGTACGAAGGCTGGCAGATCACAGGCTATCCCGTCTACACAATATCGCGGGGCGAGGTGCTCTATCGCCAGGGCCAGGTAACGCCAGTTGCGCGGGCAGGGCGGGGGCGCTACCTCAAGCGACGGCGCTGGAACGGGCTGGAGTTTCCCTTGAAGCCTTAGTTGACATTGTATATAATTCTAGAACAATGCCGAGGTGGCGGAACAGGCAGACGCGACGGACTTAAAATCCGTTTCCCCTCACAGGGAGTAGGGGTTCGATTCCCCTCCTCGGCACTAGCGCGGTTCCCCCCGATTCGACAAACTAGCGCTCCGTACTTCCCTTATCCCTTTTCCGATTGTTGATCCGCGACTTCATCGCAGAAAACTGTACGGTAATGTCATGTAATTTGCTGCAGCAGCAAACTGTACGGCATGACTGTATGATCTGCTGCGGTAGCAAATCGTGGGGAGTGAAGCACGATGATGTCCGCAATGCCTCTGGAGCCCTTGTTCGTTGACAGGACTAGCGAACTTGAGGGGTTCGATACAATGCTTCGCTCTCTCTCCCTCGGCCTCAGAAGGCACATTGCCCTCATTAGGCTACGTCGTATAGGCAAAACTATGTTGCTAGACGAGATAAGGCACCGCCATGCTAGCAGCGCAATCACCTATTTAGCCCTAGACGATGTGGACATTGTCACAACAGGAGATCGAACCGAAGACCACAATGGTCTGCGGATGCTCAGCTTCATCAGGAATTGGCTCGCCGTGTTTCTCGGCATCCTTAATCCAGGCCGCGATAGCCTCCTCAACTCGTCCCGTGTTAGGCCAGCGTCTCCCAGGATGCTGGCCAGCGTGCCTAACTTAAGCGTCTTACCCCTATGCAGGATCACGATCGTGCCCCTCTGTCCTTCGCTTGCCCTTAATCATAGCGCATTTTGTCAATTATTCGGGGCATAGGACACGTAGTCCAACCCGTAGTCGGAGATGCCTTCGGGGTGGTCGCTGTTATACTGGGCGATGGCTCTGGCGATCAGGCTGAACTGGTCGCTGGGCATAGTGTATGGGACTATCAGAATACCGGCGTGAGGCCGCTCCTCTTCAAAGAACTTCACGGTGAGAGCGATGAAGTGGTCCCGATTGCGCGTCACCAGACATCGGCCCTCTTTCGCGGCGAATGTCAGATGAACCTCGTCGTCCACGCCGAGGTTGCCGCACTCATGGGCGGTCACAATATGAATGCCCATTTCTCTGGCGATCTCCGCTATCCTTCCCGACAGGTCCTCATCGAGGTAGAACCGCACGCTTCATCTCCGCTTCGGGGACATGAACGGATAGCGTTTCCCGATGGCGCTCGCGGTCCATTGCTCATCTCGTCGGATGCGCTCTTCTATCTCATCAGGATAGGCCTCGGCATAGGCAAGCGCTGCCCTTAGCTGCGTTTCGGATAGCCAGTGGAAGGCTTCCTTCAGCCGCGCCCACGAGTTTTCCACGGATCGATACGCCTGCACTACCTCGAACACCTCAAGGCCAGTTCCGGCGACGCGGGCCACGCGCCCGCCAGAAGGGCTATCGGCGAACACTATCCCTGGTATGCGCCGCATCTTGATCCCCTCCAGGAGCATCTCGTTGGCAACGCTCGAAAAGTCACGCCGCGCAAGATGCGCTTCTTCCTCCAGAGGGAGCCTGACCTCGTCTGGCATTCGTATCGTCTTCGGCACCGCAGCCATCTCCCGCACCTCCTTGAATGCTATGTCATACATAGCATATCAGTCTTACAGAGGCCCGTCAAGGACCACAGGCTTGACTTCGGAATCGCCACCCAATACACTACTCATAGCCCAGACCATTCAGACAAAGCGCCGATTGGTCTGCGCTCACCAGTTCGGCGAACGATATCGAATACATGGGAGGGCACAATTGAGCGACATCACGTACTTCGCTAACTCTGGCCGCGAGAACACCGAACAGGTGGGTTTGCTGGCGGCGCGCCGAGCACAGGAGCTGGGCATCGACACCGTTCTCATCGCTTCCTCGACGGGCGCGAGCGCGCTGAAGATCATTCCTTACATGGCGGGTCGTCAGGTGGTCGTGGTTTCCCGCTCGACGGGGCGTATGCGGCCTAACGTACAGGAGATGCCGGTCGAGGTCAGGAGGCAGCTGGAATCCCTTGGCGCCCGCGTGCTCACCTGCCAGCACGCCTTCGGGGGCGTCAACAGGGCGATTCGGCGCAAGTTCGAAACCTACCAGGTCGACGAGATCATCGCCGCCGCCCTTCGCGTCTTCGGGGACGGCACGAAGGTCTGCATCGAGATCTCGCTGATGGCAGCCGATGCGGGACTAGTGCGCACCGACCAGGACGTCATCTCGATCGCGGGGTCCTCGGGCGGGTCCGACACGGCGCTAGTCCTCCAACCGGCGAACGCCCAGGACTTCTTCGATCTGAAGGTGAAAGAGATAATCTGCAAGCCCCGATTATAGGCACGTTAGCTCAGAATCGCTGGGACGTCAGGCTTCCCGCCATACAGGGAACATATCGTAGGTGGCACCAGCATCGTCGAGGGCTTCGCGCACTGCTGCCTCCTGCGTTGCAGGGATCAAGACCACGCCACGTCCCAGCGCCACCGCTCGTGGTCCGAGGATCCCTCCTCTTTTTTTCATTCCGTGGAGGCGACGGCTGAGACGCACCTTATCTTCTGGAGGAATGTCAGCAACGCGGAAGCGGACGATAGTCCAGGGAGTTAACCCTTTCGGCTGGAGCCGTACTAGCGCGCCGGCCTCGCCATAGAGGATTATCCCATCGGCCCAGATGTTGTGCAGGAGTTCTGGCCCAAGATCCTCTGGCCTGTCTATGCTCGCGAGCAAAGGTGCAATATGTATGGGCAATCGCTCCTCCGATTCCACTTCCCCGACAATGCGCAGGGCAGCGCCGCCTGCTTCCGTCGTCTCGGGGCGTTCGAGTCCCTCGAAGAGGATGAGGAGATCCAGATCGCTCTTCAGGCCATACTCGCCACGCGCATAGGAGCCAAAGACGACGACGGCGGCGACCTCGTTATAGGATCTCAGCTTTCCTACGACAATGTTTAAGGCGTGCAGGAGGCGGCGGATAACCCGCTCAGACCACGGACCACGCCTCAAGCTCGTCCAAAAGTTTGTCGATCCGCCTGGCTGTTGAACCATTGGTTTGCCGACCATACCATCTCCCTGTGCGCAGGTTTTCGAGTTCAGTTCGGGGATCACCATTCGGCCGCGGGATTGCTGCAATTCTTCAATAGCTGCCAGGTGCCCAGCTTCATTCATACGCGCTCCTCGATGCTGACGAAGACGTTAGCATTCTGGCGAATGTTGTCTTCGTCTTGACGAACCTTGTTGTAATATATTATCACAATCGCACATAATTGATAATATGTTATCACCATTATGCGCAATCTTGCGAGGAGCTGACATTGCCTTCGATCTGATCGCGGGGGACTGAGTGCCTCATCGCAGCGGAGCGCCAGGCTCCAGTCGCGGGGTTGCGACACGTGGTCCAGACCGTGAATATCTGTGCTCACCTTCCTGATTCACCGACAATTATGTCTATCTTTGAGCTGACGTGTCCACGGTCGATCCCTTGTCCTTCCTGGCAGTGCCCAGGCGAATCAGTCCGAAGATCGTGGCGGCTGCCACTCCGCCGAGGGCGCCGAAGAGGATGTGGTATCCAGCGGAGACGCCCAGGCCTGATCCACCCCGCCTTACGACCAGTTTGCCGCCGATCAACAGGGCAATCCAGAGGATTCCTGTGTGGCCAGGGATGCCAAGGTGAAAATCCAGGTACGTTCTGCCAGCGGCGATAAGGCAACCCCAGGCTGCCACCAGAAGGGCTTCAACGATTGGAGATGGTATTGCGCGCCTTGTGGGAATCGTTAGCGCTCTTGTGCTTGTGCTCAATGGTAACCCAACCTTTCTGCAAAGCTCGTTCGCCGTTGCTCGATGAGATGCCGCTGTCGCCACGCCTGCGCACGAGAAGGACTGGGCGGCCCTCTCGCAAACTGGGGCGGAGCCAGCCGCCGAAATGAACGAGGTCGTCCAAAGGCACGGCTTCGCCGTTCTCGTCGACGATGGCGCCAATGGCGGTTCGGGCCAGGATATCTCTGGCAGACAGGATATCCTCGCGCAAGTCGCGAATGCCTGCCAGTTCGACGAAGCGACCATCTTCGCCTGAGCGTCGGAGAGCGACGGCGGCCAGGGCGCCGATAACTCCACCCCCGCTGCCCCCAAGCTCCTCCAACCATACCTTTTGCTCGGCGGCAAGACCAAGTGCATCGGCCTTCGAGAGGACTACCTGCTTGGCGGCGTACCCAAACTCGACCACGGAGCTGTCCACTGCCTCTGCCCACGCAACGCACAGCCCTGGATCAGAGCCCTCCGCGCAGCAGCGCGAGAGGAAATCGCGGCACGAATGCGCCACTTCGCTCAATGAAGCGGCAGATTCGAGCGCGAGGCACAGCGCGCTGTTGTGAGAGGTGTAAGGAATCCTGTCGTCGACGAGAAGCTGGTGGCGAGTGACGCCCGAAGGCGCTCCCAGCCCAGAACCTGCCAGATGCGTGCCAAGCTGCCTGGCACGGCGTCCTGTGCCAGGGCCATTCGCATCGTCGGTATCGTCGATGCCGATGAGGAGTTGAGGCACTATCTCTCAACCTCCAGCTCGCCGACGTCCACAATCCAAAGCTCGCTCGGGATACCAGGACTCGCCAGTTTGGTCTGCCCGCGTTTGTTGACGTCCAGAATGACTCTGTCCGTAACCTTCGCCCGATCGAGGGGCAACGACGCGCTATGGATCCTGCCGCGCTGCATGCCCACGACGATGACCCGCTTGAAGTCTGTGACGCCCGCGCGATTGAGGACCGACAGCAAGGTCGGGCCCTCCTGCGCTTTGCCATCGGCGGTGAGCTTCAGGCTGGGAAGTTTCTCGATGTCTTGGAGAGACAGGCCAGCCAGGACCTTGCCTCCTTCGGTGACTCTCAGAGCATATCCGCCCGACGCGGTCTGCGACCCAGGACCCGCCGTGGGCGTGGCTGGCGGTCTCGAACCCTCTGGCTGAGCGCCTGAGCAGCCCTGAACGATGGTCACGACCAGGGCGGCCGCGAGCGCAAGACTGAGCGCTATCCCTCACCGGGCCCGAACTCCCCCGAACACCTGCTCTCCTCCTCTTCGCCAGCGCATAGCGCCAGGTCCCAGGCCCACCGCGCTATGCCTTGTAACAGTTGCAATAGTACAAGTATACAGACATTTGCGCCGCTGTCAAGGTGGATGGTCGAGTAGCCAAGCCTATCCCTTGCAACTAGGCCGGCTATATGCTACCATATGGGCATCCACTACACGATTTTCGCGGAGAAGTTGATTCCACTAAGGGGTTGTATTGGCGCAAACCTGGGCGCCACACGTACTCTTGGAAGTGGCCTTTCTCATCTCCCGTATTAATCACAGGTCGCTTCCGCTAGCCCCGATACGTCACTGCCACCATGACCACCGGGGCCAGTACTTAGATGGAAGCGGGTGAATTATGCGGAAGCTTCCCCCTGGCATCGCTAACCCATTTCAGGAACAATACGGCCACGATGTGGTTCGGCAGCTCGCTGGGCAGTTACAGATAGCCAATATTGCGCTCCAGGACACAGATTTCGATGTGGTCCTGGAGCAAACAATTCAAACGATCTGCGCTCTGCACCACAGTCAAATGGGATTGTTGCTCACCTACCATCCGGGATTTGAGCCCACGTCCTTTCCACGCAAGGATGTTGCTGTTGTTGGTAAGGGGGATCTTCAGGAAGAGGTCAACGGCTTGTGGGCGCACTGTTCTCACGCGACTGTTCTCTGGCGTGGCTGGACGCGTGACCTCCTACGCGCATCACGCGAACTATCTTTATCGACGATATTTGGGGAGATAGAGCGAAGCCAGTCCTTTGTGGTAGCGCCCCTGATCACGGGCAATCGCGAGTTGGGGCGCATTCTAATGATCTTGCCCGGAGACAGGGAATTCGGCGATGCAGAGATGCAGACCTTCTCCGACCTGGTGGCTGAGGCTGGTAGGGCGCTCGATCGGGCTCGAATGCTGGAGCAAGCCAAGCAACGACATCGAGAGGCAGAAGCGCTTTACCAGACGGTCCACGAGATATCTACGTATCTCGAGCTCGACGAGGTGTTGAGGGCCATCGTACGCCGTGCGCGAGACCTCCTGGCTACGGATACTGCCTATCTCACGTTCAAGGAAACCGATCTGAACGAGATCTATATGCGGGTCACAGATGGCATCGGCACGCCTGAATTCAAGGCGGTTAGGATGATGCTGGGAGAGGGCCTCGGCGGCCTGGTGGCTAAACTGCGCGAGCCAGTCTTTACATCCAACTACCTCGCTGATCCACGATTCCAACACGTGTCTCAAGTGGATAACGCGGTATCTAAAGAGGGGATTCTGGGCATCCTTGGCGTGCCATTGATTGTGGCGGATAGAGCTATCGGGGTTCTTTTCGCCGCCAACCGCCGCCCAACACACTTTACCCAAGATAACGTCAAGCTTCTGGCGAGCTTGGGAAATAGCGCAGCGGTGGCAATAGAGAAGGCGTGGCTCTACGCCAAGGAGCGAGAAGCGGTTACTAAGCTACAGGAATTGAACGAGCTCATCCGGACCCAACACGAGATGCTTAGCAAATCGATGCATATCCACGACCAACTCGCCAAATTGCTCTTGAGTGGCCAGGGAACCGAGCAAATTGCGCTGACACTGGCGAATCTGGTCTCTAACCCGGTGATAGTCGAGGACCACTTGTTCCGACCGATCGCGCAGGCATACGTACCTTCGTCGGCAGGTGGGAAGGATGACGCCGTGCTTCAGCCTTTACCACCAGAAGCGCTACAAGACTCTGAAATAATGGAGACCATCAGGCTGCTTTCTGAAAGTCCCCATCCAGTCCACGTAACCTGGTCGTCAGACCGTGGACCGAAAGTGTCAAGGGTCATGGCTCCAATTATCGTCGGCCAGGAGGTGCTGGGCTACGTATCGGTCGCTGAGAGCAACAAACCGCTCGAAGAGCTGGATTATATGATTCTCGAGCGGGCCGCCACAATCCTCGCCCTCGAAATGGCTAGGCAGAAGGCTGCGCTAGACGTCGAATTGAGGCTGAGGGGCGATTTCCTCGACGAGATACTGTCAGGGAAATACGAGAGCGAGCACGCGCTTCTTAAGAGAGCACTGCATTTCGGTTACGATCTCACGAAGCCACACCAAGTAATGGCCCTGGCCATCGATAATCTCGGAAGCCACGTCGAGCGCCACGGTGCGAGCCGAACGGAACTTGTCTCGCTGGGAAGGCTTCTGTTCGACGTGGTTAGAGATGCGGTGGCCAGGCGTGTACCCGGGTCGGTGGTGGCTAATAGCGATGATGCCGTCATCGTGCTCATACCTGTCGGTGATGAACGTGCCGCAGAAAGCACCGCTTCGCTGGCGAACTGGCTGTTAGATGAGGTCAGCCATAACTCCAGGCATTTCACGGCCTCCGCTGGCCTGGGACGCGTTTGTCGCAGGCTCACGGACTACGCTGTTTCCTGGCGTGAGGCGACGGAATGCCTCACGATTGTGAGGCGACTGGGCAAGGCCAGGCAAGTGCTTTCCTTCGACGAGCTTGGGGTGCTGCGTCTTCTGTTCAGGATAGAGGATAAGAATGAGCTATCGGCATTCGCCCACCAAACCCTGGGCCAATTGCAGGAATACGATAGGCGCCACGGCGGAAGTCTCGTGCAGACGCTACGCATATACCTCGAAAACAACGGAAATCTCCAGGCTACGGCGAAGGCCCTGTACATTCACGTCAACACGCTGCTTTATCGACTCCAACGGATCCGCGATATCTGCCAGGCCAATCTCGATCACGCCGAGACTCGCTTGAACTTTCAGATCGCTCTCAGGATCCTTGAACTCATGGGATAGTTTATGACACTCATCCAATTTGAGCTTGCCTTCTTCGGGGCAAATCTCCATATCCGCGTTGGCCGAAACAACCCAGCCGTCCGCCTCTCCCACGGCAATCCTCTGCCATAGTGGAAATGATCTAACTCCGGATACAAACTTTCGTGGCTATTCGACCTAGCACCAGCGCTCCTCGCGTCTTATAATGCGATCACGTTCAGGCTCGATATGATCACGAATATCGCGGCTTCGGTCCGGTCCTCGCCTCCGTTTCCTTCACAATGCTTGAACGATTCGTTTTGCACCCGCGTTAACGCCAACGCTGGCAGCTCTGGCGCTGCACTGTCATCGCCGACAATGGTGCGCGTGCACCGCGTTCGCGTCATCTTCTCGTAAGCTGTACCTTGAGGGATATCATTTAACAGCAGAAGGAGGCATTCATGAACAGCGAGCATCGAAGGCCCTTAGCCACAATCGCGGTGGTGGCAGTAGGCATCCTTATCCTTGGCTCACTGCTTTCCGCCTGCCAATCATCAGCACCGAGCAGCCAGAGCGCGGGGGCTAGCAAGCAGGGGGGAGAGACGGTCAAGCTGGGGATGGCTACCGATCTGAGCGGCTCGGCGGCGCTGCTGGGCGTCGCCGGCGTTAACGGCGTTACGCTGGCAGTGGAGGATCTGAACGCCGCCGGCGGAGTGCTCGGCAAAAAGATCGAGCTGATCGTTCGCAATACGGAGGGACGGCCAGAAGCAGGTACCCGCGAGGTACGGGATCTCATTCAGCGGGAAAAGGTCGCAGCGCTGATGGGTCCCGTGAGCAGCGCCGTCGGCCTCGCGGAATCGGCCGTTGCCAAGGAGAACAAGGTTCCCATCTTCCTCCACACATCGAACACAGAACGTCTCACAGTCGACCTGGGCCATCCGTACGTCTTCTCTGTTGTACCCAACACCGGCATCGAGGGAAGGGCGCAAGCTATCGATATGGCTAAGCTGCCATACAAGACGTATTACATCATCGGCCCCGATTACGAGTTCGGGCACCTTCAGGCTAACGCCTTCAAGGAGAAGATGAAGGAACTGCGGCCCGACGTGCAGTTCGTCGGCGAGCAGTGGCCGAAGCTGGGTGAGACGAACTACCAGTCGTTCATCACAGCTATCCTCGCCGCCAAGCCTGAAGCGGTGTACTCCAACCTGTGGGGTGGCGATCTTGTCGGCTTCACGAAACAAGCAAAAGGGTACGGCTTCTTCGAGAAGACTTTCTTCACCGCCCTATACGACGTCGAGGTGCTTTCGACGCTGGGGAGCGATACGCCAAATGGTGTTCGAGGCTTCAGTCGGGCGCCTTTCTACGCCATCGATAACCCCAAGATAGGCCCCTGGGTGCAGAAGTACCGCAACCGCTTCGGCATCTACCCGTCCGACTGGCCCATTATGGCTTACGACGCCGTGAATCTTTGGGCGGCAGGGGTGAAGAAGGCCAACACGTTCGAGGCCGACGCGGTGGTTAAGGCCCTGGAAGGGTATAAATTCGACTCGCTCCGTGGTCCCCTCAATATCAGGGCTGCTGACCACCAGGGTGATGTGGCCTCCTATATGGGCGAGGTTGGTTCCACAGACAAGTACCCATTCCCGATCTATAAGAGCGTCCGCGCTGTGGCTGGCGACAAAGCGTGGATGCCAGAGGGGGATATCGCCAAGCTCCGCGCAAATCCCAGGCAGTAGCCTGGCTAGAGAAGTGTGAGGTATGACTCCCGAGACAATTCTCGTGCAATCCCTGGGAGGACTGGCCAGGGCCGGCGTGCTCTTTATGCTGGCCGCTGGCCTCACCCTCGTCTTCGGGGCGCTCAGGGTGATAAACTTCGCTCACGGCTCCCTGTATATGGTTGGGGCCTTCGTGGGCGCAACCATTGTGCTGAGAACGAGCGGAAACTTCTGGCTGGCATTGATCGCGGCGCCACTGGTTGTGGCACTGCTGGGCGGCTTAATTGAGGTGTCGGTGCTCCGCCGCATCTACCGGCGTGAGCACCTCATTCAACTACTGGCGACGTACTCCCTTGTGCTCATCGTCGGGGACCTGGTCAGGCTGATCTGGGGCGCCCAGTACCTCTCTATCAGCGTGCCCAATATCTTCGCCGAATCCGTGCAAGTAGCTGGCCAACCTCTGCCGTTGTACAACCTGGTGATCATCACCTTCGCCTGCGTCACCGCCGTGGCTTTATGGGCTCTCTTTTACCGTACTGGACTAGGACGCGACATCCGAGGCGCGGTCTCAGATCCAGAGATGCTTGGCCTCGTGGGCGTGAATGTGCCAGCTTTGTTCACCGCCGTCTTCATGATTGGAGCTTTCGTCGCCGGTCTAGCCGGGGTGATCATCGCGCCATCGACTTCTGTAGGTCTGGGGATCGACGTGGAGACGGTGGTAGAGGCGTTCGCGGTTACAGTAATCGGCGGGTTGGGGAGCTTCGTGGGTGCGCTGATAGGGGCCGTGATCATCGGCCAGGTGGAGGCATTCGGCATTATGTGGGTTCCGCGAGCTGCGCTGGCCTTCGTCTTCCTTGCGATGGCGATCGTGCTGGGTCTTCGACCCTATGGGCTCTTTGGCGAGCCTGAAAGGTAGTGCGTGGCGCATGCGAACGGCATTGCGTAGCCAGACGACGGCTACCCCCCGATCACGCATCGTTCTCTCAGCCGTCGCAGCTCTCATAGCCCTGGCGCTACCGCTGTTGTTGCAGGAATCTGAGCTTCTGCTCGTGGTCGAGATGCTCGTACTCGCTCTGTGGGCAGTGAGTTATAACCTGCTTCTCGGCTACACGGGACTGGTCTCCTTTGGCCACGCTGCGTACTACGGCGTAGGTGCTTATACGGTGGCGCTGCTCTGGTCGAAGTATGGCATATCACCGCTCATTGGATTAGTAGCTTCTGCCGCGGTCACGGCGATAATCAGCTTCTTCACAGGGCTGTTCTGTCTCCGCAGTGTCAGGCTATACTTTGCCCTCCTTACGCTAGCCGTGTCCCAGGTGATGTTCACCATCGTCTTCGAGTGGTATGACTTCACCGGGGGCGACAACGGTATCCACGGCATCGAGTTGCCAGGCTTTCTGTCCTCGGCGCCAAACCTCTACTTCTTCGTGTTGGTTGTGAGCGTGGTCTGCATGCTGATAATCAAGGCGATAGTCAACTCGCCCTTTGGAGGGGCACTTCTGTGCATTAGAGAGAATCGGCAGCGAGCGGCCTTCATCGGCATCGACGTCAAACGTTACGAGTTAATCGCCTTCATCATTTCGTCGACGTTCTCCGGAATCGCCGGCGGCCTGTACGCCTTCTACGATCGACAGGTCTTCGCCGGTCTGCTGAACTGGACAAAATCGGCAGAGCCCGTGCTCGTAAGTCTCATCGGCGGCATGTACAGCTTCTTTGGCCCAGCAGTGGGGGCAGCGTTGTTCATATTCCTGAATGCCTTCCTCACCCGTTACACCACATACTCCGCGCTAGCGCTTGGGGCGCTGCTCTTAATGCTGGCATTGGTGTTCCCCGGCGGCCTGGCAGAGTTGGCCAGCCTGGCGCGGGCCAGGTTGTTACGGCGGGGCCAGCACGAGCTTGAAACAGACGAGACAGCGGCCGCACAACCCACAGCGTCGGAGAGGAAACCATGAGCGCGATGGATGGCGCCCTGCTCCAGGTGCGAGGACTCAGAAAGTGGTTCGGTGGCCTCCAGGCTGTCGACGGCGTGGATCTGAGCGTGCGGCCGGGCGAGGCGCGGGCAATCATAGGACCGAACGGAGCCGGCAAAACGACGCTTTTCAACTTGATCTCAGGCCACTTGAGGCCCAATGCTGGCCAGGTGCTATTTCAGGGTCGGGATATCACGGGGCGACCGCCTCACGCGATCGTGCACGCGGGAATTGGCCGCGCCTTCCAGATAACGAGCATCTTTTCGCGACTGAGCGTCTTCGAAAGCGTTCAGATGGCGCTATTGGCAAAGCAGAAGCGAACTATGTCTTTCTTTAGGCCGCGGGCGAGGTTGGTAGTGGATCAGACAACGGCCATCCTGGAAGCAGTCGGTCTGGGCGAGCAGGCGAAGATGCCAGCGGGCGCCATATCCCACGGCGACCAGCGCGCGCTCGAGCTGGCGATCTCTCTGGCGGCGAACCCAACATTGCTCATGCTTGACGAACCTACGGCAGGGATGTCCCCCTGGGAAACGGGACGTACGATGGAGATGATCAGGCGCATTGCCCGTGAGCAGGGGATAACGCTGCTGTTCTGCGAGCACGATATGGAAGTCGTCTTTGGAACGGCTGATCGCATCACCGTGATGCATCAGGGACGCGTGCTCGCAGAGGGGACGACCAACGAAATCCGGCAGAACACGGCCGTCCAGGAGGTTTACCTTGGATCGGACGAACAGTGAATCGGAACTCTTGAAACTTGATGCCATCAACGCCTACTACGGCACCAGCCACATTCTCTTCGATCTCTCGCTGGCGGTGAGCGATGGCGAGGTGGTGTGCCTGTTAGGACGTAACGGGGCTGGCAAGACTACGACGCTGCTCAGCATCCTGGGCCTGGCCACGGTAAAGTCTGGCCGAGTATGGTACGAAGGCAAAGACGTGCAAAAGATGCCACCGTACCGCATGGCACGGAATGGTATCGGCTATGTACCTGCTGGCGGCCGGGTCTTCCCGAACTTGACAGTGCGAGAGAACCTGGAGATAGTGCGCGGCGCCAAAGCTCCCCAAAGGTGGACGGTGCAGCGCGTCTTCGATCTGTTCCCTAGACTGGGGGACCTGGCCAACAATGCCGCTGGTGGTCTGAGCGGTGGCCTGCGACAAATGCTCGTCGTTGGCCGAGCCTTGATGGGCAACCCACGACTGCTCCTGCTGGACGAGCCGACGGAAGGGCTGGCGCCGATTGTCGTCAGATCTCTGGAGGACTTGTTCTTGAAGCTAAAAGGCACTGGCGTGGCGATGCTGCTCTGCGAGCAGAATCACCGGTTCGCGCTGAAGGTCAGCGACCGCGCTTACCTAATCGACAAGGGACAGATTCGCTACGCGGCTAGCACGGCCCAGGTACGCGGCAGCGACGAACTACATCGTTATCTGGGAGTGTAAAGTCACGCCGGCTGTGAAAGGTTGGGTATGGACAACATAAGGACGGTAGTCGAGCGGGCCGCCCTCGCTCAACCCGAGAAAACGTACCTGCACTTCCGGGATGTGGAGGTTACGTATCGGGACTTCGATAATACGATCAATCGTGCGGCGAACGCCTTCTTGACCCTGGGCATTCGCAAAGGCGACCGCGTTGCGCTGCTTCTTCCGAACTCACCGGAGTTCCTGTACACGTGGCTCGGCCTGAACAAAATCGGCGCCTCGATGGTTCCCATCAATGTTGCTTTCAAAGGGCGCGAAGTGGAGTACATCCTGAACCATAGCGAAGCGAAGATGCTCGTCGCCGACGCGGATCATTTGGCTGTGATGGTGCAGATCAAAGCTCGATGCCCGTCTCTTCAGAAGGTTCTGGGTTGGGAGAACACGTATGGCGGCGAGGTGTTGAGCCTCGGAGAGCTTGTGACCTCCTCCGCGCCAGAAGTTGAGCCGGTCGAGATTCACGCGGATGACGAGGCATCGATACTCTACACATCTGGCACGACGGGGCATCCAAAGGGATGCGTCGAGCCGCACAGTTACTACATCGTCGCGGGGACGGTCTATTCTCGGCAGTTGCGGCTCGGGCCCAAGGATCGCGTACTGACTCCCCTGCCACTATTCCACATGAACCCTCAGGTGCTGAGCACGATGGGGACTCTAATGGCAGGAGGGAGCCTGATACTGGTCGATCGCTTTCATCCTTCCATATGGTGGGACGAGATCAGAAGCAAACAGGCCACGGTGTTCCATTACCTCGGCGTCATCCCGGCTGTGTTGATGGGCCTGCCAGAACGGCCGAATGATCGTGACCATCCTGCCAGAACAGGTCTGGGAGCGGGAGTCTCGGCGGGCATCCACGCTCGTTTCGAGGAGCGATTCGGCGTCAAGCTTATAGAGGTTTTCGGCATGACTGAGACCGGCCTGAACTTCTGTTGCTCGATGGAGGGGGAGCGCAAAGTCGGCACGCAGTGCTTCGGCGAGCCCTTCGCAGAATACGAAGCACGAGTGGCCGACGATGCCGGGGCCGACGTGCCTGTTGGAGAGATGGGGGAGCTTCTGCTGCGTGGGGCCGATCCCGCCAACAGGAAGCTGGGTTTTATGAAGGAGTATTACAAGGAGGCCCAGGCGACCGAGGATGCGTGGAGAGGAGGATGGTTCCACACCGGCGATATCGTCAGACGTGATGAGGATGGCTATTACTACTTCGTCGACAGGAAGAAGGACATCGTGCGTCGGAGTGGCGAGAATATCTCTTCGTCAGAAGTGGAGGCAATCATTCGTTCACACCCGCGAGTGCTCGACGTTGCAGTGATCCCAGTGCCGGACCCGATCAGGATGCAGGAAGTCAAGGCATGTATCGTTCTTAAGCCAGGCGAGTCTCCGCAGACTGTTCCGCCTGAGAACATAATCTCCTGGTGCGAGGAGCGACTGGCATACTTCAAGGTGCCCCGATATGTGGAGTATCGGGCTAGCTTTCCCAGAACGCCAACAGAGAAAGTGCAAAAGGCAGTGCTGCGCAACGAGCGCGCGGACCTGACGGCGGGCTGCTACGACCGAACGACGGGGCGGTGGAAGAGGGAATAGATAGAAGGAGACCGACGATGGAGATACCCAGCCTGAATGTGAGCGGCAAACGGGCGATAGTGAGCGGTGCGGGATCAGGCATCGGCAAAGGAATAGCGGTCGGACTGGCGCATGCGGGGGCCGACGTTGTCATTACCGAACTGCCTGGCGCCTATGCGCGAGCTGAAGAAACGGCCCAAGAGATAAGAAGCCTGGGACGCAACGCACTCGTTTGTCCACTCGACGTGACGAAGCAGAGCAGCATCGACGAGATGGTGCACCTCGCGGTAACGGAATTCGGTCGAGTCGATATTTTAGTGAATAACGCTGGCGTGAACGTCGCCAAGTTCGCATTTGACGTGACTGAAGAGGATTGGGACGCGGTGCTCGATATCAACTTGAAGGGTGTATTCTTCTGCTGTCAGGCAGTAGGCAGGGAGATGGTGAAGGCCGGAGGAGGCGCGATCGTTAACGTCGCCTCGCAGAATGGCCTCGTGGGATATTATAAGCGGGCGGCCTACTGTTCAAGCAAGGCAGGAGTTGTCAATCTGACCAGAGTGCTCGCAGTCGAGTGGGCGAAGCACAATATCCGCGTGAACGCCATTGCCCCCACTTTTGTCTTGACCCCGTTGACAGCGCCGTTCTTCGAAGAGGAGGTTTTTTACAATGACGTGATGAGCCGCATCCCGTTGGGCAGGCTGGCCAAGGTCGAGGATATGGTGGGAGCTGTTGTTTATCTATCCAGTCCTGCGGCAGCTATGGTTACCGGACACACGTTGGTCGTCGATGGGGGGTGGACTGCGCTATAAGTCGACGCGCATTTCTGGCACGGGGACGCTTCAGCCAACCAGCTTATTAATGGTCACGGCATTACCTGCCAGAGGGGATCGTGGCGCGGCACATCCGCAGTATTAGGCAACAGCGAGGCCATATAATCCAAGATAGCGATGGCCCCGGATTATCGCCCGAAGCTCAAAGTCTTGCACATTCGGTCGCGCCCGACGACGGTGTTTTGGAAGATCGACCTGGCCACTTCGAGGTAGTTCTCCGGCTCCATAAGCGAAGGGCTGAAATGGGTCAGCCAAAGCTCCCTCGCCTTGCCCCGGCGGGCGATCTGGGCCGCTTCGGCGAACGTGAGGTGCTTGTTTTCCACCGCTTTCTCATGGTCCGCCGGGTCTCCGTACATGCCTTCGCAAACAAGGAGGTCCGAGTCGCGTACGAACGTCGGCAGGGCCGATGTCGGGCGCGTATCCGTGATATAGCAGAGCTTGAGCCCGCGCCGTGGCTCCAGCAACACGTCCGACGGCTGATACCATCTGCCCTGCCACTCTACCGGCTGCTCCTGCTGCAAGGTCTTCCACAGCTCGACAGGGATATTGAGCGCCCGGGCCTTCTCGGCGCTGAACCGCCTGCCGCGTCTCACGTAGACCGAGTACGCGAGGCAGGAGACGGCGTGATCGACCATTAAACAACTGCCTTCGATGCCGGCGAAGTGGAACGTCTCGCCGCCCTTTAGCTCCTGGCATCGAACTGGGAAGGGCAATTCTGGGGCGATGGTGCGCAGTCCATCGACGACCCTCTGGAGTCCGAGAGGGCCATAGATCGTCAGCTCTTCCTCGCGATACGAATTGCCGATCATAAGCAGCAATCCCACCAGGCCCGCCACGTGGTCGGCGTGAAAGTGGCTGATGAGGACCGCGCTGATGTCTTTGAATCCCCAACCCAGCATCTTCAGCGAAATCTGCGTGCCCTCGCCGCAGTCCAGCAGCGCCATCTGGCCACTCACGCGAACCACGGCGCTCGACAACCATCGATCGGGGAGCGGCATCATGCCCCCCGTGCCCACGAGACAAACGTCAAGCATAGACCAGCACCTGTCGCAAACATATAATGGATGGAGACGTTTAATCGCTCGCCCCCATCGCTAAGCAAATCATACCATATTTCGTTGGCACACATGTTGCAGATGCACGTGGTAACGGGGCGACCGGCCCGTTCTATATAGGCAGGCTCCCGGCTTCAAGCCGAACCTGCTTTTTTTCTACGAAATGGTCGAAAAACTCCTCGCGAAAATTCGCGAAAATTAGGCGGAAACTCTTGACTCTGACAATTGAATATGCTATGCTAATTGTATCCCGACTAGTTGAGTACGGTAAACTGGTTGGACCGTAGGATACCGAACATTGAGTAGGCGGAAGCCTTCGGGTCAAAGTCGAAAGATGCATAGGGCACTGAGGGCTGGCCAGGTAAACAGAAAGGTTAGTCGGGATGCTGACCCCAAGCATTTGAGTAAGCCGGTCGTGGCCTGGATTACTGGGGATAACCCAGCGGGCTCGAGCGTGTCGAAAGGTTGCTTGGGGTTGTCATTTGTCCGCGCATCTCACGCACGAATTCCCCTTTCGCACCCCCTCTGCTGTATAATGTAGCCAAGTTTTGTTCTGTAAGGTTTCCTTCCCCATTTTCGTCATGATCTAGTGGGGGAACAGATATGGAAGGCACAGCCCTGCCATTGGACGATGCTATAGCGCGAGCCCGCGGGGGAGAGGTGGCAGCCTTTGGCCTCATTTACGAGCGCTATAGCCGTCCTATCCACAACTACGCCCAGAGAATTCTGGGGCACGCGGCCGAAGCCGACGACATCACGCAGGAAACGTTCTTGCGAGCGTTTCAGAACGTGAGCAAGCTTCGCGATGACTCGCGACTGGAATCGTGGCTCTATTCTATCGCCTCCAACCTCTGCTTCGATCTGCTGCGGCGGCGAAAGCTACTTTCATGGCTTCCCCTGAAGCAAGAGCACGAAGAGCAAGCAGCGAAAAGCGATTTCATGGGCCTTATGGCTGAGGGCGAGCTCGTACAGAAGGCACTCTCTAAGATGCCTCCTAAGTACGCCGCCTGTCTCGTGCTGCGCACCGTGGAGGGGTTTTCTTGCGAGGAAATCGCCGACATCCTCAAGATCTCCAAAGGGGCCGTCTGGACCAGGCTATCGCGGGCGCGAGAGATGTTTTGCAAGTCGTACGACGAACTGACTCGGGGCAACGTCTCGTGAAATGCCTTGGTTATAAAGCGCTGATTTCAGCTTATATGGACGATGGCCTGTCGGAGCGCAAGCGGCGGGCGCTGCTGGAACACCTTAATGGCTGTCCATCCTGCGCCGCCACGCTCGCGCGCTACCGGCGGATAGAGGCCGTGATGCGCCGGCTACCTGATGGCGCGCCGTCACCCCAACTTCGAGCGAGCCTTTTCGCCGCGATCGAAGGCAGCAGGTCGCGGGGCACGCCCGGCACGCTCCGCTCTTTGGTCGCCGCTCCGCCATTGGGCCGGGCGCTGCCAGTGGCCGGCGCGCTAGTAATACTCCTGCTCATCGGCGCGATCGGGATGTCTGCCTTCGACACGTATTCCCAGCCCGCTCCCACCTCCGACTTGCAAGCCGCCCTCGCAGACGAAAGCGATTCTCCAGGCAGCATACCAGCGCTGACGATAATGCAATCCCGTCCTGAGATCGCGAACGCGTCGACGCGCGCGCCATCGCAGGGAAACATCCAGGGTCTAGGCTCGCTTGAGCAGGCGCTGTTGCAAGCAGCGGCAGATGGACACGTAAAGGCACCACTCCCAGGGTATCTGCCGCCTGGCATGCATTTGGAGCGACTCAGCGTCAGCACGGGCGATCTACTTGACGAAATCGCCGTCATCGAAATCGCTTACGGGGCCCGCGACGGCAAGAGGGTACTCATCACTCGCACCGTACATCGCCCTCAGTTGGCACGCATCGGAGGGCAAACCCCAATAATCATCGGCGGACGCGAATGGTGGTACGAAAAACATCCACCGCTGCCCCCCGACGGACACCCGACCCACGTGGTCTTTGCGAGACAGAACGACGAGATGATTACATTAGACGCGGTATTGCCTCTTGACGAACTGGTCAGGATTGCCGGGTCCATCAAATGGGCGGAGGAGGGAAGGTAGTATGTCTATAATAAGAAACACTGTGACGAGAAAGCGGGTATTTCTGCTGGCGTTGCTAGTCGCTGCGCTATTGGCGCTCGCCGCTGGTGTGACGAGCCAAATCTGGGCCGCGTCGTCAGCGTCGACCAGGGTCGCGCCGGCGATACAACAAGCAGCGAACGAAGACCAGACCACACCTACGGCGACGCCTCAGGCGGGGGCAACAGGCAAGCCCTGGCTGGGCGTGATAGTCAACGACGCGGATGGCGGCGCCAGAGTGGTGCAAGTCCTGCCCAGCAGCCCCGCGGCCAAGGCTGAACTGAAGAGAGATGACATCGTCAGCGCGGTAAACGGCGCTGCCGTCGCCAACGCCCAGGGGTTCGTCGACGAGGTGCATAAGTTCAAGCCAGGGGATAAGTTGACGCTCACCGTCAAGCGGGACGGGCAGGAGAAGCAGATCGAGGTGATCGCCGGCACCCTTAAGCAACAAACCAACATAGCACCCCGACTGCTCGGACCAAGGCAGCTTCCTCCAGAGTTGAAGGGGCTTGAGGGCATCTTACCCAGGGATATGTTCAGCCATTTCGTCGGCGGCATGTTCAAGTTGAAGGACAAGGATGGGAATCTAGTGACCGTGAACCTGATCCCTGGCAAGGTCGTCACCGCTACAGCCACATCGCTGACCATCAGTCCTAACGACCCGCTTTCGAGCGGCACGTTCGACGTCTCGAATAGCACCGTCGTGGAAGCGGCACGGCCGAACGCGAAAGTCGAGGATCTCAAAGCCGATGACACCGTGCTTGTGGTCACAGTAGGGGACTCCAACCACGCCAGCATGGTCATCAAGGTCGCCCCTGCCTACAATCCGCTGGGGGACCTCGTCCCCCACTTCAACGTTCCGCGCGTCTGGCAGATGCCTGGGCCGCGGGGATTCGATGGCTGGCACAACTTCTTCAAGAGGCCTGCGCCAAAACCAAACGCGTAACTGGCACCTTGGCACGCAAGCGTCCGTCCTTCACAAGGGCAAGCCTTGTCTGCTGATTCCGAGTGTGCTATAATGCAAAAGCCGCGGGTCTCTTAGACTTCAGAGTAAGGTCGGAAGGCCGTTACCTGGTGGGAGAGGCGGAGGAGGAAGAGGGGAATGGGACGCAGCCTCACCGACGACCTTAAGGTCCGACTGAACGGAAGAACGAAGCACGAGCTGATCGAAGGGATGATCGTTCGCTCCCCTCACCAGATGGCGGCAGAGAAAATGGTCGCGGCCCTGGAAGTCTATCCGCTGCTGCTGTTGCTACTGGCTCACGACCATCCCACAAAGATTTGGATCCTCGACAGGGGAGAAGCGCCGTCGTCGGCAGAAATCCTCAACGACAGCGTACGGCAGAAGCGCTGGCACGCGGGGCGCCTCTGCATTGACGATTGCGACGGCATAACCGAGGTGGTCGGGAATTACGTGGCCGTGGTCGTATCGTGGAGGACGCTGCTGGCGATGCGCCACGAGTTCGCTCACGCGGTGACCACATTCTTCTCGCCAACCACGAGGCAGAAGCTCAACACGCTTTATCGCGAGGCCAAGACGCGCGGAGCTTTCACCGAGCCGCTGGCCAGCGAAAGCATCGGCGAATACGTTGCTTGTGGTTTGAGCTACTTCTTCTTTCCAGATTTGCGAGAGGAGCTCAAAGAGGTCGATCCCGATCTCCACGATCTAGTCGAGGATCTTCTTCGCCAGGCCGACGAAATCAGCGAGATGATAAGCGAGCCAGCGCCACACCCTGCCAAGCTGCGCTGAACGTCCCCTCAACTGGCACGAATATTGCTGCCTTAGAAGCTCCAAACGGCTGTTTTTCGTATCCTCATTTGCGGTTTTCCGAAAGGGAGGAGAATCATGGCACTTCAACGAAAGCGCGTAGCCATCCTCGTTGAGGACGATTTCTTGGACAGCGAATTGCTGGAGCCACTGAAGGCGATGAAAGACGCCGGTGTACAGGTGACTATCGTCGGCCCAGGGACTAAGGACGTTTTCCACGGGAAGCACGGCGCGGCGATCAGGGCGGACGCGGCCGCCAAGGACGCCAGAGGCAGCGACTTCGACGCGGTGATCATTCCAGGCGGCTACGCCCCTGACAAGATGCGCTTGCAGCCGGCGATGATCAACCTCGTCAAGGATGCAAACCAGGCCGGCAGGATCGTCGCCGCTGTCTGCCACGGCCCGCAACTTCTCATCTCAGCCGACATCGTTCGGGGGCGCACGGCCACGTGCTGGCCCTCGATAGCGGTCGATCTCAAGAACGCTGGCGCCAATTACGTGGACAAGCCGGTGGTGAGGGACGGCAATCTGATCACATCGCGGAAGCCCGAGGACTTGCCACAGTTCAGCGCGGCTATCCTCGACGCGCTGTCAGGTAAGACGAGCACGCAGACGCGGATGAACATCTAGAACGTCGAGGGCTGCGCTCATTCACTCACCAGGCGCACCTGGTCGATTACGTCGTGCACTCCCTCCACTCCCAGAGCCAGGTTATATACCCTCTGCCGTTCGTCCTCCGATTTGGCGAAGCCTGAGAGGTAGACGACGCCGTCCTCTGTCCTGATGCTGAACTGCTTCTCGTCGATATCGGGATCGAGGAACAAGGCCAGGCGCACTGCCTCGGAGATCTCCTTGTCCTCTTTCTTTTCAGGAGGATATCCATGCTCAGGGAGGCCAGGCCCCCCCAATCCTGCCTCAGGTGGCACCCAGTAACGCACAAGCCATCTCCTAGACCACTGTTTCCACAACGCTTTCCGCAAGAAGGGTGCCAGATGCAAAGGTCGGCACGCATATTGCTCCCAAGCAATTACGTGAGATCGCGTATCGACTTGGCACAAGAGGTCATAGAGGCCATTACTGGCGACGATCGCATAAACTGGGGCGAGTCTGACGTGCGCGTTAGCTCACGCGACGCCACCATCGTGCTTGCGGGAAAGGTCAGTCGCCTGGCCGATAAACGTCGCGTCGAGAACGACGCGCTCCACGTTAAGGGTGTAAAGAGCATCGAGAACAACCTGTCAATCGTGGTGAAGCCATCCCGCTCAGACAGGCAGATCCGCCAGCACGTCGTCGATGCGCTCGAGCAAGACCGCTGGATCGACCAAACACGCATCAAGGTATCGGTGCAGAGAGGCATAGTCAGGCTGGAGGGCGAGGTGGAATCGCTACTGCGCAAACGTCTGGCTGGCGCGGCCGCGTGGTGGGTGGCGGGGACGCAAGACGTGATCAACGACCTGCAGGTCCTTTATCCCGAGCCCGACGGCGACGATCAGATCACGGACGCCTGCGAGACAGCGCTGGAGAAGGACCCCTTCGTCGACGAGAGCGAAGTTCTGGTGCGGACACGTCACGGCACGGTCACGCTGCTCGGGTCCGTCTGCAGCGAAGGCGAAAGGCAAATGGCCGAGGACGACTGCTGGTATATCCTGGGCGTGAAGGACGTGATCAATAAGCTGGCGGTTTACCCCGGCGGGGGCATGGAGCGGCCGGCGCTATAACTCCATGGTGGTTCGACCTCAATATTTTCCCCTCTGCGCTCTTTGCGCTCTTTGCGGTTAAGCGTATTCTCGTACTGGCGATCACCCGCCTTGTAGGGCTCTTGACTACCAGCGAATCTGTGATATAATACAAGCCACATAGGCGACCACACGCCATCCAGGGCAGTAGGCTGGAGGGATTGGCAGTTACTTCCGCTCCCCTGCCCTCGCGATGGACTCGACTACCTGCTCTCTCGGTGGAGATGCTGTGGTGACTACGAACCGTCGTCTCAGGCTGGCCTACCGCTTCCTCAGCCTCGTCTGCGTCCTCTCCCTGCTTCTGGGCTCCACGCCATCACCCAGCGGCAAGCTCGACACAGGCGCCCACTCGGCCGAGGCCGCCGTTCCCTCTCCCAAGGCATCCGCGACCGTGAATCCGACCACCCCTGTCAAGCCTTCGATCACGCCGACACTGCTGCTGATAGCCACTCTGACGCCCGTGATGCCGAGGGCTACATCGACGCCCACGGCCACGCCAGTCGCCACGCCTACGCCTGTCGCCGTCGCCCTGCCCACGGTGGCACCCGTCCCGACTGCCACGCCGACGATAACGGGATCAGGCGCGACAACGGACACTGATGAAATCGAAATCGATCCCGACCGAGACGGCACGCTCAGGTCGCGCGATGGCAAGGTCAGCGTTAGGTTTCCCGCAGGCGCATCTAAGGAAAGACTTCGCGCTTCCTTCAAGCCGCTCGACGCGCGAGTCCCGGCGGACCGCACTATCGTGCACAGATTCGAGCTCGACGCCCGTGCTATCCATCGCGGCGATGCTCACGTCCGCCACTTCGACAAAGACGTTCAGATTACGATCGCCTACACAGACGACGAGATGAAGGGCCTCAACCCCGAGGCGCTCAGGCTCTACTTCCTCGACGAAGCCAGCAACCAGTGGACCATCGTTCCCGCCCAGGTCGACCTGGTCGCCAGGACCCTGACGGCAACGGTCAACCACTTCAGCCAGTACACCACGCAGACCGACCCCAATATCTCGGCCCCTGGGCTGATCCTCGGCTTTCAGAACGACCTCCACTCGGGCACGGCGACCACTCAGCACCCGCTCGAAGTGCCACCTGGCCCCGGCGGCTTCGAGCCCAAACTGTCCCTTACCTACAACAGCGGGCGAGCCGACGAGATGAGGGGGAATCAGGCCACGGGCTCCTGGGTGGGCATAGGCTGGAACCTCGACCTCGGACGCGTCAGCTACGACGAGGGCACGGGACGCAGGTTCCTACAGATGAACGGCGAGGGCCACGAGTTGATACAAGATACGGGCCTCAACTGGCACACCAAGTTCGAGAGCTACTATCGCATCGCCTTCGAGAACAACGTCTGGAAGGTCTGGGATAAGAGCGGCGTATACTACGAGTTCGGTGGCACCACGGATTCGCAGCAATACTACAAAACCTGGGATGGCAGTTGGCACGACCACTATTATCGCTGGGACCTCAACCTTATGCGCGACCCCAACGGCAACCAGATCAAGGTCGTCTACTGGCAAGACATTGGCGGCCAGTGCTCGTGCTGCGACTGCAAGCCCTACGTCCGCGCGGCGTATCCCCAGGAAATCTACTACGGCGTCCCGACGACCTCGTACCCCAACGGGCGCGTCAACGTCCACTTCGACCTCCTTTCAAACGATTGGGATTCCCATCTCGGGAATATCCGCGCTGACGACCCGATCGACTCTGCGGTTCCATCGCCCAGGGTAATGGAAACCAGGTATCTGGAAGCCATCAAGGTCAACCTCGATGGAGCGCTCGTGCGGCAATACAGTTTCGAATACAATTTCAGCCCAAGGTCATACAGTGGCCTCAACGGGGGGATGTGGTTCAGCGGCAAGATACGCCTGACCGCGGTGAAGCAGATCGGGGCGGATGGGGTCTCAGCGCTGCCTTCGATGCGCTTCTATTACGACGACCTGACCACGTCGTACAACGACCCATACAACAACTTTGGCGCCTCTTTCACCTGGCCGCACCTGGTTACCGTAGAGAACGGCTATGGCGGCAAGCTCGTCTACACCTACGCGCAGATGCCAGGCGGCAGCCCAGCCCTCACGTGGACGAGGCAGGTTATCACCGTCAGAAGGGTGAGCCCAGGAATCGGCGACGATGAGACGACCACTTACGGTTACGCGGGAGGCCCAGCCTACTACGTGCCCGGTGGCAACTGGTACGACGGCGAGTACAGGGGGTTCAATCAGGTCACCACCACCGATGCGGCGAACAATAGCACGGTGAGCTACTTCTATACCACCAATGCAACGCCTTCGGGTGGCGATTGCGCCCTGACCTGGTGCGTCCACAACCCGATGAGCGATCCCAACGCCGAGACGTTCACGGGCCGCAATTACCGCACCGAATACAAGGACAGCGGGGGCACAATCCTGCGCTACGTGGTCAACGCCTACGACAAGATAATCGTGCTCGATAACAGCTTGCCGCACAAGGCTATTAACTTCATCTACCAGAGCAGGAAGGATGACTGGTTGGGGTCGAAGCGCTCCACAACCACTTACGCCTATAACCCTGCCGATCAGAACGGCACCCAGTTCGGCAACCTGACCGATGTTTACGAGTGGGGCGAGGCCGACCCGGCATCGGGCCAGTGGTACAGGCACACTCGCACAGGCTACTTCCCACGGGCCGACGCCACCGCCTACATCGTGGATAAGCCCGCCTTCGTCAACGTTTACGTGAATAACGGCTCCAACGTCGACGGCGACTGGAAGAGCTCGACCTGGTACCTCTACGACGACCACATGGGCTGGGGAGATCAACCTGGTACCCGTGGATTGCTAACCGCCGTCAGGCGCAACTTGGACGGGACCAACCTGTCCGACGTCAGCTACGCCTACGACAGCTATGGCAACAGGACGAGCGTCACCGAGTACGGCACCTACGGCTCGTATTCCGCCCTTGGGGGCGACCCGCGCACGACGACAGTCCAGTACGACACCACCTATCACGCTTTCCCAACAGTCACCACCAACGCGCTGGCTCACTCCGAGACCACGAGCTACGACCCTGGCACGGGCAGGCTCCTGAGCAAGACAGACGCCAACGGCGCGACCTGGAGATACTCTTACGATACCTTCGGTCGGATAACCGAGGTGCGCGATCCGCTGGAAGCGCCGACCGACGCCGCCACGGTGAAGTACGCCTACGACACGACCACCGTGCCCTACCGCGTAACCACTCAGCGTCGCAAGGACGACGGTGGGGCCAATCCCGCCGACTACTTCACCACCAGGCAGTTCTTCGACGGCCTGGGCAGGCTCGTGCAGGAGTACTCGGACACAGTTAACGGCGTTTCGCTGAAGAACGTCCATTACGACAATCGAGGATTGAAAGCCTGGGAATCCGTGCCTCGTGAAATCGGCCAGCCAGCGGGTTACTCCAGCTTCATGAGCGCAGAATGGAATAGCGCGACGCAGCCGCAGACCCAGTACGTGTACGACGGGTTAGGCCGCGTTAGCACCGTCACAAATCCCGATAGCACCAGAAAGAGGACCTACTACTCCGATTGGCTGGTGAGCAGCGTCGACGAGAACAATCACGCGAAGTATTTCATCAGCGATGTCTTCGGCCGCCTGGCCAGAGTGCAGGAGCTGAAGGGGACTTGCTACAGCGGCTGCAACGATCCCTGGACCGTCGTCTCCACCACCGATTACTCCTACGACGTGCTCAACAACCTCACGCTCGTGGTCGACGCCGCCGGCAACCGCACCACGATGGGCTACGACAAGCTCGGGCGCAAGGTGGACATGGTCGACCCCGACATGGGCCACTGGACTTACACCTACAATGCCCAGGGCAACCTCCAGACGCAAACCGACGCCAAGGGCCAGGTCATCACCTTCTCCTACGATCCGCTCAACCGGCTCACCAGCAAGGAATCGCCAGTGGGGACGCCGCTGGCCAGCTACGTCTACGACAGCAACAATGGCGATACGAGTTCCTTCGCCACAGGGCATCGCACCTCCATGGCCGATCCCTCTGGGTCGACCAGGTGGTACTACGACAAGAACGGCAGGCTCAGCAAGGAGATCGAGACGATCGACGGTGTGGAATACCCCACGACGTACACCTACAACGCGATGGATCAGTCCCGCACGGTGACGTATCCCGATGGCGAGGTGGTGGCGAACAGCTACGATGTCGCCACCCGCCTTTCCAGCGTCGTCGGCGCCGACAGCTACGTCGCCAGCGCCACCCATAACGCTCAGGGCCAGATCAAGAGCCTCGGATTGAGCAACGAGGCCATCCAGACCCACTTCGGCTATTACGGGTACAACGCCGCCGGCTGGGGTGACCCGACCTACGATGCGCCTAGCAGCGACGGGCTGGGCTCGTTGGGCAGGCTCTGGCGCATCAACACTAAGGCCGCCGGCCAGACCCTGCAGGAACTCCAGCACGGCTACGACGCCGTCGGCAACGTCACCAGCGTCGACGACGCCAGGACGGGCAGTCCCGGTGGCCTGATGACCTTCCAGTACGATCACCTCGACAGGCTCACCAGCGCCTTTCCTGATGCGGGGACCTACAATGGGTACGACCAGACCTTCCAATACGACAGAACTGGCAATATTACGGCCAAGACTAATGCGTCGACTGCGACCCAATACTATTACGATCCAGCCCACCCACACGCTGTGAACCAGTTGAGGGACCTTCAAACACTTCTCGGCGACAGCTTCTCCAGTGGCTCCAGCCTTAACAACTGGGATACCTACGGCTCTTGGTCGGTAGTTAACAACTCATACTACTCAGGCCAGGGAACGACCAGCAGCGATTCGTTCCCCTCTGCTGCACCTTCCAACTGGGCGCCACAATCTGGCTCGTGGACGCCCCTGCACGATGGCACTTACAGTGGCGTCGCCACCGATACTACCGATGGCTTTGGCGCGCTCACTGGCTGGACCTCGCTCTACGGAACCTGGGCCGCAGAGGGAGGCGAGCTCAGCAATACCGCCGGCGGAACGATGAACCTCATCAAATGGGACCAAATCACCAATACCTCCAGAACTTTTAGCTGGGAAGCGGACGTCAGGGAAATAGGCTCGACGGCGGGAGCAATGGGCATCGCCTTCCGCGTTCAGGATTACAACAACTGGTACGTCGCCTTCCTCCACGCCGGGCAGGTCAAGGTGGCGCGCAAGGTCAACGGCGTCTACGCGCAAATCGCCGCCGCCAGTTTCCCATGGTCAGCCAACACCTGGTACCGACTCAAGGTCTACGTCGAGGGCCAGTCGATTCGGGTGTACGTCAATGGGGCGATGTATATCTACCTTGAGGATACCAGCCTGACCTGGGGCAGCGTTGGCTTCACCAGCACCGGCGCCCATCACCACTACGACAACGCTACTTTCAGGTCCAATGCGTATACGCTTGCGAACATCAGCGTGCCAGCCAATTTCAGTTACTCGGCGAGGGTTCGAACGTCCAGCGCGACCTACTCGCCCGTCTTGGTTTTCCGTTGGTTAGACGATGCCAACCACTACTACGTGCAGTACGCTGGCGATGGCGTGCGCCTGTATCGCAAGCTAGGCGGGCAAATCGCTCTCCTGCAGATCATTGGTCCTGCGCCAACGTGGCCTCTCGATTGGCAAACGATGAAGGTCGTGGTGAACAACAATAACATCAACGTCTACGTCAACGACGCCCTGTATATAAACTACACTGATGCGGCCATCGCAAGTGGTCGGATAGGAATGATGACCATCGGCCAGACGTACTACGACGACGTGACCGTCGCCGACATATACGGCAACTCTTTGCTCTTCGATAGCTCCTTCAACAACGCTTCGGGCTGGTCGGGTTGGAGCGGCGGCTGGACCTGGGAAAACGGGGAGTACAGCAGCTACTATCCAGCGCCCTCGCGCAGTGTGGCCATCTGGAGCTCAGGTCCAATCGAAGGGCCGATTGGCGCGACCTATCAGGTGACCGCGAGAGAGGAAATAGGCGCCGCAAGTGGCAGCTTTGGAATGGTGTTCAGGTACCAGGATGGGGGCAACTGGTACATGGTCGAGCTGACGACCGATGCGGGCATCAGGAAGATGCGATTCTACAAGCGGCAAGGTAACGTGGGCTACGTCCTCGCCGAGACGCCCTTCGCCTGGCAGCAGGGCGTGAACTACACCTTCAAAGCGATAGTCTACGGCAGCGACATCAGGGTTTACGTCGACGGTACTATGCTCAGGTTCAACGACAGCGCGTTTGGACCTGGCAGACTGGCGCTATCCAGCGTCAACGGCCACCACCACTTTGATAACGCGTCTATCACGTCCTACGGCTACAGCGTCTCCAAGCTAGGCGCCGACTGGGCTGATTACACCTTTAGCGCCAGGGTCCAGAAGCCTGCCGATACCGATAGCATCAACCTCTACTTCCGCTGGCAAGACGCCAACAACTTCTATTGGGTAGCCCTCTATGGCTCTGGTCTGCTCCTGGGCAAGAAGGTGAACGGGGTCTGGACGGAGCTAGCCTCGAACGGCGCGGGCACGCCGGCCCGGCCGCCCGGGGTCTGGTACACCGTGAAGGTAGAAGTCAATGGAAGCAACATTAAAGCCTACATTGACAACGTCCTCTACATCGACGCCTACGACGGAAGCCTCAGCAGGGGCAAGGTGGCGATGAACGCCAACTACCGGGGTTACTACGACGATGTGACCGTGGTGGGACTTAACGCCGCATCCTTCACTGCCCAGTACGATCCCAACGGCAACCTGACCTCAGGCGGCGTCCGCACCATCACCTGGGACAAAGAGAACCGTCCCACGCAGATCACCTACGACGGCAACACCACCAGCTTCGTCTACGATGGCGACGGCAAGCGCGTCAAGAAGACGGGCCCCGCGACCACCTTCGCCGAGGGGTTCCAGAGCGGCAACGCCAACTGGACCTACAGCCCCTACCAGACCGTCCCCTACGTCGACAACGGCCAGTACACCATCAGGTCCACAGGCACCAACGCGGACTACAGCGCCAACTTCTACCGCAATGCCTATTCCGTTCCCACTGGCAACGAGGTCAGGTTCGAGTTCAAAGTGGATGCGACCGAGACCTACGCCCACTTCGCCCTCGAGAACGACACGGGTGGGACGTACCGCCGCTGGGCCTTCATCAGCGCTGGGGGCAAGGCATTCGTCCAGTATGCTGACGACACGGGCTGGTACTATCCACAGGACCTGATCAATCCCGTCAAAACCAACACCTGGTACGTCGCCATCCTGCGGGCCGACGACATCAACGGCTTCAAGATCGACGTGCACGAGCGGGACAATCCCAGCGTGGTCGGCACCTACACACGCCCGATGCCCACTGGTCTCTCCTGGCGCTTCCACCACTGGATATGGCGCAACACGTCGTACATCGCCAACTACGTCGAGCGCAAGGTCAACGGCGGGACCACGGTCTACGTGGGGAACCTCTTCGAGAAGAACACCAGCACAGGCGAGGTGACGAAGTACTACTACGCCGAGGGCCGGCGGATTGCGATGCGCAAGGTAGGAGGCGCCAATCCTGGCCTGTCTTACCTGCTCTCGGATCACCTGGGTGGCACGGTGGGGGTGGTGGATGCGAATGGCAGCCTGAAGGATGGCTATTACTTCGCGTACGGCGGGTCGCGGCTGGGTGGGGGCGGGATGCCGACGGATAGGCTCTTTACAGGGCAAACTCTCGACGGTGATGGGCTTTATCAGGTAGGCAGCCGTCACTATGACCCTGCTATCGGCCGTTTCCTTCAGCCAGATCCCATGGGCCAACTCAAGCTGAACGATTCGGCGCCTTTCCTTCCGCTCACCGTCTCTTACTCTGATCCCGGGCTTGCTATTGGCCTTGGACAGTGGAACAGAGGGCAACGGAGCCTTGCGGCTCCCCTTGACCCACAGCTGCTTAACAGGTATTCTTATTCGCGGAACAACCCTGAGACGTACTATGACCCAAGCGGCCATTTCGTATGGATGATCGCCGGGGCCTTAATTGGCGGAGGAGTGTACGTTGCCACGCACTGGGATCAGGTTCAACGCGGCGAAGTCAACTATGCGGAGGCCGGCCTATATGTGCTAGGAGGAGCCGCGGGAGGCGCCATCGCCGAAGTAGCGCTCCCTGCAGCCGGCGCCGCCGTCGCGCCTCTCTTTCAACGTGCCTCTGTGTGGGCACAGCCGCCTCTTCAACGAGGCATTCAAATCGAAAACCAGTTGGGCCGCAACCTGCCACAGAATTTCCCCGTCGTTGATCGCTTCGAAAACGGTGTAGTAACAAGCATCAAGAGCATCGATCTTACGGCCAAGTCATACCAGAACGTTGACACTTTAACGCGCACCGTTAAGGGCTACGTCGATGCGATGGCCGCTTACCAGGGACAAGAACCGGCGTGGGCAGGTCGTGCGATCACTGCTGATGAGATCACGGGCCGCGCCGTCGACTTAGCGATCCCGTCTAGCGGCTGGACACAGGCGCAGATGATCGCGCTGCAGGAATTGCAGAAGTATGCGACTAGCGTCAACGTAACCCTCAACATTATCCCGGTACAGTAGGTGACAGTGATGGTGAGACTTGCGAACGTCATTGTGCTGGGAAATAGGGCGTACCTCCCAACCTTTGGGAGGACGCCGGACGGATTGAGGGTCACCATCGAACCCATTTATGATGTTGACCTGACGGTGCAAGGAATCGTGGCCGCGTTGGAGCAGTTGATCGCGGCCGGGACGCCACAAATCTCTCCAAGCGACGCGGAGATGAAGCACCTGCAGGACCTGTTACCTCGTGCTGCGGGCGTTCGAAGCTGGAAGGTGCTGGCTAGGGACGGACAATCGTACGCAATTCTCTGGGAGACTGATAGGGTTAGGTTGATACCGTCGAAGCTCGACAAACGGGGACGGTGGATCAGTGATTATGCCAGGGAGACAATGTTCCCGAAGGATACACCGCTCACGAACATCGTCGAAGCCATCTTAGAGGATGTGCGGTTACCGTCAGAGCAGCAAGCGACGGACAAGGTTGAGGACTGTTAGATGCTTTTGCAGTTGTAACGATGTGCCTTGAACGGTGTTGGCGGTGTTGACGTGACTGGGATCTTTGGGAGCTAGCGATGTCATTTGAGATAGCCCAAATCACTGTTCGTAAAGGCAAAGCACATATCCCCACGTTCGGAGTGATGCCGAGCGGGAATTCGATCAACGTCGAGCCTGTGCATGTGGTAGACCTCGACGCTGAGCAGGTCGTAGAGGCGTTCGAGAAGAATCGTGCCCACGGCAATCCGCGTCTGCCTTCGCTCGAACAGCGGGAGCTATGCGGATCGCATTCTGCCAGAGAGGAACTGCCACGAGCGGTAGGGACAACGGGCAAGCCTGCACATTAGACTTACGCACTGCCGGCTTTACTCGGCACCACAGAAAGGATGCCCGGGCGACACATTCCAGGCATTAGCCCAATCGCACCTTAACAACCTATATTCCCAATGAATCTGCAGCCCTTGGCCGCCGCACCATCGCCTGGGACAAAGAGAACCGACCCACGCAGATCACCTACGACGGCAACACCACCAGCTTCGTCTACGATGGCGACGGCAAGCGCGTCAAGAAGACAGGCCCCGCGACCACCTTCGCCGAGGGGTTCCAGAGCGGCAACGCCAACTGGACCTACAGCCCCTACCAGACCGTCCCCTACGTCGACAACGGCCAGTACACCATCAGGTCCACAGGCACCAACGCGGACTACAGCGCCAACTTCTACCGCAATGCCTATTCCGTTCCCACTGGCAACGAGGTCAGGTTCGAGTTCAAAGTGGATGCGACCGAGACCTACGCCCACTTCGCCCTCGAGAACGACACGGGTGGGACGTACCGCCGCTGGGCCTTCATCAGCGCTGGGGGCAAGGCATTCGTCCAGTATGCTGACGACACGGGCTGGTACTATCCACAGGACCTGATCAATCCCGTCAAAACCAACACCTGGTACGTCGCCATCCTGCGGGCCGACGACATCAACGGCTTCAGTATCGACATGCACGAGCGGGACAATCCCAGCGTGTCAGGCACCTACACACGCCCGATGCCCACTGGTCTCTCCTGGCGCTTCCACCACTGGATATGGCGCAACACGTCGTACCTCGCCAACTACGTCGAGCGCAAGGTCAACGGCGGGACCACGGTCTACGTGGGGAACCTCTTCGAGAAGAACACCACTACGGGCGAGGTGACGAAGTACTACTACGCCGAGGGCCGGCGGATTGCGATGCGCAAGGGGACGGGCAGCCCGTCGTATCTGCTGTCGGATCACCTGGGCGGCACGGTGGGGGTGGTGGATGCGAATGGCAGCCTGAAGGATGGCTATTACTTCGCGTACGGCGGCCAAAGAAATTCGGCCGCTAACTCGGTTACAGATAAGCTATTTACCGGCCAACAGCTCGACCAAACAGGCCTCTATTTTTATGGGACGAGATTCTACGATCCCGTTTTGGGGCGGTTCCTTAGTCCTGACAGCATGGTTCCCGCGCCGGGCAATCCGCAAGCGCTCAACAGATACGCTTACACACTCAACAATCCGCTGAAGTATAATGATCCTGATGGCCACTGGGTTCATATTCTCGCTGGTGCAGCGGCTGGCGCTGCAATAGCGTACGGCGTACAGGTAGTGGGCAACGTCCACGACAACGGCCTTTCGGTCCAGGCCTTCACTAATGTCGATGTGCGAACCATTGGAGCCGGGGCTGTCGCCGGTGCGGTAGGAGCGGCCACTCTCGGACTCGGCACGGCGGCAATTGCTGGGGCTGAACTGACGGGCAGCGCTGCCACCGCCGCCACCGGGGCCACATTAGCCGGTAGCGGCGTGGCTGCAGGCCAAGCGTCTCGGGCTGTGATGGGTGAGCAGCTTGGCCGACCTGAGGATATGGCGCTGGACGCTGCATCCGCTGTTGTCGGAGGTGTTGCAGGCGAGGCGGTTCTAGGGCGCGTAGCGTCCGCCGCATCGAAGGCAGGAATGAGATACGGTCCGACCAATCCTGGGCCGTTGGATGAAATCGTAGCAAATTCATTCCGAAGTTCGTCGTACACAGAAAGGGTTCTTAGCAAAGCAACGACAATGTACCGGGTCATATCAGATGACGGTAACCCAGCAGGCAGCTACTGGACGACGGTGAAGCCAGCAGGTCCTCTCCAGGCCACCATTGACCTTGCGCTCGATCCAGCCTTTGGTAACTCTGCTACGCGCGTAATCGAAGCAAGGATACCTGCAGGAACAACTATCTACGAGGGATTCGCTGGCGAAATCAGCAAGAATACCTACTATTTGCAAGGCGGAGGCACGCAGGTGTATATACCACAGGTCGATCCAGCTTGGATAGTGCAATGAGCAAAAACGACTTTTTCTGGGAAGAGATTCACGCGTTCGGAAGCCTCAAAGAATACAAGGCATTCGTCAAGTACCTTGAGGGCCTTGTTGCGGGGGGAAGCGTAGAGGAGATTCCAGCCGACCCCAACTACGGTCCTGGATTGCTATTCGGTGGACGTTGGTTTAGACACAAGAGAACTGGCGCTATTTGGCGCTTGCTTCAAGCCGAATTCCGTTTTCCGGGTAGGTGGGAGCCAGTGCGCCGAGACTGAGGACCGCTGGTTTTTGCGTTTAATGAACCAAGTATGTCGTTGAACCGACCTAGAACTGGAACGCTTCGTAGTGCTGCCGAAAGGAGACTTGACACTGGACCAAAGGAGCGCAGAGCTTTACAACCACTTTGTTCCCAAGAATCATCCCTTGCGCAAAATCGACGAGGCCATCGACTTTTCGTTCATTCTGCCCCTCGTCAAAGATAGGTACGACCCGTGGGTAGGGCGCTATGGCAAGCACCCGGAGCAGATGTGGCGCCTGCTCTTCGCCCAGTTTCATATGAACCTGTCCGATGAGAAGATCATCGTCGAGGCCCACGTGAACCTGGCCTTGCGTGGCTTATTGCGACTGGGGATGGACGAAAAGCCATGTCACCCGACTACCCTTCAGAAGTTTCGCTTCAACCGGCTTGACAACGACATCTACCTCAAGATTCACTTCGAGTTGCTGCGCCAGGCTGAGGAAAATGGGCTACTGAATCGGGATGAGCGACAGATATTCGACACCAGCCACGTTCGCTCCAACACTAGAGTGGTCTCTACTGCCTACCTTCTGCTGCAGGCCAGGCGCCTTGTTATCCGGGAAGTCAAAAAGATCGACGATTCGTTCGGGCAGCAGTTGGAGGAGCAGGCCGAAGCGGAGCGAGCAGCTTACCGTGAGGAAAGAAAGAAGCGCCACGAGCAAGGCTTGCCCAAGCTCACGAAGGAGGAGAAGATCGCTTCAGTGACAAATGTCGTGAGGAAGACGCTGGAGGAAGTGCTTGGAAGAATCGCGGGCGGACAACTCGAAGCCACCGAAAGGCTCAACGTCGCCCTGGCGATTCTGGAGAAGGTCATCAAGGACCGCGAGAAGGACGCCAAAGAGCGGATCGTTAGCGTCCACGATCCGGAAGCCCGCAAGGGTGCCAAAGGAAACTTTCGCTGGGATGGGCGGAAGCTGGCGATTAACATGCAGGAAGAGAGCTACCTGATCGTCGCCGCCGAATCGGCCCCCGGCAACGCCAACGATTGCACCTTAGTCGAGCCGCTCTTGGACCAGCAGAAAGAAGAAATGAAGATGGTGCCGCCGGAGCTAACCGCGGACAAGGGGGCAGATACCGGTCCCATACGTGATATGCTGCACGAGCGCCAGATTCTGGGCCATATTCCGATGACCAAGACTACCAACGCCAGGGGAGCCGACCTGTACAAGGTAAGGGACTTCATCTACGACCCCGAGGCCAAGACTGTAACCAGTCGCGCCGGCAAGACGACTAAGGCAGCTTTCCGAGACAAGGCCCAATCGCGGGACGGGTACACGTACATGTTCCAGAAGCGCTGGTGCAAGGTGTGTGAGCAGCGCTATTGGTGTCGCGGATCATATCCGACGGAGAACCTTCGGCACGGGCGGTACGTCTATATCAGTATGCACTGGATAGCCTACGACGAAGCCTACAGCCACAACAAGAGCAAGGAGTTCGAGGAAGCCTACGGGAAGCGCGGGCGAGTCGAAGCGAAGATATCGGAGTTGGTGTACCACGGGGCAAGGCGGTGCCGGTATCGTGGGCAATTCACGAAGCTGGGCGCAGCTACTAATCACGGTGGTCGTGGTGAACGCGAAGAGGATCACCAAACTGTTGGCACGATTGCTTGTGGGTCCCACATTTCCAGGGGAGGAGTGCGTCCTTCAAGCAGCCTAATAGGCAGCATGAAAAGGCACCGAGGGCAGAAAAAAGGCCGTCTGAGTGCTAATTAAGGGCACCTGATGCAGGCTCCAGGGCGTCCTATCGGACGAGCCTATGGTGTTGCAGGGCATTTTACCTTTCGTGCAAAAGCTCAGCAGTATGTTATGATAGCATCCTAGCTTACTGCGGTTGAACGTTTACAATGGGATACCAGGCAGAGGTTTTTCTGGGGCGTCGTACGGCGGGTCGAGGCTGGGCGGAGGCGGATTGCCGACGGATAGACAATACACTGGGCAGACGCTGGATAACTCCACCGGATTGTATTTCTATGGGGCAAGGTATTATGACGCGTCGCTGGGGAGGTTCGTTAGCCCAGATACAATCGTTCCCGATCCGAAGAACCCGCAAAGCCTAAACAGGTATTCGTACGGATATAACAATCCATTGGTATACGTCGATCCGACAGGGCACTTTGTGCTTTTTGTAGGAGGAATGAATACCGACAACAATGAGGAGAACAATCTTGCCGCTTGGCGCTCTCAAATGGAGCAACTGCACCTTGATCCGACGCACGAAACGGGGGAGGAATGGGCATTCTTCAATCGGGGCGATGAACCGCAGGCTTCGAATTTCGTACCGATGGAAATTGCTTCCGCTCGTCTCAGCGAGCAGATTAAAGGCAAGACCGACATCAAGCTCATAGGGCATAGCCGTGGGGGCGCACTTGTGATGGAATACTCTGCTGAAGTAGCCGAAGGGAAGCTGGCGAAAAACGACGAGTTGAAGGGTGTTTACTCTATTGACGGTGCCCTGTGGCCGGGCAACTCCTTCGTGATCAACCCCATCGCGGATGAGCGGTACACGGGAGGCATTGGCCCGTTTTTCCGGACCGACCGCTATGCCAATCTCCCTGACAGGTTGAAGAAGATAGGCATTGACGTCGATATGGCGACCTTTGATAACAAGGAAGATTTTCCATTTACAACCCACGATCCTGTTCCTGGCATAGGCAGCGACTCCTCTTATGAGTGGTCGATCCCTGGAAAGGGAAAGTACTTCTGGGATCGCTGGCGTGACGCCCACGGAATTGTTCTGAGGGATCCACAAGTTGGTTCAATCATACGCAACCGCGCTTACTAAGACCAGAATTGAGGAATTGAGGATAGTATGAACGCTTCGGACGGTCTATGGTGGAGAATCGTTGTGATGGCAATCGGCATCGTAGGACCTGCCCTAGTTGGAGCGGCATGGGCTATTGTATGGTTGCTGTTGGGAGGATTCATCGTTTTCCTGACTTGCGCTCCAGGCAAGAGTTGCTTCATGACGACGACTTATCTTCCGGGTATGATAATCCCAATTCTCTATTTGCCTTTTCTGACCAGGGCGATTGTTCTACTCTTAACAAAAGACCGTGCCGCCGCTCAAGTAGCCCTTTATGTTGCCATTGCATGGTCTGTCCTGTTCAGCTTCTGGCTATCTTGGTGGAGCGAATATGGAACGCTACATTTCGGAGGATAGACTCGATGCTGGTGGAGTTGGGGCGCCGTGCGACGACAGCAGGTCCTGCAAAACCGGACTTGCCTGTGTGATCAAGGAGGGATTCCCACCTTGCAGCCGGGACCTGCTCTGAGAGTGGAGAGGTCAGAGCCTCTGGCTCGAAGGAAACTGAGGGCTAATTATCGTTGACTCAGATGCTCTACCGAAGATTACCTGGACCAGAAGACCTATGCTTTGCTGCGTTCAGGATCACTAGTCTTAGCTCAAAGGGGTAGGAATTACATTACCGCCTTGTGCGTAAATACCGCCCGTTGCGCAGAATCGATGAAGGCAGCTACTTCTCTCTCATTCCACTGCTGGTCACGCGCGTACGAGAACGAGAATGTGCACGTGGCCGACCTGGTGAAGGCGCGGAGAAAGGACGCCTGGGTAAAACGTAATAGCTGTTGAGCCACCTGCACCTTAACAATTTACGATCCCAACGGCAACCTGACCTCAGGCGGCGCCCGCACCATCACCTGGGACAAAGAGAACCGTCCCACGCAGATCACCTACGACGGCAACACCACCAGCTTCGTCTACGATGGCGACGGCAAGCGCGTCAAGAAGACGGGCCCCGCGACCACCTTCGCCGAGGGGTTCCAGAGCGGCAACGCCAACTGGACCTACAGCCCCTACCAGACCGTCCCCTACGTCGACAACGGCCAGTACACCATCAGGTCCACAGGCACCAACGCGGACTACAGCGCCAACTTCTACCGCAATGCCTATTCCGTTCCCACTGGCAACGAGGTCAGGTTCGAGTTCAAAGTGGATGCGACCGAGACCTACGCCCACTTCGCCCTCGAGAACGACACGGGTGGGACGTACCGCCGCTGGGCCTTCATCAGCGCTGGGGGCAAGGCATTCGTCCAGTATGCTGACGACACGGGCTGGTACTATCCCCAGGACCTGATCAATCCCGTCAAAACCAACACCTGGTACGTCGCCATCCTGCGGGCCGACGACATCAACGGCTTCAAGATCGACGTGCACGAGAGGGACAATCCCAGCGTGTCAGGCACCTACACACGCCCGATGCCCACTGGTCTCTCCTGGCGCTTCCACCACTGGATATGGCGCAACACGTCGTACCTCGCCAACTACGTCGAGCGCAAGGTCAACGGCGGGACCACGGTCTACGTGGGGAACCTCTTCGAGAAGAACACCACTACGGGCGAGGTGACGAAGTACTACTACGCCGAGGGCCGGCGGATTGCGATGCGCAAGGTAGGAGGCGCCAATCCTGGCCTGTCTTACCTGCTCTCGGACCACCTGGGCGGCACGGTGGGGGTGGTGGATGCGAATGGCGGGAACCTGAGGGATAGTTTCTACTATAGCTACGGCGGGTCGCGGCTGGGTGGGGGCGGGATGCCGACGGATAGGCAATACACAGGGCAGACGCTTGATAACTCGACCGGATTGTATTTCTATGGGGCAAGATTCTATGACGCGTCGCTGGGGAGGTTCGTTAGCCCGGATACGATCGTTCCTGATCCGAGGAATCCTCAAAGCCTAAACAGGTACTCGTACGTTTACAACAGCCCGTTGAAATACGTTGACCCGACAGGTCACAACCCCATGTGGCCCCTCATGGTTGCGATGCACTTGGCGGCCCAAGAAGTAGCCACGGATTTCTACACGATACACTTTGATCCCAATGCAACAGAAGGCCAGCGACAGAAAGCAATGGGGCGGATGTCAGATTACGCGATGATGTTTGCAGTAGATGGTCCTTTGCCTGTAGGTGATTCGTTCGCGATTTCGATGGCTGCATCGAGACGAGCTTCAAGGCTCGCAAGATCAGGATCAACTGCTCTGGAGGAGGTCCGACACGCAAAAGCGCTGGGAGGCGATGCACTTCAGGGATTCTTGAGCAAGATCAACCCTGGGCGGTTCTCGTCAGACTCCCGCTTCGGCGAAGCCTTGTACCTGGCCCAAAAAGGGGAGACCGCAGTAGCTGAAGTTATGGCTGGAGGCGTGAGGCCCTCCAATGTTATTCGATATGAGCTTGACCTCAGCAAGGCAAATATACTGGATCTGACGGATTCTAACATCGCTAACGAATGGGGTTATGCGGCCGATGCAGGCAGAACTTCAACACAGGATATTGCTGCGCGGGCGCAAGCTAAAGGGTATAATGCGATCAAGTTCTGGAGCACGCAGGGCCCAGGATACAACTACGCTTTGTTCGACAATCCAATTAATCCGTTCGATTTCGAGAACTGGATCAGAGCAGTGGGGGTTGCCCCTGCCGCCGAGTGAGGTCGTAGGATGCAAACGCAGCAGGCAGTGATAGAATGGTTACATGCGGTTTGTGAGCTAGGCCACAAATTCGACTTCGCCACCATAGACCAGTATGGACTGCTGATCGGGCGGTCTCCCAAGAACGAGTTCGCGCTGGAAGACACTTTTGCGGACCCGTTTTTTGAAGAAGTAGAACGACTGGTTGACCAAATCCTGGGTGAGTGGCGGACGCTGAAGGGCGGCACTAGCGGGTTCTTCCATCGAGTCTTAGGGTATGCCTGTGACCCTGCCCCATCAGGGCTTAGATACTTCTTCACGGGGGCTGCCTGGTGCCCGGTGTGCGGTTCGCGGGCAAAGGACTACGATGCATACAGTCCGCCCAGAACCGAGTTACTCGACATACCGCTAGTGACCCATCGTGAGTGGAACAACCTGACGCCACAAGAGAAGCGTTCGAAAATCGTTCAAGCTCTAAGAGAGACAGGGTGCCTGCCCGAAGGGGTATAAGCTGGGCCAGGGCTTGGGTCCAAGCGACGAGATTGTCAATTTGCAGAATACTGCCAATCGGAGCTAGCCGGGAAACTCACGATCTTGCCACGACCAGAAGCGTTGACCTTGGACAAGAAACCGGGACATATTGGACCATCTCGTGCCCGATCGCCATCTCCCTTCCTGCATCAAGGGAGTCGTCGACCTTTCCTTCATTGTAATGATGGTCGCGCGAGCACCGCATCATCGATACCAGCATTGCCAGCGCCTGGATAAGCCAGGGAGACAGTGCTAGAGCCAGAAATAACGGCCACCGAGCCACCTGCACCTTAACAACTTACGATACTAACCGAAACCGACCTCGGGCGCAGGCCGCACCATCACCTGGGACAAAGAGAACCGTCCCAGGCAGATCACCTACGACGGCAACACCACCAGCTTCGTCTACGACGGCGACGGCAAGCGGGTCAAGAAGACAGGCCCCGCGACCACCTTCGCCGAGGGGTTCCAGAGCGGCAACGCCAACTGGACCTACAGCCCCTACCAGACCGTACCCTACGTCGACAACGGGCAGTACGCCATCAGGTCCGCAGGCACCAACGCCAACTGGGATGCCAACTTCTATCGGAATGCCTACTCCGTTTCCAGTGGCAACGAGGTCAGGTTCGAGTTCAAAGTGGATGCGACCGAGACCTACGCCCACTTCGCCCTCGAGAACGACAGTGGTGGGACATACCGCCGCTGGGCCTTCATCAGCGCTGGGGGCAAGGCATTCGTCCAGTATGCTGACGACACGGGCTGGTACTATCCACAGGACCTGATCAATCCCGTCAAAACCAACACCTGGTACGTCGGCATCCTGCGGGCCGACGATGTCAACGGCTTCAGGATCGAGGTGCACGAGCGGGACAACCCCAGCGTGTCAGGCACCTACACCCACGCCATGCCCACTGGTCTCTCCTGGCGCTTCCACCACTGGATCTATCGCGACACGTCGTACCTCGCCAACTACGTCGAGCGGAAGGTCAACGGCGGGACCACGGTCTACGTGGGGAACCTGTTCGAGAAAAACACCAGCACAGGCGAGGTGACGAAGTACTACTACGCCGAGGGCCGGCGGATTGCGATGCGGAAGGTAGGAGGCGCCAATCCTGGCCTGTCTTATCTGCTCTCGGACCACCTGGGCGGCACGGTGGGGGTGGTGGATGCCAACGGCGGGAATCAGAGGGAGAGCTTGTCCCTCCCATACACCGGGTCGCGGCTGGGTGGAGGCGGGTTGCCGACGGATAGGCTCTTTACAGGGCAAACTCTCGACGGTGATGGGCTTTATCAGGTAGGCAGTCGGCAGTATGATCCCGCTATCGGCCGTTTCCTTCAGCCAGATCCCGTGGGCCAACTCAAGCTGAACGATTCGGCGCCTTTCCTTCCGCTCACCGTCTCTTACTCTGATCCTGGGCTCGCCGCTGGCCTTGGCCAATGGAACAGAGGGCAACGGAGCCTTGCGGCTCCCCTTGACCCACAGCTGCTTAACAGGTATTCTTATTCGCGGAACAACCCTGAGACGTACTATGACCCAAGCGGCCATTTCGTATGGATGATCGCCGGGGCCTTAATTGGCGGGGGAGTGTACGTTGCCACGCTCGTGAAGCGGGCTTTCTGCCGGAGAAACTGCGTCAACTGTTTGACTCGACACCGATGAAGGGAGCAGGGGAAGTCCAGGACACGTACACTTTATTGCGCAAAGGGATCAAGAAGCTGCTGAGGGCGATGGGGTTCGACGTGCCGAGCAAGCGACGAGGGTTGCAGACCAATCTTGAGCGTTATCTGGATAGTGACAAGAAGGCGGAGATTGATTGGTCGGATCCGAAGGCGAGAGCGGAGCAGTTGAAGGTCTTGGTACGGGATGCGGACGCGGCGCTGGATCTAGCGGTGGAGCACGCCGACGATGAGGAAGTGCGTCTGGTGGGTTGGCTCTTGACCAAGATTCTGGGAGATGACATCGAAATTGGTGAGGATGGGGAGGCAAAGCTGGGCCAAGGAGTAGCGCGGGATCGGATGATCAGTTGGACGGACCCGGAAATGCGTCACGGGCGGAAAAGCGCTTCGCAGCGTTGGGATGGGGACAAGGTCCAGGTGGCCGAGGAGCCAGAGACGGAACTGATCACCGAGATTGAGGTCGTGGACGCCAGCGCTGGAGACGGGGCGAGTCTGCTGCCGATGGTCCAGAGCGTGGAAGAGCACCTTGAGGTCAAGGTTGAGCATGCGACGGGGGATATGGCCTACGGGAGTGTGGACAATCGGGTGAAGTGTGCAGAACAGGGGATAGATTTAGTTTCGCCGGTAGCGGCGCCCGGTGACCCGGAGGTGGCCAAATCGGCCTTCGAGATCGACGAGATAGCGGGCAGGGCAACCTGTCCTCAGGGGCAGACGACCACGGTCTCTCGGGAGGTTAAGGACGACGCGGGGTGGAAAGTGAAGCAGTTCATCTTTGAGCGAGAGGTCTGTGTTGCCTGTCCGTTATTCCAGCGCTGTGTTAAGAGCAAGACGAGCGGGCGGACGGTGACGTTGAACTTTCACGAGGAGGTGATAAATGAGGCGCGGGAGCGGCAAGCGACAGAGGAGTTCAAGGAGAAATACAAGGAACGTCCGAAGGTGGAGCGAAAGATAGCCGAGTTGGTGCGACACGGGCTACGGCAAGCGCGCTACATAGGGAGGAAGAAGAAGCGCTTGCAGGCGTTGTGGACGGCTGCGCTGGTAAACATGAAGCGGTTGTTCAAGCTGTTCGGGGGCGATGTTCAGAAGGTTCGTGCTGCCCTCATAGCGGTGCAGCGCACGTAAATGGGTATCGGAAGGAACAACGGGGGCTACAGAGGGATAAGGTAGGTCGAAGAGGGCGGTTTGGGTCTGGCAAAGGTGAGACTCGCTGGCCGCAAGAGGCGTGATACGGCCAAGTGGGGGTCGTCCTGCTGGTAGAGAAGCATACAAGCACTATACCTAACAAACGAAGATAGCTCTCTCACTGCTGCAAACACCACTTTTTCTGCAATCTCCTAGGTCCCCTTCTGGCCACAGTCTTGATCCGCTGCAGAGAGCGGGATGCCAGTCTGGTAAGAATATGCTTCTGACCGAACGGCTCTTGCGCCAGGTTCAACAGGCGGATCAAGTCACGGCGCAGACTCTGATCGGTCGTCAACCTGTACCTCACGTTCCCATCGTCGCTCTGTCGCTCCAGAATCCGTCGCTGCGTAAGTTCATCAAGTTCAGCTATCGTGCGCTGGATCGGGCGCAGCCCAAGGCGATCGGCTACTTCCGCAGCGTCCCAGCACACTCCGGGCCGCGTGCAAACCAGTTGTGCTATGCGATATTTTGCCAAATCGTCACTTCCCACGGCGACGAACTCGTCGACGCCGACCTGATGCCACTGACCGTTGTTTCCACTTTCTCTCGCGCTGGTTAGCGACGTCATCGTATTTTCACCTCCCCCCAGATGGATGTCTGCTGAACAAGACCCCTTCATCTAGGGCGAACAACCCGCCGGGCAAGCTTGCAAGTAGCCCAGGATTTCTTTCAGGCTCGCGGTCGCCAGTGCGATGCATTTGTCAGCTGCCCCGAAATACAGTAGCAGATCGTCCTCTCCGTCCAGCACCCACCCACAGGGAAAAACCACATCATCGACATCACCCTCCTTTTCGTATCGTTCCTGAGGCCCGAATACCCATTCGCTGCTCCGACGCAACACCACGGTCGGATCCTCCAGGTCGAGTAGGGCCAGACCCAACCTGTAGATTGAACCACTAGCGGTCTGACGTACCCCGTGATAGAGTATCAGCCAGCCCTCGGCAGTGCGCAGGGGTGGAGGCGAAAGACCGATCTTGTTGGCATCCCACCAGGCTCCGTGGCGCGCTGGGAGCAGGATGCGGTGATCGCCCCAGTGCTTGAGGTCGGGAGAAAACGAGATCCAGATGTGCGCTCCATGCACGGAGAAGCTGGGTACTGGACGGTGCAGCATCGCCCACCTGCCCTGAAACCGAACGGGGAAGAGCGCCGCATCCTTGTCTTCTGGTGGCATCACCGGGCCGAGGCGCTGGAAAGTCTTGAAATCGTGAGTTACCGCCAGGGACACCAGCGGCCCCCCACTGGAGTAGGCGGTGTAAGTGATGGCCCACTGATCCAACTCTGGCAGACGTACGATCCGAGGGTCTTCGATGCCCCACATCTCTTCCGGATGCGTGTCAGGCGAAGGCGCCAGGGTAGGGGACGAATCGATTCGCCAATTGGACCAACCGTCTGGGCTGCGAGCTACTGTCAGATGAGAGATGCCCCGCCGGTCTTCCACTCGCACGAGCAATACAGTCTCGTTTCCCACCCGTGCGGCACCCGCGTTGAACACCGCGTTGGCCGGATAGGGCCATTCCTTCGGGGTCAGGATCGGATTATTGGGATGTCTACGGAACAGCTCACTGTAGGCATTAGTAGTCACTTGGCTCTCACCTCTAAGAATTTCACGTTCGATAACCTCGCCTCGCTGCGCTGTGCGCCCGATTGGGAGACTCCCAACAGGGCGAGGAGATAGCATATCACCGATTCGGCCCCCTGGTTCTGACTGACTCCCTGGGAGTCCAAACCATCGGCGCAGGCTCCAGTTGTAAAATCGTAGAGCGGAGCCCCGCAACGATTCCGACCGAGAAACCACTCGAAAGCGAGCTGGGCGAGAGTCAAATAGTGGGTTTCATTCGTAAGGCGGTGCGCCGTGGTGTATGCCTGCACTAGATAGCCAGCATCGATCGGTTGTTGCCCGAACGTGGCCTTGGCGCCGCCGTAGGGAAACCAGCCGTCGTTGCCAACCAGATCGAAGAACTGGCCGTTGAACTGGCACTTGGTCAAGAAGTCGAGAGTGTTCAGTCCGATTTGTTTGAAAGCCGCCTCGCCGGTGACCTCAAAGGCTAGCAGCATCGCCTCGCTCAGCTTGGCGTTGCCGTAAGTTATTATCGGCTCAAACCATTCCCAGTCGCTTTTCCGATAGACTTCGTAGAGTTCGGCCATGTCATCGGCGAGTTTTCGCACCAACCTTCGACACCAGCTGGCTCCCTCGTAGCGTTGCAGGATGGCGTGCAATCCACACATGGCGTACGCCTTGGCGCGAGGGGCGTTCAACTGGTGGAGATGCGGCTCTGCCTTCTCCACCATGTTCTGGGCAAGCGCCCGCAGATTTTCGGATGACGTCAAGCGAACGGTTGTGCCGAGTCCCCAAACCACCCGGCCCAACATGTCCTCGCTACCTTTTTCGTCGAGAAACCTGCGTTCGTAGGACACATAATTGCGGAAGTGTCCATCGAGGGTTTGAGCGTGGTGAAGGTAGCTCAGATATGTGCTCACGGGTTGGTGAAGATCATCGGTGACGTTCTCCTGCTGCAGGTGCTGGACCACCACCAACGCGCGAGCGACGTCGTCCGTGCTATAACCGTGGTTGCGATCCGGAACGCCGTAGGCAGCGTGTTGCAGGATACCCACCTCGTCGGTGAGCAGCCACAGATGATCCAGCTTGATCTCGGGCAAGGTTGCCTGGGGGAGCATTCGCTGCCCCAGACTTACCTTCATTTGGATTGCCGCGTCGCTCTGTAATACCTTGTGTAACACCTCCACGTAGCGGTTTGCCACTTCCTTCCAGACCATCTGGCGTCCAAACTCGTAGGCTTTCTTGCGCATTCGATGCAGTTGGACTGGATTGTCCAACAGATCAAGGAGCGCGCCTGACAACTCGGCCACGTTCTTGAAGCCAACCAGAATCCCACGCCCATCGTCCAGTATCTCCGCCGCGTACCAGTAGGGCGTCGAGATCACCGCCTTACCCGCACCAACCGCGTAGGCCAGAGTCCCGCTCACGATCTGCTCCTGCGAAAGATAAGGGGTCACGTAGAGGTCGCTGGCGCAGATATAGTCACAAAGCTCGCCGATGTCTACGAAGCGATTCTGGAAAACCACGTTCGATTGCAGGCCGAGATCACGCGCTTTCCTCTCTAGGGAGAGCCTGTACCTCTCTCCCTGAGTCTTGGCGACCTCCGGGTGGGTCGCGCCAAGAATGACATAGGTGATTTCAGGGTGGCGTTCGACCACTGGAGGCAAGGCTTCCAGCATCACCTCAATGCCTTTGTTCGGACCGATTAGCCCGAAGGTCAGGATGACGAACCTACCCTCGACTCCGAGCTGGTCTTTGAAGAAATTGGGATCGACGAAATGAAAGTCGGGCACGCCGTGCGGGATGACGGCGATTCGTTCCTGATCTACACCGTAAACTTCCTGCAGCATCACAGAGCCGGTCTCGCTCATCACGACCAGCATCTGCGACTGACGCACGACGTGGTCCATGGCCTTACGGTACTCCGCCGTGGGCTCCTTTATCACCGTGTGCAGAGTGGTGACCAGGGGCTTCTTAAGATTGTCGATGAGCGACGAGAGGTAGACGCCCGCTCGGCCCCCGAAAATGCCGAATTCGTGCTGCAGACAGACGAGTTTGGCATTGGAGAAGTTGATGTACTCCGCCGCCCTCTGGTAATCCTGGATTCGGTCTTGCTGGATCTCGAAGGAGACCTCCTGAGGGTAGCTATACCCCTCGAGTCGATTGTTCACAGCCACGACTCGACACCGTTCCCGTCCCAGTATATCGGATAGGGAGTGGGTCAGATCGTAGGTGAAGGTGGCGATGCCGCAACGCCTCGGAAAGTAGCTTCCCACCAGGATCACCTGTAGGTCCCGCGCGGATTCGTCTCGTAAGGAATCTGCGTTCATCCAACTGCCCTCGGAGGCTGGGAGCGGGTGGGTAGCTCGCTCCCAGCTAGCTGGAGGATATTAGTCGAGGATATCTAATACTCCGGGGGAGGTGGAACGGGAGGCTTTTCTTTCTCCGGGATTTCCGTGACCAGCGCCTCGGTGGTCAGAATCATCGTGGCGATGCTGACGGCGTTCTGGAGCGCCGAGCGAGTCACTTTTGCCGGATCGATGATCCCGGCTTCGACCATGTTGCGGTAGTCGCTGGACAGCACGTCATACCCTATCTGGCCATCTCCCGTCTCCGCCTGTCTTCGCCGGATGCTCTCGATGACCACCGATCCATCCTGGCCGGCGTTCTGCACGATCTGGCGCAATGGTTCCTCGAGTGCGCGTCGCATAATGGCGACTCCCGTGCTTTCGTCGCCAGTTCCGTTAAGACGGTCCAAAGCCCTGGCGGCGTTGATGAGCGTCACTCCGCCGCCAGGCACAATGCCCTCCTCGACGGCAGCTCGGGTAGCGGAGAGGGCATCCTCGACGCGGTGCTTCTTCTCCTTCATCTCAACCTCGGTGCCAGCTCCCACCTTGATGACCGCGACGCCACCCGATAGCTTGGCCACCCGCTCCTGCAGCTTCTCACGGTCGTAGTCCGAGGTGGTCTCCTCGATCTGGCTCTTGATCTGCTTGATCCGACCCTGAACCTCCTCCGCGCTGCCTGCCCCCTCGACCACGGTGGTCTCGTCCTTGGTGGAGATGATCTTGCGCGCTCTGCCCAGGTCGTTCATCGTCGCCGAATCGAGCTTGCGCCCCGTCTCCTCGGAAATGACCTGTGCGCCGGTCAGAATGGCGATATCCTGCAGCATCGCCTTGCGGCGGTCCCCAAAGCCCGGGGCCTTGACCGCGAGGGCGTTGAGAGTTCCCCTCAGCTTGTTGACCACGAGCGTGGCCAAAGCTTCACCCTCCACGTCCTCGGCGATGATCAGCAGGTCTTTCTTGCCCGCTTGCAGCATCTTCTCTAAGAGTGGCAGGATGTCCGAGATAGCCGAGATCTTCTTGTCGGTGATCAGGATGTAAGGATCCTCCAGGATCGACTCCATCCTGTCCTGATTGGTGATGAAGTAGGGAGAGATGTAGCCTCGGTCGAACTGCATCCCCTCGACGTACTCGGTCTCGAAGCGCAGACCCTTGCCTTCCTCCACCGTGATGACGCCGTCCTTGCCGACCCTATCCATCACTTCGGCGATGAGATCCCCGATCTCGCGGTCGGCAGCGGAGATGGCCGCCACGTGGGCGATATCTTCCTTCCCCGCGACGGACTTAGACATGGCCTTGATCTCATCAACCAGAGCATCGGTGGCTTTCTGGATGCCTCTCTTCAAGACCATAGCGTTCGCGCCCGCGGCGACGTTTCGCAGCCCTTCGGTGACTATAGCTTGAGCCAGGACGGTGGCGGTGGTGGTGCCATCTCCCGCCACGTCGTTCGTCTTGGTGGCGGCCTGCTTCAGCAGCTGCGCCCCCATGTTCTCAAAGGGCTCTTTCAGCTCGATTTCCTTGGCCACAGAGACGCCGTCGTGGGTGACGGTCGGCGCGCCCCACTTCTTGTCCAGGGCCACGTTGCGGCCTTTTGGCCCCAGGGTTGTCTTGACTGCCTCAGCGAGGATGTCTACACCTCGCTTGAGGGATTTGCGTGCCTCTTCCTCAAAAACCAGTTGCTTAGCTGGCATAGGCAAACCTCCTCGTCATTTCATTACGTTGCCTGTTAGAAGCGAAATTAAGGCTTGCGGTTCGACCTCGACAGCGCGCTTGCCCCGAAACCTTCTCGGCTGCTATTGTTTCGGGTCAGGTGACCAGGCGCGATGCCTACAGATCCGGCCGAGGATCAGATGCCTTTAGGCTATTCACCCTTGATGGCCAGAATATCTTCTTGCCGGAGGATCAGGTAGTCTTCGCCATCCATCTTGATCTCGGTTCCCGCGTACTTGGCATAGAGCACGACCTGTCCAGCCGCCACATCCATCGGCACCTTGCGACCATCATCCAGCGCCTTTCCCGGCCCCACGGCAATGATGGTTCCTTCTAGCGGTTTCTCCTTTGCCGTATCTGGCAGCACGATGCCGCTCCTGGTAACCTCCTCTTTAGTCTTGGGCTTCAGCAGAACGCGATCGCCCAGAGGCTTGATGGTTGTTGACACAGCGATAGTCATCCTTTGGTTCACCTCCTTTCGATGTATGCTTCAAAGTCAGTCAGTCGAAGCTGCTACGCAACTTGTGTTACGTCCAGGGCGGATACGCCCAATTCTACTCTGACTAAGATCAACCAGGCAATAAGGATGGCGGTTGCCGGTTTGCGAGAACGAGAGAGTTGCTAGCTAGACCACCGAGGGAGTGGCTTGCGGAAAGAACCGTTTGGCCTGTTCGCCATAAGGGGGAGCGCTGGAGCGCCTGGCCCGAGAACTTGAGCGGCCTGATTCGCGCTTATCCGCTTCTCAGACCCCCAGGGTCAGCATCTGACCCCTTTGAACGGCATCTTTCGGAAGTCTGGCAACTTCCCTGCGTCACTTAAGTATCTCAGTTAGGGCTATGAATTAGCCTAGAATAGTCTTAGAAGTTTATTAGAAGAAACAATCAATCCTCTATCCACCTCACCGACTGTCACCAAGGACTTGCCCAGAATTCGCGGTCACGGCTGCTTGAGGCATGTTCAAACTAGCACCGCTGCCACCTATCTGGTGACCGATTTTGTGCCCTCTCTTTCCCTTGAACTAGCGTCTCAGGCAGAGGAGCAACTCAACCATCTTACAGAATAATAGCCCCCGCTTGACCCTATGTCAAGAATCATTTCGATTTCATTCCTATGGAATTCGAAGCAAATACTCCGAGGCTCCGCATCATTAGTGACTCCCGCAAGCCTGCTTCTGCCGGGGCATCAACCCCGCCACGGGCGACATACTCATTTCCTATTTGTCAGCACTTGGCTGTGATTTGCTTCGCCGCCAATGAGTTCAGCCTTTACGGCTTTGTAAGGGTTAGCCGAGATGAAGGGGCCAAGGCATTGTTCTTGCAGCTTCAAACGTGGTCGATGATGAAAAAGCCTTTCTACTGGCCTTTTAAGCCTTCTGATAAAGTAGCCGTCGCATGTAAGTCGAGTCTTGTTGAGTCGAGATGTGTTCGCTAAAGGCAGGAGGTGCCTCCCCACAAGTGAGAGACAGGAAATCTGCAACTGGGATATCGGTCAACGCCGCTAATGGCTCGCCTGTCCATGGATTGCTGGGCCAACGGGGCGATGGCGAGGCTTGCGAGTTGAAACTGCAGCGAGCCACGGAGGATCTTCGAGCCATGGAATCCATCACCGAGGTGGTGCTTTCCACTTTGGAACTTAACGAACTCCTTGATGCGCTGGTAAAACGCATAGTGGACGTGACCGGAGCCGATTCGTCGATGATACTCCTTATCGACGAGACTACCGACGAGGTGGTACCGCGGGCGGCACACCACGTGAAGCCCGATGCGTGGAATGAGTTTCGGGTGAAATCCAAGGGGGGACTCGCGGGGAAGGTTATCGCTTCCAGGCGGCCGGTGATCATTAAGAATGCCGAGGCTGATCCAGCAGTATCCACGCCATATATTCGTCAGCGGCATATCAAGTCCATTATTGGCGTCCCCTTGAAGGCCAGGGAGAAGGTAATTGGGGTAGGCTACCTGTACACATTGCAGGAGCGAGAGTTCACCCTCGAGGAGATTCGCCGTTTCGAGGTTATGGCTGATCGCGCGGCGATGGCCATCAACAACGCCTTATTGTTCAGTCGAGTCGAGGTTACGGCAAGGCGACTTGCTGAGCAAACCGACCGATTGCAGTCGCTGCTGGACGGAGCACGGGATATCAACTCGACCCTCGAGATCGAGACGTTGTTGCGACGTATCGTCGAGCGGGGAGTGGAGATCATCGACGCTGAGGCCGGAATGGTTGGTCTGCTGGAGAACGAACAAGTAGTGACGCGAGAATGGTGGAACAGGCGGGAGTGGATTCCGTTTCTGCATCGCTGGCGCGAAGGGGAGGGAAGCGCTGGTTGGGTCTGGCAGACCAAGCGGACGTATCTCACAAACGATGTGACACACGATCCTCACGTTTCGCCTGACATAGTGCAGTTGCTTACCCTGCGCAACTTCATCTGCGTTCCGCTGCTTACTCAGCAGGGCGATTTTTTGGGTATCGTGGAGATCGACAACAAGCGGGCTGGGGTGGGGTTCACGGAAGCAGACCTGAATTTGGTGCAAGCGTATGCTCAGCAGGTGGCCGTGGCAATTCAGAATGCTCGGCTGGTCTATGCCGAACAGAGGCGTGCCTGGGAACTGGACGCCGTGATCGAGAATATGACCGAAGGGGTGACTATCGCCAGTCCAGAAGGAAGGATACTGCGAATCAATCGAAGAGGCAGAGAGCTCCTCGGAATCGAGCAGAAGAGGCCGGGGGAGAACGGCCTACTCGACGAACACTTCGCAATTCGCGGTCTGCGCTACCCCAATGGTCAGGATGTGCTTCCAGCAGAGATGCCAGTTAGCAGGGCGCTAAGAGGCGAGACGTTCGTGGATATGGAAGTCGTTTTCACTCGTGAGGACGGTCGCCGACTGAATTTGCTCTTTGGCGGCTCCCCAGTCCACGACGAGGCGTGCAATATCATACTCGCGGTCGTCGTCTGGAGAGATATCACCGCATTCCGAGAGCTTGAGCGGCGCAGGGAAGAGTTCATCAACATAGTCGCCCACGATATCCGGACCCCCGTGACCATCATTACAGGCCAGGCACAGATGATTCAGCGATTGGTGCACGATGCGAATGCCGTGCGAAAAAGTGCTGATGCCATTGCCACCAGTGCCAGACGCGTGAACACGATGATCTCCGATCTAGTGGACTCGGCACGGATGGAGGTCGGGCAGCTGCACCTCAACAAACAGCCAGTGCAGCTCAAAGCCTTTGTCTCCGACTTGCTGGAGCGAAGCGCCGGAGTTTTGGACACGGCGCGGGTCAAGACGGACATCCCCGCGGATCTTCACCCGCTCGGTGCTGACCCAGATCGCCTCGAACGCGTTTTCACAAACCTGCTTGGCAACGCGCTGAAGTATTCGCCTCCCCAGACCCAGGTGCTGATCAGCGCTCGTAGGGCGGACGGAGAGGTGCTCGTATCCGTATCTGACCGAGGCGTGGGCATCGCTCCCGAAGACCTTGCCCACATCTTCGAGCCGTATTATCGAGGCACGGGTGCAAGGGGAACGGAGGGCCTTGGGCTCGGCCTCTATATAACTCGTATGCTAGTCGAGGCGCACGGTGGACGGATCTGGGCTGAGAGCCAGGTGGGCATCGGCAGCACGTTCTACTTTACGATGCCCATTGTCCAGTACCAACACTAGACCAAGCACTGCGCAGGTCGTCTTATCTCCGCGAGGCGTCTTTGCTGGATGATTTGTGCCACATATGTCACCGGACCCTGGTAATCACGGACCCCCTCTTCTTCAGAGGAGGCAGTTTTTCCACGTGATATTGCAGCCTGGGATCGTACACGGTGGCCAGCCAGAAGATCTCGTGAAAGACGATATCCACTATCCTTCGAGGCACAGCGCCCACTTTCTTGCTCTCCTCAGGTGTGGAAAGCACTTCCTCGAGCTCCAGAAAACATCTGACGAGGCAAGACAGCGTTGTGCAGCCCATCGACGTGCTGTATAATCATAGCAACACGGCGTGCATGTGCCAGGTAGCCGTTTGGGCCTTGACCTGCGCTTGAGCGGGAGGGAAACGTGTTGCGGGAGTCCCGCGCTGGGCTGAAGCCCTGCGCTAAGTCAACAAAGTCCCGCTGGGGCTGGGCTACGCCGCCCTCCAGCCCGCTTGAGCGGGCTTCGTTGCGTCAGCGCGCTCGCTTTCCTCTGCGAATCCTTTCCAAGATGCCGCGTTCCTTTCCCCTCCGGGATCACTTTCAGTATGCCCGCCTCATTTTGCAGTTGAGACGGGGCGGGCGAAGCGGCGCGCGTGGCTACAATCGTATTTCCGCAGTCTTGCGTACAGTACCCCCGTTATTCTCCTTTTTCCTGATCCTGGCGATCACGCTTGGCCTGCTCGCTCCTGTTGGACCGCTCGTCGCTCGTGCCGCAGAAGCGCCAATTCCTCTGACTCCAGGCTCTGGTGCAGTTACAACGGCCGACGAGTACCCTCCTCTAGGCGTTCCCGACTTCTCCTGGTCGCCTGTCGTCGGCGCAACCAGATACCGCGTCCAGGTCAGCGACAAGAGTGACTTTAGGACAACAATTGTAAACGATACCACCTCGAACACTCGCTACACGCCAGCCATTCGTTTCCCTGACGGAATCTGGTTCTGGCGGGTGCAAGTCGAGCCTCCGTCTCCTCCAGCAGGCGCCTACAGCAAGGTCATGACCTTCACAAAACAATGGGCCGGCGACACCAGCGTGCCTGCGCTCTCCTCCCCTGGTAATCGCGCGGTTCTGGACTTCTACGATGCCCCCACTTTCTCCTGGCAGCCTGTGACTGGCGCGGCTTCCTACAAGTTCCAGATCGCTTTGACCTCGACCGGGTTCAGTGCGCCCTTGTATAGCCGAACCACAGTGGCAACAGCCCATCAGCCTGCCACCAAGCTAGCCAACAACACTTACCATTGGCGTGTCGTGCCAGTGGACCCTGGCGGCCAGGAAGGGATGGCCAGTGAGGTCCGCTCGTTCACTGTCAGCTACGCTCGGGTCCCATCCTTATTGGAGCCGGCTGATATCCCCACGCCTACTTTCATACCCACCTTTCGCTGGACGGCCGTTCGCGGGGCGGAGCACTACCAGTTGGAGTATTCCACAGATCCCTTCTTCCTCGATGGCCTCACAAGCAGAGTAGATACGCGCAACACTACTTATACGACCGACACGATTCCAATAAACAACCCACACTACTGGCACGTGCGCGCAGTCTCTGGCAGCTCGGTCGGGGATTGGAGCCAATCCCGGGTATTCACGGCAAAATGGGACACGCCGCTCAAGCTGCTAACGCCGGTCGACGGTTATCGTTATGTAAGGGATCCTTTCTTCAGTTGGACGCCTGTCCCAGGAGCCAGCTACTACAGGATGGAAGTCAACGATGACAACAGCTTTCCACCTGGTTCGAAAGGTTTCGCCGTGACAACTGCTAACCCATTCTACGTCAAGCCCGATCAGAGCTGGACTCGTTCCTCCATCTGGTACTGGCGGGTGACGCCGGTGGACGCCAGCGGCAATTACGGCTTGCCGAGCGACGTTCACTCCTTCGATTACACGACGACGGTTGCCGCTCCCGAGCTAATCTACCCGTTGTACTATTACACCCCTACCTCCACCTTGCAGCCACACGAGGACCGCACGGTGGCTCTTCCTGTCTTCACCTGGCACCGCCTCGTCACGCCTACCCAGGTGGCGGCTTATCGCGTCCAGGTGGCCGCGGATCCCACGTTCAGCGGTCCGATAGACTGGCAATTCGACACGGAGAGCTTGAGCGCGGCGCCCACGGCCACCGATCCTTTCACTCCTATGGTCGGCGGCGTTTACTACTGGCGTGTGCGCCCGCTGACTGCTCTCGGCGGCCTCGAAACTGGCCAGTGGAGCCAGGTCTGGGAGACGCGTATCGACACGACCCGGGGCCTGACTGCGACCAGCGGCATCACCCCGGCGCTTCTCCGCCCTGCCCACGGCTCCGAGTCCGTGGAGGCCACCCCTTTGCTCGAATGGTGGCCGCTGCAAGGCGCCGATTCCTACGACGTGCAGATCAGCGCCGACTCGAGCTTCGCCACTTCCATCGTTGCCGCCACAGTTGCTTATCCTGCTTACGCCCACCCGAATCTCCTGGGCTACGGCACCTATTACTGGCGGGTGCGCGGGCGGAGTGGGGGCTCGCCCCTGGGGAACTGGAGCGCTCCGTGGCGATTCCAGGTGGCCGCCCAGAGTCACTGGCGGGCTTCACGTAACCTCGGTGACCGCGCCAATCAGTTGCCGATCGCCTCGGACGCGCAAGGTGACACGGGCGATCCTAACTACGACGTGTGGAACCTCTACGCGGCACAATCGAAGGACTTCTGGTTCTTCGGCTTCAACGCGACCATCACCAGTACCGCCAACGTAACGTACGTGTTGTATCTGGACCTGGATCACGTGGATGGCTCTGGCGCGACGGACGACGCCGAAGGATACAGCGTTAGCGCCGCTTCCGCTCACCAGCCAGAGTACGCCATCTATATTCCCCAGAACGGTGGCGCTTTCACGGCTACCAACTCGTCTATCTACCACTGGAACGGGAGCGGTTGGGGTTCGCCCCAAAATCTATCCGTTGGCGGATCGCTGTATTACAGCCCAACCGCGAACTATGTCGAGATCCAGGTGCCGAACACCGTAATCGGCACGCAACAAGATACCGGCAGCGTCGCGGTCGCCCTGTTCAGCGCGCTGCCGAGTAGCGGCCCTGCCCAGGACACTGTGCCTGACAGCGGCAATCTCGCCACTACGCTCACCCGCTTCACCAGCGCCTCTGACCGTATGAACCTGGCGATACCACCTAGTAATGCCACGGGCGATCCGACGACGTTCCCTTCGGCCCTGCCGTTCTTCTGGCACTGGCCAGTCGACACATTCTGGTATGGCTACGAATATCAAATAGCCACTGACTCAGGCTTCACGGAATTGGCGAGGCCGGCTCACATCGTTAAGTTCCCGCTTCCTTCGTTGGCTCCGCCTGCTTACACTATCACTCCCTTTAATACGGATATCATCGGTGACAGCATTTATTACTGGCGTGTACGTCCCGTATACGATTCCACCGGCAACGAGGGAGGCGCCTGGAGCCAGCCGGGGCGCTTCGAGCGCCAGGGGTTCGTGCCGCAGAATTTGCAGGCCTCGATCAGCTTCGCCACGCCGACTTTCTCCTGGGATATGGTCGAGGGCGCTGAATCCTACGACGTGCAGGTCGACGACGACCCCAACTTTGCCTCGCTTAACGTGAGCGCCACGGTCGCGCAGAACTCGTACACCCCGGTCAGCGCCCTGAAGAAGGGCACTTACTACTGGCGCGTGCGCGCTCGCCGCAATGGTGCCATCATCAACGCCTGGACTGCTCCTCAAAGCTTTACGCTGACCCTGCCGCAGCCCACAGGGCTGACGCAGTATCCTTCTGGCACGGTCGGGCGAGCGCCGACACTCTGCTGGACGCCTCTGCTATCCTCGTCCGGCGGCAACCTGGTCCTGGCCGCATGGAAGTACCGCGTCCAGGTGAGCAAAGGCGACCCGAACTTCTCGGCGTCCGCGCTGGTCGATAACAACGTCGACACGGAACAGGCTTGCTGGACTCCAACCAAAGGCTACGACGATGGCACCTACTACTGGCACGTGGCCATGATCGATGGAAACAATAACGTAGGAGATTACAGCGCCACGGCGCAGTTCACCAAGCAATACCCGGTCACCACACTCGTCGAGCCGACGAACGGCGCCACCGCTGGCTCCACCCCGACCTTCGTCTGGACGCCAGTTAACGGAGCGGCTGCGTACAAGCTGGAAGTTTCCCAGTACCCGACCTTTTCGCCAACTTATGACTCCGCGACGACCAATAATGTCCGTTACACGCCCACGAAGTCGTATGCCACTAGCAAGAGCTATTACTGGCGTGTGGCGATGGTCGACAAGGACGGCAAAGTCGGGCCTTACAACAATGCCACGCTGATCGTGGACATGTATCCCTACAAGCTGTACCAGCCGGCCATAATGCGGAACTGATGGATGGTTGCTGATAAGGATGGCAGATATTGCCGTCTTTACCCTATTCGTCGGTCGCTCGCTCTGACGAGGACGCTGCCATCCGGCCGAGACTTGGGCGTCATTGAGAAATCTCTGCGAGCGCGTAGCTCGTGCTGCGCCCGCCTTCCGGGTTGCGGACGAGAATGCCCTTTTGGACCAGAGGCAGAATGTCACGCAGCGCGGTGCCGTGGGAGCACTTGGCAAACTTGGCGTATTTCGATGTCGTAAGCTTA
>JAMCWX010000075.1:139004-166656 GCA_023480885.1 Chloroflexota bacterium | reverse complement strand
TGGAATTGCCGGGGGAAGCCGCTCGTGACAGGTTGCCAAGACCCTTTCGGCTAAGACGCTCACGCATCTGCTGGCAGCAATAACGCTTCGCTCACTTCGGCCGATCGTGCCGAATGCGGGTCCAGTCGATGCCATCGCTCAGCAGGCGTCGCACTTCTTCTCGATCGAAGGCAGCGGTCCTCTTATAAATGGTGACCTTCGGATGGTCGTAGACGCTGAACGCCTCTTCCGCACCCTGGTCGGGGAACTGGATGCCGAATATCTGAGGATAAGATGTGAACTCGGCCACCTTTTCGAAGCCCAGCTTCCCTCCAAATAGAAGCTGGTAGTAGCGAATCGTCATGGGATAGCGCCAGGGCAGGCGCGGAATCGAGTCGTAGAGCCGGTTGCTGGAAAGGATGACGTAGTCGGCTCGCGCTAGCGTATCCACCATCTGGTTCAGCTTCGTGAGACTATCGTCGTCGTAATTGTTCAGCATCAGGCCCTTATACCAGCCGCCGAAGCCGTCTTTGCCGTCCACGCGCAGAGGCAACGGATCGTCCCAGTGCTCATTTGCCAGCACCGCGCCCTTGGGGATCGTGGCGTAGATCCAGCGGGAAGCCTGCACGCGGGAACTCTCGCGAGTGTAGATCGAGGTGAAAGCTACGGCGTACAGGAAAGTGCAGACCAGCACTACCACAGCCAGCGCAACCGAAGCAACTCGCCATCTCGACCAGCCCGATTGCGTCTTGTCGCTCGAAGGGGGTCGGCCAACTTCCTCGACGCGCTTCGCTTCCCCCGACGTTTCGCCTTGCGAGGCGTCCCCAAGACCACCCCTGCCCTTTGCCTGTCTCCACAGCCACACGATCAGGTAGCCCGCGAGCAAAGCCAGGAACGGATAGATGGACAGGAAATAGCGCAGCGACTTGACGTATTGAACGCCCTGCTGCAGGAAAACGACGGCCACGAACGCAACTGGCAGCAGGTGATTCAGCTTCCGGCGACGCACCAGTTCCCAGGCGGCCACTGCCCAGCCAGCCCACGCAGCCAGCCCCAGCGCCGGGCCCATGCCCCATCCCACCATATTAGCCCAGGGAAACCATAATGCAGGACGATCTATCCATTGATAGCCGGGCGGTTGCTCCCGCGCGCCGCTCATTAGCCCGGCCACCTCCGTCATGTTGGCCAGCCACTTCGGGTTCAGGTTGAAGTTGAGGATGTTCGGCCCTTGAAAGGCGATGGGCTGCAGAACGCGGAACGTCAGCAGCGACAGCGCCGCTGCCAGCGCCAGGCGTGCTATTGTATGTTCGATAGCCTTGTAGACGTCTCCCTCGCGACGCTGGTAGACGCGATACATGTCCAGGCCACCCGCCAGCGCGGCAACCACGCCCAGGTTGGCGACGTTGACCTTGGAAGCCACGCCGGCGCCCAGCGCCATCCCCATAAGCGCATAGTCCCACCAGTGGCCTTCTTCACTGCCGCGCACCGCCAGGTAGAACGTCGCCACGACGAACAAGTTGGCGTACGTGTCCATGGTGAAGAAGTGCGACTGCTGTATGTCGAGCACGGTTAGGGAGAGAAATGCGGCGCCGAGGAGGGCCGCCTTGTTACCGTACAGTCTCCTTCCCACCATGAAGAGGAGCACGATGGAGCCTAAGTCAAAGATCGCGGAAAGAGCCCGGCCCACCAGGAAGATCTGGTCGTAACCGTTCTGGTTGAGAAACATGCCGACCCGCTTGACGAGCCACAGGGGCAGCGTACCGTAGACGTAGAAGGTGAAGTTGTTGTTGTAAGGACTCAGCGGGGACACGGCCGTGTCAAAATACTGGCCCAGGCTATCTGGCCACCTGATGGCCGTCTCTAACATGGTCAAGAAGCGCTCGTCGGGATGCAGATGCTGGTTCTCGTCCCAGTTCAGCCCCGTGAAACGCAAGGCTGCGCCGATCAGGATGATGGCGGCCAACCAGATCAAGACCATCGTCTGGTTAGTCGCCACGCTTTCGAGGCGGTTGAGCCAGTTGCTCTTCAGAGCAGACTGAGATCTCGGCAATTCTACGTCAAACGGTGCCCGTTGCATTTTCCCACTCGGCAGCAAAAACTGCGGTAATTATAGCGTATTGGGCAGATGCAGTGAAATGTTCTCAACCACCTAACCTTTGCAGGGAATCGGATCAGGCCTCGTGAAGGGTGCGCCCTCAGGCTACGCCTAGCTTTCTGGATTTCGTGCAAAGGCTAGGCAACTGGGGGATGACCTTTAGCGCTTTCGGCAGTCGAAGAAGATGTAGGCGCCTTCTTCGGGGAACGCTTCCTCGTAATAGGACCTCAGCCAGCGTTCCACGACGGCGAAACTGATGGGGTTGTGCCAGAGCACCCAGCGGCCCACGAGCTTGCGCGAGATGAGCGAGGGCACGCCTAAATAGTGCGCGACGTCGAAAGCTCGGTGGCCCGAGGCTGACATATAGTACTGCCACCGCAGGATTTCGAAGCCGTGCGACCCGAGCTTTCCTTCCCAAACTTCGGGCGCATACACATGAAAATGCTGCGAATGCCCGTTGAACCAGCGCCCGTAGGCCTCCGCCAACCGCGGCGCTCCCAGACGCCGCAACAGCGCGCTGCCCAGCAAGAATCGCGCGAAGTGCTGGCTGGGCACGCCGAACACGAAGCGGCCCCCAGGTCGCAGCACGCGGCCTATCTCGGCGAGGGCGCTGTCCAGGTCAGGGATATGCTCTATCGCGCAATTGGCGACCACTGTCGCGAAGCTGGCATTGGCAAATGGCGTGGATGTGGCGCTCGCGACGGCGGCGTGGTGGTAAACTTTGCGTGAAACCGCCTCGCCCACCGCGAGCTCGTCTAGGTCGAACCCCGCGAAGAAAGGGGTGTCAAAGGCTATAGAAGCGAAGTGCCCGTCGCCGCAGCCAACGTCGAGCGCGGGGGATTCTAGCGGCCCCAACTCGGCGAACAACCGGCACTCGATCCCCCGCAGCAGGGCACGAAAGGCAGGCACTTCGCGCAGGTGAGCGCCGAGGAAATCGACGGACTTTTTCGGCACTAGATCAGGCATCCTAGTCGCTGGCCTTTCCCTCCTCTGCCGGGATTATGCTGCGGTGCTGCTCCATTAACAACCTGGTGAACAGCCGAACGTACTCGTCACGAGTGCGCTCGGTGCTGAAGTGACCCGCGACTTCCTCTCGGCTGCGCCTGTAAGCCTCTGGATGCTGCATAACCTTCACGATGGCCGCGGCCAGCGCCGCCGAATCGCGTATGGGCACAACCTCGCCCATGCCGGTCGTGCGTACAGGCATGCGCACTCCAGGTAGGTTACTGGCGCACACAGGCGTGCCGCACAGCATCGACTCTACCTGCACCAGGCCGAAGCTCTCTGTGGAATTGATGCTGGGCAGCACGGTGACGTCGCACGCGGCGTAGAAACTGGCCATCTCTCGCGGGTCCAGCACGCCCAGGAACGTCCAATGGTCCTTATAGCGCTCCAACAGGGGTTGGAGACGCTTCCTATAAGTATCTTCACCGACAACGTTCTTGTACTCACCCGCAAAGAGGACACGTACATCGGGCATCTGTCGCAGAATGTAAGGAATTGCTCCCAGCATGTACTCGACGCCCTTCTCGGTGGCGAAGCGCGCGGCGAAGCCGACGACGGGCTTGCCATCCAGCCTGTGAGCTCCCGCAAAGCTGCGGACAGCGGCGGGCTCGGGGATGGGCACGTGAACAGGTGGCGGAATGACGTGCCGCTTTTGCGGGAACTTGGACAGGAACCGCGAGTGAACCGCGTAGTCCTCGGTATAGGCCACGATCGCGTCGGCCCAGAGACCAGCCAGGTAATTGCTCACGAAGATGACCTGGTCTACGAGGCGATTGAACAGCCCCGGCGGCAGCAGCAAATCGCAGTGGTAGGTCAGCACCACTGGCCTGCGCACCACGAAGCGCCCAAGCCAGGCCAGGATGCTGGCTTCGAACTGGGGCAGATGTACGCTGACCACGTCGTGTTCGCGGAGCAGACGGATGGCATGAGCGGCGAAGCCAGGCATAACCACGCCCTTGCTTACACGCGTGAGCACGGGCACTCGTACGATGCGTATCCCGTTGACCTCTTCCTCAGGAGGCAGCTCGGAGTTGTAGCGGGATGTGAGGACCGTCACCTCGTGGCCCTGCGCTGCAAGGGACTCTGCCAGACGCTGCACGTAGATGGTCAACCCGGAGACGTGGGGACGGTAGTAGGTTAGCGCCATCAGTATCTTCATCGTGGAAACAACTCGCGGTTGGCGACTACCCATTCGTGCAGCCGAGTTATGCCCTCGCGCACGCCGATCTTAGGTTGCCAGCCCAAATCGTGATATGCCTTGCGAATGTCCGAGACGTAGATAAGCTGGTCGCCTGGGCGCCAATCCCCGCAACTCACTTCTATCTCACGCCCGAGCAACTCGCTCAACAACGGTCCAAATTCCTGCCACACAGACATCGTGTTCCCAGGACCGCCACCGATGTTGTATATCTGCCCCCTGGCGACGTCGATTCGGCTCACAGCCGCGTCGAAAGCGTCGAGCAAATCATCGACGAAAAGCACGTCGCGAACCTGCTTGCCATCGCCGTAAATGGTGATCGGTTTGCCCTGGACGGCAGCAATTACGAACCAGGCAACCCAACCCTGGTCCTCGATTCCGAACTGCCTCGTGCCATAAATGCACGACTGGCGGAACACCACGCTGCGCAGCCCGTAGATGCGCGCGTAATCACGCACGTATTGATCGCCAGACCCCTTCGAGCAGCCATACGGGGAGTGAAAGTCCAGAGGTTGAGTTTCAGGTATCCCGTGAGGCCAGCCAGGAAGGACGTAGCGAGTGGGCTCCTCGACGACTTCGGCGTCGATCGCACCGTAAACCTTATTGGTAGACGCAAATAGGAAGATCGGATTATCACCCACCAGACGCGCGGCTTCCAGCGCGTTGAAGGTTCCGAGGGCATTGGCCTCGAAGTCGCCACGCGGATCGATCACCGAGGACGTCACCGCGACCTGCCCGGCGAGATGATAGACCACTTCCACGCCACGAGCCGCTTCGAGCAGTCGGGGATAATCTCGCAGATCGCCCTGCGCGAAGCCGAACGCGCCGCCGTGCACCTGGCGCAGCCAGGCCAGATTGGCATCGGCTCCCCGTCGCGATAAATTATCGTAGATGATCACAGATTCACCACGCCGCAGCAAGCGGTCGGCCAGATTACAGCCGATGAATCCCGCGCCGCCCGTGACAAGCGCTTTCACATTCACCATTCCAAAAGCGTTAGTCTACCCGAGGGGAAGATGGTTGCTATCCCCTGCGGCGGATATCTCCGCCGTAGCTGCCAGAGCCGCATTTATCATACCATAAAGCTCAGACCTGGGTCGACCTGCCCACGCGAAAGACGCTTCACAAGGCGTCCTCACCCTGGTATAGTATAGATTAGCGATCGCTTCCTGTTCCAGGCACGCGAAAAGGACAAACAGGGGAAGAGAGATGTTGACCCCATGTATCTCAAGGGTTCTCGTTCCGACAGACGGGTCAGAAACTGCGCGACGAGCCGTCGATTTCGCCGCGGGCGTGGCAGATCGGCGAGGCAAGGCAGAGGTCTTTGTGCTTTATGTGGCCTACCTTCCGAGGCCGCTCCCTCGCATGGCATCCACACCCTATCGGCAGACCATCGAGCATTTACTTCCAGAAGAGAGGGAGGAAGCTCAGACAATCGTCGATCTGGCCGCCGCGAGGATCAAGGCGCTGTCTACCAAGAAACCAGATATCACGGTCACGCCTGTGATAGCAGTCCACGAGTCCCCAGCGAAGGCGATCCTAGAATTCGCTGAACAGAACGAAATCGATATCATAGTTATGGGCAGTCGGGGACTCGGCGAAATCGCCGGTATCTTTCTTGGCAGCGTCAGCCACAAGATCATCCAGGGCGCCAGGTGCCCGGTGCTCATCGTGAAGTGACGGAACGAAGGGCCTGAACTAGCAGTTCAAGCTATTATTTCGAGCGTTGCAAGTGAGCGCGGCGTGCTGCGCTCTTATCTGGACACTACCGCTTTGACGATCCTGCCTTGCTCGTCCACCGTGACGCGCAAGACCTGGCGCACTATGGCGCCATCCGCAGCGGTGAGGTCCTTCTTGAAGGTGAGGACGTAGACTTTTCGAAGCTCGGACTCGGGGACCGCCTCGCCAGGCTTCCTTAGAATAGGCTTTGGCGCGACCTTCTCCTCGACCACAGGCTCGACCCCGCGCATTTCAGGATAGCGCCTGGCGATTTCGACTTTAGCGATTTCAGTGATTTGTTCGGGAAGCATAAGACAGTCCGATTAAGGCTCTATCCTCTGCAATTCAGCAATCCGGTCGAAGTCGGTATGATAGCTGTACAACTCATTGATTCTTAAGCATCTTCCGAACAACTTGCTTAACGTGCTCTTCTTTTGCCGTATGAGTGACTGTCTCATAATCTTCTGGCCTTCGCAATGGTTTCACCGAGCCATATGCAGTCTCAAGAATGAACTTAGCGCGAGCCAGACGCACTTGATCACCATCGATCTGAAAGGCAACCTTATCGCGGGGCTTGGTGCCCAGGGCTCCCCTTACTTCAGCGGGAATGGTGACTTGTCCCCGCTTGGTCACGGCAGTAACGATCTCCTTCACTGGCCTCTCCATTGTTTCACTATCTGCACAATGCGAGTCTAACAGTGACGTTGTTTCCTGTCAATTTCATTGAATCAGTATTGGATAGCACTCCTCGAACTAATGTCCTTGGGAATGTCGTCAAGACATTCAGGGCCTGAATGACCCCACCATAGTCGAAATGTTCAGCTTAAACGATTATTACTCGGCGCCGTGGATCAAATACGGTAAGCAGGCGACGCAAACCCAGCGCTCTTCGCCGTTGAACTCGGCGGACAGCAGCACGCGATCCTTGCTCGTAATGCCGCAACGCGTGCACTGGTGTACTTGCTTCTCAGCTTCGGCCATTGTTCGCTCCTCCTAATCCATCTTCGATACGTGCACGAGACGATCGCGCAGGGCCTGCAGACCGACGCGGTCCAGAATCGCGCCCAGCCTTTCTCCGCCTCGCCCTTCTTCTTTGATCAGCGCGATGCAGGCGTCGAGCGCCTTGTAAACTGTCTCTTCGTCGGCCAATTCCACGAGTTTCACTGCCAGTTGAGGACGGCGACCCAGCTTGCCCCCGACGAGAATAGTGTAGCCCTGTCGCGACACCAGGCTGCCAGTTGGGCACGCCGCCGCGCAATCGCCACAGTGGACGCAGCGCGAAGCATCGATTACTGGACCGCCTTCGAGCAGATTCACCGCACCTTCCTTGCAGGCATCTACGCATGCGCCGCAGTCGATGCACTCTTCGGGTCCTCGCTCGGGCCTGGCTTCCGCGACGACGGCGAAATCCTTGATCTGCGGCTCAGAACAGCAATTCGCGCATCCAGCCACCGCAGCCTTGAACTTGTGGTGCGACAGGACCGGGCCACGCACTTGCCCTGCCAGCGCCTCGGACAGCTTGGCGCCATCGACACGCTCCTTCAGCCTCTCGGTTACTTTGGCCACGTCGATCAGGGTCAGGGGGCAGCCGACAGCTCCGCCACAGCCTTTGATGCTGATAAAGCGCGATTCGAAGCCGCCGGTCTTCTCGACCAGTTCCTCGATGCGACGTATATGACTCTCTGTCAGGCCACCCATCGTGGGCTCGTTCACAGGACCTGCCAGCTCCTCTGAAACCGATATATCAGATGCTCGATCGTTCGCAGACACGGGTTGATGCAGCACAGTCACAGCGCTGCTCGTCCCACCGTGAGTCCCCATCGTCTGCTTGCGCGAATCGTGAACGTCCTGCAGCGTCACTCGCTGGCGATTACGGCTTCTTGCCAGCTCCTCCACTTTCGCTTTCGCCATTCTCCTCACGAAGAACGGCACATTCTGCATCGCCTTCTCGGCGTCGGATTCCCAGTCCATATATTCCCCTACTAGAGCAAGGTTGGAATCACAATTTGGCAGTGGCTATATCATAACAAATTGCGCAAGTGCAAGACTGTGACTTGAGTCACCTATGAAGTATAGTACGAAACTGGGGCAGCAGGCCAGTAAGCGTGCGGCAAGGTATTGACAAGGCGGTTGCGCAATGTATACTTGTAGACATACCTCACAGGACGGTGCGCTATCATTACACGCGAGCGAAGTGCCCACAATCAGAAAAGTCTGGACGGAGGCCGAGGCGTAGAGCGTTCCAACGTGGTACCCCTCTATTATCAGCTCGTGGAGATATTGAGCGAGAAGATCGACGGTGGCGAGCTACAGCCGGGCGATCCGATTCCATCCGAGCTTCAGTTGCAGGAGCAGTACGGCATCAGCCGCACCACGGTCCGCCAGGCTATTGCTCGCCTAGTCAACGCCGGCAAGCTTCTTACAGCTCAGGGCAAGGGCACATTTGTTGCCAAACCTAAAGTTGAAGAAAAAGTGGAAGCGATTACCAGCTTGAGTCAGCAGCTCTGGGCGCGCAGTATTCGGCCGAGCACCAACATCCTGGACCTCTCCGTGGTCATCCCCTCGCAGAAAGTGGCCGAAGCGCTCGCCTTGACCCAGGATCAGAAGATCATCCGCCTCGAAAGGCTGAGGCTGGCCGACGACGAACCCCTCGGCGTAAGCGTGGCCTACCTGCCCCATCATCTGATGCCGATGCTTGCCGATAAGGGACTGACGAACGAGTCTCTTTATGAAATGTTAGAAACCGAATTCGGTTTCACGTTACAGGAAGCCGACGAAATTGTAAGCGCCTCAGGGGCAACCGACCGTGAGGCTCAGTTGCTCGCCGTTTCCATTGGGGCTCCCGTCTTGCTGGTGACAAGGACCACCTATCTTGCCGATGGGCAGCCTATCGAGCACAGCAGAACCGTCTTCAGAGCAGATCGATACCGCTACTACGCGCGACTTCGTGGTAGAGACCAGTTAGCAATTGGTACGGTCGCCCGATAACATCCAAGAGGGAATCAACACGAATTCCATCATCGCATTGGCGACCCTTCCCAAGTGGCCCTAACACACCGCAACACAGGGAAAGGACGATGAAGGAGCAGACGAAGCTTGCGCAGACCAAAATCGAGATCGAAACCATCGGTGGCCCTTTCGATCGCATAACCTCAGTGCTGGAAGAGTTCGAGCCCGGACAGCCTGAATTCGTGGTTCTCCCTGAGGAATTCGGCGTGCAGCCTCGCACGGTATCCAGTTGCCCGGAAAGGCAATTAGAGGTGGAGATTCCCACGCGCATTCACGCCACTGTGCTGGATATGAATCGATTTAACGCTGGCAAGTGTGGTGGCGGTGGCGTTGGATTCGCCGTCAAGCTGTATCACAGATGCAAGGTAAGGACCATTCCGGAGCCAGAAATTCACGTCGACAGCAAACGGATGCCGCTCGTCGAGCACTTCGCGCTGATCATGAAGCGAATACTGCAGTATCAGGGTGGTTTCGAGATCGAGCTGTCAGACCACGAGCGGCGGCACGTGGGCCTGGGCTCCTCGTCGGGCACGATCTGCGCCGCGTGCGTTGCCATCAACGAGGCGCTGGGCCGGCCTTTCAGCAATCGTGAGCTGCGACGAATCATCGGCTACAACTTCTGCGAGGAGAGTCCAACAGGCAGCGGCTATCTGATCCGAGCCTTTCAGACCGGCGTTGGCGCAATGGCAAGCATTCACGGTGGCTGGGTAGTTGCCTCCGATGATTTGGAGCTCGTCTATCGGGTGCCTCTGCCCAATACGAAGGCTATTATTCTAATCCCCGACGTGCCGAGCCTGAAGAACGAGTATAACGGCCAGAGCACTTCGGCTAGCTCGGAAGTGGAACTGCTGCTTCGCCGAGCCAGATATCTCGACACCCGGCAGGGATACGAGAAGGCTTTTCTGGTCCTGCTCGATCTAATCCCAGCGATGATCAAAGGCGACCTGGAGGCGATGGGCAAGGTCATGCTCGACGTTTCCTTCATCGGCTCGAAACGAGCGGAGTGCGAGCAGCACGGCCTGTACGGGGCCAACGTTTACTACTGGCTGGGCGTCTTCAAGCAGCTCGGGGCCGAGCTCGCAGCTATGAGCTCCGTCGGGCCGACCGTCGTGGCCCTGACACGACGAGCCGACGCCTACGACCGCATTATGTCGTTCCTCAAAGAAAAGAACGTGCCGGCCAGCCGCGTTATCGAGACCGAGGTCGACAACGTAGGCGCCGTGATTCATGAGAACGGCGTCACACGGACCTTCGAGGCCGAGGGCTGGGGGAAGATCTAGTTCTCGATAATCCGTCTCTTCGGATAGCTTGCCGCGTCTACATCTCCAGCGCCTTTTTCAGCGCACCTATGAAGATCTCGTTTTCCTCAGGAGTGCCGACGGTGACGCGCTCATAGGTGGGAGAATCGTACGTCGCGCCGGGGCGCACCAGAACGCCCTGTCTCATCAGCTTCTGGAACATCTCTCTAGCATCTTGCCTCACGTCGACGAAGGCGAAGTTCGCGAAGGGTTTGGCGTAGCTGAGCCCGAGCTTATCGAATTCTGCGGCAAAATAGGCGAGGCCTTCAGCGTTCAATCGTGCCCTCTCCGCCACCAGATCGCCCCGCTCCAGGCTCGCCAGCGCGGCAGCCTGTGCAACGTGGCTCACCGGGAAGCCTTCCTGCACGCGCCGAAGCGTTTCTGCTAGCTCAGGCGATGTGAAGCCATAGCCAACGCGCAAGCCTGCCAGACCGTAAATCTTCGAGAACGTGCGCAGCACGGCCACAGGCTTGCCGATCTGCAGATAATCGAGCCCATCGGGGCAATCCTTGTCCTGTATGTAATCGATGTAGGCTTCGTCGAGGATAGTCAGGATATGGGCCGGAACCTTCTCGAAGTAATCGTCGAGCGCGCTCTTGGTGATGATCGTGCTCGTGGGATTGTTGGGATTGCAGATGACGATAACCTTTGTCTTGTCGGTGATCGCCGCGAGCATCGCCGGCAAATCGTGAGTATGGTCCACGAGGGGCACCTTACGAATCCTTCCGCCCATTATGTGCGTGGCAAGCAGATACGGGGGGAAGCTGGGCCAGGGTATTATCACCTCATCGCCAGGGTTAATGGCAACCTCCATCAACGCACGAATCAGCATCACGGAGCCAGGGCCGATAGCAATTGACTCTGCAGGGACGGAATACTTCTCGGCGAGCGCCAGGCGCACAGCGTGCGAAGAAGGATCAGGGTACCGATTCGAGCTGGCGGCTGCTTTCTGCATCGCCTCAATCGCCGCTGGGAATGGCGGATAAGGGCCCTCGTTGGAGTTCAGTTTGACGACTCTGGCGACACCGTATTTCTTCATCTCCTCGGCAAAAGCCCCGCCCAGTTCGTATGGTGGTAAGGTGCTGACCTCATCCCTGCACTTGAACACGCGCATCCTCCTCGATTGGTTTGTTCTGATTACTTTCGATTCAGCGTGAAGGAGCGACCAGCCAGACCGCCCCTGCTGAAAGTTAACCTGACCGAAGCGTCGACACTGGTGTCTGAACGCTTCGGTTATCCTACAATAGCCCCAAGAAGTTGTCAACTTTTCGGAGCGGCCTAGTGACCTTCCAGCTCCTTGAGGACGGCGGCCTCGAGCTTATCCCAGGTTGGTAATCCTGAGATAACCGTTCGTCCCACTATGAACGTTGGCGTCCCATTGATTCCCCGCTGTCTCCCTTCGTTGAAATCGGCCTCGATAACAGGCAGGAACCGCTGCGATGCCATCGCGTCTTTGAAGCGAGTCTGGTCCAATCCCAGAACACTCGCGGAATCGTAGAGGAACTGCTCGTTGAGGTCGGGCTGGTGAGAGTAAATACGGTCAGCCATCTCCCAGAATTTCCCCTGCTCGCCGGCTGCCTCTGTCGCCTCGGCGGCGATCACCGCGTACTTGTGAATAGTCGATATCGGGAAGTGGCGATAAACCAGCTTTATCCTATTGCCATACTGTTCGACAAGCCGATGAACTATCGGCTGCGCCTGAGCGCAGAATGGTCATTGGAAGTCCGACCACTCCTCGACAACAAGTGATGCAGAGGGATTTCCCGCGTAGTAGCGGCCCTGCGTATCGGGACGAGCCGACCACAGCGAAGAAAAGACCGCCGGTGTCGAGGTCGGCTTCGCCACAGTCGCCGGCACATTAGGTGCAGATGGAGCGGGCGCAGGGGCAGTCGGCGACAACGCAGCGGGCGCGTTGGAAGCGCAGGACGTAACGAAGACAAGGAGAGACAGGGCGGTCAGCAAAATCAAGCGTCTAACGTCGTGATGTCGTCGCGTAGTTGACATTACGGTGCATCTTCTCCCTAGGAGCCTTAACTTAGCAATCATATTCTCCCCTCGCGAAACCGGACGAACACGTCCTCGAGCACGTCTGCGAACCAGGCGTCAATAGCCGTCCCTCCGTACTCTGATGGCTGATCGGGAAGCTCATCGCGCCCGAAGTAGCCAACTTCTTCCGCATCCTCGAGGGGGAGGGCCTCGCCTCCAATGACCTTTCCGTAGTAAGCAATCATCAGCACGCCAATGTTGCTCCGCGAGTATACGCCGAAGAGCCCGCCAACGGCCACATCCACGTTCGTCTCTTCTTTCGTCTCACGCACAACTGCTTCTTCGACGGACTCGTCGATCTCGACATAGCCCGTAGGAGGCGCCCAGAATCCACGAAGTGGGTCGATGGAACGACGCAATAATAGCATCTTTCCATCCTTTGTAGCAACAAGCAATCCAATCGGAGCGGGATTGCGGTAGCCGACGAAGGAACAGGAGGAACAAACGGGCCTTTCACGCCCGGCGACGAAGCTGATGGCCAGCGGCGTCCCGCACATAGGGCAATATTTCATGACTTAGAATAACCCCCGCGCACAGGTCTTATTGGGACGACAAGAAGCGACACGGCAGCAAGCACAGCGAAAACTGCGCCGTAAACGAAGGTTGCCGATGGACTCACCATTTGCCAGAGCAACCCGCCGATTACGCTCGCCGGCAGCGCCGAGACGCCGGTGAGCGCATTATAGGTACCCATCGCCGAGCCGCGCATATTTTCGGGCACCAGGTCGGCGACGTAGGCGCGCTGAACTCCCTCGGTGAGAGCGTAGTATACCCCATACACCGCAAACAGGCCCCAGACGGCCCATGAAGCCGATGCCACAGCGAAGCCAAGGTAGACGAGGGCAAAAACGAGGTAACCGGCGACGATGACGGCTCGGCGTCCTACCTTGTCCGAGAGGCTGCCGAGGGGCATGGCCAGGATGCTGTACACTACGTTGAAAGTCAAATACGCCAGGGGCACCAACACCGTGGCGAGACCGAGATTCTGCGCACGCAGAACAAGAAAGGCATCAGACGAATTGCCAAGGGTGAAAAGCGTGGAGACGGCGCCGAACGTCAAGAATCCCACACCTAGAGAACCGAAGCCAAATTTCGGCGCTTCGCCGTCCGGCTTGCGCGCCGCCTTCTCCCTCAGAAAACCGACAAGAATGATTATCGCGAGAACGCCCGGAATTGCCGACAGCAAGAAGACGAGCCTGTAGTTGCTATCAGAGGCTTCTAAGACCGCGAACGCCGCCAGCGGCCCAACACCCGCGCCGAAGGTGTCGAGAGCTCGATGAAAGCCGAAAGCCTTGCCACGCTGCTCCGCTGGAGTGGAATCCACGATCAAGGCATCGCGCGGCGCGCCTCTGATACCCTTGCCAACCCTATCGGCGAAGCGGATGCCAAGCACCTGCCACCAGGCTCCAGTCAGGGCCAGAAAGGGCTTCGTCAAATCGGAGAGGCCGTAGCCCACAACCATAAGTGGCTTGCGCCGACCGAACTTGTCCGAGAGCCACCCTGAGAACACTTTCAGCAAGCTGGCGGTGCTCTCTGCGATGCCCTCAATCAGGCCTATCGTCAAACCGCCTACCCCGAGAACGTTGGTGAGGAACAAAGGCAAAATAGGGTAGATCATCTCGCTGCTGATGTCTGTGAGAAGACTGACGATACCTGCCAAAATGACGTTGCGCGTGATTCCGTCAAGCACACCGGCTTCGCCCAGTTTCTCGACATCAGCTTGCATAGGATTGGGCAACTCTGGTTCCATCTCCTTTATTCCGCTCCCCCCCAGCCCATCACGAAGGCGTGTGATCGGCGTCGCGTCGCGCCGGGGCGCGATTCGTTGGCGCATGTCGCCTGTGCCATTCGACTGCTTTCCGAGCGATATCCTTATCGTTCTCAAAGGTGAGGGTTTTGAGAGCATCCTCCACAGGGAGGAATACCCCCTCCTCGAACGTCGGCTCGACGTCGAGCTTTCTGTTGTCTACCTTCATCAGGAACCAATGAACACGCTTGCGCTTTACCTGGCCGCTAGGCTGGACACGAAACTGATAGCGCGTCTCTCCCACTTTAGCGACGATTCTGGCCGTCAGACCTGTCTCCTCGAGCACCTCACGCACCGCCGCCTGCTCGGGCGTCTCGCCTGACTCCAGATGCCCTTTCGGCATCACCCATTCACCGTTTGGTTTGTGCAGGAGGAAGATATCGCCATCGTCCAGGAGCACTCCACCTGCCGAAACCTCTGTTACCATTATGCAGATTACCCCCTGTCCAGACGCACCAGAAAAGGCTTCCGCCCACTGCACGTCGCGTGTGGAAGCCTGTCGCGATCTGAAAGATGCCACGACGACAAGTGCCCAACCAGCACTGACGTCGCCAATCAATTCTATATTGTGAACTATCGTAAAGTCAAACGGGCGGGGTTACCGTTTGCACAGCTCATACAACGCGTCAAACTCGTCCACGGCCACCCTGGCGAACTCTGGAGTGTTCAGCGCCAGATCCACTTCCTTGATGGCGATCTCTGGCTTCACCAGCCTCTTTAACTCAGCTACAAACACGGCGTCGGCCTCGGGATCGTAGAGCTGCCTGCCCTGAACGGACAATGAAGACCACCCCCTGAGCGGAACGAGCACGGACGTTGGAGCCTTGGCTCTGTTGAGGCGTTCAGCCATCACCAGCGCGATTTGTGCTAGCTCCTCAGGTGTCGTGCGCACCTCGAGTCGCAGCTCGTCGATCACGGCAAGCTTCCGTCCCCTGTAGCGCTCTGCGCTATCCTTGCGGTTGCCGTAGCTGATCATGTCAAGGCCTGAGGTAGAGACAACTTGCGGCACACCCATCTCACTCGCCGCGAGCACGCGGTCATTGCCGGCAGCGCAATTACCTCGGAATAATTCCTCGCCGATTCCGCGAGTAACCACGTCGAGCGCGCCAGCGAAGACGCCATCGCGAATCAGCTCGTCCATCGCGCGGTCGCCCTTGCCTTGGGCGTGACAGGGTATTGGCTCGAACCCGCGCTCGCGCAGAAGACCGATAGCAGGCTGCACGCAGCGCTCGGCGAAGCCGAAGGAGCTGATGGCGATCATCGGCTTGTCACTCTTGAGCTGCTGCCCCTCGTTCATCTCCACCATGCCGCAGATGGCGCCGATAGCGTTGACGATCTGCGCGCGCAACAGCGGGTTCATCTCCACTACATCGACGACGGAGTTGTCCTACGTGATATCTCGCGTGCCTACATAGTCCGATACGTACGCCGGATGCGCGGCCATGCTCGATGCCATCAGCTTGGGCAGGCCGAAGGGCAGCTTGCGCATCACACTCGTCGCCACCAGCGAAGCCGTGCCTCCACCCACGCCCAGAACGCCGTGCACCTCCCCTTTTCCTAGCATCTCCATTACGATCGATACCGCGCCACCTATCATCGTGTCTGTGGCCTTCTTGCGCTCCTTCTTGTAGTACTCGCGCACCTCTTCGATACTCAGAGGGCCACCGCGCCTGGCCACTTCTTCACAAGTTATGTCACCTGGATAAAACGGCACAGTCTCCATGCTGAAATCCAGAACGATGCCACGATGCCCACGCCTCTCGATGAGTTCCTTAACAAACTTGAATTCCTCGCCGCGCGTGTCAAGGTTGGCGATGATCACGATGGTTTTCTTGGACATGATCGTTTCCTTTTCTTTCGTTATAACGTAGGACAACTCCCACCCGAGACATCGTTGCCGCCAATGTTGACGCGTTTCCCCGCGATCAAATTGTCGACGATGTGCTCCAAAGCGCTCGCTCGTGGCTGGAGCACAGGCTTAGCTTGCTTCTGGCTCCACACCGTTTCGTTTCTGCTTTGCAGGATGACCACATTATCGGGAAAGGGCAAATCCCTGTCAATGGCCCACTCGATATCCTGCGGACGACCGTAGAAGCGCTCGATTATCCTCGCGAGTCTGGCAATTTCAATTATCTCCTCGTCCGAAACGCAAGAAAGATTCCGGCGCTCGGGAGGTATCTCCTGGCACACCACCCTGCTGTTGGCTGCGTCGACCATATACTCGACCGTTTTCTCGGATACAACCCTCTTGACGATCTGCCACGTCACCTTGTCGACCAGGTACTCATCGGGGGTGACCTCCCCCTGCGCCACGCTCTCGCCAAGTCCCCAGTTTCCCTCGATGGCGATCTTGGAGCGATCGCCGGACGCGGGGTTCAAAGTGAAGGTCACGCCGGCGGCCCTGGCATTGACCATCTTCTGCACCCCGACACTCATCAGCACTTTGTCGTGAGGGAAGCCCATTCGCGTGCGGTAGGAAATAGCGCGAGACGTGAACAAGCTGGACCAGCACTTGGTAACATGCTTCACCACCTCGTCTGAACCACGCACCCAGAGGTAGGTATCCTGCTGGCCCGCAAAGCTGGCGCCTGGGAGGTCTTCCGCTGTTGCGCTGGAACGTACCGCGACTGGCAGATTTGGAACGTTGCATTCCTCGGCCAGCTTGAGGTACGAACTATGGATGGCATCTTCCACTTGCGCTGGCAGCGGCGTGGATTCGATCAGTTGCCGGATTTCCTCGCTGACTCTATCCTCTGATTCGATGTCGTCGAGGACTAACGTCGATAGAATGCCGTCGACCTCTTTCCAGAGTCCCGCTTTATCGAGAAACCTGGTGTAAGCGCTAGTGGTCACGGCGAGACCGGGCGGGACCCGAATCCCCGCCTGGATCATCTCCCCCAGGCAAACGTTCTTCCCGCCAACGCAGTTGAGGTGGTCGCGACAACAATCTCTAAGCCAAAGGACGTCAGATACTTCGCTTGGGCACATGATATCTCTCCTCCCATTTGCCAGGAAAATAGCTGATAGAGGAACGCGCGTGGTGGGCCGACAATGGGCTTGTGGGGGCGACCCGGCGGATCGCCCCCAACAGACCTTTACGCCGACGTGGCGCTAAGCTTATCTGAGAATGGTCACCACGCCCGTGCTGCCGTCGACCCGCACCATCTGGCCTGTCTTGATAACCTTGGTGCCAAAGCCTGTGCCGGCAACGGCGGGAACGCCATATTCGCGGCAGACGATGGCCGCGTGCGACATTATGCCGCCGACATCCGTGACCGCAGCTTTGATGCGTGTAAAGACTGGCGCCCAACTGGGGGAAGTGATAGGGCAAACGAGAATCTCCCCCTGTTGTACGTTGGTGAGCTCGTCGACGTTGCGGATCACCCTGGCTGGGCCTTCCACGACACCTGGCGAGCCGGCGAAACCCTTCAACTCCGTGATCTTGTCTGGGTCTGGCTTCGGAGCTTTCCAGTCTGCTATCCTCTCGGATGTAACGCCCCAGAGCATGATTGTGAACGGCTCAGTTACGACCTCTGGCGTGACGCCCAGGCCGGGTGGGGGAGACCATTCGCGGAATTTGTTCAAGATACCCTTGCGCTTCTCGATTTCAGCGGGCCAGTAGCTAGGTCCCCTGGCGATAGTCCCCACAGCCCACGCCGCGCTCATGTCGTATAGTGCCTCACGTATCTCATTGCGATGTAGATACCAGATGTCCTCAGGGTCTTTGATAAATCCGTGAGCGGCGACGATCTTCGCCAGATCACGCATCTTGGCATAAAACACGGTGTGGAACCAGTGCTCCACATAGAACAGGTGGTTCTCTACGTAGGGGAAGACCGTACGTGCTGTCATCAGGAGCTGGTTGAAGGTCTGCTTATCCTGCTCGGTTTGCAGTAGCTCGTAATACTCGCTGCTGACCCTCTCCCTCTCATCTCGCAAGGCCTGTAACGGCCTATCGAGGCTCTCTCCACGCGCTAGCTTGTCGATATACCCCCGCAGCGCGGCAAACGGGATGGAGAGGTCGTCGATCCAGCTTATGTGGCTATGATAGAAACCAGTTCCCGACGACAGGTAGAACCAGGGATCTTTGGACTTGTCGAGCTCGTTCAGCCACTTTCTGCCGGAATCGCTCTGGCCAAGGCGGGCGATGGCGTCGTCAGGCGACGTGATCTCCCTGATGACGTCGCTGACCCCAAGCTCCACCGCCGCTCGTGCCAGGCGCTTCAGTTCTTCGTCAGGACGGAACAGGATGACGTCGATGCCAGAGACCATCGACGTGACCGCCTGGTCGCCGATGTCAGGGAACGCTTTCTTGCAGAAATCCATGAAGACCAGGTAGGCAGCGTATCCAAGGTTCAGAAACTCGAAGTGATGTTGCCATGCCTTGAGGCCCAGGTTAATAAGCTTGTCGTAGGTTTCGATGAGATCGTACGCTTCCGTCTGGCCCCTGGCGCCTTTCACGTCGTCGACGGAGACCATCTCAGGCAAGGGCTTGAGCTCAACCGCCTTCAACTCGTTGATCAAGCCCTTCATCTTGATCTCCCACTTGGCATAGAGGTCGTCCCAATTCTGGTAGTAGTATCCTGCTCGCTCCATAAAGTGGGCGACTCTTGCCTCCACTACCGAAGGGTCCATGATTGCGTTTGCGCTGATGTACGCATAGCCGTTGAGAATGCGGTTGTCGATGCCGAGAGCTGGCGGTACGATAAAGACCCTGGAGTTGTATTGCGACAGAGACAGCCACCAGTACTCGTACCAAAGCGTATCGAAGGGGTAAAACGGCTCAGGATGGTGTAGCAGATCGCATAGCCAGAACTTGCCTTCCTCGAAGTCCTTGCGGCCTTCGCTGAAAAGCATGTAATACGGATACATCTTCTCCCAGCCTTCGCATCCGGGAGGCGCAGCTACCTCGAATGGGCTGGGGAACCGGCCTTGTCCCTCGCTGCTCGCCATACGCTTCTCCTTTTCAAGTGCATTTTTCTAGCGAATGTCCCCAGACTTAGCGTTTCGTCTACCACCTCCTTCGACTACTCAAAGTATTGATTCCACTGAGCCCTGACCCTCTTGGCCACCTCGCCGTCCAGCTCGATAGGAATCGGCTTCTCCTTCCACTCGTAAGGGATAGTCGCGTCGATGAGGATGCGCGAGGTCATGTCCCTGTTGGCGATCTCCAGCGATGGATCGAGTGGAGTCGACCTGCCGCGCGTCAGTATTTGCGTGCCTCTTTCGGGCTGGTAGCGCAGGCCCACGGCGTAGATAACCTGGTCGATGTTTTCGGGATCGATGTCCTCGTCGACGACTATGACCGTCTTGAGGCCGTAGTTGCCCATAACGGTCGAGAAGGCGGCGAGGCCGGCGTGTGTCGCGTGCCCGTGGTACATCTGCTTGACTGAGATGATGGCCATGAAGCGGCCTCCCGCTGCTGGCGGGCAGTAGACACCCTGGATGCCGGGGATCTTCACCCCTTCGAGACCCTCCCAGAGGGCTGCGGCACGGTTGATGCTCTGAATCACGTGCGTGTCGGTGATCGGCTTGCCAACCGAGGTTGCCCAGAGGATCGGGTTGGTTCGATGAGTGATGCAAGAGACTTTAATGAACTCTCGCGGCACCCGTCCCTTGCCTGAGTAGTAGCCAGTGTACTCGCCGAAGGGACCTTCGTCGAGAAGCTCGCCAGGCATTATCTCGCCCTCGATGACGATCTCCGCGTTCGCAGGCACCAGCAAGTCGCTGGTCTCGGCTTTTACAACGTCGACAGGCTCGCCCCTGAGAGCCCCGGCGGCATCGTACTCGCTCTCGTGCAACGGGAAAAGGGTGCTGGAGCAAAGGAAGAGCACAGGATCTCCGCCAATTACTAGCGCCACTGGCATCGGCTCGCGCCTGGCCGCGTAGCCGCGCAGGTCGATCTCCGCATCCTTGGCCTTGATCAACTGAACTCCAGCGCGTCTCTCATCGTAGATCATCGACCGATAGGTCCCTAGATTCAAACGTCCGTTATCGAGGCTTCTGGAGATCAGGTAAGCTGCCGTGCCGATATAGCGCCCGCCATCTTTAGGATAGAACCAGGGAGCGGGGAAGTCGAGAAGGTTGACCTTGTCGCCTTTGACGATATTCTCCTTGCACGGCCCGGAGGACACCACCCTGGGCGGCATCTTTTTCGACGTCGTCCTGGCTACCCACTCCCGCGCGATGCCAAGCGACTTGGATTCGAGAGGCATATCCAGGGCCAGCGCGACGCGCCTATGTGAGGCGAGCAGACTCGCCAGCACCGGTTTGCCCGGGTAGTCCTTCACGTTCTCGAAAAGTAACGCCTGGCCCCCACCGCTCTCTTCATTGATCTTGGCAACGTGGCTCAGTTCCAGGTTCCAGTCGACTTCCTTCTTGATTCTCTTGAGCTCGCCTGTCGATTCCAATCTGTCCAAGTACTGCCTGAGGTCCGAAAATGCCATCCTGTTCTCCTTCCTAACTGTTTTGTGAGAAATCATGAACCGGGACCCGTCACGAATTCGGCCTTCGCCGACTGGCGCAACCAGCCGCTGGTGAAATTCAACTCGCCCAAGGGAAAATGCACCGGGCGGCGGCGCTGGTCTGCCGAATGCGAAACATTACCGGAACTGGTTGTCGAGCTTCATCAGTAGCCAGTGGTTATTGGACGTCTGAACACTTACTAAGGGTCGAGCCTCGCGGCAACTAGGACTTCGTCGGCCGTCGTTGCCGCGTCAAGAACTGAGGAATTGCTGGCGACACTGCCAGGAGCCTGCATCGATCCACTACATCCACAGGGACACGCCAAAACTAAAGACTAATGACCCCTAACAAAGGACACGAAAGACACAGGATTACGAAGCGTGGGCACGTTCTAAGAGTGAAACACAAAATGTTAGGATGTTGTAATGTTACTACAAGTCACGGCGCCTGTCAACACGTTTTTTGAATTGTGGGAAGGTTCGGGCACGTTGGAGGAAGCCTGCCATTGCGAAGAATCCTGGAGTTCGGTATCATTTGCCGGGCAGACCAGGGCATCTACGATTTCCAGCAATTGATTGGGTAGGAGTTAACTTGCGCATCGCCATCGACGGACGATACTTACAGGACCATTTCCCCGGCATTGCTCGCTATACGTATAATCTGGTCGAGAACCTCGCCGACATGGTCGACGAAGAGATCATCCTCTACCACAACCCGCGGCTGGCCAATACCCGCTACGACGCGGGACGCCTTCAGCGGAAAGGAAAGATCGACCTGCGCACGCTGAACGTGGCGACGTTCTCCATCTGGGAGCAGTTGAGCTTGCCCGTGACGCTCCACCAGGACAGAGTGCAAGTCTTCCACTCCCCATATTACCTCAAGCCGTATTTTCAGCCGGGCAGATCGGTAGTCAGCATTCACGACCTCATATCTGCGGTCTACCCAGAGCACCTTCCCTCCAGACGATCGAGGGCGCTGTTCGAGATCGCTACGCGCCTGGCCCTGGCAAGCGCGGCGCGCATTATCACACTCTCCGAGAGCTCGAAGAAAGACCTGGTCAGGATATTCGGCGCGAAGCAGGAAAAGGTCACAGTGACCTACCTGGCAGCCGACGCAAGGTTCTGTCCCAGAGACCGAGAGGCGCTAGCGCCAGTTCGGGAGCGCTATGGGCTGCCTGACAGGTATATCCTGTATGTCGGCATAAACAAGCCACACAAGAACCTCGCCCGCCTGATCGAAGCATTCGCCTCGCTGAGGCGCGCCTCGGCGATCAGCCTCGTCATTGCCGGCAAGGAAGACAGGCGGCATCCTCAGGCGAGAGCCGCGGCGCAGCGTTCTTCGGCGGCAGACAGAATAATCTTCCTGGAAGGATTCTCGGACGACGATTTGCCATACATCTACAACCTGGCTGAGGCTTTCGTCTTCCCGTCGCTATACGAGGGCTTCGGGCTTCCCCCACTGGAGGCCATGGCCTCCGGGGTGCCTGTGATTAGCTCGAACAGATCGTCATTGCCTGAGGTTGTGGGAAACGCTGCGCTGACCGTCGACCCAAAGGACGTGACGGCGATGGCCGAGGCCATGTCGGGCGTTCTGGAGGACGAAAGGCTGCGGGACGAGTTGCGCAGCAGGGGAATCGAGCGCGCGACGGCGTTCTCCTGGCGCGAGACGGCCCGACAGACGCTGGCGGTCTACCAGGAGGCCATGCGATGACCACTGTGCTTCAGATCTACAAGAACTACTTCCCAGTCTCAGGCGGCATCGAGGGGCACATCAGATTGCTCAGCAACGAGCTTGTCCGATCGGGACAGTTCGAGGTGAAGGTTCTGGTCACCAACCTGGGCCGCGCGACTACGCGCGAGGTACTCGACGGGGTCGAGGTGATCAAGGCGGGAGAGAACATCACCCTCGCCCGCACGCCAATTAGCTGGAAGCTCTGGCGCGAGGTGAGTCGCACCGAAGCGGACATCACGCATCTGCATTTCCCCTATCCCTTTGGCGAGCTGGGATACCTTCTCTTCGGCAAGAGCAGGAAGATGGTGATAACTTATCATAGCGACATCGTCAGCCAGAAAGGATTGCTGCGCTTCTACGAGCCGTTCTTGCTGAGAGCGCTGAAGCGGGCCGACAGGATAATTGCGACATCGCCGCGTTACATCAAGAGCTCGCCGTATCTCAGCAGATTCCAGGAGAAGTGCGCGGTCGTGCCTCTCTCCGTCGACATCGATCGCTTCCAGTCAGTCAGGGTCGAAGACGTCGAGCGGGTCCGGCGAGCTATCGAGGAGCGGAGCACTTCGTCTCTACGTGGGTCGCCGCTGGTTCTCTTCGTCGGCAAGCTTCGTTATTACAAGGGGTTGCCGTACATAATCGAGGCCATGAAGGCCATTCCAGGGCGATTACTGATCGTCGGCACCGGGCCTGTGGAGAACAGTTTGCGAGCGCAGGTGAACGATAGCCACCTGGAGGACAAAGTGCTTTTCCTGGGCGAATTGAGCGACGAAGACCTGCCAGCTCACTACCACGCCAGTGACGTGTTCGTGCTGCCCTCCACGTACCGCAGCGAAGCTTTCGGATTGGTTCAGGTGGAGGCGATGGCTTGCGGCAAGCCGCTGGTCTGCACCGAGTTAGGCACGGGCACGTCGTGGGTAAACCTTCACGGCGAGACTGGTCTGGTGGTCGAGCCCGCTAACTCGAAGGCCCTGGCCGACGCCGTCAACACGCTGCTTGGGGACGCTGCGCTCCGCCAGCACCTTGGAAAGAACGCTTCCGAGCGCGCGCGCAGGGAATTCAGCAAGGAGAGCATGGTGGCCAGGATAGCAGAATTGTACAACAGCCTGGCATCGGAGAAATAAATAGAGACGAAACACTCGCCGTAGTGATTGTTTCGCTTCTACTGTATCGCGCTAATGTTGGCCCAGCCCAGCCCCCGAGGGCGAACGCCGTTCGCCCCCACGTGTATGGCGCGGTGGAACGTGTTCTCAAAATGCTGTGTGGATCAGCCCAGGCCGGCGTAGCTGTGCAGGCCGCTCAAGAACAGGTTCACGCCGAAGAAGGTGAAGAGCGTGGCGACGAAGCCGATCACCAGCAATACAGCGCTCGGCTTGCCCTTCCATCCTGATACCGACCGGGCGTGGAGGTAACCGAGATAGATTAACCAGGTTACCAGAGAGGCAGTTTCCTTCGGGTCCCAGCCCCAGTAGCGTCCCCAGGCCACGTTGCCCCAAACAGCGCCGAGGATGATCACCAGAGCGAAGAGAGGCACGCCGAGGATCACCGACTTGTAGCTGACGTCATCCAGCGTATTCGCGTCTGGCATCCACGAGACCTTCTGGCCATCTGCCTGGATCAGATACATGACCGCCGAACCGAAGGAAACGGAAAACATACCGTAGGCGAAGATCGCCACCGCGACGTGTATCGTCAGGAGCAGGTTGTTCTGGAGCGCCGGCACGAGCGGCTCGATGTCGGCAGGCAGCGTGCTGGAATAGAGTAGGAGCAGAAGAGCGATCGGCAGGACCAGGACGCCGAGCGACTTTGATTTCAACTGGCGCTCGAACGCGACGTAAGAGACGACGATGCCCCAGGCGAAACTGACAGAATATTCATACATGTTGGAGAACGGGCCGTGGCCAGAGGCGATCGTGCGGGAGACAAGACCAAAGGTGAGGAATGCGCCACCCAGCCAGGCAATGATCGTGGCCGACTTGCCCACGTCCTCGTTCTTGGTGGCCGTATGCCAAATGTAAAGCAGCGCCGCCACGGCAAGTGATATAAATGAACTGGTCACCATATAGAGAGACATCTTTTCCATCGTCAGTCTGCTCCATTTCTAGATTCGTTCTCGAGCGCCGATACAGTAATCATCCTGAATTGCCCTCTAACACCCCTCTGCCTAAACCTTGCGAATGGCTTCGACTAGCTTGTCGAACTCAGGACGGAAATTGACCATCTTATCAGCCGACCCGGCGAGCAGGATTTCCTGCTGCGTAATGCGCCCCCAGATACGACGGCGGGGGAAGTAAAGAGTGATGCAGATGCCGAGCACCAGCAGGGCGCAGGCGAGCCAGACCACAGGCACTCCAGGGTCTTTCACGACACGCAGGCCGGTAAATTGCTTGAGCGCCTTGTAGGTGACCTGGTAGTCGCCGATAGATTTGGTTTCGTTTACCTTCAAAGCATCGCGGCCGAGAGGAACCTGCCCCTTATAAATCTGCACGGCAAGAGGGCTTGTGGCGTCTCCGCCTGCATTCAGAGCGAGGAGGAAAGTCAAATCGGTGCCAGGCAAGTCTATCCACCCAACGTTGCTCGAGCCGTTCCCCGAAGCGAGAGGCGTGATATCAGAAAAAACGACCTTTCCCTGCTTGTCTTTTACTTCCACGACGGGCGCAGGCCCATAGAATGACTGGTGAAACCTCACGCCCTTGTATTCCAGAGGCTCGTTCACGCGGATTCGCTGCTTCGCTACCTCCTTGCCCCCGTCGATGACGACCAGGTCGCTCCAGTAGTCCTTGGGGCGCCCATCCTGGTAGAACTCGGCCTTGAACTGGTCGGCTCTAACCAGGAAGTTCTCGCCAAATGGTACCTGATAGGCCTTGCCCTCGGGGATGATGACGTTGTCGTCGGAGAAGCCCATCAGTCCACCCATTACCGCGCCAACCATCAGAATCACCAGGCTGAGATGGGTCACCAGCGTGCCGAGCTTGAAGATCCCATAACGGTCAGCGTAGAAATGCTTTACGCCGGCTTCTTCTTCGGAGAATACCTTGTAGCGACGATCGGCCAGCGCAGCGAACGCAGCTTCTGCCACGTCTTTCGTCGGTCGGGCGCCGCCGCGCTGCTTCAACTTGACGTTCGCTCGAATCGGCGCGCTGCGGAACATGGACTCGTTCACGCGAACGCGAGGAGAAAATACCGGCCCCCACAGGGCTGGAAGACGGTTGACAGTGCAGATGATGGTGTTGAAGATCAGCAATACTAGAAGGGACTTAAACCAGAAGACGTTATAGACGTTGAAGAGCCCAAGAACGTTGTAAATATCGGTGATTGCCCCATATCTACCACGAATTGTGCTCAACCAGCGCCCGTACTCGATAGGGTCGTTGGCAATGCTCCCGGGAGCCTGTATTATAAAAGCTCCCAAGAAGGAGACAAAAGCGATGGCGAGAATGAGCACGATGGCGAGTTTAGTGCTGCTGAAGAATCGCCAGAGGCTATCGAAAGGGTCCGATTGCACCTCTGTCGGGGTCTCAACTCTTCTGCTAGTTCGGTCCGATGCGGTCATTACGCCCCCTTGCAAGTTGTTGACAACACTGTGCCCGTAGTATGATAATGTTCACTTAATCATTTGTCAAATGAACCGCAAGAAAACTCGCGGTGAGAATTAAACTGATCTTTATACAAACGGGCTGTAGGCGCAATGCCGCGGCTACGCCTTATCGGTGAGATCGAACAATTCCCGTAGGGCGCGGGCGTACTCGTCGCTGCTGTGGCCGTTGCTGTGCGATTTCAAGCGGGTGATGGGTTGATGAAGGAGCTTATTGACGATGGCGACCGTGAGGGCATTGATCTTCTCACGATCCCTTTCAGATAGGTTACCAAGCTTGGGCATCATCCTCGCCAGTTCCGCCTGGCGAATGGCCTCGGCCTTGCCATACAGAGCTGTAATCGTGGGCACCACGTCGAGGGTATGATACCAGGACATATACTTGGCGGCTTCTGCCTCAACGATGGCCTCCACTTTCCTCGCCTCTTTTTCTCTTTCGCGCATGTTAGCCTCGCAGACGGCCTGCAGGTCGTCGATGTTATAGAGATAGGCGTTCTCGATCTTGTCGACCTGAGGATCGATGTCGCGAGGCACGGCAATGTCGACGAAGAAGACAGGCCGATTGCGTCGCTGGCGCATAGCCTGCTTCACCTCATCGGCTCTGATAATGTACTCAGGAGCGCCTGTCGAGGTTATGACGATGTCGGCCAGAGCGAGCGCCTCAGCCATCTTCTCGAACTCGATGGGGTTGCCCCCAAATCGGGCCGCCAGGTCTTGGGCACGCTGGAAGGTGCGATTCATCACCAGCATTGAACTGGCGCCGTTGTCCAGGAGCGTCCGCGCGGTCAGCTTGCCCATCTCGCCAGCGCCGATGATCAGCACGGTGCGATGGTCGAGATTGCCGAAGATCTTCTTAGCCAACTCGACGGCAGCATAGCTTACCGAGGCGGCATTCCTGCTGATATCCGTCTCTGTGCGCGCCAGCTTGCCGACGCTAATAGCCTGGCGGAACAGAGGAGAGAGAAGCCTTCCCACGCTACGGCTCTTCTCCGCGAACTCGAAGGCATCACGAACCTGCCCGAGAATCTGAGGCTCGCCGAGGATCATCGAGTCTATGCCAGAAGCAACTGAAAACAGGTGCCGTACCGCGTGCTCCTGGCAATGAACGTAAAGATATGGCTCGAACTCCTCCGCGGAGACATCGTGGAAATCGGCGAGAAAACGCTTGACGTTGTCCGTTCCAGAAGCCGCGTGTCCGACTACCGCGTAAATCTCCATTCGATTGCAGGTAGAGAGTATGACGCCTTCCGTGGCAGGCTGCAACAGCATACAAATAGCATCGCCGAGCTGACCGTCGCCGAAGGCTAGCTTCTCACGGACCTCGACTGGAGCTGCCTTGTGATTGAGACCTACGACTAGAATCTGCACTCTACTGCTCGTTGCCCCCTGTAGAGATCGGCGATAGTCGGCTTTTCGCGTGCGAATTATCTACGAACTGGCGTTTTTCGGCAAGCTCTGTCTCGTCAGGGCCAAGCAGCACGCGAATGATCCTCTCCTTTGCCCGATCAGTCAACCCCAGTCGAACAAGCTCCAGGGATTCGGAATCCAACGCCTCTTGCCAGGCATCCGGGGTTCCAGAAGCCGCGTGTCCGACTACCGCGTAAATCTCCATTCGATTGCAGGTAGAGAGTATGACGCCTTCCGTGGCAGGCTGCAACAGCATACAAATAGCATCGCCGAGCTGACCGTTCCTGAAGGCTAGCTTCTCACG
>JAMCWX010000075.1:0-138994 GCA_023480885.1 Chloroflexota bacterium | reverse complement strand
GGGCCAAGCAGCACGCGAATGATCCTCTCCTTTGCCCGATCAGTCAACCCCAGTCGAACAAGCTCCAGGGATTCGGAATCCAACGCCTCTTGCCAGGCATCCGGGGCAACGCTTCTGCCGTCGCGCTTCAGCTCGTCACGCACCTCGGACACGACATCGAGAAGCAACCCGTACTCAGGTTCGAGGAATTGCTCTATTCGTTGCCGAAGGCTACGGGCTAAAGCTGGACTTCGACCACCTGTGGAGATGCTCACAACAAGATCACCGCGGCGCACCACGGAGGGAACTAAGAAGTTACAACGTTGAGGATCGTCGACCACGTTGACAAGCGCGTTGTTCCGCTCTGCTTCACGCGCAACCGCGTCGTTCACCGCCTCGTCGTCAGTCGCGGCGATGACGAGAAAGCTGCCGGCGACGTCACCCTCGCGAAACTCCCTTCGGACGACGTCGATCGCTCCCCGCAGAGCGAGTTCCTGCAGGTCGGGGCTCGGTTGTGGGCCGATGACCGTTACCCTCGCGCCACATTCTAGAAGAGATCTGACTTTTCGGCTCGCAACAGCGCCACCCCCGACGACGACACATTTGCGGCTCTTTATATCTACGTGAACTGGATAGTAAGCTGACACGATAGCTGTCCCTGTTTGGTTGCCTAGTGCACCACCGATAACAAAGATACTACGCTACGTAGTTATAGTCAAGAGGGAAGCATCCGACGGCGGCGGGCATTGGTAATGAGGCCCCGTTGGGGGCAGCGGTAGGGGCCTGTTGGTCCAGGGGCGTTGAGGGAGTATCAAACCGAAATCAAGAGTCTGCAGGGGGCGAGCCGCTGGCTCGCCCCCTGCGTTTTCGTCCGATTCGACCGAGCGTGGGTACGCGCACCCTGCAAGGTGCGGCTACACTATTCGGCGCGCGGCCAAGGGCCTCTACAGATCCTGGAACCTGCCCTCGAGCTTCCTCATCACCTGGGGCATAGTGGTGTATTCCATCTCATCAAGCGGCAGGCGATGGGGCTCGAACGGGCCATGGCGGCGCAGCACCTCGCCAACCACGTTGGCCTGCTGGCGCGCGGGGTCGAAGCTGGGATCGTCGAACATGTCCACCGGCCCGACCAGCTTGCCATCAGCCAACTGGAAGCCCGCGCAGATAACTCGCGGCGGGCCGTCGAAGCGGCTGGGATTGCACTGCGCGAAGCTGACCGGCATCAACGGACCGTGGTGCGAGCCGCGCATCCAGCCCTCGACGATGGCAGGGAAGGCGAACGGCTCGAGAACCTCGCCGACGGCGGGGAAGGTGCCCTGGGAACGCACGATCAGTACCGGATCATCCTTTCCGACGTAGCGACCGGCCATCAAGCTCAGGCGCTGCGTGGAGGAACTCGCGGCCATGTCGCCGTCCTTAGTATAGACGCCCTTGACACAATAACGCGCCGGCGCGCCGATGAAGACGAGCATGTCGTAGATCTCTTCAGGGGTGTTGAAGAAGACCTTCTTATGGCCGATGACGTCGTGCACCTCGAACTTGAAGCCATCGTGCATGTTCTCGGCGATGACCAGGCCCGCGGTGTTGAAAGGATCGCAGAACATCTTGTAGAGCGGCATGTTCCACGCACCGGCAGCGGTCTTGTCGGCCATGAAGATCAGGACGGGCTCCGACTTGCGCTCGTCGATCAATATCTCGGCCACGCCAGGGCCCATGCCTTTGACGTTGCCCGAGAAGGTGTCGGTCAACAGGTCCTGCCCCGCTCCGTACAGCTTCAGCTTCTTCGCCACCTCAGTACAGGCGAGAAAGGTATCCCAGGACAGCTTATGGATTTTCTCGTCTTCCTCACCAAGCGTATGGGTCATAATCAACTGGACATCGTCGCCGACACGCGTTACATGGTAGTCGATTAGAAGTCCGCTTGCCTTGGCGCGCCCCATATGTTCGCGCGCGGTCTCTAATAGCTCTGGATGCATGCTAGAGTGTCCGACGTATCCACCGATGTCCGCCTTGATCACACTCAGGGTCAGTTTCATTCACATTCTCCTTTGTTTCTTCTTCCCTCTTGTTAGCTGTGGTTCGACTGCGCCTCGCGCCCCGTCATTAGCTCGTTAATGAGGCATCACTATTAGTTCGAGTGCCAGGGCGCGATTTATCGCGCCCCTACATTAGGCGCCGCTGCATTCTTAGGGGCGCAATGAATTGCGCCCGGGCCGACACCCTGCACCGAACTAATTTCTTAATGTTCATTAACCACTCTAACCACTTTAGACGAAGGCGTCGAGGCCGAGAGTATGACGACCGATGATCAGTTTCTGAATTTCCGAACTGCCTTCGTAGATAGTGTCCGCCCTCGCGTCGCGGTAAAATCGCTCCACCGGGTACTCGTCGGAATACCCGTAGCTCCCGTGAATTTGAATGGCGCGATCTGCCGCGCGCTTGGCCACTTCCGAAGCATAGAGCTTGGCGATGGAGCATTCACGCGTGTTCCTCGCCCCCTTGTCTTTGAGATGCGCCGCACGATAGACGAGGAACCGCGCTGCTTCGGTCTCCATCACCATCTGGACGATCATGTCCTGAATCAACTGAAAGCTGCCGATAGGCCGATCGAACTGTTTGCGCTCGCGTGCGTACTTGACGCTGGCGTCGATACAGGCCTGGGCCAGGCCCACGCAGCCGGCGGCTATGCCAAGGCGGCCGTTGTCGAGGCTCGCCATGGCGATCTTGAACCCATCGCCCACCTTGCCGAGCAGGTTCTCTCCAGGGATGTGACAGTCGTCGAAGACGAATTCGGCGGTGCTGGACGAGCGCAGGCCGAGCTTACCGTGCATCTCCTCGCGGCGAAAGCCAGGCGTGTCGGGCTCGACGATGAACGCGGTGATGCCTTTCGTGCCCAGACTGCGATTCGTCTGCGCGAAGACGATGGCCAGGCCACAGATGCCGCCACTGGTGACCCACATCTTGCTGCCGTTGAGGATCCACCCGTCTCCATCTGGCTCGGCGATGGTTTGCATCCCCGAGGCATCGCTGCCGACGTTCGGCTCAGTCAGAGAGAAGCTGGCGATTATCTCCCCCGACGCGAGGCGTGGGAGATACTTCTGGCGCTGTTCCTCGGTTCCGTACCGAAGAATCGACAGCTCGCCGAGCGAAGAGTGCACGGAGACGGTGGTGCGAAGCGAGGTATCTGCCCACCCCAGTTCTTCGACCACGATGGCGTAGGTGAGGTAGTCCAGGCCCATTCCGCCGTAGGCTTCGGGAACGGGCGCACCCATCAAGCCCAACGGCCCCATTTTGGCGATGATCTCCCAGGGGAAGCGTGCAGCTCGATCGTATTCTCGAATAACAGGAACGATCTCTCGCTCGCCGAAGTCCCTCACCATACGGCGGATCATCACCTGTTCTTCTGAGAGGTCGAAATCCATTCTTATCCTAACTCCCGTCTCCCCCTGCCACAGGCAGGAGGATGAAGATTTCGTCGCCGTCCTTGGCGACAAATTCCTCGCGCTGGGCCAGACCGACGATCTGATCGTTGAGGAAAAGGCCGTAGTGGTAGTCTCCCTCGCCAGGTCCGCCGTAGATTTCCTCGCCGAACTTGGGATGTAAGCGAGCGAGCTCACTCAGCACAGCGCCCACGGTTGCCGTTTCATTAGCCAGCTCAAGCGTCACTTCTCTTGACTCAACCGTTCGCCAGATCGGTTCTGTCAGTCTGATCTTGATCTTCATCTCCTAGAGCCCTTCCTAGCGACCAAGCGCGAGACATCAAGCAGACCCGCTCCAAGAGACCTCGTGGTGTTCGAACTTTGCCCGACAGAGCCAGACGCGACGAAGCGCCTCAGGGCGCAAGAACACCCCTTGAGGCACGCTTATAGCTGCGCTATCGGTATTGCTTTCCACTTCGACCCGCAGGCTAGTCGCCTGATCGATATCGAACCCGGGGAATGCCCCTGAAGCAGGAAGATACGCCCCCTCGTGGAAGCGGGCGCCCCCTTCTCCATACCATTATATAGCAAGGTCGGTCGACAGGCAATAGGTTGAGGCGAGATTTGCCGGAAGGTTGCGTGCAGGCGAGCACGCGAGTATAATGGGCGCGTCCTCAGTTGCTATTACGAGCGTGACACACGTGGGTTGGAAACTACTTCGAATGGCTGGTGCGTGAAATGCCGCGTATTTTCGACAACATCGAACGAGGGTTGCTGCCGGCGCTGAAGGAGACTATCGAGGTCTCGTACCGCGCAGACTTCTGCGTGGGCTACTTCAACTTGCGTGGCTGGAAGCAACTGGACCGATGCATCGAGCGCTGGACAGGGGGCGAGGGCAATTGCTGCCGGCTGCTCGTGGGAATGCAGCGCCTGCCACTGGACGAGCTACGGCGGACCCTTTGGCGCTCCCGGGAACGGAGAGTTTCGTGTGGAATATTACTCCGAGGACCGAGCAGGTAATCAGGAGACACTCAAGTCCTTCGTCCTCCGAGTAAGTTCACCGTCAATTGAGCTGTCTAGGCTGCATCCTTACCTTGTGCTCTTTGCCAGCAACGCCCTCCCGGGTCGATCAGTCGTGGTTCGCTGGACAGTTCCCGGCGACTGGGCTGATTTTCTCAACAGCAAGACCGTTGTCACGGACGCCGATGGCCACTTCCGTGTGGACTCCGTGAACACAGGTGATCCCAACTTCACCACGACGGTGATCGGCACCTGGCAGGCGCAGGCCGAAGCTATGGGAACTATCTCTGGAACGGTTAACTGGTAGGTAAAGTGGTTTGCGGTGCACGTGACAGAGTAAGGTCTGGCAGCTGTAACTGAACCATAGCTTTGCCGCTGCGGCGGGATATCGTTCCAGTCGAACCGTTTCTCTCACAGTTCTGCCATCAGGTCATCGACTTTGGTGCCTTTGACGAAGCGGGCCGGGTTCTCACCAACAGACAGGGCTGCAAAATGGGCCTCGCCGCACCGGATTTTCGCGCTTTCAGTGTCGCGCAGGTCATCGGTGAAGAGACTGCCCTTCGTCTCAACCACAAAGTACAGGCGCTCCGCACCGTCTTGCTCGACCAGCACAGCCCAGTCGGGGATATAGGCGCCCAGCGGTGTCGGAACCTTGAACCAACCGGGAAGCTTGGCATAAACCTTGATCGCCTCGTTCTTTTCTAATTGCTCGGCAAAGCTCGCTTCGACGTCGGACAGGTAGATAACGTGGTCGTACACCGATTTGGTGGCAGCCAACATATTCTTGAGGTAACCGGTCAGCTCTTCTTGCTCGAACAGCTCCTGCGCGTAGTAGTACTCGTCGCCAAGCCGCTGGTATTTGATGCCGTCGACGATCGCTAGGCGCTTGGCCCGATTGATGGCCTCCGCGGCCAGCTCGATGAATTGCTGCGGATTGCGCTTGAAATCGTCGAGACGGCCGCTATCGGTCAGGATGCGGCAGATGCTCCGGCGAGTGAGCTGCGTCTTGTCCTGCAGGTCGGTCAGCAGGTCAGGAAGTTCGATATCCCGTTCTTCGAGCGTTAAGGGAGCTGATTCGGCAACTTTCGTGGCTTCGACGCCGGCCTTGCCTATGGCGAGATCAGCCTTGCGCCACTGCAGGCGCGTCTTGCCGATAGGCGGAGCGTCCTTGATAGCCTGGCTGCACTTCCTGATCAGCTCCTCGTTATCGAACTGGACGCGATAGATGGTCTTGTGCTTGATGCGATCCCAAAGCGCTTTGAACTCCTCTCCGTGCAGCACCGCCTGTCTGGTCTTCACCTGCTTTCGTTCGTCGGCGTTCTTGATCTCCAGCTTACCGGCGAGCTTGCGAAGGATATCCTTCACCTGCGGGAGCTGCGCCGCGAATGGCTCGGGCAAGGTGAGCGTTCCTTCTTTAAGAGCCCTCCTCAACGTATCTTGCACTTTGCCCCTGGCGTCCACGTATCCCGCGTCGCGAAGATGAGTCCAAAGCACCTTCGACTGCTCGAACCCGAGCGGCGCGGGCTTGCCATCTGCGCCGGTGACCGAAATCCCCGCGAACTCGTGCTCCGCGACGATGCCGAATTTGATGCCGGTGTCTTCCTCGATCTCCTTTTGGAGGTTCTCGGCAAATTGCTCATAGCTCTCGGTGGCGATGACCGTGAGCGTGTTGATATCAAAGCCACGCAGCCGCTCACCCTGTTGATTGACGCAGAGGCGCAGGCCGCGCCCGATGGTCTGACGCCGCTCGCGCTCGGTGCCCATTTCACGCAGCACACAGATTTGGAAGACGTTCGGGTTATCCCACCCTTCTTTGAGCGCCGAGTGAGAGAAGATGAATTTCAATGGCGTGTCGAAGCTTAGCAGCTTCTCTTTCTCCCGCATAATCAAGTTGTACGAACTGGTTTCGACGGCTTCTTGCGTCGCGCTTTTTGCAAGCACCTGATCCTCGAATGGACTGTGGACCCTCTTGTCAATCGAGAAATAGCCGTCGTGCACGGCTTCAGCCGCCGAGGTCACGTCCACTTCTTTGAACAGACTCTGGTAGTCCGGGTGCTTGATCAGCCGACGGTATTCCTCCTCGAAGATGAGGGCGTACTCTCCCTTCACCGGGTTGCCGTTGGCATCGTACTTGCGGTAGCGTTCGACCGAGTCGATGAAGAACAGGCTGAGCACTTTGACGCCAAGGGGAGCCAGCCTTAGCTCCTTGTCCAGATGCTCCTTGATCGTGCGTCGGATCATCTCCCGCTGCACCGCCAGCGGCTCCAAACCGCCGTAGGTCTCTCCAGGCTTCAAGTAGTACTCGCCGCCGGGAACGCGCAGCTCCATGAACTCCTTCCCCTTCTCCACGCGAATCTCCCCAACGCGGCAGTTTTCGTAGATAGGCCGCCGGGTGGTCTGCTCCAGGTTATCGCCATCCTGCACCGTCATTTCCCGTCGCTGGACGCCCAAAAGCGTCTGTACGTCCAGCTCGACCCTCGCGGTGATAACGCCGCGTTTGGAATCGACTGACAGCAGGCGCACATAGGGCTTGTTATGTCCTCCTTCGATGGTTGCCGCAGCCACCTCTATCTGTTTGACCAGTTTGCGCTCGTAGGCATCTACCGCGTCGAGGCGAAAGACCATATGGTGCTTGTCGACGTGGGTGGCGGAGTAGCGCAACGTGCAGAGCGGGTTCATCACCCCGAGCGCCTCTTTGCCACGCCCTTCCAGTCCCCCGTCCACGCTCTGCGGCTCGTCGACGATCAGGATGGGGCGGGTTGCCCTGATCAGGTCGATGGGCTTCTCGCCACCGGTCTTCTCGCTGTCCTTGTAGAGGTTGTTGACATCCTTTTTGTTGATCGCGCCTACCGTGACCACCATAATCTGGATGTTGGGGCTGGTGGCGAAGTTGCGCACCTGGCCCAGCTTGTTGGAGTCGTAGAGGAAGAACTCGAAGGGAACGTTGGCGTAAAGGCTACGGAAATGCTCCTCGGTCATCTGAACCGTCTTATACACGCCTTCTTTGATCGCCACGGAGGGGACGACGATGACGAACTTGGTGTAGCCATAGCGGCGGTTCAGCTCGAAGATGGTGCGCAGATAAACGTAGGTCTTCCCCGTGCCGGTCTCCATCTCCACGGTGAAATCGCCCGAGGCCAGCGATGGCGAAGGCGGCAGGCCGTTGTGAAGCTGGATGTCGTGGAGGTTGGCCAGAATCTCATCGTCAAGCAGTCGTAGCCAGTTCCCGATGCCGAGGTCGTTTTCCATGCTTGGTAGGACTTTCTGTACGCCGAAGTCACTGGTAACGGTGAACTCCGTGCGGCTGATTTCCTGTCCCCGAAAGAGATCGCAGGTCGCTTCGATGGCGGCGAGCTGGTAATCCAGATTGGGTTCGAAGTGCAGCTTCACTCTTGGGCCCTCTCCGGCTTACGCTTGCCATTCAGTTCCCTGGCCGCGTCCTCCAACGCCTTCTGGGTAGCTCGTTCGGCTTCCGCTTCGAGCAGCGCTCGGCGGCGCGAAGCAAACTCCTCGTATTCAGCTTCGGCACGGGCGTCGGCGTCATTCTTGCTAACCTTGCCTTTGTTGTCGAGGACCGCTCGTTCGTTGAAACGCAGAAACTCGTTCAGTTTCGCTTCCCAGTCCTTCAGGAACACCTGCTTTCGCCTGCGCGCCTGGTCCTCGGCAAAATCCAGCCACATCGTGACGATCCGATTCAACTCACTGATCTCTTCCTGGTTCAAGTAGTTTTTTGCCACCGTGACATCGGCCTTTCGTACTACGGCGCCCTTCCACGTGGTCAAACCCATATTCGCCTTGGTGTGATCGACCCGAGCGGCGATAAGCTCTGGCGCGGTCATACCGGTGGCGGCAAAGTGGAGCTTGTTCTGGATCGTCTGGAAGAAGACGTTGATTTCGTTCCTGGTGGCGTCGTAATCGACAGCCAGGGCGAAGATTTCTCGCACCCGAAGATACATCCGCTTCTCGCTGGCGCGGATGTCACGGATGCGCTCCAGCAGCTCGTCGAAGTAGTCTGGCGCGCCCAGGCCTTCGACCGGTGGGTTCTTCAGTCGCTGATCGTCCATCGTGAAACCCTTAACCAGGTACTCCTTTAGCCGCTCTGTCGCCCATCGGCGGAACTGTGTGCCCCGCTCCGAGCGCACCCGATATCCCACGGCCAGGATGGCGTCGAGATTGTAGTGCTCGATCTCCCGCACCACGTGGCGCGTCCCCTCCCGGCGAACTATTCGGAATTTCCTAATAGTTCGGTCCGCATCGAGTTCGCCCTCGTCCGAGAGGTTCTTGAGGTGCTCATTTACGGTGGGAACCGTGACCTGGAACAACTCCGCCATCAGCGCTTGAGTCAGCCACAGCGTTTCGTCGGCAAAGCGACATTCTACTCGCGTCTGACCGTCCTCGGTCTGGTACAAGACAATCTCCCCTGTCGGTGGCACGGTTTGGTCAGGCATGAACCGTTCCTTTCTACCTCTACAGGCTCCTCACGTTTTCGAGTCCGTGTTGCTGGAGGATGGCGGTGAGGTTAGTCTTGGCCACGTCGTCGGTGAAGGCGCCGTCGCGGAAGACGACGGTCGTCTCTCCCGCCGGGGCAAGTTGCTCGTGCCAGGCAGCGATGCCCAGAGCCAGCGGCTCAACTTCGGACGCGGCTACCTTCGGTGCGAGACAGACCATAAGCACACCCGAGCCGATGCTGTGGACGGTCTTGCCGGCGATGATCTTTTCTTCGATGGACACACACAGGTCGAGGCCGAGCTTGAGCAGTAGCTCATACAGAATGTCGGCCTCGGTGCGGTCTGTTTTCAGGTGCTCGACGGACTCTTGCAGCGTCTTCGGCAGGTCGTCGCGGTCCGGTTCCCAGGCCCGGATGTTGCTGGAATCGAGCTTGAAGACACGGAACCCGAGGTCGCCCGTGAACATAGGGCTCTCTTCTCGAATCTTGTTGCCCGCACGACGAAGGCGTTCTTTCGTAAGCTCGGCGACTGTGGGAGGTTTGCCGAGTGTTGCACAAAAATCGGCAGCGGTCTTTTGGTCTTTGTTGGTCGAATCAAGGGGTTCGGGAAGCTGGACGAGTATGAACCGACGAGCCATTCCGTCGGATGCGCTTTGTTTCATAACCGCATGCCCGGTAGTTCCAGAGCCTGCGAAGAAATCAATAACAATATCACCGTCATTGGCTCCTTGTTCAATGAGTGTAGTGAGAAGCCTCACTGGCTTCGGAAAATTGAAGACGCGAACTCCAAAAAGATCGTCGATATCCGCAGTTCCATCCCGAGTGTATACGCCTTCCCCAATAATCGTCGAGAATCCAGTGAAATCCGAATCAAGCTCACTTAGGAAAGCTTTGCGACGCGGCCGGCCATCTGAGCTAGCAGGCCACAAGATTCGCTTCTCGTCGATGAGCCGGCGCATAGTATTGCGATCATAGCGCCAACCCATTTCAGGGCAACCATAGTTGATTCCGGTTTCGGGATTAATGAGGTCGTAGTGAAGGTTAGGCCGACGGTCAACTGTCGCTATGCCGACCATGTTAGCGCTCGCCCAGTCTCCACGGGGATCATTGTCAGGGTTAGTGTATTGACTGCGGTCACGGGCAGAACCCCGGATTGAATTCCCGTAACAGAGTACATATTCGTGATCTGTCGATGCTCCATTAACGGTCCGGTTATCCTTGTTTTGACGACTTTTCCAGATGAAACAAGCTATGAAGTTCTCTTCCCCAAAGATTTCGTTCATAACTAGGCGAAGACTGGGCAGCTCGCCATCATCTATGCTAACGAAAACGACGCCGTCGATTCGAAGTAGGTTGCGTGCCAGCTTCAATCGAGGGTAAATCATATTCAGCCAGTTGGTGTGGAAGCGCCCTGAGTTCTCAGCGTTTTTCAAGGACGCGAGAGAGCTGATTTTCTCACCAGCATCATTTCGCCACCCCGTCAACTTCTGATAGTTACCGATATTGTCCTGGAAGTCATCGGGGTAGACAAAGTCGTTGCCCGTGTTGTAGGGCGGATCGATGTAGATCAGCTTCACCTTCCCCACGTAGGACTTCTGAAGGAGCTTGAGGGCCTCCAGGTTATCGCCTTCGATCACAATGTTCTGGGTGGAGTCCCAGTCAACGCTATCCTCCGGGCACGGGCGCAAGGTGCCGGTAGAAGGCATAAGAGCAAGCTGGCGGGCACGGCGTTTCCCGTGCCAGTTGAGGCCATATTTCTCCTCGCGCTCGTCCACCACGCCGCCCAGGAGCTGCTTGAGCACGTGGAAGCCCACCTTGCCCTCGGTGAAAGCCTCCGGGAACAAGGCCTTGAGTTTTTCAATGTTATCCGCTACGAGGTCGAGAGACCTGGTTTCTGGATCCTCGGCGGTGAACTTTTCCATAGGTGAGCCTCCTTTTCTTAACCACAGAATACACGGAAGGCACAGAAGAGACGGACCGAACCTGGACTTGCACAGGCTTTCCGTGTGTCCGGTGACTTCCGTGGTTACTCGTTCCGTCGATTATCAATTATCAACCACGGAATACACGGAAGGCACAGAAGAGACGGACCGAACCTGGACTTGCACAGGCTTTCCGTGTGTCCGGTGACTTCCGTGGTTACTCGTTCCGTCGATTATCAATTATCAACCACGGAATACACGGAAGGCACAGAAGAGACGGACCGAACCTGGACTTGCACAGGCTTTCCGTGTGTCCGGTGACTTCCGTGGTTACTCGTTCCGTCGATTATCAATTATCAACCACGGAATACACGGAAGGCACGGAAGAATTATAAGATTATGCGCTCGATCTGTGCTTTCGGGTGGCTTCCAAAGCTTATTAGCAAACCCAGCTTGAGCTGGCTTGCTTTCAAATAGTTTAGAAGCTGGGCCTTGTGCTCCGGCGCTATCTCTTTAACGGCCTTGATCTCCACTATGATTTTACCGAAGCAGATCAAGTCCGGCTTATACGTCTGCGAAAGGCACGCTCCCTTGTAGGTCAGCCTCAGTTCCTGCTGCGCTTGGTAGGGAATGTTCCGGCTTTGGAGTTCCTTCTCAAGGCACTCTTGGTAGACTGCCTCCAAGAATCCAGAGCCCATTTCCCGGTACACCTCGAAGGCAGCACCGCGAATGGCAAAGGTCTCCTCCTCATAGAGTAGCGTACTCATTTCCGTGCCTTCTGTGCTTTCTGTGGTTCAAAGTCTTTCTGCTAACCTGGCCACCTCGGCCTCGAGCCGCTTGATTTGAAGATTGAGTTCTACCCGGCGGCTGATCTGCTTTTCCTTTGCCGCCTGGGCACGTAGACTGGAAATCTCGCGCTTGAGGCGAGTGTAGGAGTCGAGAGCTTCACGCAGCGCCGCCGCGCGGTCGCCGGAACTGGGCAGTACAAAGGCTCCGGTGATCTGCGCGGCCTCCAGGGCCGCTACGCGGTCAAGCCAGCCCTCATAAAGCGCGAACAAGTTACGCTGCGGCAGTCCGGATACAGCGAGGCTCGCGAGGAACGAAGCTCCCCCCGCTGAGAGGGCATCCAGCCGCAGTGGAGCTGTCTACCGAACATTTCGATCACCACCTTGCCTGTCTCGCCTTGTGACCAGCGTTTGTGCGCTAGCGATATGCTGATAGCGCCACCATCCAATATGACCAGAACGACGGGATAAGGAATGGCGCGATGGATCAACTCGGTAAGTCGAGTCATCTTGGCCCCAGCACGGAGAACGACCGTCAGTACCGCGATCTCCAAATACTCGCGCACCTCATCTCGAAACGCAGGCACGCCGTAGCGATCGAGCAGGGCAAGGAAAGTCAGGCGCTCGGTGCCCGCTATTTCGGCAGCGACGCCCAACGAGACCTTCCCAAGCTCGTAAAGCTTCGCCGCTAGCAGGGCCCGCGCTTCTTTAAGAAACTCCTCGTCAGACATCTTCAGGGCCTGCGGGAGGCCTTCTGGAATCGTGATTGACAATACTTTGGTATCCATATGTCCTTTCCTGCTTATTGAACAAATTACAGCCCCTGGACGCCTAGACGGCAAGCGTACAGAATAAGAGGCCAAGGAAAGGATGAGATGAACGATAATGTGGAGCGCTGCCAAACGGTTTCGCAATTGCTGAGAATCACTGTTGGGCCGCTAGCCTCGCCTCCGCGTAGCCGACGAGGCCGCCGCTGGACATGATTTGCTGCACGAACTCGGGGAACGGCGCGGAGTTGAACGACCGCCCTTTCGTGACGTTGCGAATTTCGCCCGTGGACGGGTCGATCTCGAGCTCGTCGCCTTCGTCCGTCCCAGCCCACGCGTCCTCGGACTCGAAGATGGGCACAGCCACGTTGATGCTGTTGCGGTAGAAGATGCGCGCGAAGCTGGTCGCCACTACCGCGGCGACTTTCGCGTGCTTTATCGCCAGCGGCGCTACTTCGCGGGAGCTACCACAACCGAAGTTGGTGTCGGCGACGATGATGTCGCCTGACGACATCTTCCTGACGAAGTCAGGATCGATGTCTTCCATGCAATGCTTGGCCAGCTCATCGTAGTCGATGCTGTTGCAATACCGGCCAGGTATTATCACATCGGTATCGACGTTCTTGCCGAATTTCCAGACACGGCCTCTGATCTTATCCATTGGATTACCCCCAATTGTCCCTCCAGCAGGGGACTGGAGGGGCGCGAGCAGGGGACGAGCCCCCGCACTACACATCGCTAATTGGTTACTTCCTCTTGTCGAAGAAGCGCTTGGACTTTAATTCAAAGCGCGGCAGCGTGCTCGCGGGCACGACGGTCACGGTTGGGCGGAAGGCGAGGCGCTTCTGCATCTCGGAGGCCAGCGCGCTTGCCACAGCCGCGGGCTCCGCGCCGACAACTTCGATCTTGACTTCCATCTCGTCCATCTCACGCTTGCGGTACACCTCGACCGAGAACTCCTCGACAGCGCTGAACTCGCGCACGATATTCTCGATGGCCGTGGGGAACACGTTGATGCCACGGACGATGAGCATGTCGTCCACTCTGCCCATCATGCCGCCCTGAAGCCTGGCAAACGTACGGCCGCATTCGCAGCGCTCCCGATTGAGCTTCACGCGGTCGCCGGTCCTGTAGCGAATGACAGGCATGCCAATGCGGCCGAGATTTGTGACGACAAGCTCGCCTTCATCCGCCGGCTTATGGGTGACAGGATCGAGTACTTCGAAGACATACTCAGCCTCGATGAGATGAATCCCACCGGTCTGGAGCACACACTCGAAACTCATCGCGCCCACCTCGGTCATTCCGTGGTGGTCGAAGCACTTAGCGCCCCAGGTATCCTCGATTCGCTTCTTCGTGGCGGGAATGCTCGCGCCCGGCTCGCCGGCGTGGACCAGACGGGTAATACTCGTCTTGGAGACGTCGATGCCGGCTTCTCGCGCTTCCTCTGCCAGCCTCAACGCGTAGCTGGGAGTGCAAACGAGGGTGTTGGCTTCGTTGTCCATCAGAGACTGCAAACGTGGGATGGAGCCCAGGCCCCCGCCAGGAATCGTCATCGCGCCGACCGCTCGCGCGCCCTCGAAGCCACCCCAGAAGCCCACGAAAGGGCCGAAGGAGAAGGCGAAGTATAATCTATCCCCGGGGCCGACGCCAACTCCAGTGAGGATATAGCTCCAGCAACGCGTCCACCACTGCCAGTCCTCCTCGGTGTCGAGGCAGCGGTACGGCCGGCCAGTGGTGCCTGACGTCTGATGGAACTTGACGTATCTCTCCAAAGGATAAGTGAGGTTTGTGCCGAAGAGCGGATTCTCTGCCTGATCGGCTACCAGTTCCTTCTTTAGCGTGAAAGGCAGATGGGCGATATCCTCGATCTTCTGGATCTCGCTCGCGCCCTTAATGCCCGCCTCGCCCAGCTTTTTCTTGTAGAAGGCGTTAGAATCCAACATCTTCCCCAGCAGGTGTTGGAGACCAGACAGTTGATGCGCCTCGATCTTCTCGCGTTCTGCCGTCTCCAATTCCTTGTTCCAGTATTTGATCTCCACTCCAGCAAATTCCTCCATTGGGTTAGATGTTTGGCTACCTGTCTGTCCAGCGAGAAATCCTATACGTCATCTGGACCGGCGATTCTGCCGGCGATCGCCGAGGCAGCGGCGACGGCGGGGCCGGCTAGATAGACTTCGCTCTTTGTGTGTCCCATACGGCCGACGAAATTGCGATTCGTCGTGGCAACACACCGCTCTCCTTCGGCGAGGATGCCCATATGGCCGCCGAGACACGGTCCACAGGTAGGCGTGCTCACGGCGCAACCCGCCTCGATGAACGTCTCGATCAATCTCTCGCGCAGCGCTTCCAGATAGATCTTCTGTGTGCCTGGAATGATGATAGTTCGCACACGCGGATGAACCTTGCGGCCCTTGAAGATTTCTGCCGCGACCCGCAGGTCTTCCAGCCGTCCATTAGTGCACGAGCCGATGACGACCTGGTCGATAGGCACATCGCCGACTTTCGAGATCGGCCGGGCGTTCTCGGGCAGGTGAGGGAAGGCTACTTGCGGCTCGACGCCGGTGACGTCGAGCTCCACTACCTGGGCATACGCGGCGTCAGGATCGCTCTGGTAGACCTGGTACGATTTAACGCCGGCCTCCTTAGCATACGCGACGGCCTTGTCGTCGGCGGCAAAGATACCGTTCTTGCCACCAGCCTCGATAGCCATATTCGCCATCGTGAATCTGTCTGCCATGCTGAGTTGGCTCACGATTTCGCCGGTGAACTCCAGCGCCTGATAGCGCGCGCCATCGACGCCCAATTTGCCGATAGTGTAAATCATGAGGTCCTTGCCGCTAACCCACTTTCGCAAATGGCCGCGGTAGACCAGCTTGATCGTGGACGGAACCTTGAGCCATACTTCCCCTAAGGCCATAGTCACCGCCACGTCGGTCGCACCGATGCCAGTTGCGAAGGCGCCCATCGCGCCATAAGTGCACGTGTGGGAATCCCCGCCGACGACAAGGTCTCCGGGAGCCACCAGGCCTTTCTCCGGCAGGAGCACGTGCTCGATTCCCGCTCGCCCGACCTCGTAGTAGAGCACGCCTTGCGCGTATGCGAACTCTCGCACTTGTTTGGCCAGCTTCGCGGACTGGATGTCTTTATTAGGGGTGAAATGGTCGGGGACCATTACGATCTTTTGGGGATCGAAGAGCCTGGCCCCCTTGATCTTCTCGAACTCCTCGATAGCAGGCGCGGCGGATAGCTCGTTAGCCAGCACGAGGTCGACTCTGGCGCTGATGATCTCACCAGGTTTGACGCTATCCTTGCCAGCGTGCGCTGCCAGGATCTTCTCCGAAATGGTCATGCCCATTGTTGAAGCTCCATTCTGATACGAGTGGATAAAGGGTAACAGGCAATATCAGAGCGAGCGCTTGTCGATGACGCGCTGCGCTTTTCCTTCGCTCCGTTGGATGCTCTTGGGCTCGACAATCTTGACGCTGGCGGTCATCCCCACAATCTGTTGAAACTCTTTGTTCACCTGCCTCGCCGCGGCTTCACGCGCTGCCTCGCCGCCACTCCACAGGCTCTCAGTCGCTTCAACGCGCACTTCGAGGTTGTCCAAAACGGACTTTTCGCGATCGACGATGATGACGTACTGCGGCTCAAGGTCGGGCACTCGCAGAATCGCGGTTTCGATCTGCGACGGGAAGACGTTGACGCCGCGGATGATGAGCATGTCATCCGTGCGCCCTTTGATGCGATCCATACGGACGTGGGTTCGGCCGCAAGCACACGGCTCGGCGTTCAGCACCGTTAAGTCGCGAGTGCGATAGCGAATGATCGGCAAAGCCTCCTTGGTCAGACCCGTGAGCACTAGCTCTCCTATTTGCCCATAACCAAGCTGCTCGCCTGTGTTCGGGTCTATGATCTCGGGCAGGAAATGATCCTCCCAGATGTGCATCTCTGACTTATAGGCGCACTCGCAAGCCACGCCTGGACCACCGAGCTCGGTCAAGCCAAAGATGTTGTAGGCGTCGATCTGCCAGCGCTCCTCGATTTGCGCGCGCATGCCCTCGGACCACGGCTCTGCGCCGAAAATGCCACACTTGACCTTCAGACGGTCGCGGCTTATCCCCATTTCGGCCATGGTCTCGGCCAGCGACAGGGCATACGAAGGGGTGCAAGTCAGGACAGTGGTCCCCAGGTCTTCCATCAACATCAGTTGCCGCTGGCTCATGCCCGCGGCGGCGGGGATGACGGTTGCCCCTATTCTCTCCGCGCCGAGGTGGAAGCCAAGTCCGCCAGTGAAGAGACCGTAGCCATAGGCGTTCTGCACGACGTCCTTGCTGGTTGCACCACAAGCGGTATACACGCGGGCCATTGCCTCGCCCCACGCGTTCATGTCATTGCTATTGTAAGCGCCGATGATCGGTTTGCCTGTCGTGCCGCTGGAGGCATGGATGCGCACGATGTTCTCCAACGGCTCAGACAGCATGCCAAAAGGATAATTGTCGCGAAGGTCCTTCTTCATTGTAAAGGGAAGCTTGTTCAAGTCATCGAGGGATTCGATGTCCTCGGGCTTGACGCCTTTCTCGTCGAAAGCTGCCTTGTAGAAGTGGACCTTATGATACGCCCTCTCGACAGTCTGTTTAAGGCGCTGGAGTTGAAGCTTGCGCAACTCCTCGCGCGGCATCGTTTCAAATTCCTTATTCCAAATCAGGTTTGGGTTGGACATTTCGCGACGAACCTCCCTCTTGAAACTCTGTGGGCTGCGCTGGCCCCGAATGCTACCCTCGTAGATGTCTTCCTTCCACAAATGCTTCTTTGTTGAGCTTCACAAAACGCGCGGGAACGCGCTTCTCGATGACCTCCAGCCAGGCGGCCTCGTCGTATTGGAGCATCGAAGAAAGATAGCCCAACAGCACGACACCGGCGACGGCCGGATTGCCCATGCGCCTGGCCGTGGCGAGCCCCTCGACGAGATGCACGTTCTTTGTCCGCTGGGCGAATATGTTCACGATCCGCTCAGTCTCCGGGTACCTGGCCAGCCCGGAACTCACGGACAATGAGGCAATTTGCTGGTTATTGATTATCGCCTCTCCATCTGGCGCGAGATAGGGAGCCCAGCGTCCTGCCTCCAGGATCTCCATCGCCACCAGATAGTTAACCTCGCCTTTGGCGGGAATCGGCGAGTAGACTTTGTCTCCCCAGCGCACGTGGCTTTCCACGCTGCCTCCGCGCTGAGACATACCGTGTATCTCCGACTTTTTGGCGTCCAGGCCCAACTTGAGTCCAACGTCCGCGACGACGTCGCTGACCAGAATGATGCCCTGTCCGCCAACACCCACGAAGAGGAAGTTTATGCTATCCACCACTATCGGCCTCCTTGCTCCACTAACGACATTGCCTTGCGCGCACAGGTCTGCATGCAAAGGGTGCAGCCGGTACATTGTAGTTCGTCTATTCTAACCAGTTTGTCGCTTGCGCGAACAACAGCGGCACAACCTACCCTCAGGCAAAGGCCACAGCCGTTGCAGCGTTCCCCGTCCACGACGATCACTCCCCGTTTCTCGCGCGTCTTCAGCACGCAAGGCCCGGTGGCAATGATGACGGACGGTCCCTCTGTCGCGAAAGCGCCCTTCAAAGCGGCTTCCACGGCCTTGAGATCGTAAGGATCGACTACCCTCACATCTTTCACGCCGATAGCTCGCACGAGATTCTCGATGTCGATCGCATCGGTTGGCTCACCCAGTAGCGTCCTGCCCGTGCCAGGATTCTCCTGATGGCCAGTCATAGCTGTCGTGTGGTTATCCAGGATTATCGTCGTGCTATTGCTGCCGTTGTAGACGATGTTGATGAGGGGAGCAATGCCGGAGTGGAAGAAGGTCGAATCACCCAGAACGCCCACAGCTCGCTCGACGATGCCAGCCTTGTTCACGCCGTGCACCACGCCGAAGCTGGCGCCCATGCAGCCTGTCGTATCGACTGCCGCTAACGGGGGGTTGACGCCGAGCGCATAGCAGCCGATATCGCCGTTGACTACGGCCTTGAGCTTACTGAGGACAAAGAACACGCCCCTGTGCCGGCAGCCAGGGCAGAGAATAGGCGGTCGTCCGGGCAACTCGGGCAATTCCACCGGCGCCAGGGCTTTCTCTTCCATTAAGCCGGCTTTCACCGCGCCAGCGCGCACGACGTCTGGGCTGAACTCGCCGATCATAGGAAAGTACTTCTTCCCCTCGACCTCGACGCCCATCAACCTGACCTGCTCCTCCCAGAAGGGGTCCAGGTCCTCGACCACGAGCAATCTCTTCACCTTGGAGGCGAACTCCTTGATCTTTCGCTCGGGCAAGGGGTAGCTCATCCCCAGCTTGAGGAACGACGCATCCTTGAAGACCTCTCTGGCATACTGATAGGCGATGCCTCCGCTGATAATCCCCAGGTCAGGGCTGCCCCATTCGATTCTGTTCCCCTCGAACGTCTCGGCGAACTCCGCCAGGTCTTTCAGCCTTTGCTCCACAACAGGATGTCTGGCTCTGGCATAGCCCGGCACCATAACGTACTTAGCCTTGTCCCGCTTGTAGGACTTGGGCTCGCCGTCCCCCTGTGGCCCGCTCCTTTCCTCGACCTCAACGGCCGTCTGCGAGTGCGCGACCCTGGTAGTCGTGCGCAGGAGCACCGGCGCATCGAATCGCTCGCTGATGTCGAGCGCATAGCCCACGAAGTCTTTACATTCCTGGCTGTCCGATGGCTCGACCATCGGCACCTTGGCGAACCTGGCATACTGACGGTTATCCTGCTCGTTCTGAGAGCTGTGCATCCCTGGGTCGTCTGCCGTGACGATGACCAGGCCCCCCACAAGTCCCGTATACGCAACGTAGAACAGCGAGTCCGCGGCGACGTTTAGCCCGACCATCTTCATCGTGGCCAGGGCGCGCTGCCCAGCGTAAGCAGCGCCGATAGCCACGTCGAGCGCCACCTTCTCGTTTGGCGACCATTCAGCCCATAGTCCAGGGTACTTGGCGAGGTTCTCCAATATCTCTGTGCTAGGAGTCCCCGGATATGCGGCCGCCACCTTGACTCCGCTTTCGTACGCGCCCAAGGCGATAGCCTCATTGCCTGATAATAGCTTCTTCACCTCTTGTGTTCCCCTCTCTGTTATGACACGTGATGGTAGCCCTTACCTAAGTACGCCGACTGAACTATGGGATTGGCTATCAACTCGGCGGCGGTGCCTTCTAGAACGATCCTTCCCGTCTCGATCAAGTAACCTCGGTCGGCTATGCGCAGCGCCGCTCGCGCGTTCTGTTCGATCAGCAGCACCGTGGTGCCACGATCTCTGAGCTCGCCCACGATACGTATTATCTCTCGGACCAGCATCGGCGCCAGGCCAAGGGAAGGCTCGTCCAGCAGGAGCAACCTCGGCCTGGACATCAGCCCGCGTCCGACCGCCAGCATCTGTTGCTGGCCCCCCGAAAGCGTTCCCGCTGCCTGCTTCTCTCTTTGCTTCAGGATGGGGAACAGCTCGAAGATCGTCTCCAGGTCGCGATCAATCACGGCCCTTTTCTCTTTGCCGTAACGATGGTAGGCACCCAGTATCAAGTTATCTTTCACGGACATCTCGCCAAAGACCTGCCTTCGCTCAGGCACGTGGCTGATGCCCAGTCTCACGATACGCTCCGCGGGGAGCTTCGTGACGTGTTGTCCGTCGAAAACCACGTCTCCACGACGGGCAGCCAAGACGCCACAAATGGTGTTGAGCAGAGTAGTCTTGCCAGCGCCGTTTGCGCCGATCAAGGTAACGATTTCCCCGTCGTTAACGCTGAGCGAGACCCCTTTCAATGCCTGGATCTGTCCATAGTAGGTGCTTACGCCCACCACTTCCAGCATCAGTCCATCTCCTCACCCAGATACGCCGCGATCACCTTTTTATCGCTCTGAATCTGTGAAGGGGTGCCTGCGGCGATCAACTTGCCATAGTCGAGCACGAATACCCAATCGGCAACGCCCATAACCAGTTCCATATCGTGTTCCACCAGGAGGATGCTCGTGCCACTATCTCGTATGCGATAAATCAGTTGCGCAAGATCCTTCGTTTCCTGGCCGGCCAGGCCAGCGGCGGGCTCGTCGAGAAGCAATACTTTTGGTTCTACGGCGAGCGCACGAGCGATCTCAAGCAACCGCTGCGAACCGAATGGCAGGCTTGAGGCCGCGTCCATCGCCCTGTGCGCCAGGCCCACCACTTTCAGGTTCTGCATCGCGACCTCGAATATCCTCTTCTCTTCTGCGCGAGCGTTGGGCAACGAAAGCGCAGCGCTCAGTATGCCGGCCTTGCTGCGTGGATGTCGGCCGACCATTACGTTCTCGGCCACAGTCATATTGCCGAATATCTGCAGATTCTGGAAGGTTCGCGAGATGCCGCGCTCGGCAATTTCATACGGCTTGAGGCCGTCGATTCGCTGGCCACAAAAGTGTATCTCTCCAGAGGTGAGGGGGTGTACCCCGGTCACGAGATTGAAGGCAGTAGTCTTTCCCGCGCCATTCGGGCCGATTATGGCCACGATCTGTCCTCGCTTCACTGTGAAGCTAAAGCCATCGACCGCCACGACGCCGCCGAAGCTCTTCCTCAGGTTCCTGGCATCCAGCAGGGATCCATTTGTCATTACCGCTGAGGTGCTATCGTCCAGCATAAGTATCTACTTATCCTCCACCGCCAGATGGCCTTCCGCAACGACACTGCTAGGCTCGACAATGGCGGTCTCATCAACTGTGCGCTGCTTCGATTCCTTTTCCCTGCGCCAGCTCTTGACGATGCGCACGCTGCCGCTGAAGAGCCCTTCTGGCAAGAATATCATCACAACCATCAAGATGATGCCGAACACGACTATCTCGTACTCGCCTGTGGCACCCTTCAAGAACTGAGGAATAACTCCGCGCAAGACCTCGCTGAGAACGGTTGTCGTGGCGGCACCGAGAAGCGCGCCCCAGACGCTCGAAAGCCCACCAATGACTACCATCACGACGATCTCGATCGAGAGCTTGAAACTGAACGGCTGGGGATTTATGAAGGTCAGGTAATGTGCGTAAAGGCTGCCAGCGACGCTGGCGTACATCGCAGCGACGACCAGTATCTGAATCTTGTACTTGTTAGTGTTCACGCCCAGGGTTTCAGCAGCTATCTCGCTGCCGTGGATAGATCTCAGCGCCCGTCCGACGCGAGAATTGACGATGTTCAGCGACAGAACCAGAAACAGAAGCGCAATCGCCCAGATCAAGTAGTAGTACTTGAGGTCATTATCGAACGTGAAGCCGAAGATGGAAAGGGAGGGGATGCCCGTCAACCCCGACGGCCCGCCGGTCCAATCCCGCATCTCGACAAAGATTATGTAAACGATGATGCCGAAGCCAAGCGTGCCCATCGCCAGGTTATTCCCCTTCAAGCGGAACATCGGCACGCCAATCACGTAGGCCACTACGCCGGTAAAGACCGCGGCAACGCCTATTGCCAGCCAGGGATTCATCTTGAAGGTCGTCGTCAAGATGCCCGACGTGTAGGCACCAATCCCGTAAAAAGCAGCGTGGCCGAGAGATACCTGGCCGGCATAGCCCATCAACAAGCAGAGACCTACTGCTAGCATGGTGTTGATACCTATGAAGGCCATTATGCTAAGATGATAACTGTTAGAGAGTAAGAGGGGCAGCGAGCCCATTACTACGATCAGCGCTCCTAACGTAATGTAATTCTCGTACTTTCCGATGCCGTTTCTTTCCATATTGGTCCCGCCTAGAGCCCTCCTCTGCCAGTATCTCTGCCCCCAAACAGGCCGTTTGGTTTCAAGAACAGCACCAAGAACAGAACGACGAAGGCGATGGCGTCTTTATATCCCGAGCTAATCAAGCCAGCTCCCATGGATTCAAGAATACCGATCAAGAATCCGCCGACGACTGCGCCAGGGGTACTGGTGAACCCGCCGACGATGGCGGCAACGAAACCCTTCAAGGCAAGCATGGAACCCATGTCATATGTCGCCAGCGTCATCGGCGCCATAACCACACCACCGATGGCTCCCAGGCCAGCGCTCAAGGCGAAGGAAAACAGGGCCATCGAGCTTGGACTAATACCCATTAGCCGTGCAGCCGAAACATTTATGGCGCAAGCCCTAACTGCCTTGCCCAAAAGCGTCCACTCGAAGAACGCATACAGGCCGCCCAGCACCACAATCGTCGCGCCGAAGACCCAGAAGCTCTGCGGGATGATCGCTGCCCCTCCAAAGGCAATTGGCTGATCGCCAGAGAAAGCAGGCAGCGAATAGGGGTCGGGACCCCAGGTGATGAGACCTAAGCCTCTAATCGTGATTGAGGCTCCAATAGTTATTATGATAAGCGTGAGCGTCGAGGCTCCTTTGGCAGGACGAATGGCGATGCGCTGAAGGGCTGCACCAATCAGCGTAGTGACCATCACCGAACCGACAAAAGCCACTACTATCGGCACCTGGTTTTTGTACAGGGAGATGGCGATCAGCGCGCCCAACATCACGAACTCGCCCTGTGCAAAGTTGACGATCCCCGTCACGTTGTAAATCGTGATGAAGCCCAGGGCAATGATGGCATAGATGCTGCCGAGTGTCACCCCTGTCACGAGATACTGCAAGACCTGCTGGTAAAACTCCATTCAGAACCTCTCAAGACCAGTTCCGTCAAGGCTAGAAAGGGCAGCGAGGTCGCTTCCGCGCAGGCTGGCACCAACCGGTCACGCCTCAGCTGCCCAAGTCACAAGACACTAGCTACTCGAAGCTACTTAGCAGGAACCCACTTGCCGTCCTTGATCTCCACCATCGTCACAGCGCGGTTGTCCAGTCCGTTGTGATCTTTTGCGGAGAAACTGAACACACCGGTGATGCCCACGAAATCCTTCGTGTTCTCGATGGCATCGCGCAGCTTGGCGCGATCGGGGCCCGACTTCTTCAGCGCATCGGCTACGACCCAGAAGCAATCCCAGGCGTGGCCGCCGAAGGTGCTGAGCGTATCGGCGCCGAACTTAGCGGTGTAGTCCTTGGTGTATTGCAGCAGCACTTTCTTCTGCGCATCGCTATCGGGCAGCGCATCGGCGACGAGCAGCTTGCCCGCTGGGAAGACCACGCCGTTAGCGGCGGGACCAGCTACGGACATGAATGCCTTGTTACCGATACCGTGGCTCTGGAAGACAGGCTGCTTGATGCCAAGCTGGGCGGCGTTCTTCGACACGATCGCCGCGGACGGCGGAATCGACCAGACGACGATAGCGTCGGGATTGGCACCCTTAACACGAGTCAACTGTGCCGTCATATCCGTGTCGGTAGCGGCGAAGGTTTCCTTGGCGACGATGTTCAAGCCAGCAGATGGCGCCAGCTTCTGGAACTCGGTCGTGCCACTATCGCCATAGGCGTTGGACACGGAGAGCCAGCCGATCTTGTTGTAGCCTTTCGTCTTGAGGTGATCGACCAACGTCTTGACAATCAAAGCATCGCTCTGTGGGGTCTTGAAGACCCACTTCGGGATGGAACCATCCTTGTTCACGACGATCATAATACTCGCCGCCGCGGAAATCAGCGGGACTTCAGCCTTCGTGACCGTATCGGCGATGGCCAGGCTCTCTCCACTCAGCGATGGGCCGAGGATCGCCAGGACTTTGTCCTCTTCGATCAGCTTCTTCGTGGCCAGAACGGCCTTGGTCTCATCGCTTTCGGTGTCACGAATGACGACCTGCACTGGATGGCCGTTGATGCCGCCGCTCTTGTTGACCTGCTCCTCGAGCATCTGATAGGTATTCCTCTCTGGAATGCCAAGAGAAGAACCCGGCCCGGTGACCGCGGCGAGGGCGCCGATCTTGTAAGGCTCCTTCGATGCTGCGGGCTCGGTCTTGCTCGAAGCTGCAGGCGACGCCACAGGCGATGCTTTGGCAGGAGCAGGCGTGGCAGCCGCTGTAGCTACTGGCTTGGATGGCGTAGGCGTTGGCGCGGGTGCTCCAGCGCATCCTCCTAGCGCGAGGATGAGCAGCGCCAGAACGACAGCCAAACTGGTTGCAAACCAAATTCGGTTCCTCATTAAGTGTCCTCCCGTCGAAGTAAATTTAGCAACGGTGGTCGGTCCATGGTTTTGAACTCGAGCAACTGCGTTTCTCGGTTACCGGCATCACCTCCTCATCCAGGACGGTTTCGCGTTCCGCCTACGCTCATCCGCCCATCAGCTTTAGATAAATCTCGCGCTACTTCGCTAGCTCAAGGCCAAGGGCAAAAGCTCGCCGGTTGATATCCAGGAGATGAGGCAGTATCCGCTTTTCCAGCACCTTTTCCCAGCTTTCCTGCTTCAGGTTTAGCAGCCCGGAAGCTACGCCGAGCAGCACAGTGCTGGCAACGCGATGGTTCCCAAGCTCAATGGCTTTCTTGGTAGCGGGCACGACAATGACTTTGAAGCCCTTGCTCTTCAGGAAATCGACGCCTTCCCTGGGATAAAGCCTCGACTTGTCGAGTTTAGCGGGCTCGACCTCCTCGTCGTTGACGACGATATGGGCCCCGTCTCTCAGGTAGTGGGCATAGCGCAGCGCCTCCAGTTTCTCGAAAGCGACCAGCAAATCCGCTTCGCCGCGCCTGATGACAGGGGAGTGAACCCTTTCGCCATAACGCACGTGACTGGCAACCGCACCGCCGCGCTGCGCCGCGCCGTGCACCTCGGTTTGCTTTATATCGTAGCCGGCCTCGACGGCGACCAGCGCGAGTATCTCGCTCGCCAGCATGGCGCCCTGGCCACCTACCCCGGCAAACAATACGTTCTTCGTCTCGCTGCTCATTTGCGTTAACACCCCTTCAACCCTCGATCGCTCGCGCTCAGCACGATCGCCCGCGTAGGACACAGGCTGGCGCACATGCCACAACCGGCGCAGCTAATAGCGTCGATCACAGCCAGGCCATCAGGGCCTTCACTAAGAGCCGGACAATCTATCTGGTAGCATACGCCACAGCCAACGCACTCATCGTTGACCACGTAAGGGATGCGCTTCTTGTTGCGCTCGCCTCGCATAAGCAGGCAGGGTCGCTTGGCTATGACCACTGCCGCTCCTGGAAAGGCCATCGCTTCCCTGATGGTCTTCTCGGTCTCGTCAAGATTGTAGGGGTCTACTTGTTTGACGTATTCCACCCCGATAACCTTACACAACTGCTCGATGTTGAGCTCCTTGGCCTCCTCGCCCTTGAGCGTGCGCCCCGAAGACGGATGCTCTTGATGGCCGGTCATGCCCGTGGTGTCGTTGTCGAGAATGATCACTGTGCCCTTGCTTTTGTTGTAAACCATGTCGATGAGCGGGGGGATGCCAGCGTGAATGAAAGTGGAATCTCCGATGAGCGAAACCACATCTTTCGTGCCCGCTTTCTCGAAGCCGAAGGCGTTGGCGATGCCAGCGCCCATGCAGAAGATAGTATGCTGCGCAGAGAAAGGCGGCTGCGATCCAAGGGAATAGCAGCCGATATCGCCGGTTGCGAGCACATCCAACTTTCGCAGCGTGAAAAACACGCCGCGGTGCGAGCAGCCCACGCACAACTGTGGGGGACGAGTAAGAATCCCGATTTCTTTGCTGAAATCGCCCTTCACCTCGGTTCCCAGAAGCCCTTTGGCAACTAAATCAGGGCTCAAATCGAGGACGTTGGTGAACAGCTCCTTGCCCACGACGTTGGTCACGCCGAAGGCACGTATCTGTTCTTCAAGGAAGGGCTCGCCCTCTTCGACGATGTAGACCTTCTCGAAGCGCTCGCAGAAGTCGATAATCTTCTGCTTGGGTAGAGGGTAAGTCATGCCGAGCTTGAAAAACGAGGCGTCAGGCATCGCTTCCTTGGCGTAGCAGTAGCATATGCCGCTGGTGATTATGCCAACTTCGTCGCTATTTAACTCGACGAAGTTGCCCTCGAAGGACTCGGAATAAGCTGCCAGCTCGTGCTGTTTCTCTTCAAGAATGGGCCTGAGGGAGCGGCAGTAATTTGGCACAGACCATTTGGTTGGGTCGCGATGATACTGCTTCTTTTCGCGCTCCTGACGCTCGCCGACCTCCACGAGGCATTTGGTATGATTGATGCGCATAGTGGTGCGCAGCATGACTGGCGTCTTGAACTGCTCGCTAATATCGAACGCCTTGACGATCAGATCGTGGCATTCCTGAGCGTCGCTCGGCTCCAATAAGGGCACCTTGCCGAACTTGGCGAAGTAGCGATTATCTTGCTCGTTTTGTGAACTGTAAGCGCCAGGATCGTCGGAGGATATAACGACGAACCCGGCGTTTGTGCCCGCGTAAGGGAACACCATGAACGAGTCGGCGGCCACGTTCAATCCAACGTGCTTCACGGCCACCAGAGCCCTCACCCCGCCGATGGCAGCGCCCATCACTTCCTCGAACGCCACCTTCTCATTGGCCGCCCAATGGGCGTCGACCTCTTTACGCCGCGCGATATTCTCCAATATCTCTGTGGCAGGAGTGCCAGGATAGCCTGCAGCGAAGACTACCCCCGCTTCCCAGGCGCCCCATGCCATGGCCTCGTTGCCTGAAAGCAACCTCTTCATGCGGTCCCCCAGTCGTGCTTTGTCAATGAAAACCTACGCCGAGAACGCTACTTCTTTTCGGTGTAATCGTAGAACCCTTTGCCACTCTTGCGCCCAAGCTGCCCAGCCAGCACCATTCGTTTCATGAGCGGAGGTGCAGCATACTTCGGCTCTTTGAACTCTTCGAAAAGGATGTTCGCGATATAATAAGTGGTATCCAGACCCACCAGATCGAGCAGCGTCAAGGGCCCCATGGGATAGCCACATCCCAGCACCATAGCGGTGTCGATGTCTTCCCTGCTGGCCAGGCCATTCTCGTAGACTCTCACAGCGTCCAGCAGGTAGGGCACGAGAAGAAGGTTTACTATGAAACCAGGGGTATCCTTCGCCAGAACTGGCTTCTTGCCCAGCGATTCGGCGAACGCTCTAGCCTCCTGTATCACTTCGTCGCTGGAGCAAATAGTCTTAACCACCTCGACCAGTTTCATCAACGGCACAGGGTTGAAGAAGTGGAGCCCGATGAATCGGTCCAGCCGTTTCGTCGCGGCCGCCATCTCGATAATGGTAAGTGAAGAGGTGTTGCTAGCAAAGATGGTATGTGGAGGACATATCTTGTCAAGCTCTGCATAGAGCTTGCGTTTTTCGGCCATATTTTCGATGATGGCCTCGACGATGAGATCGCGATCGGCAAAATCCTTAAGCGAAACAGTTGGCTTGATGCGGGACAGGATCGCATCCACCTGTTCCTGAGTCATCTTGCCTCGCTTGACTCCATCGGCAAGGAAGCCCCTCAGCCGGTCCATGCCTTTGTCCAAGAGCTCTTGACTAACCTCAGCGATTACAACATCATAGCCCGACGCTGCGCAAGTTTGCGCGATGCCCGAGCCCATTAGCCCGCATCCAACTACTCCGACCTTACGGATTGCCATTTCACCTGGAACCTCCTTGTTATTACATCTACGTTTGTTATTACGTCTGCGTAATGTAGGTCGCGATAGTGAGAATCCTTACAGGTGACAATTCTCGCAGGACAAATTGGGAGTGAGAGGTCACCGAAAACCTTCAAACAAGTAGCTCGCTCCCGAGCTCGCTACCGTTTACGAACGACTGCCCTCAAGCCGCCACCATTATATTGGTGCAATGCTGAGGTGTCAAGGATGGTGTTCCGCTATTTGCAACACCCCTGGCTGACACGCTTGCCGTGGCCTCACCGTTAGATTGCCAGGCATAGAGCGATTTTCAACATTGCTTGATAATACTTTTCTCACTTTTGATCGCTCCATTTACCGTAGCGCTCCCTTAGCACGCGGTGTAATATCTTACCTGTGCCCGTGCGTGGCATTTCCTCATCCCTGATGAAGTCCACGGACCTCGGTTTCTTGAAACTTGCTATCTTCCCCTGACAGTGGTCGATAACGCCTTTGGCAAGATCTGGTGTCGCCTCCCAGCCATCGTGGAGGACCACCACCGCTTTGATAGCCTCGCCCCACTTGGCATCAGGCACTCCGATGACGGCTGCATCCCTAACAGATGGATGGGAGCAAATCACGCTCTCCACCTCAGAGGGATAGACGTTTTCTCCTCCCGTGATGATCATGTTGGCCTTGCGATCTACCAGTACGTAATACCCGTCCTCATCTCGCCGAACCATATCGCCTGCCGAAGACCATCCCCCTTCGAATGCCTGTTTAGTCTTCTCCGGATCCCTCCAGTATTCGGTAAACAGGTGCGGAGTACGATAGAACAGCTCGCCTATCTCGCCATCGGGCACGGGGTTCCTGTTTTCATCCAGGATCTTGATGCGATCGATCCCAAAGATCTCTCGTCCGATGGAACCCAGTTTCTTGAACTGATCCTCTGGTCTCAACAGGGTCACCAGGCCACCTTCCGTGGTTCCATATGCCTCCCACAACTCCGCGTTCTGGAAGTATTCCATGATCGCCCGTTTCAGTTCTTTGCGCGCTGGGGCCGAGGAAATCAACAACTGGCGAATTGAGGACACATCGACGCTCTTCTTGATCTCATCAGGCAGGGCCAAAACCATTACGTAGTGGGTTGGCACGAGAGAAGTGAAGGTAATCTTGTACCTGTCGATGGTCCGCAGCAGGTCCTCTGGATCGAAGGAGACCATGTTGTAGACAAAGACAGGGGCGGTGACGAGGGTATAAGGGAAAGAGTAGAAGATGGAGTTCACGTGACACATGGGCATGACCATCATCGTCTTGTCGGTAGGACGCACACCCATATTCAGTATATCCAGGTAATACTGAGACATGTTGCTTTCGTGCGACCGCACCACTCCCTTGGGCCTCCCTGTGGTTCCCGATGTATACATAATCACCCATGGATCGGCGGCATCGACAACATACTCCTGTTCATCGGGAGATGATTGGCTCAGCCAGTCCTCATACCCAACATAGCCTGCAGGAGCAGGTCCGTCTCCCAGGTAGATATAATTCCCGGGTGGAATGGGAAGCTGCTTTCGGATGCCATCTATCATCTCGACGAATGGCGCTTCGACGATGAGCGCCTTGCATCCCGCGTGATTGACAATGTACTCGATATCGGCGGGCGCCAGGCGAAACATCAGCGGAACGGCGATCTGTCCGCCTTTGGCCGCCCCGGCGTAGATATCCATCCATTCCCCTCTGTTATAGGCCAGCACCGCGAATCGGTCTTTGTAGCCTATGTCCATGCCCCGCAATCCATTCGCTAGCCGGCACGCCCTGTCATTCCATTCCCTAAAGGTGCAAGACCTGCTCTTATCCTGCCATCCGAGCTTATCGGGATAGTGAATGGCATTCATCTTGAGAGCAGTCCCCATATGCATCCATCTGCTGACTGTCATCTCCGTTCCCTCGTCGATCTAATGAATTGACGGTTCTTCCCTTGGCTACAATTCCGAGGCGAGAAGCGCAGCCCCCCAGGCCCCTGTCAGTTGGGGATAGGGCGGCACCAACACTGGGCGCTCGATTATCTCCTCCAACATCGTGGCCAGGTAAGGATTGAAGGCGATGACGCCTCCAGTAATTACTACCCGCTCGCCCATCGAGTCCATTTCGAGGACCCTCTTGACCACCGACAAGAACAAGCCTTTGACGATATCAGGTACCTTTCGCCCTTGCCGGATCTTTTCCAGAACTTCGGTAGCTGTGAAAACCGTGCAGTAACTGCCCAGTTCCACTACCTCAGTCGACTGCTGTGCTAGCCCATTCAATTCGCCCAGAGGAATATCCAGGCGCAGGGCCATCTCTTCCAGGAAAGCGCCAGTCCCGGCTGCACACTTTCTGTTCATCTTGAAGCCGGTTCGGCGTCCCGCGTAGTCAAGCTGAATCACTTTGTTGTCCTGGCCGCCGATATCGATAATGGTCGCTGCCTGAGGAAAAAAATGGAAACATCCCCGGGCGTGGCAGCTTATCTCGGTTCGGTCACCATCGCTGAAAGCGACGTTCCTGCGGCCATACCCTGTCGACACCGTGCGCATTTCGCAGGATTCCCGCTCCAGACAAGCAGCACGCAGCGCATCGCCGAGACAAAGCTCGGCAGCGGCGGAGAAATCGGTGCCTGAACGACGGATTGCCGAGCCTAGCAGTTTCCCATCTTCCTCTAGCAGAACGACCTTCGTATTGGACGACCCCACGTCAACGCCAACGTAAATCATCGTCCTTCCAACTGTTCGATAAATGCCTCGATCTGGGTTCTGGCCTGCTCCTCCGAGTAGCACCGCAGGTCGCTCAAGTCCCCATTGATCGTGATCGCGGGGATACCGAGCTTCTTCGCCAGCCTCGCAGGCATACCATATCGGTTGTTGGTGTTGTTGGGACACGTCTTGGCATCGTGAAAGATGATGCCGTCGAATCTGAACAGATCGTGGCAGTTTTCGATGTACCGCTCTTTGTACGCCTCGTCTCGAACGATGAACAGCTCGGTGTAGGCGCGGGCCATGCTTTCGAAGGGTTCCGCCGGATCCAATTGGTCGAAGATCCAACTGTTGCAGTAAGTGGAGGCGACCACGCTGGTCTTCAGCGAAGCGAAGAGCTCCGAAAGCGACCGCAGCTTGCCCCAGATGGGCATGCCTTCCCAGTAGAGGCGATGCCTCTCGCCTTCCACCGCTGCCACCTGGTTCTGGATTCGCTGCTGCAGCTCGGCCAGGAGGATTCGATAATAGTCTACGGCTTCCTGCGTGCCGCGAGCGACTACCGCTGGCCCCATGTGAATCGTGGCGTCGAAAAAGGACCACGGAGAGGGAATCGCGGCGGCGGCCTCCAGGCAGGCTCGCCACAGTTGAGAGGTTTCCCTCGACAATCTGACCGCATCTCGAAAACGATCGACGTCGAACTTCTCCCCGCTAACCTCCTCCAGCGTTGGGATCAAGCCCTCGATCTGCTTGGCGATGTCACGCAACTCGAAGTCGGTTATCTCGCCGATATTGTGGTAGGAATGGACCCCGATCAACGGCACCTTGAACTCCCTGGCGTACCAGGCGAACCAATCCTTCACGTCTCGGCACTGGTTGGTATTGAACACCAGGACGTCCGGTCGGGGAACCGCCTCGATCTGGTATGCCTTTTGCAGAGGCGTGGTCCTCATGAGATAGGCCCCGATGTCACTGGTGAGATACGAGCAGATATCAGGGGAGTAGCCGACAGAGTTGGCCCTTGGAATACAGGATGCTGCCATACGCGTGGCTCCCAGCATGGCGCCGTGATTCTCAGGGAAGTAGACCAGGAACCCCATCCCCCGCAGCAACTCGGCAGGCCCCACGCTTGTACACCAGGCAATCCTGGGGCGACCATCTTTGGCCGCCCGGTCCAACTCGAAGAAATGATCGGCCATGATCTTTCTCATTGTTTTTGTGGCCTGGATTTCTGTCGCCATCTCTTTGATCCCCCCAGAACTATGACCCTACGCTAGTCCACGCTCCTCAGATTCGTCCCTTGCCCCATTTATCCAGCCACTTCTTCCTTACCGCAGGGTTTACCGCGTACTGCGGGAATTGACCCTTGAATGCCATTATAACCTGAGTCATCGGCTTAATCCATAATTCAGGATCGGACGATGCGGAAAAGGCGGCGCTATGCCCCGTGAGAATAACGTTAGACATCTTTAACAAAGGGTTATCTGCCGATATCGGCTCCTGCGCGGTCACATCCAATCCTGCGCCTGCGATCATGCCTTCCTGCAGAGCGCGGATAAGCGCTGCCTCGTCCACGCAGTCTCCACGAGCGACGTTGATGAAGTACGCGGTAGGCTTCATTCTCTTGAATTCCTCGTCGCCGAACATCTTGCGCGTCTCTGAGGTAAGGGGGGCGTGAATGCTCACGAAATCTGATTCTCTTAGAAGTGTAGCCAGATCAACTGGCTTCACACCCCAGCTCTCCATCACTCCGTCGAGCACGTAGGGATCATGGGCGACGACCCTCATACCCAAAGCTTTAGCTTTTGTGGCCGTCACGGTTCCAATCTTTCCAAGGCCGATGATGCCCAGAGTCTGGTCACGCATCCTGAAAATGGGCCAGGCAGTCTCCTTCAATGCCTTGCGGTCCAGAAGGAAACAGGCTTGTTGTTCTTTTACTGCTCTATCAAGCTGCATAAGTCTGTGGCCCAGAGCCATCACGAACGCGATGGCGCGACCGGAGACCTCGTCGAGGCAGTAGTCAGGCACATTGGTAACCACTATCCCCAAGTCCGTAGCAGCTTCCAGGTCCGCCAGGGTGAAGCCTATGCCCGCGCTGGCAACGATACGGCATCTCGGAAGAGCCGCCAGCACGCGCCGGTTGAAGGGTTGATGGGTAGTGCTGCAGATTACGGCGTCCGCATCGTGGGCATTCGTAATGATCTCATCTTCCGTGTGCCACATGCCGCTAACGAATTCTGCCCCCATGGGCTCGAGGAGCCTTTCGCCAAAGTCAGCGTCAGGCAGATGAAAAGCATTGACCACTTTGAAGCTCATTGTGTCCTCCCTTTGTGCTTCACGTTGAACGAATCACTCCCAGAGATAACCCAACAGCAACGTGGGGCTGTGGAGATTGGGTAACCCAGGGCTGCTGCAAGAACGGGACTTGGGTAAGCATCGTTGGCGAGATCTTTATCGGTGCAGGCGCAAAGGAATACGCATCACACCCCTGTCATCGCTTGGCACGTGATGAGACAGTGGCGGATGCGAGTAATTTCCCCACGGTCGAGGATACTCCCAGGTGGCGGTACTTGCTATGGACAACTGTCTGATTTTTTGCCCCAAGTTATTCGATAAATGTCTAATGCACCAGGCACGCAATATATTGAAGACAGGGCACCAATGTAGTACTATTGGCCCATGATGACTGATATCCAAGACATCACCGATTCACTTGCTCGTCGCATCCAGCGTCCGGTAAACATCGATGACACTCAGATGCAGTTGCTCACTCATAGTGCCCATGAGGGCGCAATCGACGACGGACGATTGGCATCTATTCTTCGCCGAAGAGTGCCTGAGAGAGTGGTGGAGTGGCTCAACAGCCTGGGCATCACAGCCGCTTCTGGCCCGACACGCATCCCCGCGAATCCCGAGCTCGGCACCCTGGCTCGTATTTGCGTGCCCATACGCTGCCGCGACACACTTCTTGGATACCTGTGGGTCATCGATCCCGATGAAACGCTTACATCGGAAGAGATTGGCGTTGTGAATATTGCGGCTTCAGCCGCGGGCAACATTCTGTATCACGAGCAACTGCTGAAACAGTTGAAGCGGAGTCGCGAGCGAGAGCTGTTGCGAGACCTTCTTGCCGATCAGCCTGATCTTCGAAGGTACGCAGCGGATGAGCTGGTCACAGGCGATATGTTTGTGGATGGATCTCCTGTATTCGTCCTGGTTGTCCGGCCCATTTTGTCTAGTGGAAAGACCTGGGATGATGACCTGCAAGTATCAGTAGAAGAGACACTTGACCAAGCAAGATGGAATAGACCGTTGCGTACGTGTTTGCAACTGGTTCGCACTGATCACGGCGTTGTTATAGCAACGGGGCCCGATTTGAAGCGTCATAACGACGAGGTGTTAGCCCTGGGACATCGGCTTCACTCCGCAATGGAGCAACGCCTGGCTGAAACTGGGCTCGGGAGGGTGATTGTCGGCATCGGTGAGGGACAGCAATCGTTAGTTGACTCGGTGAAATCGTATCTGCAGGCCCAGCGCGCCACGAGAGTGGCAGAAATCGCGCCCATCTTTGGCCCGGTGGCAGCGTGGTGGCAGTTGGGCATCTATCAGATGCTTTCGCAACTTCCTCTTGAAAGTCTAACGGCAGATGCCCTGCACCCTGGCCTGGTCGTGCTCTTGGAGCAACCTGGCGGCGATGGTCTGGTGGAAACCCTGGAGCGCTATCTTGACAACGCGGGGGACGCGAAGGCGACTGCGACCGAGCTTGCGCTGCATCGAGCGACCTTGTACTACCGCCTGCAAAGAATCGAGGAAATCGCGAACGTAGACCTGCGACGGGGTGAGGACCGGCTTGCTCTACACCTTGGACTGAAGATCGCTCGACTCGTTCATTTGCACCCGCGTGACGAGCGCAAGAGCACGGCTGTTCAGAGACGACCCCGTCCAGGGCAGCATTAGCCGGGACTTATCCCCCCGCGCGACACTCTGCGCCCTGGTGTCACTTCCCCTCGATGTCACACCCGCCTTTCGTGTCCTTGCCAATACTTTTCGCGCAATTCCCGCTTGAGAATTTTCCCTGTCGGCGTCTTCGGCAGGCTCTCGACGAACTCGACGGACTTGGGCTTCTTGTAGCTCGCCAGGTTTATCTTGCAGTGCTCGATTATCTCGGCCTCCGTGGCGGTTGCGCCGCTCTTGAGCACGACGAGGGCCTTGACCGCCTCGCCCCACCTCTCATCCGGCGTGCCGATCACGGCGGCCTCGAGCACCGCCGGATGGCGGTAGAGAACCTCTTCTATCTCACGCGGGTAGATGTTTTCGCCTCCACTGATGATCATGTCCTTCTTGCGGTCCACGATGTAAATGTAGCCACCCTCATCCACGGTGGCCATGTCGCCAGTGTACAGCCATCCGTCGCGGACAGTCTGCGCGGTCATATCGGGCTTGCCCCAATAGCCTACCATGATCCACTCGCTCCTGGCTGAAATCTCGCCGACCTCGCCAGGGCTCACGTCTCGCCCGTCATCATTCAGCACGCGCACATCCGCGTCCAGAACGGGGATGCCACACGAGCCTAGCCTCTTTACCTCGGCCTCGCTGCCATCAGGAAGATGGTCATCCTTGCGCAAGACGGTGAGAAGTGGCCCCGACTCGGTCTGGCCGTATGCCTGGAAGAAGATTGGGCCGAACGTTTCTATGGCGCGTCCCAACAGAGCAACTGGCATAGGCGCCGAAGCGTAGAAGATCGTGCGCAGGCACGACAAGTCAAAATCGCGAACGTTAGGGAGATCGAGGGCAAAGGCAATCATCGTCGGCACCACCTGAACGCAGGTCACGCGCTCAGCCTGGATGAGCCTTAGCAAACCCTCGGGGTCGAAATCGCGCATGACGACGTTGGTGCAGCCCCGGTAGAAGTGCGAGAGAGCCAGAGCCCTACCGCCGATGTGATAGAATGGCATCACCCCGAGATAGACATCGTTGGGAACGATTCCCAGCTCTAAAGTCATCGCCCTGGCATCCTGGGCCTGTCCTCTGTGCGTCAGCATAGCCCCCCGAGGCAAACCGGTAGTGCCGCTCGTGTAGATAATATAGGCTACGTCATCGTCGCCGATTTCCACCAACGCGTCCTCGGCTGAGGCAGCAGACAGCAGGCTCTCGTAGTTTTCGTAGCCAGGTGCATCCGAGCGGATGGCGATGAAATGTTTCACGAAAGGTATCTGCGGCCGAATTGACTCGATTACGTCGACGTATTCCGCCTCTACGAAAAGGACACACGCGCCGCAGTCGTTGAGCAAGTGCGCCAACTCGTGCGGCTGTAGACGGAAGTTCAGCGGCACGATTATCGGCCCACCCTTTTCGGCCGAGCCATAGACTTCGAAGTATTCGATACAGTTCTTCGCGAGGATGGCGATCCGGTCGCCTTTCTTAACACCTTTAGCGTGGAGCACATTGACGAGGCGGTTGATGCGATCCTCTAGCTGTCCGAAGGTCACGCGACGCTCGCCGTAGATAATCGCAGGCTTGTCGGGATACAGCTTTGCGTTGCGCCGGTGCATGTAGGCAAGATTCACTGCGTCCTCCTACCAGTAGAGACGCCCCCGCGGGGGCGTCTCTACGCTTAAGGTAACCTTTTCCCCTTTAGAGTCCTCTAAGCTTCTTTGTCTCCTCCCAGTTAATCGTCATGGTTTGCGGATCGATGGCCACGCCGTAGTCCCGGCGCGCCGCTTCGATAGAGACCAGTTCGTCGAGAACATCATCCAGCACGCGCTCCGGCGGCCGTTCCAGGGGATTGCCGAACCCGCCTCCGCCGCTGTTCCAGATCTCCCATTCATCGCCAGAATTCATGGCGTAGAACGTATTGGCGTCGGTCTCCACCACCGTCCCGTCCGGTCGCTGGATAAAGCCGACCGATTTCGGTGCGCCTTTGCCGCCCATAATCCCAAGCGGGGCAGTCTCATCACGCATGCCGCTGCCGAAGTTCGCGAACGGTATGCCATCGGCCAGGCAGGCCCAGCGATACTTGACACCCATTCCGCCTCGCCATCTGCCTGGGCCAGCGCTATCCGGCCAGTACTCGTACTTCGAGATGCGGTAGGGGGTGACCAACTCGTGTAGTTCCGGGTCCGGCGAGCGGAGCCCACCGAGACAAACCACCGTCCCCACGTGGTCCCAGCCATCGAACCCCTCCGTCGCTCCACCACCGCCCTTGGACATAAAGTGGATTTCGGCAAAGGGACGGCCCAGCCTCGGGTTGATGCCCGCGGAGGCAGGCGCGCACCAGCGCGCCCACGGAGCCTGAACCTGCCCCGGAATGGCTTGCGAGAGAGCCAGCCAGCCAGCCTCGCAGATGGTCTCGCACGTCGGGACCGTATCGGCGCTAGTGGGCACGGGTGGCAGGCAGTTCACCACGGAGCCCTCGGGCGCCACAACCTTCACAGGCTTCGTCGAGCCATCGTTCATCCTTAGATCGGGATCGAGGCACGAGAACAGCGCGAGATAGCTGGAAGAAACCGTATTGGGATATGGGCTGTTGATGAAACCCCTGACCTGCGGGTCGCTCCCTGTGAAGTCGAACGTGATGTCCTCGTCTTCGACGACGACGTTGAGGCGAATCGTGACCATTTTGTCTTTGTCGACGCCGTCGTGGTCGATCTTCCTCTCGGCAGAGTAAGCACCGTTCGGTATCTGGCGCAGCTCCCGGCGCATATGGGCCTCTGACGCCGCCAGCCATTCGTCGATAGCCGCCTCTAGCGTCTCCGGGCCATACTTATCGAGGAGAGCCAGCAGCGCCCGTTCGCCCACGGTGGCGGCGCCAACCTGGCAGTGCAAATCCCCTTCGACGAGGAACGGCACGCGCATGTTGTAGAGAATGAAGTTCCAGATTTGCTTGTTGTACTTGCCGCGGTCGTAAAGCTTTGCCGGTGGAATGCGCAGGCAATCCTCCCAGATATCCTTGGCCTCTGGATTGTAGCCGGCGACGCCACCGCCACCCGAGTCGGCGTGGTGTCCCTTGGCCATAGCCCAGAACCTGAGCTCTCCCTTCCAGAACACTGGCTTGGTAACGGCGAAATCTGGAGGCTGATTGTTGCCGCTGTAAACGTCATTCAAGACGAAGACGTCGCCTTCGTAGATCTCTCCCTCGAACGCCTGCGCGATGGCCTTTTGCGAGAACGAAGTCGTGCCGGCGATCACGGGAATGTAGCCAGTCTGAGCAACCCATCGAAGCTTATGATCGAATATGGCCGTGACGAAGTCGCGAGCCTCACTGAAAATCGGCGAGCGCGAGGTGCGCAGCATCGTCATACCGATTTCCTTGGTGATAGCATCGAGTCGGTTGGCTATAACCGATACGAGAATGGGATCGACATTAGGTTTGTCAGTCATCGTCTGCCTCCTTTTCTCAGCCTGGCGGCCAGTTCTTCGAGGTTCGCTCCCCGGCTGTACATCACGTAGCTGCCGAACTCGTCGCAGCGCACTTCATAGTCTGGGGTGACGACAATCGTCGTGGTCGGCTGCTCGATTATCGCCGGCCCCACGACGTGGTTGCCATATCCCATCTTCAGCCCATCATAAACAGGAGTGTCAATGAACTTTCCGTCGAAGAACGCGCGGCGCTTGCCTTTAAGGGCCGCGGAGGCATCTTCGCCGGCGAAGGGCAGCCGCTCGAAATTGGGCTTGTCGGTGACCCCCACCGCCGAGACCCTGAGATTGATCAGCTCGACGGGTGCCCCTGGCATCGAGTAACCGTAAAGGGCATCATGGCGCTTGTTGAAGGCGTCGACCATCGCAGTGATGTCGCCTGCGCTCATCCCACCTGAGGCTGTAGTGGAGACCTCCACTTCGTTGAACTGCATTATATACCGAAGGTCCGCCGAAAACGAGAGCTTGATCCTATCAAGTGGAATGCCCTCGGCCTGAAGAGTATCCTTTGCCTCGCGTGTCATCTCCGCGTAAAGCCTGTTCACCCGGGGCAGGTCTACCTTGTCCACATCGATAGTATAGGTCCGCACGTAGTCATGGCGCAGGTCCGAGATGAGCATACCTGCTGCGCAAAAGACTGAGGACTCCCTCGGAGTTATGACGAGCTGCATCCCAAGCTCCCGGGCGATCATGCTCGCGTGAATAGGGCCGGCGCCACCGGCCACCACGAGAGCGAATTCTCTTGGGTCGTACCCCTGCTGCACGGATACGACCTGCAGAGCTTCCGCCATATTATTGTTGATGACCTGATAGATGCCGTTAGCTGCGGCCACGACGTCCATGCCCAGCTTGTCGGCAATCTTCTCCTTGATGGCTTGGCCAGCCGCTTCGGCATCAAGGCGCAACTGGCCGCCCCAGAAGAAATCGGCATCGAGATAGCCCAGCAACAGATCGGCGTCGGTCACCGTAGGCTCTGTGCCGCCGCGCCCGTAGCAGACAGGGCCGGGCTCTGCTCCGGCGCTCTTCGGCCCCACACGCAGCAGGCCCCCCGCGTCGATCGAGGCGATGCTTCCGCCGCCGGCGCCGATAGTATGGATGTCTAGATTGGGCGATGCCAAACGGTAGCCGCCCACCGATCCCTCGATCGTGATGGCTGGCCGGCCCTCTCGAATCAGCGCCGCGTCAAAGCTAGTGCCGCCCATGTCGATGGTCACGATATCGTCGAAGCCGCCCGCGCTGTTGCCGTAGAACAGCCCGGCGACCGGCCCCCCAGCGGGGCCAGAGAGCAAAGTGTTGGAAGCGAAGCGGGCGGCAAGCTCCGGCGACATGACGCCCCCATTGGACTGCATAATCAGCAGCGTTCCGCCGAACCCCTGCTCGCGCAAACCCTCCCTCAAGCTTCGCAGGTACCTGGCGAGGGGAGGGCCAACGTAAGCATTGAGCGCGGTCGTGCTGTTCCGCTCGTAAAGGCGAATCTGGGGCAGGATCTCGCAGGAAAGGGACACGTACACCCCAGGCAGCTCTTTCTCGCAGATTTCACGAACCCTTTCCTCGTGAGATGGGTTAAAGAACGACCACAAGAAGCTTACCGCCACAGCCTCCACGTTCGCCTCTTTGAACTTGCGGAGCGCTTCGGAGACATCGTCCTCGTTGAGGGGCGTGATCTCCCGACCTTCGACGTCGATTCTCTCCTCGACCACTTGAATCAGCCTGCGGGGGACCAACGAAGGAGGTGGGCTGTACTTACTATCGTACATCCTCTCCTTCAACCCTCGACGCATGTTGAGGACGTCGCGAAAGCCCTTAGTCGTGATGAATCCGGTCCTGGCGCCCTCTCCCGTCAATACGGCATTGGTAGTGATAGTCGTCCCGTGAACGATGGAATCGACCTTGCCCAAGAAGTCTTTCAAGCTCAGGTTGTTACCGGCGGCCGCTCTGCTCAGGGCATCGAAGACGCCCACCGCTGGATCGGAAGGCGTCGTCAACGTCTTGTAGATCGACGAGCGGCCAGCACCATCTGTCACCAAGAGATCTGTGAAGGTTCCCCCAACATCGATACCAACTCTGAAAGTCACTGTACTTTTTACCTCCCTGGTGTTGGTAGTGCTACGGGACTACCAAGTGGCTCAGCCACTTGGACTTGTAAAGGGACAGCTGTGTAGGACAACGCTGGGCCTAAACCATTTCGGCGAGCTTCCTCCTGTCGACGATGACTATACGCCGACCGTCTATTTTGATCATTCCCTGCTCCTCCAGGCTCTTCAGCGAACGGCCGACGACCTCGCGGGCAGTGCCTATCATCGAAGCCATCTCTTGCTGTGTAAGCCGATGCTTTGGCCCTTCGCCCCTGCCCTCGGCGTGCTCCAACAGCACCTTGGCCAACCGACTCGTAACATGCCTGAACGACAGGTCTTCCACGAGCATCGTCAAATGCCGCAATCTGCTGCCAAAGACCTTGATCACACCCATCGCCACGGCTGGGTTCTCCTGCACCAGCGCAAGCAAGTCCCGCTTGGGAATGATGTAGACCGTCGTCGGCTCCATCGCCTCGGCGCTGGCTGGGTTCGGCCCTCCATCGAAAACAGGAACATCGTTGAACGAGTCGCCGCGTGCCATTACTTTCAGGACCTGCTCCTTGCCGTCCATCGAGGTCTTGTACACCTTCACGTGGCCCGCTTTGACAAAGTAAATGCCGTCGCAGGCGTCGTGCTCGAGGAAGAGAATATCGCCCTTATCGTATGCCTTCTCGATCACGCGTCGACGAATCGCCTCGAGGAAATCGTCGCTCAGATCAGAAAAGTATGGAATAGTCTTCAGGAAATCTACTGCTACACTCACGAATGACATCTACCTCGGCATTTGGAAACAATCGAATCTATCTTGAAAAGGATAAGGGACGGGGATGACTTTGTCAAGGAAGGGAGGGGCAAGTTGAATTATTACTTACCAAGTCTCGCCAGAGCTTCTGTCGCCCGCTGTTTTATCCCGTTATAGTCCGCGACCTGCTCGGGTTTCGGCACGATGGCGAGCACCTGGTTGTACTCTTCGACCGCTTCCTGCTTGAGGCCCCGCTTTTCATAGAGACTCCCCAGATAGAAATGAGCCGAGTACCGGTTCGGATCGAGGAGGATCACTTTCTTCCAGGTGGCTAGCTGCTCGTCCTCTTTGCCTGTGTGAGTGTAGGCCAGAGCCAGACCGATGTAGGCATCCACGTCGCGTGGATCGAGCAGCGTGACCATCTGATAAGCTCGCTCAGCTTCGGGATAGAGTCGCAGTTGATAAGCGGTGTCTGCCAGGCCCTTGTTGGCCGGCAGGTAGTAAGGGTAGACTTCAACAGCTTTGCGGTAGCTCTGATACGCCTGGACGATGTGGCTGTTGTTATCGAAGGCACGATATGCCTCGGCGAGCATAAGCCAGTGGAACGCCGCGGGATTCAATTCGGTTGCCTTCTTCAGGGCCGCTACAGACTGATCCAGTATCTCGTCCTTACGCTGTTTCGCTCCGAGCTGATCCCCCACGGCCATGGCTTTGTCCGCGTAAACCTCGCTCAACCCTCGCCAGTACTCAGTCTGGTAGGGATTCAGCTCGACGATGCGTTTGTACTTGGCTATGGCCGCGTCATAATCCCTTGCCTCGTTGTCCATCCTTGCCTGGCGATATAGGTTATCGGCCTCAAGCACGCGCAGGTTCAACATGAACCCGGCCACCGCCACGAGCACGATTGCCAGCCCCAACGACTGCAACACCTCAGACTTGAATGGCAGACGAAGATGGAATTCCCTGTCTGGTATCGAGGGGGCTCCCAACGATTCGGCATCAACCGAACGATCCCGGGCCAGTACGGCGACCATGCCCAGCATCATCCAGAACACGGAGGCAATGCCGATGACGCCGAAACTGAACTGATTCTGCACCAGGTAGGCGACGATCGCCGCGGTCAATGAGATTACATAAATGCGGCGCGCTTCCCGCCAGTGAGGCTGCTCTGCCAAGTTACTGGATCCCTGTTGTGGCGAGGCAGGCGCTGGCGTCTCGTCTGCCGCGATGCACGCCGAATCGCCGTGCATCCACTGTTTACGAAGGTTCCAGACGAGCACCGCAAACGCTGTCAGTATCAGAAGATAGGCGCCGAGCCCAACCAGGCCAGTCGTAGAAGCCAAATGCAGGAACTCGTTGTGCGCCTTGTCGAGAAAGGTATTCTGTCCCTGGCCCTGAGCGTACTCCAGCGAGGAGTACCTGGTGAAAACAACCTCCAGCGCGCTGACGCCTGTGCCCAGGAAGATATTATCGGCAATAAGAGGTGTCAGGCTTCTCCACCAGTCGATGCGAAACTGCACGGTGTTGGCGCCACCGGCAAAGATTCCCTGAATTCTCTGGCTCAACGTATCGAAGTTGGCAGAGGCGGGAATCACCACCAGCGCGACGACTATGACGATCAAAGGCATATTGCGCACCAGCACTTTCCTGCCCAACATCAGCGCCATCAACGCCAGCGCAACCGCGAGACCAAGCCAGGCGCCGCGGGCCGTGGTGTAGAACAGAGTGATCGTCATCAGAAGCAAACACAAACCCACGAGAGCCTTCTTGACCAATGAGCTTGCCAGCAACAGCAGGCCAATGCCCAGCGGAATGGCCATTATGAGGTAGGCGGCCAGAAAATTGACGTTGCCAAACGTGGAAATGACAGGAGACGGGCCGTGGGGATTGAACACCACGAAGTCTCGGCCCAAATGCTGCAATATGCCATACGCGGCGATCAGCCCCCCCGCAACGACCTGAGCGACCAGGAAAACCTCGAACACATCTCCAAAAGGCTGCCTCAACCCGCCCTTGCGCGATTTGCTGGAGAAAACGTTGCGAGGTCGAGGAACGAGGTTCTTTATCTCACGCAAAAGCGCTTTCAGCAATTCGACGGTTGACATTGCCGCCACTTCGCGGCGACCGATGCGCCTGGCCGGCGGACCGGCTGGCGTAGGATTCTCCTGCGCCATCGGTTCCGCGGTGCGCCCGGGATTGCTTGCCCACACTCGCCAGCGAAGGAGATTAGTGACGAAAAAGAACAGGAGCAGGTAGTTAGCGATGGTATAGATGCCTTCGTAGCGGCGATACTCGCCGTGGATGCTCAGGTTCGGGCTGACGCTGTGGATGGTTGCCAGCAAGTTGGCAATGGCAAAGGCAAATACCGGCAGGTCCAGCGCGCTTCCTCGCCAGGTGAACCCGCGCCTCGCCAGGCTGCCCAATAGCCAGGCGGCCAGCACGATTATGCTGACAGCCCGCATATAGACAAGCTTTGGCAAGTCGAACATATCGTAAGTGTAAAGCCCCCCGTAAGCCAGCGGGATGCCGACGAAGAGCAGCAGTAGTCCCGCTACAGTAACGCGGTCACACAACCGCGCAACGTGGACCGAAGTAATCCCATCAGTCGCGGCTGAACTCCGGGCTGTTTCTAGCAGCGCATCGTCAGATTTTGGGCGAATTTCTAAGGCCATTCTCGTCTCTCGAACCTGGAAAACTGAGGAGCATTGATTGCGAAGGGATTATAGGAGATGATAGGTGGGACGTCAAACTCTAAAAAACGCCGTGGCAGACGGAGCACCAACCATTACCGGTGCTTTGCTCGTAATCGAAGAACTCCTCACGACCAAGTGGCACTACCACCGATGAGCCAGTTGCATTGTTATCTGTGCCGTGAGCTTTGTGACAGGTGAGGCACACCACCACGCGATACGTCGAGGTTCCTGCGTCCCATTCCGTTGGGTACTTGTTCGTCGGCGCCGTCGCGTTCTTGACCCCCTGCAGGTTGTTGTATGTCGTGTTGGACATAGTAATAGGGAAGGGAACAGTGCCTTTGTGCCCACCTCCGTGCTTCAGGTTGGGGCCGTCGTCGTGACAGGCCATGCAGAACTGCGTGCTGCCGGAAGTTGGCGTGACCTTTTCTGGCAGAGTGGAAGTCTGATAAGTCCAGTTGAAATTCACGGCCGTGGAGACGCCGCCAAAGGTTATCGTCTGGCGCAGCAGCCGGGGGTTAGTGGTGTTACCGTGCTGGTCGTGGCATTTCGTGCAGATGAAGTTGTCGGCGCCGACGTTAAGCGAATAGGGGGGCTTGTTGTTCGTCTCGATGAGGTGCGACGTGCTCATCGCCTGAGTGGCCGTTACCACCACCGACTGAGTGTACGGATTGTTTTGCACGTAGTTCACAGTGGCGCCCGCAAAGTCCGCGTAAGTCGTGTAAACGAAGGTCTCGCCCACAGTGTAGGGGGAAGCGCTGCCCAGGCTGGGAGGCTTGATAGCCCCGCCTAACGTGTTGGTCACGGTCGAAGTAACCGTCACGGTCCCTGCCTCCACCGCGTACTTACTGCCACTTCCATTGTGGCACGTGTCGCATAGCGGGCGAACTACCGTCGCCGTATCTCCGCTGTTGTAGCGATCGGCTGACCACGCAATCAGCAACTTCGAGGTTCCACTAGACGCGGAGCCTTCTCTCGCACCGTGCACCTCGTGGCAGTTCGCGCAGGTAGTTGGATTCATCGCGTGAGGCGTGTTGCCAGAATACGATGCCGACAAAGGCGCCTCAAAGGGGTTGGCGCTGGCCGTAGTTGCGCCAACCCACGCAACCATCTTGCCGGCGACGTCGATGCCTGAGGCAAGCACCTGTCGCAATCCAGCCCAGAGCTGCGCCACCAACCCATCTGGAGAGCGCGCCTCGACCTTCGCGGCATTCGGCTCTTGCTGTTGAGCCTTAGGCTTCTCCCCTTCCCTTGCTTTTCTATCCCTTTCTGCTTTCTTCTCCTTCTCCTTTTCCACATTCATGGGCCTGGAGGTGGTAGACACCGACCTGCTCAACGAGATGTCTTTCGTCGACACCGTGACGACGGTGGTGTCCGTGGGATTCGTGACTATGCGGAAAAGCGCGAGCTCTTCAGGCGTCAGCCTGAATTTGTTGGCAGCGTTGCTCGAAACCTTCTTCATGAACCCCTGGGAGATCGGGCGATTGGGAGTGACGATAAGGATTCGGGTCGCAACCTCGCCGGGAGCCAGCGTCAACGATGGTTTCTGCGGCTCGATCGTATTCATAAACTTCGTGATCTCTTGAGAAGTGGCGATGTTGACGTTCGCCGGCGATGCAGAGGCGTTGGTGATCGAAATCGTGTACGTTACCGGCACGCCGTAATCCGCCGTCTTCTCTCTTGGAGCTACGCTCAATTGAAGACCGCGGTCAACAGATACAGTTGCCTCGGCGACAGCCGTGGCCGGCCTTAGGCGCCCGCTGGCCGTGGTCGCGACCAGAGTAATCTTCGTCGTCGCGCCTGGTGGAGCATTTGCCGAGACTCCTACGAGAAGCGTCGCGTTGCCTGTTGCGCCAGCACCTAAATCCAGGGTCTTGCCGACCAGGTTGTAGCTGAAGCTGTCAGTGACACTGGGAGTGTATGAAATGCTGACGGACTCGGTGAACCTTCCCGCGTTCACTATACTGAAGGTATAGGAGACCAAGCCGCCAGGAGCGACGCTAGCCGCTGAGGGAGAAACGCTCGCTTCAAGCCGCAGGAAGGGCGTCGGCGTGGGACTCGGGGTTGGCGTGGCCGTCGACGTGGGCGTAGGCGTCGCCGTCGCCGTCGGCGTAACCGTAGCGGTCGGCGTCAGCGTGACGGTGGGCGTCGAAGTGACAGTCGGCGTGGCCGTTACAGTCGGGCTGACCGAGATCGTCGGAGTTGCGGTCGCTACTGGCGTTGCTGTGGGCGTCGGCATCACAGTCAACGTCGGGGTTAGCGTCGGCGTCGCGGTCGCCGCAGGCGTAAGCGACAGAGTGGCCGCCGGCGTGGAAGTCGCCGTCGCCAAAGGCGAGGGGGTCGACGTCGGCGTCTGAGTCGGCGTAGGAGTATACGTCGCCGTGGGCGAAACTCCAGTTGGCGCCGAAGCTACCGAAAAGGGAATCATCCCGCCCGCCTCAGTTCTGTCCACTTGCACCGCAAGGGCTGCCGATGTGGGCGCTGCCGCGAACAACGGCCAGGCCGCAAGCAAGAGTGCGGCTACGCCAGGCACGAGCCTGGCACCCAGGCGGCTATGCCTGGTGCCTAGCTGCGCGGACTTGCGCAAGAGCCTGATGAGCTTGTCGATCGTCCCACCGAATATCATATCAACCCAACAAAAGACGATGAACGACGCAGAGCGTCTTCACCACTGGTTGAAATGGCATCCCGAGCACATGCCCGAATCTGTATATCTCTTCAGGGCCGTGCTAAATCCCTGCCGACCGCCGTTGGCGGTGTTCGTGACCTTCGTGCTGTGCGCATTGTGGCACGTCAGGCACACGATCCTGTTAGCAGGAGATTGCTGCTCCAATGGCAGCGATCCAGGTGTATTGCTAGCCGAAATGGTCACCCCGACTTTGTGGCGGAAGCCTGCCGAGTAAGAGCCGCCGACGCGCTGGCTGTAGTCGGAGTGGCACGCGTCACAGGCGTCGATGGATCCAGTTTGATAGACAACGGTCTCGGTCGCCAGTCTATTGCTCAACGTAGCCGTGAAGTTGGGCACACTCGCGTTTAACCCATTCCAGGTCACCGTCTGCCTGAACAGGCGATAGTTGCTCGATCCGTGCGGATTATGGCACGAGACACACGTCAACGTTGTGCTCGAGCTGGCACCGCCTGGTACGCGAAGAGGATTCCCGGACGTATCGATCAAGTGCTCCGAGGTCACGCCAGCGGCGCTGAACCCGCCGGAAATCGAGGGTGAGTTAGCGCCACCATTCCGAATAGTGCCCCCTTCAACATCGTAATCGCTGCCCTGGTAACCCTGGTGACAACTGTCGCATAGATTGCGAACGTTGCTAGCAGCCATTATCGCTGGCCCGCTAGCGCTGTGGGCTCTGTGGCAGGCCGCACAAAGGCCAGTCGTCGCATCATAGGAGCCGTGCGGATTCGACCACGCCTCGGCGCTAGTAGCGAACAAGCCGGCAGAAAACGACCAGCCCGGTACATTCAAGCTCGCGAACTGTATCGGAAGCAGGCTCAGTAATGGTATTGATAATGCGATTGCGACCGCGCAAACGATTTTGCCCACAGATAATTCTCTAGATCAGGCTTGACTCCCTTGCCCCTGCCTCTCTGGCAACTCAGTATTGCCAGACCTGAACGCGGTTGTTCTCGCGGTCGGCCACGTAAATGCGCTTCGCAGTCACGTACAGCCCGTTGGGGAAGTTGAATTCCCCGTCCTTTTCCCCTTGTTTACCATAGGAGAACAACCAGTTGCCACTTCGGTCGAAAACCTCCACTCGGTGACCAAACGTGCTCACGACGTGTAGCCTTCCTGCCACGTCGACGCCGATCCCTCGCGGAAGGTAGACGCCACCTTTCCCTGCCGTCTGGATCACGCCCGCACGCGAGCCGTTGGCGTTGAAGATTTGAACACGATTGTTATTTGAATCGGACACAAAGATGGTGCCATCGTTATCGACCGCGGAGAAATTAGGAAACTCCATCTCACCTGGCTCGGTACCACGACCCAGACCGACCGTTCGCACAAGCTCCCCGCTGGGCCTGTAGACCAGAACCTGGTGGTAGCCTATGTCGTTGACATAGAGATATCCGTGCTTGTAGACCAGGCCAGCCGGCACCGAGAACTGCTTCTTGCCGTCCTTCTCACCCATGTATTCGACGAACTTGCCATCCTCGAAGATCGATATGTGCGTGCCTACGCTATCAGAAACGTAAAGGCGGTTGTTCTCGTCGACTGCCACGCCAATAGGATAGCGCAACTCTCCAGGCCTGGGTGTATTCAACGACTGCCGCCCTATCGTGGTCTTGAAGTTACCCTGATAATCGAATACTTGGACAACCCCGTTACCGGAATCGGCCACGTAGATATCTCCGTTCGAGCCCTCCACCACGGACAAGGGCTTGCTGAGTGGCTGATCCTCTTTTCCGTGAATGGAGAAGGAGAAGACGGGGATCTTGTCGCCAGCTACAGGCGCTGGGATGATGGCGCCAAGCGACGCCCGCGGGTCGAGCAGCATCGAGGCCACGAAGGCGATACTACCTGTCAGGAGAACAGCCACGACCGCCAGCGAAGCGACGATAGCGCCCCGTCTCCCTGTCGGCAAAGCATCGCCACCTGTGTCTGCAATCCGCCGCTGTCTCAAGCTGCCGAATTTCTGCAAAACCTTCATGATATCTACCTAACCTGAACCCTCACGGTTGGCCCGAGGCCTCGCGAACGGCCCTGGTCGCTTCTTCCAGATCAGGGTCCAGGGCGCTGGCCTTTCTAAGATTGCTTATTCCGTCGTCTTTCTGCCCCCTGGCGAGGTCGGCCAGTCCCAGTCCCAGGTAACCCTGGGCGAACTGAGGGTCGTACGCTACTGCCGCCTGAAAATCCTTCAGCGCCGAATCGACATCGCCCTTAGCCAGCAGAACCCGGCCACGAATGTAGTGAGCGCTGCTAGACACTGGTTGCAAAGTCACGAGTCGCTCGGCGTTGGCCAGCGCCTCTTCCAGACTGCCGCGCTCCCAGTATAGCCTCGCCAGCTCGTAATATGCCTGATCGTAAGCATTATCCTTCTCGATCAGTTTGTTCAGCTCGAGTATGGCATCGTCCGTCTTGCCGAGCTTCTCCAGCGCCAGCGCCGTGCCGAAGCGCGCGCCCGCGTGCTCCGAATTCGATTTCAGCACTTCCTGGTACTGCGCCAACGCTGCCGTGTAGTCGCCTTTCTGGTACAGCTTCCACCCCAGGTCCAGACGCACGTCTGAGCTAGTCGGATTGCGTTGCAACTGCCTTTGCAGCGCTGCGATCTCCCGATCGATAGATGAGGTGGTATCTGGACCCCGCTTCAGGACAAAGGCTACCATCGTCAAGACGACCAGAACCAGCAACAGCACGCCGACCAGCAGACCTAGCAGCCTGACAGTTCTGTCTATTCTAAAATAGCCCAGGAAATCTTCAACCACCTGAATAACAAAGAAGCGCCCTCCTTGATCGGTCTCAGACCTCAAGTCACAGGCGCTCATCACCTTCCCAAGTCGACGCTCACCATCATCCTGTCGCAGTTTAGCACATTCTGTTATGGAAAACAATCACCTGTCGGTACCAGTCGGGTTTGTCTCTTACTCGATTCTCATTTGGGATGACACGTGAGACAAAGGCTCGTGCCTCTGGCGATCAGCATTCGAGGATTCTCGGAGCCGTGAGGGCGATGGCAGCTCGTACACTGGCCCCTGGCAACCGGTGTGTGGCTGAAGTCCATGTTGAGAGCGCGATCGCTGTGGCATGTAGCCAGGCAGAGCTGCTTGGTATCGACCGGCTTCAGCGCCGCGTAATTGGAAGCGTGAGGCAGGTGACAGGCTTTGCAGTTCCCCTTAGCAAATGGGACGTGCTGATAGGCCACAGCCGCACCTTTTTTCACCACGTCTTCGTGGCAGGAGGAACAAAGGTTGTCGCGCCGCAGCAGGCTGTCGAGATTCGAGCCGTGCGGGTTGTGGCATTCGCCACAAGCGTCTTTGGCGAATGGCGCGTGCTGGTAGGCCTCCATCTTCTGTTCGCCTATGTCAGTATGGCACTGCTGACAGAGGTGGCCTTCAGGGGCGACCAGTTGGTGAGGGAAGTCGGACCGGTGAAAGCGATGGCACAGCGTACACTCGCTGTTGGTGAATGGCTGATGGGTCTTCCGGGCCGTCCTCTCCTTCGCTTCCTGAGGATGGCAACCCAAACACGCGTTCCTGGTGGATGCGCGAAGCGCAGGATTGCCAGCGGTGGGCCGCGGCCCGAAATGGCAATCCTCGCAGCTCATGCCAGCGGCCTCGGAAGCCCTGGCAAGGTGGAGGTTTTCCCCTGTGGCCTTAAGCGCCACTTCACCAGCCGCTGAGGGAGTTGAGGCCGACGGCGCTGCCCCAGATGCTGTTGCTCCCCCTGGTCCGCCTTGCGTCGCAGCAGGGATCAACCCTCCAACTCCAGGGACTCCAAACTGGGGAGAGCGAGTCCAAAGGAAAGCGCCGAAGGCCAGCAGAACGATGATCGAGACTACTCCAGCAAGGGCAGGCCCTGCAAGCTGCCTCCTGCTGCCCGTCGCGCTGCCATTTCCCTCCGAAGCCACATTGTCACCCATCGTCTATGGCCCCACGTGACAGCGGCGGCAATCCGCGTGGAGCGTCAACGTATGGACAATTGGAATGGCATAGCCCGTCAAGCCGTCGGGTCCATCCGCGGATGGTATGTGACAGATCACACATTCCTTGTTCTGACGTCCGCCGTGATCTGCCGGCGGCGTATGGCACGACAGGCAGTTCTCTCGTCCCGCGGTGGCGTGCGGCAGCAACGCTGGGCCACCCGCGTTGCTGGGCAACTGGTGGCAACCGCGACACAACTGATTGGTGCGGCCAGCGTGCGTAGACGAAACCGGCTTGATCCCCCCAGGGCGCTGGTGGCAGCTCAAGCAGTCGTCTCTACCAGCGACGCTGTGAGGGATGCGCGGCACGATGTAACGCGACTGCCCATCACCTGTATAAGGGGGCATGTACGGACGCTGGTGACACAGTCGGCAGGTGCTCTCCGCGCGTCCAGCGTGGTCGATGGGAAGAGCGATCGGCTGCGGTTTCTTTTTCAAGTCAGGACTGTCGTGGCAGGTCTTGCACCTCATCGTGCTGGCATGTCTGGTCGCCTCCTCCTCAACCGCCGGCGTTGGCCATGGCTGAGGCAGGCTGCGCCGGGCGTAAATGGAGGCCAGCGATTCGGGGGTAGGGGTGGGAGCTGGCGTTGGGGTAGGACGGACGGGAGGCACGAAAAGCGCGAAGCCAAGACCGCCCTGCGCCCCGGCTGCGTCGCCTTGCGAGGTTGGGCGACGTTTTTTCCCAGCCAGCACAGGGTCCGACCAGTCCCTCACCTGGACCTTGATCGTCCTGGAAACGCTCGCGGGTCTTCCATCCTTGTCGCGACCCACGCCCGCGACCGCGACTTCGTAGTCACCCAGTTCGGTCTTGAGCGGGACGCCGATCACGGCGTCCGTGCCCATATGGCTTTCCTTCCCGTCAAGGTCCCCATCACGCCGATCGCCAGAGTCGCCTGCCGCTGCTCTCTCACCCTTGAAGCTCCAGGCAGTGTCGAGAAAGCTCGCGAAGTACACGTTCTTCAGATCGTTCGAGCGCACCCATCTGACGAGCTCTCTCCCCCTGTCGCTATCGCCCTGGTCCCAGGCTGGACTCCAGTAATCCCTGCCCTCTCCCGAGGCAGACCACTCCTGCGGGTGTTGCGGCGTTCCAGGGCCAACAGTCCAGCCATCTCCCTCGGGCAGCGTCACCTGGATGCCAACCGCCTTATACCGCTTCGGGTCGCCAAGCATGTTCTCGAAGTGCCAGTCCACCTCGAAGGCATCGCCCTGTCCAACCGTGACAACTGGATTGTCGCTCACGTCTTTTCCGTCTGCGGCGACGTAAATCTTGCCGATGGACGAAGGCCTGGCGTGGCACTCGCTGGCGCTGCACGCGCTGTATACGTGCTGATACGGAGGGGAGGAGGGTGTAGCGTTCTTGTAGGCGAAGTAGGCGCCGGCGAGGATGCCGAGACCGAGGACCAGACAAAGCAAGTAGAAGCTCACCCGAGCGAGTTGTGAAGATAAGCCGAGCCAGGAAGGGGACCTCCCCGGCGATGTATCCTCCTTGGCCATTGGCCAATGCCTTTCTATGCTTTGGTGTACGCGGACGCCGGCGGTCCACAGGCAGATCCCCACATTCTGCCTGATCTTGAACCGAACCACAGCCATCACGGCAACTTGTGCGGTTGCCCGTTAACAGTCCAAAAGGAGGGAGGAATGATCCTCCCTCCTGGATTCGCATTTGCGAGATTGAGCCAAACCAGGTTAGTAAGACGACGTGCCCTTCTGGTGGCAGGCCTGGCAGACGCCACGGTTGTCGAGGAACAGGTTGGCGCTGTCGTTAGTTGGAGCGACGTTGGATGCCCAACCAGTTGCCTGGGCTGCCGAGCCATGGGCGTAGTGGCACGTCAGACACGTCACCTGCGTGCCGTTGTAGTTGCCGCCGTTAACATCGCTGACGATGCCAGCATTCAGGCGGGTGCCACCGACGGCATCGGTGACGCGCCGCAGGGCCTTGGACACGAAGTTAGCCGTGCCAGGCGTGATCCAACTGGCGTTGGCGTCGAAGCCATTGCCCGCGCCAGCCTGCCAGGTCACGAGTTGGCTGGTCCCAGTGTAGTAGCCCTTGCTGGCCACTGGATGGCGATCGCGAGCCGCTGAAGGGCCACCCGACGTGACCACGTAGCCGGCGGGCGCCGTCTGCCCTGATCCCAGGCCCCACCCACTGGCCTTGTTCAGCAGGTAGTTCTGATGGCAGGCGCCGCAGAAGTCGCTGATGCCGCGATCGTAATAGACGTTGATCGTGGCCGCGTAGTTATGCGCGCCCTGGGCGATCTCGTTGCTGCCAACCATCGCCTGTTTGCCAGCAGTGGTGGCGACCTGCGCCGGCCACAGGCCCGCGTTGGGAACCCACGAGGCAGCGGCGTCAGGCGAGCCTTGCGAATAGCCACCTCGGAGGATGCGGTAGTTGGGGCTGCCGTGCGGGTCGTGGCAACTGGTGCACTTGAGCGTGCCCCCGAGGCCGGGTCCTGTCGATCCACCACCCCAGGCAGTTACTGTCTGGCCAGTCACTCCGCCGAGCCCTTCGACGCGGTGCTTGGAGGTGACGGCCGCTGCCGCGCTCCAGGTTCCGTTGGCAGGGACGTACATCTTCATATTCTCGAATCCGCCGCCGTTCAGGCCGTAGGTAGTGCTGATCTGGGCAGAGGTGCTGTACGCCGACTGGTAGTAAGCTCCAGGAGTGCCGATAACGCCGTCTTGCACGTTAGTATACGCGCCTTGAGTTCCACTGCCGTGGCAGGTGGTGCAGAACTGGTATTCGTTGCCACCGAATCGCAGCAGCGGATCCGCGGTGCCAGTGTGGGCGCGGTGACACCCAGCACACGCGTCGGTTGTAGCTGACGTGTCTCGCGCGCCGAAGTTGCCGTGCGGTCCGTTATCCGCGAAGGCCACGCTGGCAAAGGCGAACATAAGCGCTAGAACGGCGATAATAACTGCGAGAATAAGGATTGCCTTTCTCACTCTTTCACCTCCTTTCTTCGGCAGAATCGCTTCGAAAACAAGTGATTACCGGGTGGAGAAAAAGCCGCGCATGCCGCCAACAGCAGCTATACAACCAAACAAACCTTGCCTGCAACTTCTCTCCAAGTTTCCAGGCCGGCCCTCGGCCATTAGCCGCCAGCCTTCAGCGGCACTGAAGATGAGGGTGATCTCACCAGGCCACCACAGCGCACCAGTCCTACCCTGAATCAGGCTGGCTCCCTCTTGCGCGTGGCGAATACAGGCAGCCCTTGACTTATGTCAAGGACACTATCCTGCACGGCACCGCTCGCCGGTGTCCTAGCAATTCGATGATAGCACACAAACTGAGGGAAATCAATACCATGATTGGGTTTTCTTGGTACTTGTCCGTGGGAAGACATTAGTACGTCCACACCTGAACTTCATTTTCCGCCGTGTTGGCGATGTAAACGCGCCCAGTGTCGTCCACCGCCACCCCATTCGGCAAAGCGAGCGGCCGTGCGCTGCTGGCCGCACCGATCGTGAAAAGAAACGACGGCTTGTCGCCGCTGACGTCGAATACCTGAACCCTGCCGTTAATGCTGTCCACGACGTGCAGACGATCCATGCTGTCGATGGCCAGGCCGCGCGGCAAGCCAACCGCCCCAGGGGCATTACCCACGCCCAGGTAGCCGAGGTGATTGCCGTCCGCATCGAAGATGCTGACGCGCCCATTGTTGCCATCCGTAACGTAAATTCTCGAGCGATGATCGACGGCCGCCTGGTTGGGGAAGTCGAACTCGCCATTGCCGCTACCCGATTTGCCGAACCTTTTCCGCAGTTGGCCCGACGAGTCGAAGATATATACGCTGTGCTCGTCGACTGTAGTGTCTGTAACCAGAATATCGCCTGAGCGACCGATCGAGACCCCAAGAGGCGACCACGCGAAATTCTCGCCCGGCGCAACACGCGGGAACACCCCCAGGTGCCTGCCCTCTGGCGAGTAGACGGCAACTACGTGTTGCGCCCGCTCAGGAACGTACAGTCGGCCCTGTCGATCGACGGCTGGATAAGTAGGTGCACGATCTGGGATCTTCGTTCCTGGGAAAGCGAAGGAAACGATCTGCTTGCCGGTGCGATCGAATACCCGAACCATGCGCTCACCGCCCAACTCGGTGACATAGACCCTTTGGGCGTCGGGGCTAATGGCAATGCCCATGGGTTCGCTGAGGCCCGTGATGCTGAAAAGATAGGTCGGTGGTGTCGACCGCGCGAAAGCCCGCACCAGCGGCAGCGTGGTGATCGGCTGTCGCGACAGCATGTAATAGGCGTTGCAGGCGATAACCGCTAGCAACAACACCAGGAGAGCGATCAATATCCTGCGGCGCGACCTTCTCTGCCCTGCCTCTTCTGGTGCAGTCGAAGGCGCTCCGTCTCCTCCACCCGGCGCGCTGGAACTGTTCCCTCCCTCAGGCCACTGTGTCTCCTGATCACTCAATTCCTTCTACCTCCCTCCTGCAAGGCCGTGAAACTATCTTCTTACTGTTTGGGTGAAGCAACATTGAGCCTTGCCAGCGCAGCTTGCGCCGACGCGTAGTTGTTCTTGTACTTCACGGCGTTGGAATACGCTTCCTTCGCCTCGTTCAACTTGCCCTTCTTCTCCAAAGCGAGCCCCAGCCCAAAGTAAGCGTTGGCGAAATCTGATTTCGCGGCGATCACCTTCTGGAGGCGGGCAATTGCCTGATCGTAGGATTGGTCAAAGAGATCGACCATCGCCTCGGCATACTCTTCCTCCGTTGCCATCCCCTTGGCCTTGTAGCTCTCCGCCAACCCACTATAAGCTTCCTTGAAATCTGGCACGAGGTCGGTGGCATAGTTGAACAGACCGATAGCGTCGTCGTGCATGCCCTTCTTCTGAAGCACCAGCGCTAACTGGTACGTGGCGTCGGCATCGCCCCTGTTCGCCTCCAGAACCTGGCGGAACTCGGCTATAGCCTTATCCAGCTCCCCCTGGTTGGAGTACGCCGCGCCGAGGTAGTAGCGCACGGCGGCCACGCCTGGCGACAATGCCCCCGCTTTGTCAGACTTCACCAAGTCCAACGCTCGCTTGAACGAAGCGATAGCGTCCTCGTTTCTACTAGACGCAAGCTGTGCGTATCCCAAACCTGCCCACGCCCTGTCGAGGTTCTCATTCAGCTTCAAGGCTTCCTTGTACTGCTGGATAGCTCGCTCGTACAACTTCTTGGCTGAGTACCGATCAGCCACCGCCAGTCGAACATTGGCGTTATCGGGATCGTTGACAACCATCTGTTCGAGTTGCGTGATCTCGCGGTCGATAGGTGCCGGACTGGAATACGCATAGCGATCGAGATAATAGAAGGCTCCAAAAGCCACAATCCCAATAGCTATGGCAATCACCAGGCCCCATATTAACTTGTCCTCGAATCGCGACTTACTTCCATTAGTGCCAGTTGAGCCCATGATCGTCACCTCGCAGTATTATACCCCAATAGACCATCTATTAATTATGGCTGTCCCGCAACCTCTTCAGCGCATCCTGGGCCGGAGCGTGCTCGGGATTCAAGCGCAGAGCAGCCTGTAGCTCCTCTTGCGCCTCTCTGCTTTTCCCACCGGCAAGATACGCCTGGGCGATCCAGTAATGTAGATCGGCGCTCTCCCCATCGAATTGCTCTACCTTCTTCCAGGTGGCGATAGCCTCGCTCCACCGCCGCGCCGCAAAATAGTCTTCGGCGAGGGAGGCCAGGGTGTCCTCTTTATTAGGATCGATGACTAGAAGCCGGCGTTCAGCCACGATAGCTTCATCCTGGCGTCCGAGCATGTGGCCCATGTCGGCGACGCCGGCCAGCGCTCTGGCATACAGAGGATAGAGCTCTACCGCGCGCTTGAAATCGTTGAAAGCATCGATAACGTGATCGTCGCCATATCGCGCGTAGGTCTCCGCCCGCAGGAGATAAAGGTTCGCGAAACGCGGGTGGCTATCGACGGCGTCATTCCACAGTAGCACCGATTCGTCGAGGAGGTGTCGGCGGCTCCTCGCGTCAGGCGTGATCGAGGCGATTTCAGCCAGCGCCTGAGCGGCCTTGACCACGGTGTCCTGGTTATTTGGAGCGAGAGAAGCCGCTTTCAAGTAATAGCTCATCGCCGAACCCATATCGTGACGCAATCTGGCATCGCCTGCCCGAGCCAGGTAGATTTCCGAGACCAGCGGAAGGGCTGACAGGTACAACAAGAAGCCGGCAGAGGCAAGCACCAAAGCATAAATGCCATTCCTGACAGCTACACCAGACTTGAAGTTCCAGCGAATTGATCTCGTATCCACAGCGCTCGCGGCGCTGAGCCCCATGCCCGCGAGCATCCAGAAGGTTGGGATGGTGTCAACCGTGCCAAAAAGGAACATCGACTGCGCGAGATAACCTAGCCAGCCGAAGGCGATAGCTACCAGAAGATGATTGTCTGGAAACCCGCGCCCAGTTGCCTCACCGGTCTTTGGCGAAGCGATGTCCCGCCCAGGCTTTGGCGGCTCATTGGCCAGGCGGCCTCGACGATAGGCTCTGTAAACCGTGACGGCAAAAGTCCCAAGTAGCCAGAGATAGATGGCAAGGCCGACGAGGCCGGTCTGGATGGCCACGTCCAGCAGCTCGTTGTGAGATTTATCCAGCCAGAGACCGGACGACATTCGAACCCAGTCTAGGGTGTAATACCTGGTCAAAGCCGCGTACATGCTGGCATAGCCAGTGCCCAGCAGAGGATGATCGGCGATCAGATTTAGAGCGATACGCCAGAAGATGAGGCGACCTGACCCTCCCTCTTGAAAATTGACGATGGAGCGCAGCCGCTCACTGCCGCCAAAGCTATTGACGTTAGCCGCGATTGCCAGAGGATCGCTCTGCCCCGGGCCAACCCTAACAGTTTCCGCAGCGTTGCCTGTTCCGCTCGCCTTCGTTTGCCCCGCGCCCCCGCCTGTAGCCGAGGTGGCTGCTGCCTGGTCCACGGGAACGGTTGCCTGCGCCGCCGGGACCGTCGAGCTCTTCGACTCGGCAGCCCGCAGTTGCACCAGCGTTCCCGCCTCGGTCAGAGCAATCACTAGCGCCAGGGCAAGCGCAACGCCGACGAACCATGCCCGTCTGGCCCAAATGCCCTTTCTCTCAATTATAACGTAGACAGGCGCCAGCACGATCAAGGAGACCCAGGCGGCGCGCGTTAACGAAAAGAATATCACCACCAGCGATAGGAGCATGGTCAGGCTCCAGAGCGCACGCGCCCACTTCCTGGCGCTCATCATCACTAACGCGGCGGTTAGCGGCACGATCATGACCAGGTAGCCACCCAGGAAATCGGGATTGCCGAGGGTGGACATCGGGCGATACGCAAAGTAACCGCTGGGCTGCCCGATCAAGCTCCGATTGAAAAACTCAGCGATAGCCTCGACGGATATGAGCAGAGACGCGAGGGAAGCCGCACAAAGCGCCCGTCGAACCTTGGTCGCATCACGCAACAGCCCGGCGGCCACATAGCAAAGGATGGCAGCATTGACAAATGTGAGTAAGCCATCACTTCTGACGTTAGGGCCAAGTATCGCGGCGCCCCACGACACTCCCTGTGCGCTGGCGATCAGGGCGACAGCCACGAAGGCCAGAAGCGGCCAATCCAGAGGAGTGCGGGGAATGACAAGATTTCCCGTGTGAAGCGCTCTGAGCGCAAGCAGGGCAAGGATCAGAATAGTGAAAACTCTGACCACGGTGATCTTGGGCACGCCATACATCTCATCCGAAATTGGCAGGACGGTCAAAGGCAAAGCGAAAAGCAGGAGGTAGGTTCCCCATTCGGCCAAAGTGGAGTAGAGAGACACGGGGTCGAGACGAGAAGCAATGGATGCCGTGCCATTGGAGGACGACTCCTTCGCAGAAGTGTCGCCACTCGCAAGGCGAAGGAGTCCGTAGAGCCCAGTATTCAGTCCCGCCATCTTCAAAGATGCATTCCTTCCCAGGAGACAAACGTCCAGGAACACAACAAAAGGGCACCCCGGGAAAACGATTCCTCGGCGCCCATAACGCTATCCGGCATAGCACACTATGCCACTTTGCAGGATGCCAATCGTCAGCATCCGCTTCTTCAGGCGCCTTAGCATAGCATCTTTCGAGAGAGGGTGCAAGACTCTTGAACGGTCAGACTCTGCCCACTTCCCTGGCGATCTTCTCTAATTCCTCGTCCGTCAGCGCGGGATGCACTGGCAAGGAGATGGTCTCCGCCGCCGCCTTCTCTGCCTGAGGCAGATCGTCTCTGTAACCGAGATCGAGGTATATCTTCTGTTTATGCAGGGGAACAGGATAGTATATTCCAGCGCCTATCCCATTGGCATGAAGCTGCGCCAGGGCCGCGTCTCGGTTGCCCTTCACTCTTATCGTGTACTGATGGTACACGTGCTTGAAGCCTGGCGCAACCTTTGGCGTTATCACGTTGGACAGCCTGGAATCGAAGAAGGCCGCGTTGGCGATGCGCTTCTGGGTGAACTCCTCGAAACGGCTCAACTGGGCAAGCCCGATGGCAGCGTGAACGTCGCTCATGCGAAAGTTGTAGCCGAGGATGTCGTGATAATAGCGCTGCCGCTGGCCGTGATTGCGCAGCAGGCGCAGACGCTCGGCCAACGCATCGTCGTCGGTCGTGACGATGCCTCCTTCTCCAGTAGTGATATTCTTGGTCGGATAGAACGAGAAGCAGCCCGTGCTAAATGTGCCCACGCACTTGCCGTGGATGGAAGCGCCGTGCGCCTGGCAGGCATCCTCGATAATCGCGAGTCCTCGCCTTTCCGCGATATCCATTATCCCTGACATATCGGCAGGGTAGCCGTAGAGGTGTACGGGGATGATGGCCTTTGTCCTGGCGGTTATCTTTTCCTCGATCAGCGAAGGATCGATGTTATAAGTCTCCCCGTCGATATCCACGAAAACTGGTCTGGCCCCGACGTGCAACACGGCGTTGCCTGTGGCTATGAAAGTGTGAGGAGAAGTGATCACCTCGTCGCCGGGACCGACGCCGTGCGCCAGGAGCGCCAGGTGCAGCGCCGTGGTGCCCGAGGAGACGGCGATGGCGTGCCTGGCGCCAATCGCCGCGGCAAAGTCCTTTTCGAACTGTTCGACGACAGCGCCCTGCGCCAGCACGCCCGAGTCGAGGACGGCGATGATCGCCTTCTTCTCGGCATCACCCATCAGCGGCTTTGCAATCGGAATCAACGGCTACCTCCTGATTCTGCGCTTATTCTACGGCTAGAATACACCACTCATCGGCTGATTTCAAGGCTGCTTGCCGCGAGTAGAGACCTCTGATTCGGGCAACGCGACCACCGAAAGCCTGTCTAACCTAAACCTAACCATTTTCAATCCTGAAACCTAACTCTCTCCTGCTAGAATTGGCCTTAGTATTCAGGTGGTGAGCAGATGATTCTTTCCCTGGAACCGACCAATGCCTGCAATCTCAGATGCCTCCATTGTATACGGGATAAACTGGAGGATAGGGGGCACATCCCGCTAGATGTACTGCAGAAGATTCTGCGGGAGGCCAAGAGCTATGGCCTGAACTATGTTGCCATTACGGGGGGTGAGCCAACACTACATCCGCGGTTCGACGAAATGCTGGAAATGGTTGCTGGGGAGGGCTTCAAGTTCCACGTGGTTACCAACGGCTTCCAGTTTAAGTCTAAGGTGCTCCCCATTCTCTCGAGACCCCACGTTAAGAAGCATCTCAAGCACATCTCCATTAGTTTGGATGGAGCCACAGCAAAGATACACGACGCAAATCGCGGCGCAGGTGCGTTCAAGGTGATCATGGAGATGCTCGGCCTCTGCAAGCTCAAAGACATACCGTTCAATCTGATCACAGTCATCAACAATATCAACAAGGCGGAGTTGACAGATATCGCGTTGTTCGGCTCTGGCATGGGAGCAACAGCTCCCATGTTCGGGCCATTAACGGTTACGCCTTTGGCAGTGCAGACGGGCATCATCCCTTCCCCGAACGAAACCAGGCGTTGGATGTCCTTTGTCGATCGGAACCTTTCGCGAGCGCTGAAGATGCCAATCACAATCGGCTCTGGAGGCTATTGCAGCGCTCCGCTATTCAGTTGTCGCGCCTTCGGCGGGGATCACCTGAATGTCGATTTTCAGGGCAATGCCATTTTCTGCTGCACGCTCTCGCACCCTGCCGATGATAGTAAACCCAACGAGCAGGGCAAAGAAGTAATTGCGGATCTAAAGCGCGAGTCGCTGGGAACTGCCATCGTGAGGCAAAGAGAGATGTCAGCCAGGCTGATCCAGGAGAGGCTGCGTGAGATCGAGAGGGGAACCCTCCTAGAACTGGACTACTTCCCTTGCTACTGGTGCCTGAAGCAATTCGGCAAACTTGGCTGGCTCGACAGCTATCCTGATTCATCTTGGTCTGAAGGGCTATCCAAAGAGAAGCTTGAGAATAGCGCCGACCGCGTGAGACCTGGCGTAGGCTAAATGGATCGACACAAATGTTTCGAGCTGACCAACGCCAATGTTGCTGCCTGGAAGATAGCCAGTCGAGTGTTGGACGCGGAAAAGGAGATCCCTTGCCGCATTGTAGGTAGAAGCATGTCGCCATTTCTCAGAATCGACGATATCGTCTGGCTTCGTCCGATCACTGTGTCTGAACTTAGACTTGGCGATATCGTCCTGTTTGACGACAATGGCGAACGAATCGTCCACCGATTTCTTAAGAAGGGGGAGATCGGTGACCAGGAGGTTCTCATCACCAAGGGAGATGCTTTGCCTCACGAAGATCCTCCCATCTCGGAGAATCAGTTGCTGGCCAAAGTGGTGCGGGTTGAAAGGGGATCTCGAAAGATCGACCTGGAAAGCAGATCGGGTAGACTGCTAAACGTGACCATAGGCATTCTATCCTCCTGCCCGCACTTGCTGCCGGTGGCACGCGTCATCTGGCGCCTTCTCGGGTTGAGAAGACTTAAGGCGCTTGCTAGCCGAAGCAGCCAGCCATTGCCAAAACCCTGACCGTTCGATTCGCGAATACCAGCCATCCGATACTTCGAGGAGGTGTTAACGTGGCTACCCCAACAAATGGGCGTCAGATACAGCTTAGGGACGATGTCATCATCACATCCCTGGATGATCGGGAAGGTATTGTGTTGGACGTTGTCGGGAAGAGCTATTACACGATCAATCAGACGGCGCTTTTCCTGCTAAACCTCCTGCAAGAAAACGATAACCACGTGGATGGTTCAACTCTCAAGAAATGGCTTCTCGAGGGGTACGACGTTTCAGAGGACGAAGCGGAGCGAGATCTCGCCGATTTCGTTAAACGACTGCACGACCGAGGTCTCGTTTATTTCAGCTAAGGTACCCCCAGTCTTCCTGCCCTGCTAATTACCAAAAGGAAGGAGGTGACGCATGAATAATTCGACAGGAAACGAGTCGGCGAATGGGAAGAACGTTTACGTTAAGCCTACCATCGACGAAGGCGACGATCTTCCTGGGGCCACCGCAAGCACGCTCGGGCACATTTTCACACCGGCCATAGCCCAATGCGACGACTGATATCGCTTTCGCGAGGCTGTTGCGCCCGCTGCACGAGCCCGAAAGTAACCCGCGGGTGCGACAGTCCTCATCAGAGAAGCCGTGCAATTTGCTATTCAGAGATTGTTGGAGCAGCCCTAGCCTTTCGCATATCACAAGAAACTGGCAATTGAGACTCGTCCTGAAGCAGAGGTTCTCTTCCAATGTGCTCGAACGCACGTAGACGCGGAGACAGCCCACAGAATCAAGGCTTTAATCAGGGAGGACTTGGATTGGCACTACCTGCTCAGGGCTGCGTATCGGCACAGAGTGGGCTCCCTCATTTATTGGCAGCTTAAGGCAACGTGTGCGGAAGCTGTTCCGAAGGATATCCTGAATCGTCTCCAAGACCGTTTCCGTCAGACCAACAAGCGGAATCTCTTATTGGCCAGTGAATTGCGCCGAATTCTGAAATTATTTGAGGCGGAAGGCATACCGGTGATGCCGTTCAAGGGGCCAGTCCTGGCCGTTGCGGTCTACGGGAATCTCGCCTTACGACAGTTCGACGACCTCGATATGCTGATCCGAAGGCAAGATGCCCTTAGAGCGAAAGACTCGCTGATCTCCCAAGGATATCGGCCACAGTACAGGCTGAACCGTGCCCAGGAAGCTTCCTACATGCAGACCGAATGCGAGTTTTCGTTTCTGCACGAAAGCGGTGTCTTCCAGGTGGAGATCCATTGGGATTTTCTGCCACAATACTTCTCTATGCAGTTCGATACGGAAGGCATCTGGGAGCGTGTCGAGCGCGCATCTCTGGGTGGCCTGGGGGTTCCCACGCTAGCACCAGAGGACTTGCTTCTATTTCTGTGTGCACACGGTTCCAAACATCACTGGGAGCGGCTGAGTTGGATCTGCGACATTGCTGAACTGATCCACGCTCGTCCAGATCTGCGTTGGGAAGCGGTGATCGAGCAGGCGCGAATATCGGGTGGCGAGCGAATGTTACTGGTGGGCCTTTCCCTGGCAAACGATTTGTTGGGAGCGATGCCCCCCGCCTACGTCCTGGAAAGGATGCAGGCAGATTCGGCGGTGAAATCGCTGAGTGCGCGGGTGCGTGGACGGCTTCAACGGGATATCCAGAGGGAGCCGAACACGTGGGAACGCAAGCTGCTCTTCACCAACATCAGGATTTTCCATCTGAGGGTAAGGGAGCGTCCCCTCGATAGGATCAGATACTTCTTCCGTATGGCGCTAACGCCAACCGTACAAGAAACGATAGCCTTTCCGCTACCCCTGCCACGGTTTCTCTATCCTTTGTACTACCTGCTGCGTCCAGTCCGATTTATCGAAAAGCACTGGCGGAGGATGTGGAGTCACTTTTCGCGGTCAGCAAATCGCACCATGACGTTGCGGGGAGAAGGGTGAAGAGTCCTGTTCGATCATATGTCGCGGCTCTCTTTCAGGCGACGCGGTGGAAGATTGCGATGGCGCTCATATTAACAGCGTTCCTTAGCCTGACAGAGGGTATCTGGCTATTGATGCTCGTGCCAATTATGCAATTGGTCGGACTGGACACCCAGACGGGAACAGTCGGTCAACTTGCCAGGTTTGTGTCGTCGATCTTCGCGGTCGTCGACGTGCATCTAACGTTAAACACCGCCCTTGTCCTCTTCCTGCTCGTCATCACCGTAAACGCTCTGCTGTTTCGTTGGCAGACTACTATCAACTTTGCCATCCAACAAGAGTTCGTAGTTCACCTGCGCCAGCGACTTTACCGCGCAATTGCCAATAGCAATTGGCTGCTATTCTCTCGGACTAAATCCTCCGATTTCACCGTTGTGTTGACCGCCGAGATCGACCGGGTTGGAGCGGCGGCTCAGATGCTCTTGCATCTGATTGTCAACAGCATTGTCGCCGCTGTCTATCTTGCGTTGGCGCTTCAGTTATCAGGGATAATAGCTGGACTTGTATTTGCGGTTGGCGCTGGATTGCTGGTATTGCTTAAGGGCAAGAGACGACCGTCTCGTCTAACTGGCGAAGCGCTTTCGTTTGCGCTAAATGGGCTCTACGCGGCGACGATTGAGCATCTGGGCGGCATGAAGACGGCCAAGAGCTACGGTGTCGAAGAGAGGAACGTCGAAGACTTTTCACAGTTGACCAAGCGTGTGGCGAAGATGTATGCAGACGCGGTTCGCAATCAGGCCGAGGCGAAATGCTGGTTTGACATAGGGTCGATGTGGATTCTGAACATCACCCTCGTCGTTTTGGTCCAGATTCTAAGTGTCCCCAGCGCCGGTGTGCTCTTGCTCGTTTTCCTATTCGCCAGGGTGATGCCCAGGCTTTCTGCTATTCAGCAGACCTATCAGCAGTTTCAAAACATGTTGCCAGCGTTTGCGACGGTTACGGAGGTGCAGGCTCGCTGCGAGGCCGCAGCGGAGCCAAAGCCAGCGCGATCGGAGCAGATCGAGCTCAGAGATAGCATCCGGCTCGAACGGGTTTCGTTCTCTTATGAAGAGCGTGGCGACCATCCAGTCATCTCCGATCTCGATTTGGTCATTCGAGCCGGACAGACCACCGCTATTGTTGGGCCTTCTGGTGCCGGCAAGAGCACCGTTGCCGATTTGGTTATCGGATTGATCGTGCCAAATCGAGGTCGGGTGCTGGTAGACGAGGTGCCATTGCGTGCCGAACGGATGCGGGCTTGGCGCGAACAGATTGGGTACGTGCCGCAGGAGACCTTTCTCTTTCACGACACGATACGCGCCAACTTGCTGTGGGCGCGACCTGACGCAACGGATGAAGAAATTCGCGAAGCGCTACGACAAGCGGTCGTCGATGACTTCATCTCCAGGCTTCCGGAAGGAATGGAGACTATTATCGGCGATCGCGGAGTGCGATTGTCTGGTGGCGAAAGGCAGCGTCTGGCTTTGGCGCGAGCATTACTGCGTAGACCTGCTGTGCTGATTCTCGACGAGGCTACCAGCAACCTTGACTCAGAGAATGAAAATCGAATCCAAGGTGCGATAGATGAGCTTCACGGACGAATAACCATATTGATTATAACGCACAGATTGTCCACGGTCCGTCAGGCCGATACTATTCACGTGCTAGCGCAAGGGCATCTCGTCGAGTCTGGTGATTGGGAGAGCCTCATGGCCAATGAGGAAAATACGCGGTTTCGTAGCTTGTGCCGAGCCCAGAGGTTGAATGGGGTGGACGCACAGGGGTTGCTGGTCCCCAAATGAGTGAGGTTGGCACTCACCCGGACTCTTTACCTACTTGCTATTCTGCAAAATGCTGCTATACTGTTGTCGGTTTTCCTCAGATCATCACACGATGGAGTGCAAAGTGGACGAACATCCATCACCTTCAGCATCGAGTCGCGTCGCAGTTGCGTTTCACCTCGCTCTGTTGGCATTCTTGACCGCAGCGGTCCTTGTGCTCAGCGCCTGCACCAATCAACAGCAGCCTGTTGCCGCGGAGGGTAAGCCGACGGCAGAGACTAAATCTGCATCCACTAGCGTGCAGCCGGCCGCCGAGGCGAAGAAGACCGAGAGCTCAGCCGTGACGACAGCCGCCGCTTCAGTTTCGAAGTCGCCATCCGCCCCATCCGCCCAGGCGCCCGTGCCGCAAAACGCGGACGATCAGAGCCTGGGTCCTTACATCCCACACTCGCCGAAAGGTCGCGACGACTGTCTGGCTTGCCACGCACGGCTGGCGGTTTTCCCTGTGCCGGCCAACCACGAAGGCCGCGGCAACGATACCTGCCAGACCTGCCACAAGCCGTTTCCGGGCGGCGCGCCGAAGATCGCTCACTCGCTCGAAGGCAAAACGGACTGCATCGTCTGCCACGGACCGAAAGCCATCGCGCCAGTCCCTGCCAGCCACGCTAAACGCACGGCAAGCAATCTCTGCGTGATGTGCCACACCGGCACGCTGAAGCCCACGGTCATCGCCCACACGCTCGAAGGGAAGACCAACTGCACAGAGTGCCACGGAACCGGCAAGCTGGTGAAGCTGCCCAAGAGCCACGATGGCAGAACCGAGCAGATGTGCCAGATCTGTCACACTCAGACTACGGAGCCACCGACGATTGCGCACACACTCGATGGAAAGAGCAACTGCACTCAGTGCCACGGCGAAGGCAAGGTGGTGAAGCTACCCCCGAGCCACGCGAACAGGGCGGTGGAAACGTGCACGCTTTGCCACACCAAGGTCACCACGCCACCCGCAATCGCCCACACGCTCGAAGGGAAGACCAATTGCACAGAGTGCCACGGAACTGGCAAGCTGGTGAATTTGCCCGCCAGCCACGCGAATCGCACCGAGAAGACGTGCCAGCTTTGCCACACTCAGACGATACAGCCGCCGGCGATGGCGCATTCGCCCGAAGGGAAGGCGAACTGCACTCAGTGCCACGGCACCGGCAAGATGGTTAGCCTGCCCGAGAGCCACGAAGGCAGGACCGTGCAAATGTGCGCCGTTTGCCATACCCAGTCCGTCGATCCGCCAAGGGCGCCACACAGAACGGACGACAGAGCCCACTGCACGGGGTGCCACAACGCCAAGATGTTGAAGGCGCTGCCGCCAAGCCACGCGAAGCGCACGGATGCTATGTGCACAGCCTGCCACCAGCCGTGGGAGGGTGGCGTGCCGAAGATACCGCATAAGCTGGAAGGCCGCACCGAGTGCGCTGTCTGCCACGAAGTGGCCACTCCGAAGTAGCGTTCAGGAGGCGCTTATATGCCGTTTGTGAGAATCGACATGTTCGAAGGCCGCACGAAAGAGCAGAAGGCCGCGCTGGCCAGGGCTGTCACCGCAGCCGTGCAGGAGACGCTGGGCGCTCCGCCAGAGCACATCTACGTGGTTATCAACGAGCTGCCACCGGAGAACGTAGCCATCGGTGGAGTTCCCAGGTCTAAGGACGCTGGGCATAAGTGACATTGGGGAAACCGAGAACCCCGGGCGCGGGCCTCAGAGCGGCGTGTTCATCGCCCCAGCCTGCGCCCGCTTGATTACCTCGTCGTAGAGCGCTGTGTACTCGGGCAAGTCCTTGTCCACCAACACGCCACGTGCGATCTTGGCACTGGACTCGCCATCCTGGACAGACCTGGGCGAGGTGTTCTCTCGCATCCAGTTGAGCATCGCCACCGGAGAGCCCATATCGTTCTGCCTGCCGTAGCCGACGTGACAGTTGCTGAGAACCTCGACCACGGCGAAGCCTTCCTTGTTCAGCGCCTTTTCCATCATCTTCTCCAGCTCGAACACGTGAAAGACGGTGCTGCGAGCGACAAACGGAGCCCCTGCTGCCTCGGCCATCCGAGAGATATCCAGAGGCTGCTCGATGTTGCCATACACGGCTGTCGTGGCGAAGCTGCCTGTAGGGGTTGTCGGGGAGCATTGCCCGCCCGTCATACCGTAGATCATGTTGTTGATGACGATGACAGTAAGGCCGATGTTGCGCCGAGCGGCGTGGATGAAGTGATTGCCGCCAATCGCCATAGCGTCGCCATCGCCCATTACCACGATGACATTCATCTCCGGCCGCGCCAGCTTCAGTCCCGTCGCGAAGGCCAGCGCCCGACCGTGCGTAGTATGAAGCGTATTGAAATCCACGTACACGGGCATCCGCCCAGAGCAGCCAATTCCTGAGACCATGGCGATGTTATCTTTACTCAGTCCCACCCTGTCGATGGCACGAATGAGCGAGCCAAGGACGATGCCATTGCCACAGCCCGGACACCACACGTGCGGGAACTTCTTGCTGGCTCGCAAATATGGATAGATGGTGTGAAACATTGGCTGCTTCATCTGACTCTATTCCTCGATTGCATTGACAATCTGAGCCGGGGCGATCATCTCGCCGTCGTAGCGATTGACGCCCAGCACTCGCGCTCTGCCCGCGGCCACTCGTTCAACTTCCAGCCGAATCTGGCCGCGATTCATTTCGGGGACCACGATCCGCCCGACCTTCCTGGACACACGGTCGACGACTTCCTCGGGGAAAGGCCACAGCGTCTTGAGCTTCACCAGCCCTACCTTGAGGTTCTTTGCGCGCGCCAGACGCATCGCCGATTGGGCCGACCGGGCGCTTGCGCCGAACGAGATGAGCGCGATGTCCGCGTCTTCCATCATCTCCTCCTGAACCTCAACGATATCGTTTAGATGGTGCTCGATCTTGGCAAACACCCGCTCAAACCAGGGATTGATCTCGTCCTGCCGCATGGTGGGGAAGCCAGACCTGTCGTGGTAGAGGCCGGTGACGTGGAAGCGATAGCCCTGGCCAAAGCTGACCAGAGGAGGCACATCCATCGCGTTGTCGAAAGGGAAATACCATTCAGGAGGAACCGTAGGCTCCAGCCGATCAATTACCTCGACCTCGCCAGGATCCGGAAGCGTGACCTTTTCGCGCATGTGCGCCACCACCTCGTCGGCAAGCAGCACGACTGGCGAACGGTACTTCTCCGACAGATTGAAAGCGCGAATGGTGAGCTCGTAGAACTCGCGCACCGAGGATGGGGAGAGGACGATGATCGGATGATCGCCGTGGGTGCCCCAGCGAGCCTGCATCACGTCGCCCTGAGCAGGGCTGGTGGGCTGCCCCGTGCTCGGACCGGCGCGCTGCACGTCGACGATCACACAGGGAATCTCGGCCGCCGCCGCGAAGCCCAGATTCTCCTGCATCAGCGAAAAGCCCGGTCCGCTGGTGGCCGTCATCGCTTTCAGCCCGCCGAGAGAGGCGCCGATCACTGCCGCCAGGCTGGACATCTCGTCTTCCATCTGGATGAACTTTCCCCCTGCCTGAGGCAGGCGACGAGACAGAATCTCCGCTATCTCGCTGGACGGCGTGATGGGGTATCCGGCGTAGAACCTTGCTCCCGCGGCCAGCGCGCCCTCCGCGCAAGCCTCACTTCCCTGTAGAAACCTTTGCTTCGCCATCCTCAGTCCTCCCGATGATTGTTAGCTGAGCGCGGGAGCGTGATGGCGAAGTCGGGACAAAGCAGCTCGCAGAGATCACAGCTTATGCACTGCTCGGGGTGCGCGACGACTGGTATCCCGTTCGATGACCCGTCTAGCACGCGCTTTGGACAGAACTCGATACAGACGCCGCAGGCCTTACACCAGTCACGATAGACGACGATGTCGTAGGGTGGTTTCACCGCGTTCCTCCGCTTGCTGGATAAGCTCGCCGATCCCCGTTGGCGTGCTGGCGACCTTGACGCCCGCTCTCTCCAGCGCGGCAATCTTGTCGGTTGCAGCACCTGTCCCGCCGGAAATGATAGCCCCCGCGTGCCCCATTCGTTTGCCTGGCGGTGCGCTCTGGCCAGCGATAAAGCTGAAGACGGGCTTGGTCACGTTGGAGGCAATGTATTCTGCCGCTCGCTCCTCATCCGTGCCGCCGATCTCGCCGATGAGCACGATCGCCTTCGTGTCGGGATCCCGTTCGAAGAGGGCAAGCATATCGACGAAGGAACTGCCGATTATCGGATCGCCCCCGATGCCCACACAGGTCGACTGCCCGAATCCCCGAGTGGTAAGCTCGAGCACCACCTCGTAGGTCAAGGTCCCGCTGCGGGAGATAAGGCCAACGTTCCCCGGACGATGGATGTGCGCGGGCATTATGCCCACTTTGCTCTTCCCAGGGGTGATAATGCCAGGGCAGTTAGGCCCGATGAGCCGCGCGCCGTTTTGGCTGACGTAGTCGCAAATCTTGACCATATCCAGCGTCGGGATCCCCTCGGTTATAGAGATGATGAGCTTGATGCCCGCGTCAACCTCCTCGACGATAGCATCGGGTGCGGCAAAAGCGGGCACGAAGATTATCGCGGCGTTCGCACCTGTTTCACGCACTGCTTCCGCGACGCTGTTGAACACCGGCACTCCCAGGACCGTCACGCCCTTCTTGCCAGGCGTGACGCCGGCGACGACGTTGGTGCCATATTCCAGCATCTGGCGGGTGTGGAACTCTCCCTCGCGGCCAGTTATACCCTGTACAAGAAGGCGCGTGTTATTGTCGACGAGAATACTCAACTCGTTCCTCCCACTTAGGGCGTTATTGTGAACGCCCGCGCGATTTTGTGGCGTCCAACCTAACGCCCGTATGCCCTGGCGACGACCATTTGCGCCGCTTCGTTCATACTTGTGGTAGAACTGAACCCAGCCTGAGCCAGTATCTCGCGTCCCTGCTCTTCGTTGGTTCCAACCAGTCGCACGACGATGGGCAGATCGCATTTCACTTTCTGCAGGGCCTCGACGATGCCCTTAGCCACCTCGTCGCAGCGAGTGATGCCGCCAAAGATGTTGAGCAGCACAGCCTTGACGTTCTTATCGGAAAGAAGCAGTCTGAAAGCCTCGGCCACACGGTCCGATTTTGCACCACCGCCGACGTCGAGGAAGTTCGCGGGCTCACCGCCGTAAAGCTCGATCACATCCATCGTCGCCATGGCCAATCCTGCGCCATTCACCATACAGCCGATTGCGCCGTCCAGCTTCACATAGCTGAAGCCTTGCTGGCGACCGATTCGCTCGGCCTCGGTCTCCTCCGATGGGTCGCGCAACTCCTCAAAGCCCGTGTGGCGGAAGAGAGCGTTATCGTCGAGAAGCATCTTGGAATCGAGAGCCAGGAGCTTGCCGTCGGCAGTGATGACGAGGGGATTAATCTCAGCCAGGGAGGCATCGCTGTCGACGAAGGCATGATAAAGGCACTTGGTGATCTTCGCGAAATCGCGCACGAGCGACGCGTCCAGTCCAATGCCAAAGGCGAGGTCTCGGGCCTGGTATTCCTGCAAGCCCAACATTGGATGCACGCTGACTTTGATGATCTTCTCGGGCGATACCCGCGCCACTTCCTCGATCTCCACGCCGCCTTCGGCGCTGGCCATCAAGGTAACGCGCTTTGCCGAGCGATCGACGACGATGCCCAGGTAGATCTCCTTGGCTATCTTGGTGGCTTCGGCTACCAAGACTTTCTCGACTGTATTACCCTTGATATCCATTCCCAAGATTGCCTTTGCCGCAATCTCGGCATCTTGTGGCGTCGTCGCCAGCTTCACACCACCGGCTTTCCCGCGACCGCCGACAAGCACTTGAGCCTTGACCACCGTCGGCACGCCCAGCTTTTCTGCCGCAGCCCTGGCCTCTGCCGGCGTCGAAGCCACTTCGGCTGCAGGCGCTGGGATACCATGTCGCATCAGGATGTCCCGAGCCTGGTATTCGTGGATTTTCACTTCTCCTCTCAGTGCCTCCCGCTAGATTGTATGGTCACGCCAGCCCATTATAGCACAACTAGAGTTCCTCGGACTCACCTGGTTTCTTGCGAGGCTGAAGGCGCCGGAGTTGGTCGATAGAGGGCAAATGATCAAAAAAGAGGATGCCGTTGACGTGGTCGACCTCGTGCTGAAAGGCTTCGGCGAGCAATCCTTCGGCCTTGATGCGAACCTCTTTCCCCTGGCGGTTGAGGCCCTTCACGGTCACCTTCTCCGCCCGCTTGATCGTGCCGACGTAGCCCGGCAGGCTGAGACACCCCTCGTCAGTCTCATATTCGCCGCTCGTCTTCACGATCTCGGGGTTCAGGAGGACGATGATCTGCCCTGGCTCCAGCTCGCCCACTTCGTTCTCCATGAACTCCTGGACGACGATGAGGCGCAGCGATACGCCGACCTGCGGCGCGGCGAGGCCCACGCCATTGGCGGCGTGCATAGTCTCGATCATGTCGTCGATTAGCTTGTTTATGCTCTGGTCGACGCGTGTGACTTTCTTGGCTTTCTCGCGCAATACCGGGTTATCAGCCCTAACTATAGGAAGTACTGCCATAAGACCTCCACATGTACTTGTTCAGGCCCTCGTGATTCTGTTTCCCATTATAGCGTAGTCTGGGGATCGACATCTACAGACCAGCCCAGCGGGATTGGCAAATCGTCGAACAACTCGTCGACAAGGTCACCGCGGATCAGGAGCTGCCAGCGAAACCTTCCTCGAAGACGGCGGACATAGGACGGCGCCGGCCCGATGACGTCGATCCCAGGCAGGCCGAGACGATCGATCCTCTGTCTCAGCACTTGCGCAAAACGGTCAGCCTCGCGTTCCGCGCGGTCGTCATTGGAGTAGCTGTGGACCAGCTTTACCAATCTCCCAAATGGGGGATAGCCTTGCTCGCGACGGAACTCGATCTCCTGACGATAGAAACCCGAGTAATCGTGCCTGCTTGCCGCCTGGACGCAGTAATGCTCCGGGGAGTAGGTCTGTACGATCACGCGGCCGCCAAGCGTACCGCGCCCAGCTCTGCCTGCTACCTGCGTCAAGAGCTGGAAAGTGCGTTCTCCCGCGCGGAAATCGGGCAGGTTGAGTATTGTGTCCGCGCTGATCACGCCGACAAGGGTGACGAGCGGCAAATCCAACCCTTTGGCGATCATTTGCGTGCCGATAAGAACGTCGGCCTCGTGGCTCTTGAACTGCTGAAGGATTTGCTCGTGCACCATCTTGCCCTTTGTCGTATCCCTGTCCCAGCGCAAAACGCGGGCCGAGGGGAAGAGTTTCTTCACTTCCTCCTCCACCTTCTGCGTGCCCACGCCGAAGAACTTGATCCGCACGCCGTAACAGTTAGGACATCCGTTCGGCATGAAGGTGCGATAGTTGCACTGGTGGCAAACGAGGTCGTCCTCAGCCGAATGATAGACCAGCGGAATATTGCACCGTTTACACTGGAGCACGTGTCCGCAGTCGCGACACATAACGAAAGTCGACGCGCCGCGGCGGTTCAGGAATAGGATAACCTGTTCGTGCAGCGATAGAGCAAGGCCAATGGCCTCGGTCAACGCGCGGCTGAAAATGCCCCGATTGCCAGCCCGCAGCTCCTGCCGCAAATCCACGACGTGCACGGGTGGCATGAAGGTGGTCCGAGCCGTCGCAGTTTCCGCTATCGCAGCATCGGTGACCACCTCTGCTGCGCCTTGCGGGGCAGGCGATTCGACACGTTCCTGGAGCTCCAGAAGGCGATACCGGCCCGACTTTGCGCGATAGTAAGTCACCACATCGGGGGTTGCGCTGCCCAGGATAACTTTTGCACCTGTTAGCTCGCCCAGCTTGATGGCTACGTCCCTGGCGTTGTAGCGAGGAGACTTCTCGTGTTTGTAAGACCATTCGTGCTCTTCATCCACCATGATCACGCCAAGGTTCGACACTGGCGCGAAGATGGCCGAGCGAGACCCTATCACAATGCTGAGGGTCCCATCGCGGATACGCCGCCATTCATCGTAGCGCTCGCCCAACGAGAGCCGGCTGTGCAGCACAGCCACTCTCTCAGGAAAACGAGAGGCAAAACGATGGACGGTCTGAGGCGTGAGCGCAATCTCAGGCACCATCACGATGGCCTGTCTGCCAGACTTTAGCGTCTCTTCCAGCGCCCGGAGATAGATCTCCGTTTTGCCGCTGCCCGTGACACCGTGCAGTAGACAGGTCCAGCCTGCCGGCGCGGCCAAATCGCGCTCGATTGCTCTCCAGACGTCCTGCTGATCTGGCGTGAGGGCTACGCGCGCGGCGAAGGGGAAAGTCCGATCAGCCAGAGGGTCGCGCCACACCTCGCGCTCCTCAATCTCGACGAGCCCCTTGGCGAGCAAGACCTTCATCACCTGGGCGTTGGAAGAAGCAGCCGCGTAAAGCTCTGCCACAGGGACCCAAGCTCTGCTTCGCGGAGACTCCTTCCCTTCGGCGACGTCCTTCTCGAACAGGTATCGCAGCGCTTCAGCCTGTCGCGGCGCACTTTTCACAGAAGCTAGAGCCGAATCCAGGTCCGCGAGGTGAGGAGCCAGGCGAACTCGCTTCTCCAGTTGTGGCCGCACCCGTGGCTTCTCCGTCTCCCAGCCACGAGTGACGAGTCCGCGTCTCGCCAGTTGGCCAAGCACCACGTCGAAGCCGCGAAGCCGAAAAGCAGCTTTGGCCTTATTAGCGCGGATTTTGCCTGTTCTCTGCAGAAACGACAGGAGATCGACCTGTCTTGCGGGCAAGTCCGCCGGCACTGGTACGTCGGTTTTGAGCTGGATGGTGGAGAAGCACCTTTGATGAACGCCGGTCGGGACCATCAACATAACCGCCTCGCTCAGCGAGCAGCGATAGTGCTCGACTATCCAGCGAGCAAGCTGAATCTGTGTGGGAGAAAGCACTGGCTTGGGATCCACGAGGCCGAGAACGTCCCTGACGCCTTCTACGTCGGTGCTTTCCAGCAGGCTTAAGACTACCCCCTGTAATCGCCTGGGGCCAAAGGGCACCCACAACAATTGGCCAACTTGCACCTCCAAATCAGGAGGAAGGCGATAATGGTAGCTGGCGCTACCTCTGCTGATTGGGGAGTTGACTGCGATTTCGGCGTAGAGCATCGGCCGCTTTCTTGGAGCGAGCCACTAGAGCTCGATTTTCCTCGGCCTCAGCCGGCTCTTCTCGGCTGCGACGATGCATTCGATCGAGCCGACGGCCTCTTCGAGTTGCTGCTCACGATTGATCACCAGATAATCGTATTCGGGCAGCCGCTTCATCTCTTCGTAAGCGTCCTTCACCCGCGTCGACAGCTGTTCAGGCGATTCGGTGCCGCGCTGGGTCAGATGGGCGATCAAATGATCCATGTTCTCGGGGCCCAGGAAAATAAAGACAGCGTCGGGCACGCGCCGTTTCACCTGAGCTGCCCCCTGGACGTCGATCTTGAGGAACGCGTCCCTGCCAGCGCTCAACGCCTCACGTACCTGGCTGATTGGCGTGCCATAGCAGTACTTATGGACGACCGCCCATTCCAACAGCTCACCCCGCTGCTTCATGTCTTCGAACTCGCGCTGAGAAACGAAGTAATAGCTAACGCCATCAACCTCGCCGGGCCTCATCGGCCTCGTCGTGACGGTGACCGTGAAGTGCCATGGCTTGCGCTTTTCCTTCAGCCTGCTGATAACCGCGTCCTTGCCAACACCTGAAGGGCCGGACAAAACGAAGAGCAAGCCAGGGGGAGTGGGAGGGTAATGAGGAGGCAGCAGGTTTTCCTCGTTCTTTCTCTGCCTGGACATTTCCGTAATGGAGCTCAGAACAGCGGGGTCGATTGCGAGTGGAGGGTCCTTGCACGTGCCTTCATCATCGTTTCGCGCAGAGGCGATCGTGTTGACGTTGGGGACAGCGCTCGAATCGGCATCGCTCGAACCCTCTGCCGACGCTGGGCGCTTCTTACTCTCTGACCGCATCGTTCCGTCCTTCCCGCTGCTGAGCGAGGCGACTCTGAATAGTCTCAGGCTGTATGGCTGCCAATACTAGATGGCCACTATCGAGGACTATGACGGCCTTCGTCTTCCGGCCATACGTGACGTCGATGATGTTATTCGCCTCACGACATTCCTGAATCATCCGCCTGATCGGCGCAGAGTCGGGGCTCATTATCGCCAGAACTCTATTCGCAGCTATTACGTTGCCGAAGCCGATGTGTACAAGCTCAACCGCCACTGCCAACCACCGCAATGTCCAAATCGCCCGATGGTGCCGAGCTAGCCCCTCACCAGGCGCGACGGTAAATCGTATCGAGGGCAAAGTAATTATAGAGGCTACAGAGATTAGCTGCAACCAACCGGGGGCTTCGTTCAGGCCACTTTCTGAGCGGGCAAGTCCGCTACCAGGGTCGTGAGGCGGCGTAGTAGCGAGCCGCCCAATACCTATCGGAGAGGCTGGCAACCTTGACTCCCGCGCCCTCACTCTCGGCATTGATGAAACGTCCGCCGCCAATGTAGATGCCATTGTGCGAGAGGCCGGACGTATAGGTATTCTCGAAAAACACGATGTCGCCAGGTTGCAGGTTGGCCTGTTTTATTCGCGGACCAGCCTGAAGCTGACCCCAGAGATCACGAGGCACGGGAACACCCGCTGTTCGGTACACGTAGTACACGAAGCCGCTGCAATCAAAGCCAGTGCTCGGCGATATCCCGCCCCACGCATAGCGATATCCAAGATACTTGGAAGCGATGCCCACAATATTCCACCCGCCATTGGAGGGCGCCGCGGGCGCTGGAGCAGGGGCGGGAGCTGGCGCAGGTGCAGGAGCCGGCGCTGGCGCTGGAGCGCGGGCTGGTGCGGGAGCGGGAGCCGCAGCTCGCGCAGCAGGTTGTGCGGGAGCCTGGCCACCTGGGATCTTCAACGCCTGGCCAACCACCACCACATCGGCATCGGCGATGCCGTTGGCCTGAACTATCCTGGCCGGGTTCGCGTTATACCTCTCGGCGATGAGCCTCAAGCTCTCGCCAGGGCGAACGACGTGCGTGATGCTCGCCTCGGCGACAGGGGCAGGCTGAGGAGGCGCGATTATCGCTTTAGCGCCTGGAATCACAAGCTTCTGGCCCTGCGCAACAGTATCGGCATCCTTGAGCGCATTCGCTTTCACGATTTCGTCGGGGGCTACATCGTATCTGGAAGCCAGGGCAAGGATGCTCTCGCCTTCCCGCACCGTATGTAGCACGCCCGAAACAGGCAGAATCGTGAGATCCTGCCCTGGAGAGATCATGTCCGGATTGGCGGCCATATCGTTAGCGGCGATGATGGTGTCCTGGCTGACACCAAACTTTTCGGCTATGGCGCCGAGTGTGTCTCCAGGGGCCACTTTGTACGAAAATGGCTTCAGAGCCTGCTGCTGCTTCGGCTGATCGGTATCCTCTGGGGGACGCTGAGCGCCGCGGGAAGCGAGTTGAGGACGTGGCGTGTCTTCTTTCCTCCCACCAGGCACGACGAGCACATCGTCCGCCACCAGGTTGGATGGATCTGTCAGTTGGTTGAACTCGATAATAGCACGAACGTCCGACTGATACTTCCAGGCAATATCCTCGATAGTGTCTCCCGGCTGCACTTTATGCAGGATTCCTGATACGGGGAGGATCAAGAGAACTTGCCCAGGTGAGATAGGATCGTTCTCTCTGAGGTTGTTCGCCCAAAGCACGGTATTCGCGCTGATGCCGTACTTGTCGGCGATGGAGGCTACGGACTCCCCTTCGACGACTCTGTGCGTGATTATGCCTTCCCTTGGGCGATTAACCAACGTCGTGACAAGGGTCGGCCGCTTCACCACGAGATCACCTTCGGCCCTGGCCGTCGGCTGCGCAAAGGCAGAAGCGCTGGTAACTGCTCCCTGAACAGAGAAAGCGCTCAGGTTGGCCTGGTTACGTCCGAAATCCCCCAGAATCGCGATGCCCAGCGCTAGGAGAACGACCAGCAAATGGCCGAAGTAACGAAGAGGCAGAGCTCCGATAATAGAGCGAGAGCCTATTATGTGCTCCAACGTCTGTGGAATATAGGATGTTTTGCTCGCCCTACGAGTTCCCCTTACGATTCACCTCACCTCATCCCAGGAGAGCAGGGCCGAACCCCCAGCTACTCCCTGTTCACCAGCCAACGCCAACGCGTTTCCGGCCTATCCCCCAATCAATGGCTAGCTCGCGTAATTGGACGACGGGCGCATTATACCGCAACTCTGGCGTCTGGTCAACCGCTTCCTGTTAGTAATTTAGTACCGATGCCAGCTAATGTGAAGATTTTGTTATCTAAATCTCATCTAAATCGGTGGGGGCTAGGTCAGCGGGATGAGTCTGATCGGCGGCGTCTGCTTCAACCACTCAAGGTTATCCTCGACGATTGCATCTGCCGCCTGCATTGCCGCGTCGACCTGGCGAGGAGCGGTTCCGCCAGGGCAGGCGCGCGCGCCTACGGCGGAAGTGACCGTAATGTTCAGGACATCGCTATCAAAAGCGGGAGAGTATCGGCGGTATTCCTCTAGAGTAAGCCTGGTCAAGTCTCGATCCGTATCCAGACAATAGGCCACCAGCTTGCCAACAACCTCGTGCGCCTGGCGGAAGGGAAGGCCGCGCCGGACGAGGTAGTCCGCAACGTCGGTGGCCAGAGTGAAGCTCTCGCCAGCCGCGCCGCGCATCCGCTCGGTCACAAATCGCGCCGACCGCAGCATCCCGTTCATTAGCTCAAGGCAGGCGAGCAACGTATCGACAGTGTCGAAAAACGCCTCTTTGTCCTCTTGCAGGTCGCGATTGTACGTCAGAGGCAGCGCCTTCAGCAGAGTGAGTATGGCCTGCAGATGTCCGTAGACCCGCCCCGTCTTTCCACGGATGAGCTCTGCCACGTCGGGGTTCTTCTTCTGCGGCATCATGCTACTGCCAGTGCTGTAGGCATCATCCAGCTCCACGAAGCCGAACTCGCCCGACGACCAGAGCACGAATTCCTCAGCCAGACGTGAGAGATGCATCATCACGGTGGCGGCAGCGGCTAAGTAGTCGACGACAAAGTCCCGATCGCTGACACTATCCATGCTATTACGGCTGGCCTCGGCAAAGCCGAGCGCCTCACGTACGGCTTCCCGGTCGATTGGGAACGTCGTCCCGGCCAGGGCGCCTGAACCCAAAGGCAAGACATCGCAGCGCTGATATGCAGCTCGGAAGCGAGCCACGTCGCGCTGGAACATCTCGAAGTAGGCCATGAGGTGATGCGACAACAGGACGGGTTGCGCTCGCTGCAGATGAGTATATCCTGGCATAACCGCGCCCAGGTGCTTTCGGGAAAGCTCCGTTAGCGTTTGCTGCACTGCCGCCAGTCGCTCGACAGCATCTCTAATAGCATCCTTGGCGAAGAGGCGCGCATCCAGAGCGACCTGGTCGTTGCGGCTTCGCGCCGTGTGCAACTTCCCGGCAACGTCGCCGATCTTCTCTTTCAAGCGAGCTTCGACGTTCATATGAACGTCTTCCAATTCGACCCGCCACGGGAACTGGTCGGTTTCTATTTCGTCCAGGATCTCGGCAAGGCCGCGCACGATGGCGTCGCCTTCGCCTTGCTCGATAATTCCCTGCTTGACAAGCATGCGGCTGTGCGCGATGCTACCCAAAATGTCGTAGCGATACAGTCGCTGGTCGAAATGAATCGACGCCGTGAAGTTCTCCACGGCCCTATCGGTATCCTTTTGAAAGCGTCCAGCCCAGAGCTTCATACAGTATTCTTAGCTTTCGTCTTTGCCCTTATACTCTACCTTTGGAGGCAAAATACCGTACGTCTCGCCCTGGCCGAGCAATTGCACTTGCGCTTGCGTCTTGAGGGGCAGGCCCCAGAGCTTGATGAAACCCTCGGCGGCGGTATAATCGAAGGCATCGCCCCTGTCGTAGGTTGCCAAAGCGTGTCTGTACAGGGATTTCTCCGACTGGCGGCCCACCACCTGGCAAATGCCCTTGAACAGCTTCACTCGGATGGTGCCGGTCACGTTCCTCTGCGAGCTGGCAACGTAGGCGGCGATGTCCTGGTGCAACGACGAGAACCACAGGCCGTTGTAGATCAAGTCGGCGTAATTCTGAGCGACGATAGCTTTGAACCTGATGGAGTCCTTGCTGAGAGTAAGCGCCTCCAGCGCTTGGTGCGCTTTGTGCAGAGTGACCGCGGCCGGGGCCTCGTAGACCTCGCGCGACTTGATGCCCACAAGGCGATTCTCGACCATATCGATCCGGCCAACGCCGTGGTTGCCCGCCAGCTCGTTCAGAGCGGTGATCAGGGCAATGCTATCCATCCGCTCGCCGTTCAAGGCGACCGGTATCCCGCGCTCGAATTCGAGCTCTACGTAAAGAGGCTCGTCAGGCGATTTATGCGGGGCCGCCGTCCATTGGAACACGTCGGCTGGCGGCTCGGTCCAGGGGTCTTCCAGCGCGCCGCACTCAATGCTTCGTCCCCAGAGGTTCTGATCGATGCTGTACGGACTGGCCACAGTCACGGGAACAGGGATTCCCCGCTCCACGGCATACTCGATCTCTTCCTCGCGGGACATCTTCCATTCCCTGATGGGGGCGATAACCTTCAGGTCAGGCGCCAGGGCGGCAACCGCCACGTCGAAGCGAACCTGGTCGTTGCCTTTGCCCGTGCAACCGTGGGCGACGGCCTGGGCGTTCTCATCCCGCGCCACGTCGACCAGCAGCTTGGCAATCAAAGGACGCGCCAGCGCTGTAGCCAGCGGATACTCTCCCTCATACAGGGCGCCGGCCTGCAGGGCAGGGAAAATGAAGTGCCTCACGAACAGCTCTTTTGCGTCGACCACTACCGCCTTGACAGCGCCGATCTTGATCGCCTTTTCCCTGATGCCTTCGAGGTCGCGATCGTTAGCACCGAGATCGATCGTCAAAGTGACGACGTCGAGGCCATATTTCTCCCCCAACCACCTGATGGCAACCGAGGTGTCCAACCCACCGGAATACGCCAAGACAACTTTTTCCACCAGCGTCATCCTCCAAGGTCAATCCCGTAGAATTGCGACTATACTATCTTATCCCCGATGGCATTGTCAAATAAGTTGGGCCACGGGTAGTGGGAGTTGGCAGTGGTCCTGGTGTTCAAGCTGGACACGGCTTTCCGCTCGATCAAGCATATGCACGACATCCTGGACATATGGGACGCGTTGGGTATGTCATTCCACATCGGTTTCGCTAGGGGTAGATCCTCAATGTTCTTTCAAAACATTGACCGACGAGTCCACTGAGTGCTACAATCCACCAAGCCGCCTTGTTGTATGTATGTCATAGCTAAGATGAATAGTGGACAGGTTGACTGGAATACCCTTTACCTGATACTCTGATACACAGAGCAGCTTGCACTCACGTCACTTCTTCGCTTGGCTGGTTTATAAGGAGGTAATGATCCATGGCTGAGCTGGTAGCTTTCAGTGCTGAGCACGTTTGTCAACTCACGGGTCTTTCGATGCGGCAACTCCGTTATTGGGACAGCCAAGGGTTCTTTGCTCCTCAGTATGCCGACGAATGTCGGCGTCGACCATTCGGCCGTATCTACTCGTTCAAAGATGTTGTGGGACTTCGGACGCTGGCACTGCTCCTCAACAAATATCATGTTTCTTTGCAAGAACTCAGGAAGTTGGGTGCGTGGCTCAAGGACCGATACGATAGTCCTTGGGCGTCGCTGACATTTTACGTTCGCGGCAGAAGAGTCTTTTTTGAAGACGACGCTGGAATTCGAAGAACAGGAGTGCTGCCATTTCAAACAGCGATGCCTATCGAAATGGATCGGATTCAGAGGGAGATGCGTGAGGCAGCCGAGAAACTTCGCGAGCGGAAACCGGAGCAAATTGGAAGAATAATCCACAGTCGATATATTCTTCATAACGCGGATAGCATAGCAGGAACGAGGATCTCCACCGTGGCGATATGGAATTTTTCCCAAGCCGGGTATAGTATCGACGCAATAATTAAGGAGTATCCGCGACTTACCCCCGAAGATGTTCGTGCGGCAATAGCGCATGAAGTTGAGCGACGCCGCAAGCAGGCAGGGTAAGTCTCGGCAGAAAATGCTTCTGCTCGTTGACGAAAATGTGCCTGCTTCTGTCGTGGAATTCTACGAGTCTCGCGGACATGACACGCTGCATGTGCGTGATTTGCTGGCGGCTGGAGCGCCAGACCCAGTCATTGCCACCAGCGGCAACATATTAGGCGCCATCGTGGTTACTTGGAATCACAAACACTTTAAGGCGATAGTGAGTCGATTCCCTGAAGGGAACCGCCAAAAACTGCGGGATTTAGGTAGAATCACATACACCTGTAGCGAGCCAATGGGGCTTGCACGAACCAAGGCCCTCATCGAATCGATTGAATTTGAGTATGAGCAAGTCCAAGGACTAAGCGATAAGCGGCTTATGTTTGAGGTAGGGACAAACACATTCAGAGTATATCGCTAGAGATGGTCGCTAGGGGGTGCCGTCTGTTGGCGGTGAGAAACGGGTCGCTTTTGACCTACGTCAAAAAGGGCTTCCTCATGGAGCCCAACGTGCTTCCTCTGAATCGCATTAGCGCCCAGCCCCCTCCACCACCTGCCGCTCTTCCTCCGTCAAGCCGTAGAGGTCATAGACCAAGTCATCAATCTCGCAGTCGGTCTCGTCGATAAGACGCTCGACATCCTCCAATTCGCTCTGCGGTAGAGACAACTCGGCTTTGCGTTTGTGCAGCCCCAGCATGCGCTCGACTAGTCTCACCAGATGACCGTGCATCTCCCTCTCTCCGGCATCATCGAAGTCGACGCGGCCTATGGGGAGCTGTTTGAGGAAGTGAGTCTTGTAGATGAAGAAGCCATTGGCCTTGGGCACAGTGGTAGCTTTGTAATAGTAATTCAGAAGAGACGAGTTAAGGAGCCCCAGAAGGTAGTACAGGGATTCTTCTCGCCTGTCGCGTGGGACAATCCCGCAAACCGTGTCAAGGTAGAATTGGGCCTCGTCACCTAACGCAAATGTGCTACGAGTTGCCAGCTCTCGAACAACGATCTTCGGGCATGCCTGTTTGCTGTAACTCCTCTCGTTCCAAAGTTCGTACCATGCCTTTGTAGAACGATCAAAGTACGACCTACCAGATAGTTCGTTCTTTCTAGATAGAAGATAGCGATAGGCAGTCGGGTACCTTGCCGCAAAAGCGCTTTCCTCCAAAGGTATGGCTTTCCCGTGCACATTCTCGTATGGGTAGATCAAAACACGCGGCAATTCTCCAACGCGGTACCGATATATCTGCTTCCCCTGAATCGCCGAACGAATTACGGCCGGTTCGAGTGCGATACGCGAAGCCTCATCCCCGCTAAGAACGAATACGTCGTTTTTCCCAGTGACGATCCCCTCCTCGATTCCGTCGACAAGGCTGTCCAATGGAACGGTCTTCGAAGATTTGATCTTGTCCCCTAACGGCGAGGCTTCAGGGCTCAGGAACACCCAACCGCTGCTAGACAGTTGGTCTTGGCCGATGCCGTAAGAACTCGCTTCCGTGCTTTCTGCGCGGTAAGTGATTACGTGGGTCGGCGAAGGTTCGCTCTTTTGAAGAATCATGATGCACGTGTAGTTTAGAGCGTCTGCGAAAACTCTGCCGTGCTTGAAATCAACGATTTCCACTATCGTTGAGCCCCGCTTCAGCGTACTGCGAAGCGCCTCACCATGCTGCCGCTTCATGAAGTTTGTGGGACAAATAAAGCCCAGCAAACCGCCGGACTTGAGTACACGTAAGCTTTGCTCGATAAACAGCATATAAAGGTCAAACCGTCCCGAAGCGCAGTCGAACGCATCTTTATAATAGGGCTTTTCTTCGTCAAAACCGTGAAATCCGACATACGGCGGGTTCCCCACCACCAGGTCGAAACCCCCTCGCCCCATAACCTCGGGGAACTCGTCTGCCCAGTTGAAGGGGCGCTTCTCCAGCCAGGTTTCGCCAAAGTAGCGCTTCAGATCCTCCTCACCGCCAGAGACAAGCGAGTTGCCCACCTTGATGTTCTCGTTCAGGATCAGCGGCAGCTTCTTCTCGTGGGAGTCGGCAAACGCCTGCATGGTCAGGTTTACAGCGGCGATTTCAGCGGCCTCTGGGTCGAGGTCCACGCCGAACAGGTGCTCCTGTAGGATCACATCAGGATAATCAGTGACCGGCTGAGGCAGGTCCTTAATCTCCTCCAGGGTTTCAAAAAGCTTGAACTGGGCAGCGTTGGCTAGTAGCCGCGCCTGCTCCTGAGCAATGCGCTCGTTCAGGCGCCGATAAAAGTTCGCGAGCACTCGGTAGGCGTAGATCAGGAAAGAGCCGGAACCGCTGGCTGGGTCCAGAATGGCCAGCCCACGGACCTTCTCGATAGCGTGGAGGCCGTGTTCCTCCTCCAGTTCCTTCAGGCGACGCCCCAGGGTGCTGTCCACGATGTACTCCACGACCCAGCCTGGCGTGTAGTAGATGCCGTTGCCCTTGCGAACGTCCCGGCGCTCTTCGTCCTCGATCTGGCCATTGCGCAAGGTTAACCTGGTGCCGAGATAGCTCTCATAAGTGTTGCCCAGAATATCGGATGTGAACTTCCGGAACGAGATGCTAATCATCTCCTCGATCACCTTAGCCAGCGTCTCGTTGGGAACGGTCACTTGCTCGCAGACGTGGCTGGGTGCGAAGAGGGTTGTGTTGTGATGCTTGTCCATCATATGAGACAGGTCCACAAACGCGCGCATCAAATGGTCGGGGCTAGCATAGGCCCCTCGATTACGATAGTCGGCCAGCATTGTATCCAGCAGGTCGTGTGTGAGGAGCACCTCCTTGTCGTCGCCATAGCGAATCAGTATGAGGCGGTCGAGGATGCGCTGTACCGCCGTCATAAGCTGATCGAAGTCGAAACCCCCGTCCTTGTAGCCGAGGTGAGGGTTACCAGCGTTGCGCTGGTAGATGGCATTGGCCAATTCCAGACGCCACCGCCGAAGCGCAGCGAGGAACTCCAGATCCACATCCCTCTTCCCCAACTGGCCCTCCCACCACAGCAGGCTGCCGCGTTCCACCTCCGAGGGAGAAAGGCGCCAGAGCGCTTCAAAATTCTTGAGATAATCTTGCGGCTGGTCGAAGGCATAGATCAGACGCTCGTGGTCGGCGTTGAAGAGGTGCAGCCGTTCGAAGTTCGTAAGGACCGCGTAGGTTATCTTCTTACCGCGAGCGTACCTGAAGGCTTGTTTCTCCTCGGTGGTACGGTCGCCAGCGCGTTCTAAGGCGGGGGGTATCCTTCCGAACCGCTTGGCTTCCAGGAAGAGCACTGGCTGGCCTCGAAGCTCAAGTCCCACATCCACGTAACCAGCGCCGCGAACGTAGCCCTCACGCCGGTAGTTGGTCGTTTGGCCAGGCTCGTTGTAGACATTCCAACCCAGCGCGTGAAAGAGAAGATCAATGTAGCCCGCCCTGACATCAGCTTCGGACTGTGCCAGGTTGTGCTCTTTAGCAAACTTGTCAACAAGCTTGGCGATCTCGACGCGGGCTTCGTCCGCAGATGGTGTCAGCTTGTCAGCTATGGCTCACTCCTTCAAACCTGAATTGCGTCGCTTGCCTCCTGGCCACTTCGCGATACGTGCTGGCGAGAAGGCCACCGCATCCATCGCGTCCCTTTTGCCAGCGATAGTGTAATTCCGCCGCCCGCTCGTGTCAACATACGTGAACTGACTGGATAAGATATCATTAGAAGAAGTCATCCTTTGGTACTTTATTCCTATTCCGTTCGAATGCCCAACTGCATTAGACTCAAGCACCTGGCACTTATCGCCTGCCAGAACAATCTTCAAAACGCGGTGTATCCACATTCCGCACCTCACCCCAACGACAACGCGCGGACCGTCCCTCGATGGACTAGAAAGGACGTGGATTGAGAAGATCACCACTCTTATGCGCCCAGAAGATTCTTTCTTTCATTTCCAGGCTGCCACATAGCCTCCCCATTAACGGATTCGTCTTGGTGTCACTTCCGATAGTCCTCTTCTCGTTGAGCACAGCGGCCCTGCTATCTGGCATCGTGCCACTTGCTTCGGCAAGCGACGCCGGCGTGAGGCAGGAATCTATCAACCTTCCCGCGTGGGCAACGCGAGAAACGAGTAGTCCCAAACTTAACGCCGAAGTCATACGCAAGCTGAGCTCCCGGGGCGAACCAGGCCGAGACGATTCACAAGCAGATTCAGCCGCAGTCGGCAGCACGGAGGCCGAGCCAACGCCTCCGCCCACCGCTGCAGCCCAGCCTTCGCCCACCGCTACGCCTGAGGCAACGCAAACCCCGTCTGGAGAGCAAACCAAAGCTGCGCCGAAGGATGCGCCTAAGGATGTACCCGCCTCGACAGACAACGCGCCGAAAAAACCGCGCGGCATCGTGGCGATCGACCCGGGACATGGCGGCACTGTCGACCCGGGGGCGGAGCGAAAGTTCCCCGATGGCTACCTGATGCGAGAGCAGAATTTGACACTGAAGGTGGCCCTCAAGCTGGCACCCAAACTGGAGGCCGAAGGATTCAGGGTAGTCTTGACCCGCAACACGTCGGGAGCAGCCAATCAGCCAGCAAGGGACCGAACTGGAGACGGCGTGATCAACCTGTCTGATGATCTTCAGGCCAGGGTAGACATCGCCAACGAGGCCAAGGCAGACCTCTTCGTGTCCATCCACTTCAACGCCGCGGCCAATGCCCAGGGTGGCACCGAGGTTTTCTACTGCCAGGACCGCCCATTTGCGGACAAGAGCAAGAAGATGGCCCAGTTCCTCCAGCAGAGCCTGCTCGACGAGATCGGCTCTCTCGGTTACAGGCCGTCCAACCGAGGGGTCAAGGTGGACACGCAGTCCGTCTATCATACTCATCTGTACGTGCTGGGGCCAGCGACGAGCGGCAAAGGAAAGCCCATCGCGATGCCTTCGGTTCTCGGCGAGGCGCTGTTCATCACAAACCCCGCGGAGGGCCAGTTGCTGCGCGACGACAAGACCATCGACACGATCGCCGAAGCCTATAACAAAGCGGTGGTGGAGTACTTCCTTTGGCTGGGGAACAGGTAGGGTACAAATGAACCTTTCCTAAAGCTCGTTCGTTTAGTATACTAGTGTGCGCAATCTTTTTTGGACAGTGTTCGGCCGACGAACTCGTGCCGTACGATACAAGGCATCGCGGAGTAAGACACGTCTGAATGGAAGAGGACTCAGTTGTAAATTGCCCTGCTGGGCAAGCAGACAGCCAGCGCTCCCATCGCCTTCGCCTCGAAAGGAAGACCTTGCTGTATCTCCTGCTAGCGCTCATCGCCCTGAACGGCATCGGCGGAGGATTGATACTTGCCAGGCACACCTCGACCATCCCCTCATCGAAAGATCAGGTATCGTCACCAACCCAACCATCCGAGGCGGAGGGTGATAGGCAGGTTGACGCTGACGCTTCGTCGGCGATCGGCGCGGCATCAGCCGACCGATACGGGATTCCACGTAAACCGTCCTCCGACCCGCGCATTTCCTTCCTGCTGCTGGGATACGGGGGCGGAGGCCACGACGGCGCGTACCTGACAGACTCGATTATGGTCGCGATTGCAGACCCGACTCAGAAGACGTTGACGTTGCTCTCAATCCCACGGGACTGCTGGGTGCCGTTGCAGTTCGACGGCAAGACAGCCATTTACAGCAAGATTAACACCGCTTACGCGTATGCCGTAGATACCAACGCCTATCCCAACCGATTGCCGCGCTACACTGGCAGCCAGGGTCCGGGCAGCTTTACCGCGGACACGGTGTCTCGCCCTTTGGGCATACCGATTTCCAACTATTTCGTGCTCGACTTCCAGGGTTTTCGCGAGATGATAGACGCCGTTGGTGGCGTCGACGCCAGGGTTCCCGCTAGCTTTGCCGCGCTCTACCCCGCTAACGACGATCCATCGATTGACCCAAGCTGGATTACCGTACGCTTCACGAAGGGCGTGGAGCACATGAACGGCGAGCGGGCGATCGAATTTGCCAGGGCTCGGGAAACGATTAACAATGTGAGCGAAGGAACAGATTTCGCTCGCTCGCGGCGCCAGCGCATCATCATGGAGGCATTCAAGTCTCGCCTCCTCGAGCCAGGCGGGCTGATCCACATGCCGCAAATCCTCCCTATTGTGGCGCGCCACGTAAACACGAATTATCCGATTACGGCGGCACCTCAACTGAGCCAGCTTATTCTGGAATGGAAGGACGTTCACATCTACCAAACCGCGTTGACGACCGCAAATTACCTAGCGGAGGGTACAGGCCCCGGTGGTGCTTACGTGCTGATTCCCAGCGCTCCGGACCACTCCTGGGCGCAGATTCGGGCCTTCGCCCGTCGTCTGTGGCAGGAACCCGCGACTGGGGTCGCTATGGCCGATACGAGAATTGTCGTGGTAAACAACACTGGAGACCCGGGCTTGGCGACGCGCCTGAGCGAGCTATTGATGAAACTGGGCTACCGCGTTGGAACGCCCCAGCCTGGCCAGGAGCGAGCCGAATCGCGACTGATCGATCGGACAGGCGGAAAAGCCAAACTGGTGGCCGCGCAATTGGAGAAAGACCTCGGAGTTCACTTCCAGGAAGTTGCCGAAACGCCGGCGGGGAATCCCGACGAACTGGTGCTCGATCTTGGCGCGAACGACAAGAGCCTTGCCGATCTGTCGGTTCCAGTAGATAGCGCAGCCCCATCCAGCGCGCCCGGTGTGGAGAACTTCCAAGGGTGGGCACCAGTCATGCCGTCGCCAACGCCACATATATCTACCACGATCACGCCAACCGCGTCCCCTTCACGCGGTTCGACGCCCAGGCCGGCAGCATCACCCACGGGCACAGTGACGGGAAGGGGGACAGTGCCGGCGAGCGCAACACCGGCAGCATCGCACACACCAGCCACCCCATCGGCAACACCTACCATAGCAGCAACCGCAACTCCGACAGTCGTTCCACCAGCAGCCACGCCGACGCGAACGCCAGCGCCCGCACCGCACCCGGCCCCCTCAGCAACGCCGTAGTCTGCTATAACTTCAGGGAACACGGCCCGCGGCTGTGAACAGGCGACGGCACGAGGATGGCCTTTGTGGGGAACATCAGGCGCCAGCAAGCGCGTCTGCATTGGCCACTTCCTCCCGCTAAGGCTCGGTTCCCCACACGAGTCGCCCATCAAGGTAGAGGGTTGCCCTGTCCCACTCTCGGAAGCTGTCAGGGCGTTCGGGGACGCCGGCAAAGCTGTAGTCGCCGGCGAGAGCATGGTTCGTCCAGCCCGTCCTGGGGAATCGGACCGCTATCTCCTCGCTTCTCTGGTAGCGGCCTACCGCGCCGGCACCCGGGGCAAAACGCACTCTCAGGTAGTAGTCCTGGCTTCCCCTATTGGTCGGCACCACGTCGGCCAGGATGTACGCCGCACGGGGATTTGCCGAGTCGACGACAGCCTGCTGCTCCGTATCGATGGCTTCGCCGGTCCTGAGCCAGTAGCGCAACTCCAGGCGACTGAGATCGAGCGCTTCCGGACCGTTCTGAATGACGGAAATGGTCCTCGCTGTACCTTGAGAAATAATACAGTACAGACCGTTCAGCGATGTCCACCATGATTTCGTACATCTCTGCAACGGTCCACTTGCTCGGCCTAAAATAGAAACTTCCCCTGTTAAGCTTTCCACCTTCCTCGTTGTGCAAGTACGTCGTATTTAACTTTCCGAACATCGCCATTGTGGAAACCCTGTCGAGAATCGAGGAGTTCGCCTCGAAATCGCACCCATACCCAAAGCATACGAATGGGAAGATGCTTTCTCGCATTAGGGCAGTTCGATGGCATTTCCTCTTGCTTGCTTTGGTAGCCCTTCCTGGGCACGTAGATCATTGGTTCCTTGGTTCTTCACTTCACAGATCAGGATAGGATACGAAAGCTTGTCGCCCTTTTGACCGCGTATGCAAAGGATGCCACCGTCGGGCCGAATTCAGCTGTTGTCAAAATGATAATAAGACTCAGTATCGGGATATGTATGTCGGAATTCTGAGACAATGTCTTTGAGGTACCATTGTCTCTCGTGAGCGAGAGCAATTGTCTTCCCAAACTTGCGAATCAATTATTAAACTACTTGTGTCAGAGCTTGGGTTACCTCGGTCTCCTGTTTCTTCGACGTAACGTTGATAATTGTTCCAGCGCGGACTTCACGGAGTTGGTGTTTCTTTGCCACGCAATTCGCGCTCCCACCAGAAGAGTTTCGGTTGATATTTGTTCTGGACCACGTACTCAGGATGACTGTTCAGTACCGCCTGCTCCTTGGATAAGATAGTGTATTGGAGCTCATCAATCGAGATATCGGACTTCTTATGGGTATCGACTACAACAATAAACTCGACGTTCATGGGTTTATCAGAAAACCGTTGAGAACTTACGCGATATCTCTTATACCCCTTCATAACGACACGGACGCGGCCACGGTAGGTATTGGCAGCAAGAAGCTGTTCAAGAGAAATCGTGCCATCAGTACTATAACTTGTGAGAATGTAATGTGCATTCAGTGTCTGAATCAGCCGCCAATAGGCGACTGCTGCCTCGTCCCGGTAATTATACGCGCTCCGTCGCGTCGTACGCCAATCGATTCGGATGGCGGATTTGGTTCCGGGGGTTATGGTCTTATCGATCTGCGGCTTGTCCCAGAGCGAAATGGAGTTGAGCACGTGATAGTTACTCCCGTAGGGATGTTGGTTATAAGGAGGATCGAGATATACCACAGTTAGTTCCTCGCCGCCAAGCCTTTCTGCTACCCGCTGAGCGTCCTCACATAGCACCTCGTTTGGGACCCCGTTATCGAAAAACACGGCTGGAGCAAGTGTCAGGTCGCTGGCTATGCGATACAGAGCTGTCCTCGTTTTGCCCCCCCATCCGTTGTGGAATCCCTTGAAGACGCCGCTCGTATTGCTGGTATAGCAGGCTTGGTAAATAAGAGGAGCAAGAAGGCAGTCTTCCTCTATTTCGTTTATCACACCCTGAGACCGCCACACCAATATCTGGTGGCGTATCGCGTCGATTCTCATTCCGTTCTTTCGCATGTAAAACATCCGGTCAATTGCAGCATCGTACTCAACATCGTCACGTGGACACAGATGTTCAGTTACCCAGTCTACCCTGGGCGGGAGATGGTTCAGGATGTCGACTGCCTTTTCGTAGCCACCGATGTTGGCAAATAGTGGCGGTACATTGCAGGCGATGTAGCAGCTGTTGATCGCCCTGCTGTAAGGTTCCCAGTCGTTAGCGATAACACGGTAACCAAGGGTTTTGGCCAACCTCGCAACAACACCGCTACCGGCAAACATATCCAGAAACACTGCCTGCTGGTGTTTGCCCGTGTGCGCTAAGGCACGTGCGATTAGATCGAGCAGTTTTCTCTTGTTTCCAATATAAGGAATGAGTTGACTGAAAGTGAAATTGATTGTCCGCACGGCAGCGTGCTGTTTACCGACGTAGATCGTTTCTGCTATCATTTTTGGTTAGTCACATTCTCCCGCCAGTTTCGGTGCTCAAGTCTCGGGACTCGTTTCCAGGCCATGGTCTTGGCCGCTCGTGTTCTGCAAGCCACGGCACCTTGAATACGTCAGCGCCTGCCGCACCGATAATGGTCAAGACACCGCTCGTAGGCAATTTGGCCATCGTTTTCAACTAAAGCGCGGTATTCCACAGTTTAGAAACGTCAAAGAGACGATGGGCACTACCTGCCTCGCTCACTTCATCGATCAAGCCGTGGATTCATTAGGGATGCTCTCAACTCTGACATCGCGTGCCCTCAATTAACGAACGACTGAATACCGCCAAGTTGCATGAAGCGAGTGCTTGCCTGGCGGTAAGTAAGTAGGGGGGTAATCCCCTGTGTGCTCCATCTGTACGCGCCCCAAATGGTCCCAAGTGTTGTACAGAATGCCCTGGGCGTTGAGGATCGGCCACTAGCGATGCTCAGACCTTCCTAACAGAGGAACGCTTGCCCCTTCTACTGAGAGTTTCCCAAGAACCGAAGCCGCCCCAGCTACGCTGCGAGTATCCCTGAGCACGGCAAGCAGTCTAGAACTGCTGACTGTTGACCGATACCATTGCTGCCTGTCAGTTTGAATCGCCTGCGGCCTCCGCGCCCCACCCCTGGTTAACGGACCCCAACGATTCGGTCAATAGTGTCCCGCAAGAGCCGAGTCTACGCCTCTGCTTGGGAGCAGGAGGGATTGTGGTTGTATAGCCGCATAACCGGTCGGACGGGGCCTCGACACCGAACAAAGAGAAGCGTTCCCTCCAGTCAAGAAGGGAACGCCAAGCCAACGATGCTATCGTTGGCGCTGTATGCTATAATACTAGCGCTCCAACTGCGTCTTGTCAAGTAGGTTAGGAGGCTTTTTGGAAAGAGTAATAGCCTACGTCGATGGTTTCAACCTTTACTTTGGACTGAAATCCAAGGGCTGGAAGCGCTACTACTGGCTGAACGTCAAAGAACTGGCCTCACGACTACTGCGGCCCAACCAGATGCTTGTCGGCACGAAGTACTTTACGGCCCGAATTAACGGACCGCAGGGTAAGCGAAAGCGCCAGTCAACCTTCATTGAGGCACTACAAACACTGTCCGAATTGGAGATCATGGAAGGCAAATATCAGCTCAATCGTCGGCTGTGTCGGAGCTGTGGATTCCAAGATAGTGTGCCAAGTGAAAAGATGACCGATGTCAACATCGCCGTAAAGCTCCTGGAAGATGCCGTCCTCGACAGCTTTGACACCGCGCTATTGATTTCGGCTGATGCTGACCTCACTCCTGCAGTGAACTCCCTTGTGAAGCTCTTCCCAGCGAAGCGAGTGGTAATCGCGTTCCCGCCGGATCGTTATTCGGCTGAGTTGGCGAAGTCCGCATCAGCCTTTTTCCACATTGGTCGAGCGCCCATTGCAAAAAGCCAGTCCCCCCTGACAGTAGCCAAAGCTGACGGGTTTATGCTGTTCTGTCCGGTTGAGTGGCGATCTGCCCAGTCAGTGCCAACGATGTGAGTGAAGAGTGGGGAACCACAATCGAAGTTGACGGTTTCTGTGGTGTTGTCGACCAGCAATCCAACAAAAAAAGCCCCATTCTGGGGCAAACCTCGTGGGCAGTGTAGGATTCGAACCCACGACCTCACGGATTTGGCTTTCGATGAAGGGCTGCTTCAAAGCCGCAGCAAGGGTCTGGTCCTCGTGTGGAAAAAGCAAGCGCGGGTGTCTCAGTGTTTGTCTTCCAGTTGCTGCGCGGCCAGGGCTTGCAGGGCATCTACTCCTGCTTGAAGCGCTAGGACTTCGCGGTCCACGTCAGACGTTAACCGGTGAAGGGTGTCGTCGGTCTCCCCACCAAGCACGGCCAGGGCTACCTGCCGGATGCGCCTGGTGGCGCCCACGAACTCCTCCACGCGCTGTCGCGCCGGGCGAAGAAAGCCACGAAGCATCTCTTCGTCTGGCTCACAACTCAAGAGACGCAACTGGCTGTCCAGGGTTTGCGCCAGGCGTTCCAGTCGACGCACCAGGATGGCCAGCTCGCCTCGCGTTGCGCCGTTGGCATCAATCGTGGAGAGCGCCTTTCTGGCACCGCGCACTTCACGGGTCAGTTGCACCCTGAGCCGGATGACCTCCCGACGCGGGCCCGGCAGCATGAAGGCGGCCTGGAAGGCGAGCCAGCCCTGCCCGGCGCGGCCGATGAGCCGATACCCCAGCAGGCCAACGAACCCGAGGAAGAGCGCCCAGACGAGGACAGATACTACCAGTAATGCCACCAACAGCGTGGCCGGGTCCATCACCGCCTCCAATGGTCGGGGAAGCCTGGGAGGTCAGATAGCAGAAAGCCTGCTTGACCAGGCTCGATTGGTGGGCAATGTAGGATTCGAACCTACGACCTCACGGATGTAAGCCGTGTGCTCTAACCAACTGAGCTAATTGCCCTCGCGCACCTCTCAGTATAGCATCTGCCGGCGGCGATAGTCAAGGAACAAGCAGGCTCTTGGACAAGCACTCCTTCACGCTGTTGACGAACTGCTCGAAAACTGCGATAATTGCGCTGATAGCGCTGCTTATATACATTGCGCAAAACTCGGCTGATCTCTCGTGGAGGAAATAATGGAAAAGACAATCGGAGCTTTTGCAGTTCGACGCCAGCTTGGCAAGGTCTTGCAAGAGGTTGTCGCCAAGGGCGACAGATATGTCGTCGAGCGACACGGCGAACCGATTGCCGCTGTCGTGCCCATCGAGGTTTACGATCAGTGGAAGAAAGCCCGCGACGACTTCTTCGATAGATTGCGAGTCATTTCCGAGGAAGCGAACATGACCCCAGAGGAGGCTGACAAGCTCGCCAAAGAAGCAGTGAGACAAGTGCGCAGGGGCAGTTAACCCCATGAGGATCGTCATCGACACCAACGTGGTCGTTAGCCGCTTCTTATCCCCTGCAGGAGTGCCCGCGCGCTTCTTCGCTTACTGGCAGGCTGAAGCATTCGAGTGGCTGGTTTCCGAGGCGATTTTGGCCGAGTATCAAAGGGCACTGACCTACAAGCACGTCCGGACTCGTCACCTCCTGGACGACGATGAGATCGCTCAACTAGTCGACATGTTCAGGAGACTCGCCGTTCTCGTCGAGCCAGAAGAAAACTTTCAAGCAATCGTGGACGACGATGATGACAACAAGTACCTCGCCGCGGCCGAGGCCGGCGGGGCTGAGTACATCGTAAGCGGCGACGAGCACCTGCTGAAGTTAAGGGAGCATCAAGGCATCCGAATCCTGTCCCCAGCAGTCTTTCTGGCCCTTCTGAATCAGGGGGAATGACGAGGAGGTACCGTGACTACGCCGTCACCGACTCGGCTTTCTCTTTCGACCGACTGAGGCGACCGTTGAAAGCCTGGGCGCCATCGTAGTAGACCCGCATTATGCTCTGGGCCAGTTTCTTAGAATCGTGGCGCATCGGCGCCGCCGGATCCACGATGTCGGCGACAACCACCTTGTACTGGTCCAATTCGACGATTTCGCCATTGACTGTCACCGGCTCGGACCTCAGCTCCGGAGCGATATGCACGTTGTGATTGTTATTGGCCAGGACGTAGTTGAAGACGTTGTGGCCGATGTGGCCCTCCAGCACGCCGATGTGATCGCTCACGTTGAACTCATCTGTCTCGCCTCGCTCTGTGGCCACGTTGCACACATAGACCTTCGTGGCGCTGGACGCTTTGATGGCCCGACTGATATCCTCGACCAGCAGGTTCGGCAGCACGCTCGTGTAAAGGCTCCCAGGGCCGATGACGATGAGATCGGCGTCGAGGATGGCCCTGATGGCTTCAGGATAGGCGGGCGGATGCGCCGGCTGCAGGAATATCCTCTTGATCTCCTTATGCGTCTTGGTGATCTCCGATTCCCCACGGACGAGGTCGTCGTCTTGGAACTCGGCGCAAAGCGTCACGTCTGCGATCGTCGAGGGCAGAATCTGGCCCCTCACAGCCAGAACGCGGCTCGATTCGCGAATCGCCCGCTCGAAGTTGCCAGTGATCGCCGACATCGCCACGATGAACAGGTTGCCGAAGCTGTGCCCCTCCAGGCCAGTTCCCTCGCCAAAACGGTACTGGAACAGCTTGGTCATCAACGGCTCGACGTCGGAGAGCGCAACCAGGCACTGGCGGAAATCCCCCGGCGGGAGCACTCCCAGCTCGCGCCGCAGCCGCCCAGAGCTGCCGCCGTCGTCCGCCACCGTCACGACGGCCGTCAGGTTGCCAGTGTATTCCTTCAACCCGCGCAGCAGCGTGGAGAGACCGGTGCCGCCTCCGATGGCGACGATCTTCGGACCTCGCCGCAGATAGCGATGCTGGTAAATGATGTCCACGATGTTCTCTTTACCAGGTGGCACGAACGCTGAGAGAAGGGATCGGTTGAACTGGAGGATCGCCAGGCCTGCTGCACCAACGCCGAAGACGATGAAGATCACGCCACGAAGCCACCTGGGGATAAACTGAAGGGTAAGGTAAGAGACAAACTCAGGGAACGGTTGATTCCTGTAGAACTCAACCATCACGTACGCAATGCCAAGGCTGATAACAGTTATACCGACGAGCAGTAGCAGCAGCCAGCGCTTGACATGCATGCCGGGATAGAACCATTTGAGGAAATTCATCTTGTCCCCTGCTACCTCCGCCCGTTTGCTGCACGCATTATATCACGCAACAAGACTAATTGAAACCTTGAACAGATAACCTCAGGCTTCCAGAGCAAATAACGTGCCATCTTCAATCGAATACGCGGTTGGCAAAATAGCTGACGATGCTGACCACAATAGCAGCCAGAAACGCGCCGAAAAAGTCTCGAACGTATATGCCGGGAACGATAGCGGCCGCCAACCAGAACACAATTGCGTTCACAATGAGGACGAATAACCCCAGAGTGAGAACACTCAAAGGAAGCGTCAGAACGATGAGCAATGGACGCAAGATGGCGTTGAGCATAGCTAGAATGAGAGCGAACACCACCAGCGCCGTCAGGTCAGTGTAGGTTAACCAGTTCCGCAGCAAGTATGCTGCCACAAAGACCGCGATGAACGTAACCAGCCAACGGCGAAGGAATCCTCCCATAATCAGCCCTCCAGTTGCTCCACGCTTATTCCGTCAGCGCCGATGAGCTCGGCCAGCTCCTCCTTCAACTGCCTGCCGTAACGAACCCTGGCGTGCGGCAGCTCGAGATCGACACGCTCGTGTCCATTGGCGGCGATGCACATCTCGACGATGTCCTCCCCTTTGTTATGGCGTGCCAGCACGGCAAAGACGTTTTGCAGCCGCAGAAGGTCTTTGTCGTCGTCGCCACTGCGGCGTATGGTGAGGCAAAGACGATGGCGACGCTGAGATTTCAAAGGAGCTCGCGAGGAGGCAGAGCCGTTCTGGGATGCCAAACCGCCATCCTCCTGGCCGTTCCGCCGTGCCGCGGTGCCGCCTGAAGGGTCCGCCTCTTGCCGTTCTTCCTGGCGAGGCTGCCCCTCACCTGTTCCTTCGCTGCTCTCCGTGGACACGTGCACCCTGGCGGATTCGCAGATGATCTGAAGACGGTCGCCGCGCGCATCGACCTTGCCCTCGACCACGACGATGTTGTCTTCTTTCCAGACCTCTTGCGTTGCCTCATACGTCTTGGGAAAAGCTACGATCTCGATGGAGCCGTGCATGTCCTCCAACACCACCGCGGCCATCGCATCGCGCTTCTTTGTCATCAGCTTGCGCACGCTGCAAACGACGCCGGCGACGGTTACCTTCTGCCCGACGAGTTCCTCGTCGATCTGATCGCAGAAAGCGGTCGCGATGTCGCCAAGCTCCCGGGTTGCCTGGTGCATCGGATGCTCCGACACGTACACTCCCAGCAACTCCTTCTCCCAGGCCAGCTTGTCCTTGAGCGCGGCGTCGGGAACGTTGGGCAGCTTTATCGAGACCATCTCGCTGTCGCCGATCATAAAGTCGAAAAGGCTTCCTTGTCCGCTTTGGGTCGCCTTCTGCGACTGCTGGCTGAAGCTCATCACGCGATCGAGCACTGATATGAGCTGGCCCCGCTTGCCCAGGCAATCCAGCGCCCCTGCCTTAATAAGGCTTTCGAGCGCCCGTCTATTCACCAGCCGCAGGTCCACGCGCTGCCCGAAGTCGTCGATGGACTTGAAGGCTCCGCCTACCTGGCGGGCAGCAAGAATCGTCTCAATGGCTCCTTCGCCGACGTTCTTTATCGCTGCCAGTCCGAAGCGAATGCCTCTGCTGGTGTGATTGCTCTCGATGGAGAAGCCCAACTGGCTGCGATTGATATCAGGAGGCAACACCTCGATGCCCAGGCGCCGGCATTCGGCGATGCCGCTGGCCACCTTGTCGATATTGCCCACGGCCGTGCTGAGAACGGCGACCATGTACTCGATGGCATAATTGGCCTTCAAATAGGCGGTCTGGTAGGCGAGATTGGCGTAGCAGTAGGCGTGGGCACGGTTGAATGCGTAGCCCGCGAAGGGCTCGATGAGGTCGAAGATATTGGAGGCGTCTTTTTCGCTAGTGCCGTTCTTCTTCGCCCCTGCGACGAAATTGCCGCGCTGCTTTTTCATCTCCTCGGCGATCTTTTTCCCCATCGCCTTGCGGAGGATGTCGGCCTGGCCGAGAGAGTAGCCGGCGACGGCCCGAACTATGCCGAGCACCTGCTCTTGATAAACAATGACGCCGTAAGTATCGCTGAGGATCGGCTCCAGGGCGGGATGGATGTACTCGATAGGCTTTGTCCCCGCCTTGCCCTCGATGAACTTCGGAATGTGGGCCATAGGACCTGGCCGGTAGAGCGCCACCATGGCCGCGAGATCGTCGACGCTCGTCGGCTTGAGCTGTTTGATGTAATTGCGCATGCCCGCGCCTTCAAGCTGGAAGATGTTGGTCGTCTCGCCCTGGCCAAGCATTTCGAAGACTTTCGGGTCATCTCGCGGGATCGTGTCGATATCAAGCTCGATGCCGCGCGCTTGCCGAATTATCTCGATCGTCCGCCCCAGGATGGTCAGGTTGGCCAGCCCGAGGAAATCCATCTTCAGCAGCCCGATCTTTGCCAGGGTGTTCGCCGGGTACTGCGTCATTATCGCGTCCTCGCCTTTGGACGCCCGTTGCAGGGGAACGTGGTGAGTCAGGGAATCGCGCGAGATGACCACGCCGGCGGCGTGCGTCGAGGCGTGGCGAGCGACGCCCTCGATGCTTTTCGCGGTGTCGACCAGCTTCTTGACTATCTCGTCGCCTTCGTAGAGCTCACGAAACTCAGGGTTACCCTCCAGAGCCTTGTCGATCGTGATGCCCACAGGCAAGGATGGAACGAGCTTCGCCACCCTGTCGACTTCGCCATACGGCATGCCCAGCGCTCGGCCCACGTCGCGAATCGCCGCCTTTGCGCCTAGCGTACCGAACGTGATTATTTGCGCGACGTGATCTCGCCCATACTTCTGGGCCGCGTAGGTGATCATCTCATCTCGCCGATCGTCGGCGAAGTCCATGTCGATATCGGGCATTTCCTTGCGCTCGATGTTGAGGAAGCGCTCGAAGACGAGCTTGTTGCGAATCGGATCGACGTCGCTGATCCCCAGGCAGTAGCACACGATGCTGCCCGCTGCCGAGCCGCGCGGGCCGAAACGGATGCCAGTGGCCCGAGCGTGAGCCACGAAGTCGGCCACGATGAGTATATATACTGGGAAACCGGTCTTCTCGATAACAGAGAGCTCGTAGGACAGTCGCTCCTCTATCTCTGGCGTGATGCGGGCGTAACGCCGCTTGAGCCCATCCCGACATTGCTTCTCCAGATAGGTGCTGGGCGTGTAACCCTCGGGGATCTGAAATTGTGGCAGGTGTAACCGGTTGAATTCCAGTTTGAGATCGCATTTCTCCGCGATCGCCCGCGTGTTCGCGATGGCCTCGGGCAGTTCCTCGAACAGCGCAGCCATCTCTTCAGATGATCGCAAGTAGAAGGACTCGCCTGGCATACGCATCCGTTTGGGATCTTCGATCGTCGTGTTGGTCTGAATGCACAGGAGTATCTCCTGCGCATAGGCGTCCTCTGGCCCCACATAATGAACGTCGTTCGTGGCAACCAGGGGGATATCGAGCTCGCGACCGATAGCCACCAGCCCTTTGTTGATAGTCTCCAGCTCCGGCAAATCGTGCTTCTGCAGCTCCAGATAGAAGTTGCCCTCGCCGAAGAGCTCTTTCAGCCAGACTGCGGTTTTTCGCGCACCTTCTAAGTCCCCGGCCAGAATCTGCCTCGGAATCTCGCCGGAGGGACAGGCTGATAGCGCGATCAGGCCGTCTCTGTGGCTTGCGAGAATCTCCTTGTCGACCCTGGGCTTGTAGTAGAAGCCTTCGAGGTGGGCTTTAGTCGCCAGACTGAGCAGGTTGCGGTAGCCAGTGCGGTCTTTGGCCAGAAGCACCAGGTGGAAAGGATTGCCGTCTATCTTCGCGCGGCGGTCCTGTCGGCCGTTCGGAGCCACGTATACCTCGCAGCCCACGATCGGCTTAATGCCGGCGTTCTTGGCAGCCATGTAGAAATCCACGGCCGCGTGCATAACGCCGTGGTCGGTAATGGCGAGGGCTGACATGCCGAGGTCTTTAGCTCGCGCTACAAGCTGGTCGACGCGTCCCAGGCCGTCGAGGAGAGAATACTCGCTGTGAACGTGGAGGTGAGTGAAGTCTGCCATCGTAGCTCCCCTGGTTTCATCCGGGCACCAATTATAACACAAGAGGACGGCCTGCTGGGCAGATATTATGTCGCCATTAAGAGTATTTGCGAAACCCTGCCTGAACATCCAGACAGCAGCGGAATGGGTCGCTATCCCGGATTTTCCAACCGTCTGTTCTAACCTGTGTGGCGGATCGTTTCCTTCAGCAGCCAGCGCTCTTAAGAATCTCTAGAAAGTCGGTCGGAGTCACGACCTCGACACTCTCGACCTCGCCCAAGACCAGAAGGTCGGCGTCGCCGCTAACCAGGAAGTCGGCTTCTCCTACAAGAGCATAGGCCAATAGATAATCGTCTTTGAGGTGGCGGCAGATCCTTGGTATCGGGAGGCCGATTGGAGGAATGAGCAATATCGAAGCTTTGTCGGCTCGATAATTATCTTGACAGGCAGTTTGCTCACCAGTAAACTTAACTTAACAATCTTTGACAGGCCTGCCGCCGGAGCGATGGGCAAATTAACTGCCCATACGACTCCAAATCGCGAGAAGGAGAGCAGGAAAGTATGACGAAGATCACTTACTTGGGCCATTCGTGTTTCAAGATCGAGAGGGAAGGAGCCCAGATCGTCACCGATCCGTTCCTCACCTACAATCCCCTGGCCGCCGCAAAGCCCGATCAACTGAGTCCCAACTTGATCCTGGTCTCTCACGCCCATGGAGACCATATGGGCGACGCAGCCAGCATCTCCCAAAGGACAGGAGCGCCTGTTCTGGCGATATTCGAGACGGCTGGGCGAGCAGCTCAAGCTGGAGCAAAGACAGTCGGCGCTGGCTACGGCGGCACGGTTAGCTTCGACTTCGGGAAGGTCAAGCTGGTGCCAGCGTGGCACAGTTCCAGCTTCGGTGACGAGTTTCAATACGCAGGCAACCCCTGCGGCTTCGTCATTATGTTCCCTGATATCACCATCTACGACGCGGGCGACACCACCGTTTTCGGCGACATGAAGCTGATCGCCGAGGTGACCCCCATCGACATCGCCCTGCTACCAATCGGAGGCCACTACACAATGGGCGTCGACGATGCCGTCAAGGCGGTCGAGCTGCTCAAGCCCAAGGTCGTCATCCCTATGCATTACAACACGCTGCCCGAGATACGACAGGATCCTCAGGAGTTCAAGGACAAGGTCGAATCCAGGCTAAAGACCAAAGTCGTGATACTGAAGCCCGGCGAGAGCTACACAGCTTAGCTTACGGGTAGATTCCTCTATCGCGGAAAGCTTGCACGACGCGGCTGACGGCCAGCACGTTAGCCGCGGAGCGCATGTCTAACTTGCGCTCCCTGGCGGTGTTGTAGACGTCGCGGAACGCTTTGGTCATTATCTTTTCGAGTCTGGCGTTGATCTCCTCCTCCGACCAGAAGAGGGACTGGAGGTCTTGCACCCACTCGAAATAGGAGACGGTTACGCCGCCAGCGTTGGCCAGGATATCTGGTATCAGGAAGATGCCTCGATCGTTCAGCACATCGTCCGCCTGAGGCGTAGTCGGGCCATTCGCCCCCTCGGCGACGACCTTGGTCTTGATGCAGGGGGCGTTCTCTCCCGTGATCTGGCTCTGGATAGCCGCTGGAACGAGGATATCGCAGGGAAGCTCCAATAACTCGGCGTTGGTGACCGCGTCCGCCTCGGGGAACCCCTGAAGCGTCCCGTTCTCGTTCTTGTAGCGCAGAATCTCGGCTACGTTCAATCCTTTGGAATTAAAGACGCCCGCCTTGGAGTCGCTGAGACCCACGATTTTCGCGCCCGTGCGGCTGAGGAGGTCAGCCGCCGCGCCGCCGACGTTCCCGATGCCCTGAACGACGATCTTGCTGTCGAGCAGGTCCATGTTCAGGTGCCTCGCGGCCTCTTGAATAGCGAAGGTGACACCACGACCGGTCGCCTCGCGTCTGCCCTCCGACCCGCCAATGCTCAAGGGTTTGCCGGTGACGACGGCCGGCACGGAGTACCCCTTTTGCATCGAGTAAGTATCCATCATCCAGCCCATCTCGCGCGCCGAAGTGTTGAGGTCCGGGGCTGGAATATCGCTCTCAGGGCCGATAAGGAGAGCGATCTCAGACGTGTAGCGACGGGTGAGACGTTCGATCTCTCCGACTGACATCTTCTTGGGATCGCAAATCACGCCACCCTTGGCGCCGCCGTATGGAATACCCACCACGGCGCACTTCCAGGTCATCCACATGGCGAGAGCTTTAACCTCTTCCAGTGTGACGTCGGGATGGTACCGCACACCGCCCTTAGCAGGACCACGAGCGATGTTATGTTGAACCCGAAAGCCGGTGAACATCTTCACCGTGCCATCGTCCATCTTCACGGGGAAATGGACAATGAGCTCGCGCTTGGGGTAGCGCAGCACCTCGCGCACATCGGGGGCAAGCTCAAGCAAATCGGCGACTATGTTGAACTGCTGCTGAGCGACCTCGTAAGACGATTCCTCGGCTTGAGCCCCACGCTGATGATCTGGCATGTCATCCCTCCTCGATGAATTCTGGAGCACCCTGCTCCTGCACCTGAGCTCATTCTAGCACGAGGGACAGCGCTTGGCTAGGGGTATTCAGCAAAATAGACGTCCCCTATAGCATAAGTAGGGGCGAACGGCCGTTCGCCCCTACTTATAAACAGACTTAGGTCATCCGAATCAGGCTACGGAGAGTGGTTGTGCCTGAAATGGCAGCCCAACAGGCCTATCCTATCGGCTCTCCGGTTGGCTTGCGGTTGTGAATCCCCGCGGCCGTTCCCGTGGCCCTGGCGATCAGCTTACCCCTTGAGTCGGTCGCGGTCAGCTCGCAGACGCCGATGGTCTTGCCGAAATGCGTGACCTTGCCCTCGGCGTAGATGGTTTCCCCCACATCCGCCGTGCCAATGAGGTTCGTGCTGAACTGGACCGCTACGTACAGCTTTCCATAGCTGTTCACGGCGCAGGCGAAAGCCTGATCTAGAAAGGACATAATTACCCCACCGTGAACTTCCTGCGCGAAGTTGAGATGAGACGGCCGCACGACCATGGATAGTTTCGCATAGCCGGGTGACAGCTCCAACAGCTTGATGCCGAGAAACGCCGCGTAAGGAGTGGCGGCAAACGGCTCAAAGAGCTCCAGATGTGCGTCCGACATAGCGCCGCGGTCTACTTGGTTTCCTTGTGTGGCGTAGCCTGGCGGCACTTGGGACAGTACTTGTTCAGTTCCAAGCGGTCAGGATCGTTCTTCTTATTCTTGAAGGTAGTGTACGTGCGCGATTTGCACGTGCCGCACGCCAGGGTGATGATTATCCGGGCCTCGCCCTTCTTCTTTGCCATAGCTTTACGGGAGAGAGCGACCAACAAACCGCGGCAGATTTGAAACCTGCCGCTGCCACCTGTTCTACATCGGGCACACGGTTCGGGATCGGTTTCACGCCGAATCCTCGCCTCAAACTATCAATGCGAGCAACACCCCGGCGCGGGTTGGCTACGGACTTGAGTCCGCGGAAGGCACCCTCTCCCCGTTTTCCTCCTACTCCAGAATCTTGGTAATAACACCAGCGCCGACGGTTCGTCCACCCTCGCGGATGGCAAAGCGCAAGCCTTCCTCCATCGCCACCGGCACGATCAGCTTGATATCCAGCCGCGCGTCGTCTCCAGGCATGACCATCTCCACGCCCTCAGGCAGCGTCACCGACCCGGTCACGTCCGTCGTGCGGAAGTAGAACTGCGGCCTGTATCCAGCGAAGAAAGGCGTATGCCTTCCACCTTCCTCCTTCGACAACACGTATACCGCTGCCGTGAAGTGCGTGTGCGGCTTTATGCTCCCAGGCTTCGCCAACACTTGCCCGCGCTCCACCTCGTTGCGCTCCACGCCTCGCAGCAGACACCCTATGTTGTCTCCTGCCACGCCTTCGTCCAGCAGCTTCTTGAACATCTCTACGCCCGTCACGACGACCTTCCTCGTCTCACGGGCCATCCCCAGTATCTCTACTTCTTCTCCTACCTTGATCTTGCCTCGCTCCACTCGCCCAGTCACCACTGTGCCTCTCCCCTTGATGCCAAACACGTCCTCTATCGGCATCAGGAATGGCTTGTCCACAGCCCTCTCTGGCGTCGGAATGTAGGCGTCAACCGCGTCCATCAACTCTTTGATCGAGGCGTACTCAGGCGCAGCCTGGTCCCTCGAGCTGGACTCCAGCGCCTTCAGCGCCGATCCCTTGATGATGGGAATGTCGTCACCAGGGAAGCCATACTTGGTGAGGAGTTCCCTGAGCTCCATCTCGACGAGCTCCAGGAGCTCGGGGTCGTCCATCATATCGACCTTGTTGAGGTAGACCACGATATAAGGCACCTCGACCTGGCGGGCCAGGAGGATGTGCTCACGGGTTTGGGGCATAGGACCATCGGGAGCGGCGACGACCAGGATAGCGCCGTCCATCTGCGCTGCCCCAGTGATCATGTTCTTGATGTAGTCGGCGTGGCCTGGGCAGTCCACGTGGGCGTAATGGCGCTTATCGGTCTCGTATTCCACGTGAGCGATGGCGATGGTGATACCTCTGGCCCTCTCTTCAGGGGCGTTGTCGATGCTATCGAAGGGGCGGAACTCAGCTTCACCTTTGAGCGCCAGCACCTTGGTAATGGCGGCGGTAAGGGTGGTCTTGCCATGGTCGATGTGGCCAATCGTTCCCACGTTGATGTGGGGCTTAGTCCGCTCGAATTTCTTCTTGGCCATCTGTTAGCTTCCTCCTTATGCGAGTGCTCAGTCGTAGACATTTTTGATGGGCCAGGGATTGAAGCCCTTGGCCCATTGACAAGCGCTGGTGGAGCCCGAGAGGGGATTCGAACCCACCAACCTACCGATTACAAGTCGGTTGCGCTACCATTGCGCCACTCGGGCGTTGCGCGCCCGGCCGCAACCGGTTGCGCGACAACACGTTCTATTATATGCAAAAATGGGGTAACCGGTCAAGGATGAGATAATCATCGTTACGCTCGATCCCACCGTCGCCGAAGCAGCCGAGAGGGCCATCATCCTGCGCGATGGGCGGATTGTAGAGTAGCGAGGTCCGAAGTAGCGCCCTCACTTGTTGTGGCACTGCTGGCAGACGCCACGATTGTCAAGGCGAAGCAACGCACCTCGGGCATTGCCGTTTGGAACTGTTCCTCCACCGGGCCAGGACACAGCGCCAGAGTAGGTTTGCATTCTGACCCCGGTACCGTGAGCCACGTGGCAGGTCATGCACCCCGGGTAAGGTGACCCTACGGCGTGCAAATCGTAGTGACAGCTCGAACAATCCAGGATATCGCTCTTGTTCGTGCCGTGCCTGAACCTAAAGACGGCGTCGCCCGAAGCGGTAGAGCCCGGCGACAGGGGCATCGGCGCCATGTAGCGAGTGTGGCACTGCGCACACCAGCCTGTCATGGCCGCGTAGACGTTGGTGGATCCGACCGAGGCGCCGTGTTGAGCAAAGTAGCTATCGCTGGCGTTATCAATGTAATATGCCTTCGCCGCGCTCTCGTCGGGTACATCCACGCTCGCGGTTGGCGTCACCGTGCCATTGCTAAAGAGCGGCGTATTATCCGCGCCGCCGCCCTTCAAGATGCGATAGGTCGCAGTCTGGTTGGCACCTGCGCCGCCGTGTGGGTTATGGCAGTTGGTGCAGGTCAAAGCCACGTTTGCCGCACCGACGTTGACAGTCGAAGTGATGGAGCCGAAGCCCCAGACCGTGTTCGAGCCACCGCCGACCATATGGCTGGAAGTGGTGGTCAAGGTCGTCGAGCCGCTCAGATCGGGATTCATCCTCACGTTCTCGAAACCGCCACCCCTCAGGGGTCTGTTTGAGGCCGGCACGCTGGTGTTCTCGTCAGACAGCGCTACTGTAGCCGTGATGAGGAAAAGCCCGTTCCTGACGTCGGTGTATGCCCCAAATCCCCCGCTGTGGCAGCTATAGCAGAACGCGCTCTTGTCAGTAGCCGTGGCAGCCGCTTTCAGCAAGCTAACACCCTGCGCGGTGTGCGTCCTGTGACAGGCAGCGCACTTGTCCGTCGTCGCCGTGTAACTACCGTGCACGCCGTTGTCAGCCAGGGCATTGCCCACAAGTCCCAGGCTCAATAGCAATACGGCGGCGCCAACAAGGAACAGTCTCACGCCTCTCTTCCTTTTTCTCAGTACCGAGCCAAACACTGCGGCAACTCCTACCCCGGTGGCCGCACGTAGCCCGGCAGGATTATGCTAAGCAAAAGACCGAAGAAGCCTCAATAGATCCACACCTGGACGCGATGGTTCTCTCGATCGGCGACGTAAACGCGTCCTGTGGCGTCAGTAGCCACGCCGTTAGGATAATTGAACTGGCCATCGTCGAAACCATGGGAGCCGAAGCTAAAAAGGCGCATGCGGCTCTCGTTAACGTCGTAGACGACCACCGTGTGGTTCGTCGCGTCCACCACATACAGTCGCTCGGCGAAATCGACGGCCAGGCCACGGGGCAAACCCAGACGGCCAATCGAGGACACCAGCCGGCCACTGTCGTCGAAGACCTGAACACGACCGTTGTTGCCGTCGGCCACGTATACGCGGCGCTTGGCGTCGGCAGCGACGCCATTGGGAAAAGAGAACTGGCCCGGTTGCACTCCCTCGCCGCCCACGCCGAGAGCGACGCGGCCCAGCGCATCGAAGACCAGCAGCCGGTGCGAGCCCTGGGCAGCATCGGTAACCAGCGTGTTGCCCGCCCTATCAAAGCCAATGCCCAACGGCGACCAGCCAGGTGCGCCGTCTGGCGGCAAAGCGGCGCCGAGATACTCGCCATCAGCGCTGTACATGTCCAGCGAGTGCCTTAGCGTATCCGTCACGTACACTTTGTCTCCGTTGGCAGCAATATATGCCGGAAAGCGCCCGCCGGGTTGCGATCCTGGCGGCGCAAAGCGGCCGACCTCCATGCCGAGCCGGTCGAAGACGACGATCTGCCGTGCGCCTGCCCCTTCCGTCACGTAAACTCGGCTATTATCAGGGCTCACGGCCACACCCAACGGGCCTCGCACCCCGTATAGCGAGAACTGATAGCGAGGCGGGATGGACAGCCCCGCGAGAAGAGGGCGCGGCGCGGGCAGCAGGGTCTGCATTGGCGCACGAGTGACAAGATAGCGTACCGCGGTCGCCGCCGTTGCCAGCAGCAGCAACAGAAGCACGCTCAGAATGGCAATGCGCCAGCGGGTGCCCTGCCTTGGCCTAGCCTCGTCTTTCCAGTTCTCCTGGAACTGCCTGGCCTCCGCGACCAATTCCCTATCGTCCACGACTCATCCACTCATCGTCGAATGCCACGCTCCCCGCAAAATCGCCAGCAGCTAGTCAAGACGCTTTAACCCCTGCTCCGACGCCCGGTCGCCTGGATCAAGTTCCAGCGCCCTCCTGTAGGCACGCACCGCTTCGTCCCTTTTCCCGATCCGCTCATAGCTCATCCCCAGTGCGCGGTGAACTTCGGAATACTCTGGCAGAGCCTCTGCCACCCTTTGCAACTCGGCAAGAGCCTCGTCGCAATTGCCCTGGGTGTAGAGCAACATTGCCCTGGCGAAAGCGGCGTAATCCTTCAATCCTTTTCTGTCGCAGGCTTCTTTCAGGCCCTCGTAGAACTGCCCATGCTCGGGATCAAGGCGCAGAGCGCTTCTGAACGCCTCGATAGCCAGGTCAAGTTTCTGCTGTTCCATCAGGGACTGGCCTAATCCGAAATACGCGTCGGCATCGGTCCGGTCGGCCATCAGGAGGGCCTGGAACTCCCACTCCGCCCTGGTGTATTGCCCGCGCTTGAGAAAGATATTGCCCAGGTCGTAATGGACAATTCCTAGCTTCCAGTCAAACCTGGCGTACTGGTTCTCTTTGTTGAGCTCCACAATCCTTCCAAAGTATTCGGCGGACTTGTCTTCATTCTCCTTGGCCAGGTAGGCTTTGCCGGCGACAAACAGGGCACCCTGGTGGTCAGGCTTGACTAGCAGCACAGCCTCGCTCTGTTCGATGGCGTCGTCCAGCATTTTCCCCTCCAAGAAGTAAAGGGCGAGTTCCGCGCGAGCATCGAGATCAGACGGATCGGCCTCGAGAATCTGGGCCATCTGCTCGATTCCTCTGTCGACAATCGGCAGGCTGGCGTGGCCGTAGCGATCCGAATAATAGTACAGACCAAAGCCGCCCGCAAGGAGGATCCAGGCCGCCGCGACGACGGCGATGGCGCGGTTCAGAGCCCTGTTGTCCACCCTTCCGAGAATCACCTCTCGTGCCTCACGGGTTCTTTATCCTCGAGCGCTGCCGCCACGCGTGATAGACCACAATCGACCCCGCCACCGCCGCGTTCAGGCTGGCAACGTGCCCGCGCATGGGGATATTCACGAGGAAATCGCATTTCTCTTTGACCAGGCGGCTGATGCCTTTCCCTTCGGCGCCCACGACGAAGGCGACGGGGATGTTCACGTCTGCTTCGTCGTAGGCTCGGTCACCCTCCATGTCGACCCCAACAACCCATACGCCCTGCTTTTTCAGTTCCTCAATCGCGCGTGAAAGGTTCGTCACGCGGGCCACAGGGAGGTGTTCGACGGCGCCACCCGACGCTTTCACGACAGCCGGCGTCACGCCAACCGCTCGATGCTTCGGAATGATGATGCCGTGCACGCCGACGGCTTCGGCGGTGCGGATAAGGGAGCCAAGGTTCTGCGGGTCCTGGAGCGTGTCGAGGATAAGAATGAAAGGGTATTCGCCACGCTTGTGGGCCAATTCGAGGATCTCGTCCACCGTGGCATACTCGAATTCCGAGACCTCGGCGACGACGCCCTGGTGCTTGTCGGTTCGGGCCAGGCGCTCGATGGCTCGCCGATCGAGGTACTGGACGGAGATGCCCTGCGAGCGCGCAGCGCCCACGATCTCGGCGACAATGCCGGCAGGCCTGGTCCCCTCAGCTATGAGGACTTTGTCGACGTCCCTTCCTGCCTTCAGCGCCTCATTGACGGCGTTTCTGCCCCAGATTATAGTCATTCAGCGAGCCCTAATGTCTGAAATGATCCGCAACACCAAGGTCTTTCACTATCTTGGACAAAGTGCCTTTGGGGATGTCCTTACCGTAGTGCCGTGGAATCGCTGTTGTCTGACCTAGAATCGGATTGATCCAGATCTCGTGATGGCTGCCCTGCTTTGCAGGAAGACATCCCAGCTCAAGCCGTCTGCGCGTAAGTTCTGCGTAAGTCATTAAGCAGCTACGGGTATCACAGTAATCAGTGTTGTGGCATCGATCCCAATAGGCTCTGGCAATGGCTTGCCCTGCTCGCGGTAAAGCTCAATATACATACGGATGACATCTTGTATCTCCGAGAGGGCTTTGCTGAGGTCCGCGTTGTCCACAAAGCAACCAGGAAACTCTGGGCATTCCGCTCGCCAAAGCCCATCCTCCTGCTTGCTGATCTTAACTGGCACGGCGTAAGTATTCTCCACTTCTATCACCTAACCCTCTATCATATAGGGCCTGGATTACGGCTTAACTTTGCTCGCCTTCCAAGTCGTCCCTTCTGGATGGTCTTCCAGGGCTATGCCAAGGTCCGCGAGACGTTTCCGAATCTGATCTGCCAGGGCATATTGCTTGACCGCGCGCAACTCGCGACGGACGTCGATCAGCAGCTCGATGAACGGAGCAGCGGCAACCTCCTCGACCGCGACCTCCTCGAGCGTGAAGCCGAGGACGCCAGCCAGCTCCAGGAGAACGCCCTGAGCCTCGGCCAGGTCGTCCGCGGACACCGCCTGCTCTTTGGCCCTGTTGATGTCCCGAACGAGGTCGAACAGCGCGGCAACGGCGGCGGCGGTATTGAAGTCGTCGTCCATCGCCTCGACGAAGCGCGCCCGAGCTTCCTTCGCCGCGACAACCAGGGGCGATGACGAGTCTCCCATCGGCTTCCTGGCCTCGTGACCCTGCACAGCCGCGCGCATGCGCTCGGCGCCGCGCTCCGCTGCCATCACGACTTCGTCGGTGTAAGTGAGCGGCGCCCGGTAGTGCGACGAGAGCACGAACAAACGCAGGGCGTCCGAGCTATAGCGCGACAGGGCCTCTTTAATCGTAATGAGGTTGCCCAGAGACTTGGACATCTTCTCCCCGCCAAGCTGCAATAGGCCATTGTGCATCCAGTATTTCACGAAGGGCTTCTTGTTCGAGAAGGATTCCGACTGCGCGATCTCGTTCTCGTGGTGAGGGAAGATGAGGTCCTGCCCGCCGCCGTGGATGTCGATGCGGTCTCCCAGGTACTTCAGAATCATCGCCGAGCACTCGATGTGCCAGCCAGGCCGGCCGTGGCCCCAGGGGCTCTCCCAGTAAGGCTCGCCCGGCTTGGAAGCCTTCCAGAGGGCGAAATCCATCGGATGCTCCTTGCGCACGTCCACTTCGACGCGCGCCCCGGCCATCATATCATCCAGCGAACGGTGCGACAGCTTACCGTAGTCGCCGTCGGACGTGACGCGGAAATAGACGTCGCCGTCAGACACGTAGGCCTGATCCTGGGCTATTAGCCCGCCGATTACTTCGACGATCTTGTTCATTTCCTCGGTTGCCCGCGGGTAGATGTCGGCCCTCTTGACGTTGAGGGCATCCATATCCTTGAAAAACTCCGCGATATATCCCTCGGCAAGCTCTCTAGCGGAAACATTCCTTTCCTGCGCTCGGGCGATGATCTTGTCGTCGATATCGGTGAAGTTCTGTACGTGCTTCACCTGATAGCCCCTGAACTCCAGATAGCGAGTTATCATATCGAACACGATGTACGACATCGCGTGGCCGATATGCGCCTCGTCGTAGGGCGTCACGCCACAAACGTACATCTTAACTGGAGTGCCAAAAGGCTTGAACTCTTCCTTCTGGCCAGTTAGAGTGTTGTAGATTTTCATCGGTTCATTCTCCAGTCAAAGGACGAATAGAAGTAAGCTCCTGGTCAGGAGACGAGCCTTTGCGCGCCCCCTGCGCTTCATCGAGCGCCTTTTCCTCGAGGGCCCTTTCTAGAACTATGATACGGTCTTCGAGCTCGATGATCTTGCGGTGCAGGCTATCGATCATATCAGCCTCAGGGTCCGGCAGGCGCTCGACACGCTTTGTCGAGCCGCTATCAGGGTCGCGAAACACGACTACCTTAGCGGGAACGCCTACCGCCGTGGCGTTCGGAGGCACGTCGTTGAGCACAACCGACCCGGCGCCAACGCGAACGTTGTCGCCCAGCGTGATGGCCCCGAGAATCTTGGCGCCGACACCGATTGTGATGTTGTTGCCCAGAGTCGGGTGCCGCTTGCCCTTCTGTTTTCCAGTTCCTCCCAGCGTTACCCCCTGGTAAAGGGTGACGTTGTCGCCAACTTCCGCCGTTTCCCCAATAACCACGCCCATGCCGTGGTCGATGAAGAACCCCTTGCCGATTTTGGCGCCAGGATGAATCTCGATCCCAGTCAGGAATCGACCGAGATGCGAGATCAGCCTGGGAATCAAGGGCACCCCGTGTACGTGCAGCCAGTGCGCCACACGATGGAACAATATGGCGTGAAAACCTGGGTAGGCCAGTAGCACTTCCCAGATGCTCGTAGCCGCAGGATCTCTTTCGAATACCGCTCTTATTTCATCTCGAATGGACATATCGATTTCCCCTAAAATGTCTCCAGTGCCACGACAGCGTAAGCCGCTATTCCCTCTCCCCGGCCGGCAAACCCCAGGCCTTCAGTCGTCTTGCCCTTGACGCTCACGCAGTCGATATCTAATTTTACAGTATCTGCGATTCTTTTGCGTATCGCCGGGATATGCGGCAGCAGCTTAGGCTGTTCCGCGACGACGGTTACGTCGACGTTGCCCAGGCGAAAACGCCGCTGAAGTATCATCTCGTTCACCCGCTCCAGGAGCAATACGCTCGAAATGTCTTTGAATCGAGCGTCTCCAGGCGGGAAGTGTTGCCCGATATCGCCAAGCGCCGCCGCGCCAAGCATCGCGTCCATGATCGCGTGCAGCACCACGTCGGCGTCCGAGAAGCCAAGCAAGCCCAGCGAGTAAGGTATCTCGACGCCACCCAGGAAGAGCTTGCGTCCTTCCACCAGGCGATGCACGTCGTAGCCAATGCCTACACGAACGCCAGGGATAACCATTTCTGACAGTCCTTCGTTGCTCTCGTTCAAGTCTCTTCCAGCAGTCACCCTGAGCGAAGCCTTTCACGCCCTCGACAAGGCCCTACCGGTGAAGAAGCCTGTTCCGATTTGCCCTCACCCTCTGGGAGACCCTAACCTTTGCCTGCGCCGCCAGATCGACTCCGCCAGGCCCAGATCTTCCGGCGTCGTGATTTTGATGTTGTCGTACGAGCCCATGTAAACCTTGACTGGCAGGCCCATCCGCTCCAGCGCCTGCGCATCGTCGGTGATTTCTTCCTTAACCTGTCTCAAAGCGCTGGCAATAAGATCGTGGCGAAAGACCTGTGGCGTCTGCGCCGCCCACGTCATCGCGCGGTTGGGAGTGCTCACGATCAGGCGCTGCTCGTCGACGAGCTTGATCGTATCCTTGACCGGCACCGCGGCTATTGCCGCACCGACCAGCTCGGCTTCTCCAAGCCCCCTTATTATCAAATCACGGTCGGTGAAAGGCCTGGCGCCGTCTTGAATCAGCGCCCACTGGCATCCTGTCAGCTCTTCCAGCCCACGAAGCACCGAGTCCTGGCGCCGCTCCCCTCCGAGGCACGGTTTCTTAACCTCCGATCTGGCGAGATTCTTGATCAGTTGCTCGCACCATTCGAGATTCTCGCGGCTGACGACGAGCACGATCTCGTCCACCTGAGGGCAAAGCTCAAATGCGAAGACCGTGTGCGCGAGAATGGGAGCGCCTCCAAGCTCAGCCGTCAGCTTGTCGAAGCCCATCCGCCGGCTCGATCCGGCCGCCGCAATCACCGCTCCAACCCTTTCGCCAGTCTTCGTTGCCAGTGCCAGCCCCCCTTCAGCTCTGGTCTCGCGGATGCGCGAAGATCATCCTGCCCGCCACCGTCTGCAACACCCTGGTGACGACGACCTCGACGTCGCAATTGATGAATCTGCGCCCGCCCTCGACGACCACCATCGTCCCGTCTTCGAGATAGCCCACTCCCTGCCCATGTTCCTTACCTTCTTGAATCACTCGCACAATCATTTCTTCGCCGGGAAGGACCACGGACTTCACCGCGTTGGCCAGTTCGTTGATGTTCAGGACACGCACCCCCTGAATCGCCGCCACGCGGTTAAGGTTGAAATCGTTAGTGACAATCGGGCAATGTAGGTGCTTCGCCAGCTTCACCAGCTTGCTGTCGACGTCGTTCACTCCGTTGACTTCGTACTCAGAGATGTGGATCGGCACCACAGAATCCTTTTGCAGCCTGTTCAGGATATCCAGGCCACGCCGACCCCGGTTCCGACGAAGCGCATCCGCTGAGTCCGCGATGTGCTGCAGCTCGTTGAGCACGAACTTCGGCACTACCAGCGTGCCGGTGATAAACCCCGTCTGGCTGATATCGGCAATGCGCCCATCGATTATCGCGCTGGTATCGACGAGAACTTGCGAGGAATGGCCTCGATCGCCGCTCTCCGCTACACCCCCAAAACGGCCACCGAGAACGCCAAAGATGTCGCGCTTGCGAGCAACCATAGTGACGATGCCCAGATACCCGAAACAGATAAGCGCGACGAAGGGAAGTAATTTGCCGAAGTACGACGGCAGCATCGATAGAGGAATCGCCATAAGTGCAGAGATGATCAGACCGATTAAGAGACCGAAGGTAGCAGCCACGAGGTCGTGCGAAGGGATCTTGCGGATTCGATCGCGGAGCCAGATCATGGGGTTTAGCGTAAGATACGGCGTGACCAGCAGGCCCAGGCCAAATCCCGCAACTGTCAGAGCCACGACGTAGCGGACCTCGTCGGCTTCGACAGTGGGCCCGGTAAAGGCCATGCCCAGGTACCATCCACCAACCGCCAGGCCAACTGCGCCAATGGCGCGGAAGATGAACTCGACTAACATAGGATTACCTCCCAAAGGCATATCCTACTTGTTGCCGACTAGCTGATCGGCCACCTCCTTTCCACGACAAAGGTGTATCGCAGTACACTCCAGTGACCCGCCTGAACTAGGCTGCTGGCCAATGATAAATAACAGGTAGATGAATCCGCTCAATAAGACGCCCTGGCAGCCAGTACCGTGTGGATGTCGGTTCGGCGCTGGTCGATCAAGTATTCTGTTGCCGACGGCGAGCTAGCGACATTGGTAGTTAAGCTATACTAGCACAACGTGAAATGCATTGTCAAAATCGGTTGCTCCAGGCAATCTCGAGCGCCTCGGCGACCGATCGGGCGCCGATAGTCTCTATGCCGATCGATCTGGCCAACCTGGTATCGTCGATCGAACCAGGCAGCAGACAACGCTTGAAGCCTAGCTTCGCTGCCTCAGTCAGACGCTTCTCCACCTGGGCAACGCGCCGCAGCTCGCCCGAGAGCCCGATTTCGCCAATCGCCACGAGGTCAGGCGCGATTGGAACATCCTTGAAGCTGGAGGCGATAGCCAGCGCCACGCCAAGGTCGATGGCGGGCTCGGCTATCTTGATTCCGCCGACAATGTTGACGTAAACATCCTGGTTCGAAAGGCCAAGTCCCACCCGTTTGGTGAGCACAGCGGTCAAGAGCAAGAGGCGGCTATAATCTATGCCATTCGCGGTGCGTCTTGGAAGGCCGAAGTTCGTCGCCGTCGTCAAAGCTTGAACTTCCACAAGAAGAGGCCGCGTGCCTTCGACCGTCACGGCAACCGTCGAGCCAGGGTTCGTCCCCTGGCGCTCGGACAGGAACACCTGCGAGGGATTCGGCACCTCCACCATCCCCTCGTTGCACATCTCGAACACGCCAATTTCATTCGTGGAGCCAAAGCGATTCTTAACGCCCCTGAGAAGACGATAGGTATGGAAACGCTCCCCCTCCAGGTAAAGCACCGTATCGACGATGTGCTCCAGCACTCGCGGACCGGCGATAGCTCCTTCCTTGGTAACGTGGCCGACCAGGAAGATGGGGATGTGCGACGATTTTGCCAAACGCATTAAAGCCATCGTGCATTCGCGCAGTTGGCCAACGCTGCCTGCCGCGGACTCGAGCTCGTCCAGGTAGACCGTCTGAATCGAGTCGATGATGACCAGGGAGGGAGTTACGTCTTGAATGGACTGCATAATCGCATTCAGATTCGTCTCCGCCAGGATGAAGAGGTTGTCGGCGTTCGCTCCCAGCCTGTCGGCGCGCATCTTGATCTGATGCGCCGATTCCTCGCCCGAAACGTAGAGGACCTTGCCTATGGCCCTGGCCAGGACGCCAGATACCTGGAGGAGAAGGGTTGACTTGCCGATACCAGGGTCGCCGCCGATCAGGACCAGCGAGCCAGGAACTATGCCACCGCCCAGGACCCTGTTGAACTCGTCGATGGGCACCTCGACGCGACGAAAGCTGTCGGCGGCGATGCGCGTGATCGCCTCTGGCTGGCCGCGAAGGCCGCCGGCCGGGCTCGCGGAACCGACCGAGCTTTCGATCGTCTCGACCATGCTGTTCCACGCGCCGCAGTTTGGACATCGACCGCCCCAACGCGGGCTCTCGGCGCTGCATTGTTGGCACACAAAAACTGTTCTGGAGCGGCTCTTGGACATCTCAGGCCTCGAATTCTAGTTACGGAGGCGCAGGCTAAAGCCTGCGGCTGCAGGGGACGCGTGAAGATGAAAGATGTGGGCTCTTTCGCCACATCAATTGGAGGTGCTCGCCGCGGCCGCCACCTCTTCGAGCGCCCCCTCGGCCTTCATCGTTAGCTCCTCGTTCTCCGCGTCGACGAGAACAGTCGCACCTGTAGAGAAACGCCCCTCCAGCAGGGCCTCGGCGAGGGGATCCTCGATCAAGTTCTGAATGGTCCGCCGCAATGGACGGGCACCGAACGTTTGATCGTATCCCTTCTTCACCAACAGGTCCTTGGCCGCGTCGGTGAGTTCGAGCTTTATCTGCTGCTCGGAGAGCTGCGTCCGCACGCGCTTCAGCATCAAATCGACGATCTCGCGTATCTCCTCGACGGTTAGCGCGTGGAAGACGACGGTGGCATCGATCCTGTTGAGGAACTCGGGCCTGAACGTGTTCTTCAACTCGCTCAGGACTTTCTCCTTCATCTTGTCGTACTTATCCTGCGCAGTCTTCACTTCATCCTGCTTGATAGCGAAGCCAATGGAGGTATCTCGCTTGAGCAACTCGGCGCCCACGTTCGAGGTCATGATTATGATAGTGTTGCGGAAGTCGACACGCCGGCCCTTGGCATCCGTAAGCTGCCCGTCTTCCATGATCTGAAGCAGCATGTTGAAGACTTCCGGGTGCGCCTTCTCGATCTCGTCGAGAAGGATGACCGAGTAGGACTTGCGGCGCACGGCCTCGGTCAACTGGCCACCCTCTTCGTAGCCGATGTAGCCTGGCGGTGCGCCGACTAGCCGAGCTACAGAGTGCCTCTCCATAAACTCGGACATGTCGATCTTGATCATCGCATCCTCGCTGCCGAACATGAACTCGGCCAGCGCCTTGACCAGCTCGGTCTTACCCACGCCTGTAGGGCCGAGGAATATGAACGAGCCAATCGGCCGTCGCGGGTCCTTGAGCCCGGCGCGGGCTCTTCGCACCGCACGAGAAATCGTGACGATAGCTTCATTCTGCCCGATGATGCGATTGTGCAGGGCTTCCTCCATTTGGAGGAGGCGCACAGACTCATCGCGCGCGATGCGCATCACCGGGATGCCAGTCCACATAGAGGCCACTTCGGCGATGTGTTCTTCTGTGACTGTTGGCTTCTCCGCCGCCTGGGTATCGTGCCATCCAGCTTCGAGATTTTCGATTTTCTCCCGCAGCTTGACCTCGCGGTCACGCAGCTCCGCCGCCAGCTCGTACTGCTGCGCAGCTATCGCCGCTTCTTTCTCGCGCTGGACCGCCTCCAGGCCACGCATCGCTTCTTTCAGCGATGGAGGGGCCACAGATTTCTGCAGGCGAACTCGTGAGGATGCCTCGTCTACCAGGTCGATTGCCTTGTCAGGCAGGAATCTGTCGGGGATATACCTCGCGGCCAGCTCTGCCGCTGCCCGCAGGGCCTCGTCGCTGATCTCGAGGCGATGATGCTGCTCGTATCGCTCCTTGATGCCGCGCAGTATCTCGATGGTTTCCTCGATCGACGGCTCATCGACCATAACGGGCTGGAATCGGCGTTCGAGCGCCGCGTCCCGCTCGATGTATTTTCGATACTCGTCGAGAGTAGTTGCGCCGATGCACTGGAGCTCGCCCCGAGCCAGCGACGGCTTGAGGATGTTGGCAGCGTCCACAGCGCCTTCGGCAGCCCCGGCGCCTACCAGCGTATGCAGCTCGTCGATGAACATCACACAGTTGCCCGCGCCCTTGATCTCTTCGATGATCTTCTTGAGCCGTTCCTCGAACTCGCCGCGGTACTTGGTGCCGGCGACCAGCGAGCCAATATCCAGGGTCAACAGGCGCTTGCCGAGAAGGGTTTCGGGCACGTCGCCGGCGACGATCTTCTGAGCAAGGCCTTCGACGATGGCCGTCTTACCCACGCCAGGCTCGCCGATGAGGGCAGGATTGTTCTTCGTGCGTCGAGACAGAATCTGGACAACGCGCTCGATTTCTTTGAAACGCCCTATGACAGGGTCCAGCTTGCCAGCACGCGCGGCCGCAGTCAGGTCCATCCCCATTTGATCGATGGTAGGCGTGCGCGTTCCCTGGCGAGCTTCCCGCTCGTTGTAGGTCGAGCTCTGGCTCAAAACATGGATGACCTGCGCTCGCACCTTGTCGAGGCTGACGCCCAGGCTTTCAAGCACCCCCGCGGCGATGCCTTCGCCTTCTCTCACCAGGCCGAGGAGAAGATGCTCGGTGCCAATATAGTGGTGATTGAGGCGGCGCGCCTCGTCCACGGCGAGCTCGATGACTTTCTTTGCTCGCGGCGTGAGGCCAATCTCGCCCATCACAACCCTGTCGCCCCGACCGATGATGAACTCGACTGCCGATCTCACCTTGTTCAGTTCGACGCCCATGTTCGCCAGCACTTTGGCGGCAACACCGTCGCCTTCCCTCACAAGCCCCAGCAGAAGATGCTCGGTCCCAATATAGTTATGATTGAAGCGCTGCGCTTCCTCTTGAGCGAGAGTCAAGACCTTGCGCGCTCTTTCGGTGAACTTGTCGAACCTATCTGGCACCTGCGAACCCCCTCCAGGCCTTGTGGCCCGCTAATATGCTTTTAGCACAAAGCGTGCCACTCGATGCAATTATACTACGCGGGGAAATTCCCGATGAAAGCCCGGTTTGCTTTCACGAGGCATTTCGGGTCTTTACGACTCGCCCGCAGTCTCCGCCCCAGTTGTTGCCAGTCGCTGCTCGGCATCAACTGCGTTGCTCGCTTCATCGTTTGAAGCTTCTTCGGCGACATCGTCTACTGGCGCTGATCGATCGGTGGAGCTTGCCTCTTGCGTCCCCTCGCCCCTTCCCTCTTCATTTCCTGCTTCCTCACCCTGCGCCTGCTTCAGACTGAGTCCGAGTCGACGACGTGATGGATCGATACGAATCACCCGCAACGTCAGTTCGTCGCCTTCCTGGACTACGTTCCTGGGATGCGGAACGCGTCCCTCGCCGAGCTCGCTGACGTGAATCAAGCCTTCTACGCCATCTTCTATTCTGGCAAAGGCTCCAAAGCTAGCCAGCTTTGTGACCGTGGCTGTCACGAGGTCGCCGACCTTGTACTTCTCGGCTATGCGTGCCCACGGACCCGGCTGACTTCGCCGCAAGCTCAGAGCGATCTTTTTCTTTTCGCGGTCGACGCCAAGAACGAAAACGTCTACCTCGTCGCCAACCTTGACTACTTCGCCAGGATGCGAGACCTGTCCCCAGGAGAGCTCCGAAAGGTGAACCAGTCCGTCTGCTCCGCCAAGGTCCACGAAAGCGCCGAAATCACAGATGCTGTTGACTTTGCCGTGGCGAATCTCGCCCTCGTGCAACTCGTTTAGCAGTTGCTCTTTCTTCTGAGCGCGGATTTCTTGCATGGCAGCTCGTTCCGACAGGATGAGGCGATTGCGGCTGCGATTTACCTCGATGACTTTGAGGGAAACTCGCTTCCCAACCATCGCGGCCATGCGGTTCTCGATCTCTCCCTCAGAGGAACCGTCGTGGCGCAGGCCGATCACCTGAGAGATGGGTACAAATCCACGGACGCCATCGACGTTGACGATGAGCCCGCCGCGATTGAAGTCCGTGACCTCGGCTTCGATGGTCTGCCCAGCTTCGTATTGCTTTTGGACGGTTCGCCAGCCCTGCTCCGCTCGCGCGCGGTTCAAAGAAAGGACAACGTGGCCATTTTGGTTCTCAGGTTGAAGCACATAGACAAGGATGTCATCGCCTACTTTGAGGTTTTGCAAGACATCAGGGCTGAGGCTCTGCACCTCGTGGCTGGAAATAATGCCTTCGGATTTGGTGCCAATGTCGACCAAGATCCCGTCTTTGTCGATGCGGACGATGACACCGTCGAGAACATCCCCTCGGGTAGGCGTACGGTATTGACGGTCGAAGTCCGCCATCAAGTTCTGCATTTCGCCTTGGGACTGACCCTCGTCTTCAGACTGCTGCTCCATCTCCTCGGAAACCACCTCTGCCCCGGCGTCCTCTGATTCAGCGGATACCGGCTGCTCGGCTTGCACGGAGGAATCCCCCGTCGTCGCTGCTTCGAGATGCACAGCTTTTCCTCCCAGAGTTTCTTCATTTTCGCTGCCATCGGACCTGGCTTCAGATGCCTCTAGCCTATGCAGTTGCTGGGCCACCTGTCCTTCAACGAAACCTTCGCTCACGCGCCTACCTTCAAGAGATAACTTTGAGGCTATTATAGAACATTCTCTGCCAAAAAGCAAAAAGAGAGCGCTCGTTCAAGCCCTCAAGGCGTGTCCTAGCTTAGTGTAGCCAGGTTTACCGGCTCGATGGCCCCGTTCTCGACGCGGAGCAGTAGCGATTTGGCGAGAAAGTCCGCGTCGAAGGCGTGCAAATCCGATGTCGTCACGAGCACTTGCTGCCGTTCTTTGATGCTTTCGAGCACGTAACTCCGACGCTCAGCATCCAGTTCGGAGGTTACATCGTCTAGAAGGAGTATGGGCTCCTCCCCCGTCCGTGAGCGCATGAACTCCGCCTCAGCCATCTTGAGAGATAACGCCACGGTGCGCTGCTGTCCTCGCGAGCCATAGAGGCTCACCTCCCGGTCGTCGACGACAAACGCCAGGTCGTCGCGGTGTGGGCCGAGGAGAGACATCCCATAAGCTATCTCGCGCGGTTGAAACTGCGCCAGCTTCCGCTTGAAAACCTCGGCAATCGCGCCGATCCTGGCCTCAGGGGTTGCCCGCGCCAGTTCGCCGTGCAGCGTCTCAGCGAGATTGGCGCCTGCCGCAACGTCGAGATTCAGGCGACAAACCGTGTGAAATCTTTCCTGGCTGCCCGTGAGCCCGCGATGGATGCCAAACGTCAACTCGTTTAGCGCAGACACTGTGACCAGTCGCTGCAGAATAACATACGCCCCGGCGCTTACCAGTTCCTGATCCCAGAATAACAACTGGTCCGGCCGAGCGTGCTTCTCGCGTATCTGCCGCAGCAGATGATTGCGCTGTATAAGCACCTTATTGTAATGCGCAAGACTGCGGCAATAACGCGGGTCAACCTGCGATATCGTTACGTCGAGATAGCGCCGACGCATCTGCGGCGCCCCCTGGATCAGGTCGATATCTTGAGGTGAGAACATGACCACGTTGGCCAGGCCGATCAGGTCTATGGCTCGCCGCGCCACGTTGTTCGTTCGAATCCTCTTCGAGACCGCCGGCATCGTCGCCCCATTCGCGCCATTCTCCTTCCTCGCTTCCTCTTTGATGGCGATCTCAATGCGCAGGTTGGCATGCTCTTTCTCGACCTTGGCGAGCAGGTAGGCGAAAGGGATGTCCGTGTCCGCGGCAAGCCAGTTTATGAGCTCGCGGTCGTTGCTGGCACGGAAGGACTTTGCCGTTGCCAGAAAGTATATCGCCTCGAGCAGATTGCTTTTTCCCTGAGCGTTATTGCCGACGATGACGACGACGCCCGGAGACAATTCCAGTTCGAGCCGAACGTAGTTGCGGAAGTTTTTTAGTGAAAGGTGGGTCAGATACATGGATATCCTGCTCTCAGGCTTGGAAACGATGCCCTATCAGAGGAAATTATACCAGCAGGGGGAAATGGCAACAAGGGAAGAGGCGCCCAGGCGACTCTGTACCGCCATTAGCGGTTGCACTCCATCAGCTATTGCAGACGAGGCATACCGAAACCTAAGTCCTTTGGATCGACGACAACTTCTAACAGCGCTGGCCCGCCAGTGCCCAGGGCTTGTTCGAGCGTGGGCCTGATTTCCCCGGGCATCTCGACTCTCCAGCCACGTACGCCGTAAGCTTCAGCAAGTTTGACGTAATCCAATCCTGATATCTCAGCGCCTATAAACATGCCCTGCTCCGCAGCCTCGCCTTTGTAGGAAAGAAGCAGACCCTTCACAGCCGCGTAGCCACGATTATTGATGACGATTATGACAACTGGAATATTGTATTTCGCCGCGGTCCACAGGCTCTTGGGACCGAAGTTCGCCGATCCGTCACCCAGGAAGCCAACCACCCTACGATCGGGCCTGGCCAGTTGCGCTCCCACAGATGCACCAATTCCCCAGCCAAGACACCCACCTCCCTCTGAGAAATACGTTCCAGGCGTGGTAAACTCGAAGTATCTCCTGAGATAAGTCGCGCTGCGTATGCTCTGGTCGATTATGATAGCATCATGGGGCAGGACTTCTTGCATTTCCTTGAGCAAACGCGGGACACGAATAGGCACCGCGTCCCACACCGCGCGAAGGTCACGCTCAAGAGCATCCTGGACAGCCGCCCTGCGGCGTTTCACCTCTCCAAGTCGTTGCTCGATACCTTCCCGTCGAGTCGAGTCCAGCAGCACTCTTGTCTCAGAAATCAGTTCTCTCAACCCTATCTTGATGTTGGCAACTATCCCAGCGTCCACAGGGATGTTCTTGGCGATCTCCCAGGGATTGACGTCGAGATGAACAAGCGACGTCTCCTTGGGGAACATCGGCCCGGTGGAATAGGAGAACTCGGGGAACAATCGCATGCCGACGGCGAGGATTGTATCTCCTGCGTTAGCTAACGAACCGATCTGCCTTTCGATGGGCCCAACGTATTGAGGATGTCCTGTCGGAAAGGCGCTGGCCTCGCCGTAAACACGTGCGCCCAGCATTTCTGCCAGTTCTACCAACTCAGCCACCGCGCCAGCCCTGCCAACCCTTTCCCCAGCGACGATAACCAGGCTTTTGGCAGCTACCAGGAGTTCGGCAGCCTTACGAACCTCATCGATATCACCTCTTGTTCTGTCGGAGACTGTGAACTTCGAAGCAGGAATGTCCTCGTATTCAGTCGTCTCATCGAGCACGTTTCGGGAGAGCGCGAGGAAAACAGGTCCAGCAGGTGGAGAAGTCGCCTCCTTAAAGGCTCGTCGCAAAGCGACGGTCAGTTCCTCAACTCGCGAAACCTGCCAACTCCACTTCGTGAACTGGCTCGCCAGTCTGGCAAGATCCGCTGAGAGATACGGCTGACGCACAAGCATTCTCGAATCCTGCTGGCCGGCCAGTATCACCAGTGGGATGTTATCGATGTAGGCGTTATACAGATTGCCCAGTGTATTAGCCGTCCCGGGAGCAGCGTGCACGCTGACTACGCCAACCTTGCCTGAGGCCCTGGCATAACCGTCAGCCATGGCCACCGCCTCACCCTCGTGGAGCGCCAGCACGTAACGTGTTCTCGGGTAGTTGACCAGTGTGTCGATGAAAGGAACCTCAGTGCTGCCGGGATTACCGAAGACCTCGCTGACCCCCTCCATCTGAAGAATCCTGCACAAAACTTCTTTTCCAGCTAGTCTCACTTCTCTCGCCTAACCCGCCTTTCGCCAGCAATTGATACTTCCCTCATGTTATCAGGCCCGTTGAGTACTTATCTCTTTGCCTCTCTTCGAAGATAATGGCCAAAGCCTGGATCAACCAGGATCTCACCATTTTCCACCGCCACAACCCCACTTTTGACGGTCATCACTGGCCATCCCTTAAGAGTCCTGCCCTCCAGTATGGAGAAATCAGCGAAAGAATGCAGGCGAGATGGATCAACCTTCTGCTCTTTGTCGAGATCGACAAGCACGAGGTCGGCATCACTCCCCACGGCAATAGTGCCTTTCTGAGGATAGATACCGAAAATCTTCGCAGGATTGGCGGAAGCCTTCTCGACGATATCAAGCAAAGGTATCCCTCGTTTGCAACACCCTTCGTGAAGCAAAGCGACGAGGTGAGTGCCTACCGCAGGATACCCCGTAGACGAGCCTGCCAGCCCCTTTTCCACCTGCTTCATCTCGCGCTTGCGAGCTGTATCGTCAGTGCCGAACGAATCGATGATCCCATCGCGAACTCCAAGCCAGAGGGCCTCGACATCCGCCCTGCTCCGCACAGGCGGCACCATCTTGGCCAGGAATCCGACGGGATCATCGTTGCTCACCGATAGATATGGCGATGTAGTCTCCACGTATACATTTCTGTTTTCGTGTCTGATTTGCCTCAGGCGGTTGATCGAGCCCTTCGCAGAAATGTGAACGAGGTACAACCGGACACCTGTTATCGAGGCCATGAAAGAGGCACGTATCACTGCTTCCTCCTCGGCCTCGTTCGGGTGGCTTTCAGACCAATCGGCCAGGGTTCCATTAGGTTTCGTCTTCAGCACGCGTTCGAGAGCCGCGTCTACCATTGATGCGTTTTCGGCGTGGAGGCACACAACTGCTGGCTGCGGCAATTCGGCAACCTTCTTGAAGACATCGAGTATGAACGCGTCGCTCACAGAGGAGATTACATTCGGGACACCACTCATATAGACTTTGAAAGAGTTGATCCCGAATCTCGATATGTATTCGGGTATCTCTTCCAGTTGCTGCTGGTTTTCTACGCGTAGATGAAGAATCACGTCGGTTGACGAGTTAGCCTCAACCTGATCGATCAGGCCATCCACCATTTCAAAATATGAAGTGTTCGCGCGCACCCTTGTTATACTGGTTGTGACCCCACCCGCAAGGGCAGAACGCGTCTCCGTTCGGCAAGCATCCGCAAACGAACGACCCGCCACGCCCAAATGGACATGTGGATCTATCGCTCCGGGCAGCACGTGTTTTCCTGCGGCGTCGATCACCCTTTTCGCATCGGGAAGATCCGATTCTGTAGAGAGCATCGCGACCTTGCCGTCAGAAATGCCAATCCCACAGTTTGCAAGGCCCACACCAGGTATCACAAGGGTGCCATTTTCGATCTTAAGATCAAGCATTTATTTTCTCCAAAGATTTCTCTCGCAACTCACGAACGATTCTCGATGAAGGTTATGCACACTTGCAAGAACCAGAAAGATTTTCCCGACTAAGACCCTGTGTTAGGCGACTTCCGTGAGGGGCACGTATGGCAATCCGAAGCTGTTGGCAACAGGGACTGAAGTCAGGTGACCACCGCAAACGTTCACGCCTTTTGCCAACTCGCCATCTTCGCGAATTGCAGCCTGAAAGCCCAGCGCGCTCAACTTTAGGATATACGGAAGGGTAACGTTGGTAAGCGCATAGGTAGACGTGTGAGGTACCGCACCGGGCATGTTCGATACACCATAATGCACGACGCCATCTACCTCGTAGGTTGGATTACTGTGCGTTGTCGGGTGTGTGGTTTCGATGCATCCACCCTGGTCCACCGAGATGTCGACGATGACGCCGCCTGGCTTCATCGTTCGAATCATTTCACGCGTTACCAGACGCGGCGCCTTCGCCCCCGCCACAAGGGCAGCGCCAATAACGACATCAGCACTTCTCACGGCATCAGCGGTATTCTGAGCCACGGCCGCAAGCGTAGTCAGATTGCCGTGCAATATTGTGCTCAAATATCGCAGACGCTCGACATTCCTTTCGATCAGGGTAACGCGCGCTCCCATGCCTAGAGCCATCTGCGCGGCGTTCGTTCCTACCACGCCTGCTCCGAGAATCACCACGCTACAGGGGGCAACGCCCGGGACCCCACCCAAAAGCTTGCCAGCTCCACCATTCTCCTTTTCCAGGTAGTGAGCCGCCACCTGCACAGCCATCCGTCCAGCAACCTCGCTCATGGGAGCGAGGAGCGGAAGGAAACCATTCAACGTTTCTACCGTCTCATAAGCTATAGCTGTCACCTTCTTCTTCATCAGCGTTCGCGTAAGGTGCTCGTTCGCAGCCAAATGCAGATAGGTGAACAGCAGTTGGCGTTCGCGCAGGAAATCGTATTCATCCGGGATAGGCTCCTTCACCTTGACCACCAGATCAGCTTCGCAGAATACCACATCCCGATCCGTGATAACCGCCCCAGCGGCGCGGTAATCTTCGTCGCCGAACCCACTTCCAACGCCCGCCTTCTCCTCGACCAGTACGCGATGCCCTTCCTTCACCAACATGTCGACTCCTGACGGGGTCAAAGACACGCGGTACTCGTTGTTCTTCACTTCCTTGGGAATACCGACAATCATTCTCTGTAACTTCCTTCCGATCAGGCGCCAACCATTAAATCGCGGTTTGATTCAAGAACACGCAGAGCAGCTTCCACGTCATCCATGTCGTTATAGTAGTGCACAGAAAGTCGAACTGCACTGCCTCGCCAGGAGGCGATAACCCCATGTTCTTGCAAAGCCGCGACCGCAGCCGCCGGATCCTTTGATTGGATCGCAACCATAGCTCCTCTGTCTCGCCTATCAGTCGGCGTGAGCACCTGCATTCCTCGGGCAATTGCGCCATCGATAATCGCCTGCGTTAGCTCCCCGATCCACGCCTCGATCGCTGGCAAGCCAACTGCCTGAAGCATCTGCATTCCTGCGAGAGCCGCGTAAGCATTTTGAGCAGCCTGCGTTCCACTCTGGAAACGGCGTGCATCCTCAGCGTAGTCTAGCGCTTCGTTGTTAAGCATGTTGCGCAGTGATTGGGCTTGCCAACCCGTATCACAGGGTTCTAGCCGTTCGATCAACTCCGATTTTACATACAGGAAAGCAATGCCTGGAAGGCCAAGCATGTACTTGAGACAGCCGCTCACCAGGAAATCGACGTCGAGTTCCTTCACGTTGATAGGAGTTGTCCCCATCGATTGGTAAGCATCGACAAACGCGTACGCTCCGAATGAATGAGCCAGTTGAATGACCTTCTTGATATCAGTCTTGAACCCGTTCTCATAGCACACGTGGGTCATCGGTATGATAAGAGTGTTTTCGTCGATCTCAGCGGCATAATCCTCTGGCTCTAGCCTGTGATTCCTGCCGTTCACGCGCACGACCTGTGCGCCTCGCTTGCGCTGAGCCAGCCAGATGTGAGCCATTGTAGGGAACTCGAGAGTGCCCAGCACCACCTTGGATCGCCCTTTATACTCAAGAGCGCTGGCTATGGCATTTATCGCCGTGGAAGCGCAGAAGCTCACGGCGATCTCTCTCGGCTCGGCACCGATAAGGTTCGCAAACGCTGCTCTAGCCTGGGCAACGCGTTCACCCCAGACCTCCCAAGGCGAGCCCCGAAAACGCCACGTATCCAGGAACTCCTGAATTGCCTCTACGACGAGATCCGATAGTGCGCCCTTCGAGCAACTGTTAATATATACCTTTTCCCTAAAGATGGGGAATCTGTTGCGGAATTCTTCGACTCCCGCGATGTAAAGATCACTCACGATTGCACCCTCACCATTACATTGAAAGCAACGGCAGAAACCACGCCGTCGGAGCGATTCTTCGCGTTGGCGAATCAGAGGATCCTACTGAGAAACAGTTTCGCTCGATCCGTCTGAGGATTCGTGAAGAAATGCTCTGGCGTGCCAACTTCCACCACTCTGCCCTGATCGATGAATACGACGCGGTTCGCCACCTCACGAGCAAAGCCCATCTCGTGCGTCACCACCACCATCGTCATCCCATCGTATGCAAGCTGCTTCATTACCTCCAGCACTTCCTTGATCATCTCCGGGTCCAACGCCGATGTCGGCTCGTCAAATAACACTACTTTCGGCCGCATCCCCAACGCTCGCGCTATCGCGACGCGCTGCTTCTGCCCTCCAGACAACTGCCCCGGAAAACTATGCGCCTTCTCCGCCAACCCAACCTTGTTCAGCAGATCCATCCCCACGTCTGTTGCTTCCTTCTTGCTCATGAGCTTGACCTCCGCCGGCGCAAAAGTCACGTTCTCCAGCGCTGTCATGTGTGGAAACAAATTGATATGCTGAAACACGAATCCAACCTGCTGGCGAAGCTCGCAAAGATTTGTCTTTGGATTGTGAACAGGTACTCCGTTCACGAATATCTCTCCCTTATCCGCTTTCTCCAGAACATTGATGCAGCGAATCAGGGTTGTCTTACCCGACCCACTCGGACCAATGATCACTACCACCTCGCCAGGTTTCACGTGTTCGTTGATATCTACCAGCACGTGGTGCTTCCCAAACCATTTATTCAAGCCAATTAACCTAATCAATGACGGCAAACCTCCTCTCGAGGTAACGAGCCACCCGCTGCAATACCCAGCCAAGCACAAAGTACATAAAGGCTGTTGTCATCCAGAACTGAAATGAACGGAAGGTCATCGTGATGGCCTGATAGGTGGTCAAGGTCAGTTCGGGAATAGCGATGACGGAAGCGAGCGAGGAATCTTTGGTCAGAGAGATGAACTGACCTGCTAAGGGAGGCACCATCCTTTTCAACGCTTGAGGCAAAATGATCTTGCGGAGCGCCTGGCCTCGTGTGAGGCCAACAGATAGGGCGGCCTCCATCTGGCCACTGGGGACAGATTCGACCGCAGCCCTGAAGATTTCTGCGACATAGGCGCCGCTAAAAACGCCGAGTGAGATGACCGCCGCCGCGTAACGCGGAATGTCCACGAACGAGCCGAGGCCGAAGTAAATAAGATAGATGATGACGAGCAATGGGACACCGCGAATAACCTCGACGTAGATCGTTGCAAGGTGCTTGATGACCGGGTTAAGCGAGACCCTAGCCAGCCCTGCAAAAAAGCCGATGAAAACGCCACATAAGATGGCGAAGAAAGCGATGCCAACAGTGCCAGGCAGGCCTGACAGCAGAAGAGGCAAGTAATTCAATAGGACTGGCAATGAGAAATCTTCCAAACCGCCCCAACCTTTCTATTAGCAGTTCCGATTGTCCTTGGCGACCCGGTGGTGACCAGTCGCCAAGGACAACCTTTCATCTATGCCCTACTTCTTGAGAAGTTCCACTTCATTGAGCCAGTCCAAAGTGACGAACCATTTGTCGTAGATCTTCTGATATTCGCCAGATGCCTTAAGCTCCTTGAGAACCTGATTCACGACCGCACGGAGGGAATCCGCTCCCTTTGCGACAGCAATGCCATAGTCCTCGGGCTGGAAAGGCTTATCAATCAGACGGACCTTGTCTGCGTTCAGCTTACTGTAAATCCTGGCCCAGGCGATATTGGCTGGCATCGCATCAATTCGGCCTGCCTGCAACTCAAGGCCGGTGCTAACGCCCGAGTCGAACCTCAGAATACTCGCCTTGGGCAGGAACGCCATAGCCGCAGTTTCATCGGTCGAACCTGCAGTCACGCCTATCTGGATTCCCGGCTTGTTGAACTCCTCTACGCTGGAGGCATTGGGATGTTTGGCCTTATTGACCAAAAGGAGTTTACCTTCCTTGACATAGGTGTCGGAGAAATCGACTGTCTCCTTCCTCTGCGGGGTAATGGTCATGCCCGCGGAGATCATATCCACCTTGCCAGCCTGGAGCGACGGGATGAGGCCAGGCCATTTCTGCAACTGAATGCTGAGCTTTACCCCAAGCTTCTCCGCAACCTTCTTAGCTATGTCGACATCATACCCGATGGTTTCGTTGTTGCGGTTGACCATATTGAATCCCCAGTTTGTACCGGTCATCGCCACGATCAACTCGCCCCGCTTCTTGATCTTATCGACGGTATCATCCTTCGTTGCCGAGGAACTGCTAGCAGCCGGCTTGCTTTGAGTATCAGCCGCGGGCTTAGCCTGGGTGTCAGCCGCTGGTTTAGCCTGCGTATCGGCAGCCGGCTTGCTCGCAGGTGCCGTCTGCGTGCTGCAAGCGCTGACAGCAAGGCTCGTGACAATCGCGAGAATCAATGCTAGGAACGCAAGACGTTTCATGCTTCTCCTCCTCTTTAGAGATACTTTGAACGCGATTCTGGAACAGGTTAGCAGCCCCTCGTGACCAAAGCGCCGAAACTACCACCTCCTTCCGCGGAAGGACTCGTTGCACACTCAAACGCGTGACCAATGGGCAATCTGTCGATCGCACCTCGGCAGCCGTGCACAAGAATCTACTGCCGCGGCGAGACCTGTGAGGTATCGAGAGCCGTTTCATTTCAGGACGACAGCAATGAAAGGGTTATATTTCACTATGAGAAATCCATTTTCTAATACACGGATATTATCACCCTTATTGCACGTTGTCAAGCCATTTCAGAATGCCCATTTCACAGTTCACAATGCTCTTGACAACCTGTCACTTCAGTGCTACCATTAGCGCCATAGAAATGCCATTTCTCAGAGTGAAATTGGGCTTCTGAGCCAAGGCTAGCAATCGCAATCACTTTCACGTTGTCAAACTTGGCCGCAACGTGTCGATATTCTAGCGCAGCAAAACGCTTTCTCGGTCTGAAGGGAGGGACCAGGTGATTCTACAAAAGATGTTCGAGCCAGCGACGATCAAGGGTTTGAAGGTGAAGAACAGGCTGGTGGTGCCAGCGATGCACACCAATCTGGGCAACAGGGACGAAGGCATAACTGATCGAGCGATTGAGTATTACCTGGCCCGAGCCAAAGGCGGCTTTGGAATGGTGGGAGTAGGCATAATCGACTCCCATCCTTTCGAATGGTCCAGTCCGCTTGAGCTTCTGCTTCAAAACAAGCAACACGTTCGCCGCCACGCCGAACTGGTAAAGGCTGCCAAAGATTACGGCACCGTGATTTACGCTCAGATTGGCATACGACGTATCTGGCCACTGCACGAGATGCGTACTTTTCCGAAGCTATCTACCATTCCAGCAGAATTAATTGAGCGCATGGTCGCCAGCGTCATCGAAAGCGCGGTGCGAGCGCGAGAGGCTGGATATGACGCCGTCGACCTCCTTGGCGTAGGTGGCGGGGGAATCAGCATTTTTCTCTCAGAAGTCTTTAACGATCGCACTGATACATGGGGTGGCAGCTTCGAAAACCGCCTGCGGTTCCCGATGGAGATGCTGCGTGGCATCAGGAGGGAACTAGGCGATGATTATCCTGTCTTCTTCCGCCTTCACGGCGGAGAGTTCCTGCCCAAGGGCTACACTAACGAAACGGCGAAAAGGATCGCCAAGGCCCTGGCCGACGCGGGCGTCAGCTTTTTCAACGTAACTGGCGGCAGCCACGCAACTTCTGTGCCTCAGCTAACCCCTAACGTTCCGCGTGGAGCGTTCGCCTTCCTGGCCCGCGAGATAAAGAGCGCTGTTCAGCCACAAGCCCTTGTCGCAGCCTCCAATCGCATCAACCATCCTGTCATCGCCGAGGAGATCCTCCGCAAGGGATGGGCCGACTTCGTCAGCCTCGGCAGGGCGTCGCTGGCCGACCCCGATTGGCCTCGCAAGGCGCTAGAGGGTGAGTTCGAGGACATCCGCCTGTGCGTCGCGTGCAACGAGTGCTTGGATGCCGCGACGGCGAGGGAGAAGGAGGTGCGATGCCTGGTGAATCCCAAGGTTGGTCGTGTTTCCGAAAGAGCGCCACTGCCTGCTGCCTCCAAGTCTAGAAAGGTCGTGGTCGTCGGCGGTGGAATTGCCGGCCTTCAGGCAGCGCTAAGTTGCGCTGAGCGTGGCCACCGAGTAAGCCTGTACGACAAAGAGAGCTACCTCGGGGGGAAGTGGCGAGCATCGTTTGTCACAGCGGGGAGAGGCGAGCTTCTCAACTTTCTATACTGGCTCTCGCGGCAAGTAAAGCGCGCCGGCGTAAACATTCATCTGGCGACTGAGGTGACCCCTGAACTCGTGCGAGACATAGCCCCCGACGCCGTGATCGTCACCACGGGAGCAAAGCCACGGATTCCCGCAATCCGTGGGGCCGACTTGCCGCATGTCGTCTTTGCCCATGATGTCCTGGAAGGCAAAGTCCAGGTAGGCCCCAGAGCGACGGTCATTGGCGGAGGGGGCGTCGGAGTTGAGACGGCAATCTATCTGGCTCAAAGGTGGGCTCCCGATCGCACCACACTATCGTTTCTGCGCGAGTTTGCCGCGATGGAGAACGAATCTACCCTCGTCGGGCAAAAGCACGACGTGACGCTTGTGGGACGTAATCCCAGCGTGGGGAAAGGGCTTGGCCCTGGCACACGGTGGGTCTTGCGTCGAGAACTCGAATCATCTGGTGTGCATACGCTCGCCCCAGCCGAGGTTACCGAGATCAGACGCGATGGGGTTGTGGCTCGCAGCGGCAAAGAGGACGCATTCATTCCTGCTGATACCGTAGTTCTGGCCGTCGGATACGTGTCAGACGACAGCCTTTATCAAGCTATCAAGAACATCGTTCCTGAAACATACACATTGGGCAACGCGGCAGAGGTGCAACACGCCATCGCGGGAACTGGCGCCGCGCTAGAACTTGCGCTCAAAATCTAGGGGGAGTAGGGTTTGCCTTGAACCAAGAGACCTCTCGCGAAGCAGCTTTTCTGAAACCAGTCGATTCCATAGCCGTCTCCGAAGCTATCGATCGCAATGCTGACGTTATGGGCGACGCCGAAGCGTTAGTTGGCGATGACACGCGCCTCAGCTGGAGACAAGTCAAGCAGCGCACCGATAGGATGGCGCTAGCGCTTCTCGACCTTGGGCTTGGCCGAGAAGATGTGGCGCTCGTGCAAATGCCAAACGGCGTCGATCTCTTCACTATTCGCGTCGCGTGTGAAAAAGCAGGGGTCAGGCTTGTTTCCGCTCCTGTCAGCTTCAGGGAGGCTGAGCTGCGAGCCATTATCGAGCACGTGCGCCCCTCTGTGGCCCTCGTGAAATCGAAATATCGAGACGTCGACTACGTTCGAATGATATCCAGTCTGATCGGGAACGACTCGGGCCTGAGAATCGTTGCGGCAGGAGAGACCTGTGCATCGGGAGCCGTCCTCCTTGAAGAACTCCTCTCGACACCCATCCACGGAGGTCACACGCTCGCTCAGACCAAGATCGGCTTCTTTGATGTGGCCGAAATCCAAACAACTAGCGGTTCGACAGGCGTGCCAAAGTGTGTCGACGTGCCCATCGCATCCAGGTTCCTCACCGGGTATGTTCAGGCGCAACGGTATCGCGTGACATCTTCTGACGTTATTGGGGCCTTCACGCCATTGACAACAGGCACTTCGAACTCTCTCGCTTACTATAATGGTGCCCGTCTTGGTGCAAAGCTAGTTCTGCCTAGCCACTTTAATGCGCAGGAAGCGCTGGAAGTTATCGAGAGGGAAAAGGTCACAGTAGCCATTGTCGTTCCCACGATGCTCGCCCAGTTTGTCCAGCTTCCGACATTGTCACGTGATCGCGTTGCGAATTTGCGTGTCGTCGTCAGTCATGGCGCCCTTCTGGTGTCAGAACTTGCACAGGAAGTAGAGGCTCGCACGGGAGCGAAAGTAGTTCAGGCCTACGGCTCGGCGGACTATGGTGGCATCTGCGCGACGTGCTATGATGACCCTTCGGACGTAAGACTAGGGACCGTTGGGAAACCCCTGGACGGCAACGAGCTGCGTCTCGTGGACGATCTGGGACGAGATGTGCCGAGAGGTGAGGTCGGTCGAATCCTTGTACGCGGGGCACACGCAGTTGCAGGCTATCATCGTAATCCAGCACTGCAGGCGGAGTCGTGGGCGACCGGCTTCTTCGACACACAGGAATTCGGCCAGATGGACGCCGCGGGTAATGTCGTTTTGGCTGGCAGACTGAAGGATATCATCATTCGGGGTGGGCAGAATATCTACCCTGCCGACGTGGAGAACCTTCTTGCGAAGCACCCGAAGGTGGCTCAAGTGGCAGCGATTGGAATTCCTGATAAAGTTTTCGGGGAACGGGTCTGCGCCTGTGTCGTCCTTCAGCCGGGCCAGATGCTGACCTTCCAGGAAATGGCTGAATTCCTGAGACGCGAGAAAATCGCGCCTTTCAAGCTACCCGAGCGCCTCGAGGTCTTTCAAGAACTGCCGAAGGGCACCGGTGGGCTGACCAAAGTCGACAAGACCACGCTACGGAAAATGGTCGCCGCGAGGCTCAGCGAAAAAGATCAGACCTCCGAATCGTAACGTGGAGGCTTGCCCAGCCGCGCCTATCTGGACGTGTGCATGGGCATGATAACGTGGGTGTAGTTGTCGGCGCCGACGGGCCTGACCACGCCCGGACTTGAAGGGCTGCTTATCTCCAGGGCGACCTGGGCACAACCCAGCACGCTCAGCACGTCGGAAAGGTACTTGGCGTTAAAGGCGATTTGGGCCATTTCACCCTCGACGATAGCGTCGATGCCGCTAACGGCGTCGCCGGTCTCAGCGGAGGTCGCCGCTACAACCATCTTGCCTGGGGACAGTTCATCACCTGGCGTGGCCTGCAGTTTCACGATGTTCGACGCGTCACGCGCAAAAAACGAGGCGATGCGGGTCGCCTTGAGGAAATCCGCGGTGCCGATGGTCGTACGCGTGTTGTGGCGCTTGGGAATTATCTGGTTGTAGTTGGGGAAAGAGCCTTCGATCAGGCGAGAAACCAGCTCGACGTCTTTCATATGGAACAACGCCTGGCTGCGATTGGGCGTAACGGTAACCTCGACCGGCTCCTCCTGATCGCCCAGGATGCGAGCCACCTCGTGCAACGCTCGCGCAGGAACGATGATATCCATCTTGCCCGACGCGGAATTCGGGAGGTTGATCCGTCGAACCGCCAGCCTGAAACCATCAGCCGCCGCAAGGGTCAGCGCTTCCTCGTCAAAGCTGGCCAGGACGCCGGCCAGGACTGGCCGTGTATCGTCGGTGGCCGCGGCGAAGACTACCTGGTTTATCGCCTCCTCCAGCACGGCAGGCTCGACCCGGCAGGTGGCAGTGTCGCTCACCTTTGGAATGGGTGGGAATTCCTCTGCATCGATCCCCTTAAAGTTAGCCTCGTAGCGAGCGCATTTCACGTTCAGCGTGCGCGTTCTCGTGTTGAGGACCATTTCTATGTCATCGTTGGGCAGGGAGTTGACGAACTCGGAGAACAGCTTGGCCGGCACGGTAATGGCCCCGTTTTCCTCGATCTTAGCCGTTACCCAACAGGTGATGGCAATCTCCAGGTTGGTCGCGGCGAGTTTCAGACGACCATCGTCGGTTTCTATCAAGACATTGCTTATTGTGGGCAGCGTGCTCTTTGTCGCTACTGCCTTCCCAACGATAGACAGGCCCTTTGCCAAGTTTTCCTGCAAGCACGAAACCTTCACAGGCCCAACCTCCCTAACGACACTGAAGTGGCTCCCTCATGAGCCCAACAAGTATACTATATGGCTTCGGCAAGTTCAAGATAGCACTCTTGCTTGAATCCAGGCAGCCATACTATAATAGAGTGACCGACAGACCGCCATTCTGATCTGGGAGGGAAGTTCTGGATTCAATAGACGTTGCTCGCAAAGTGGTTGACATCGCCTCCGACAAGAAAGCTTCAGACATCGTGCTTCTCGATCTCCGCCACGTGACCGTAATGGCCGACTATTTCGTCATCTGCACTGGCACAACAGACCGGCAGATCAAGGCGATCACAGACGATTTACAGGAGAAACTGAAGGCAGACGACAGGCTTATCCCGCTTCACGTCGAGGGAACCGCGGACTCAGGCTGGATACTGTTGGACTATGGCGCAGTCATCGTGCACGTCTTCTCTCCAACCGAGCGCGAGTATTACAAATTGGAGAGGATCTGGAGCGACGCCACTGTCGTCTTGAGGATGTTGTAGGCTAGACGTCCCACATGCCACAGCGCCCGCCCCAACGCGCAATGGTCTCGCGGCCGGTCTTGATCACCACGATCTCGCAGACGTTCGAGCAACTCTTGCACTCGAACGACGACGTCCCGTATTCCGTCTCACTCACACCAAACCCCTTGAACTTCGTGGGGACGCTTCCGTTCATCGACATGTGCTCGTGTGCCAGGAGCGCGGCGCCGATCGCACCCATCACCTGATGATGTGGCGGCACGACCACCTCGGTCTTCAGCGCAGCCTCGAAAGCCCGCACAATACCTTTGTTCGCGGCAACGCCGCCCTGGAAAACCACCGGAGGCAGTATCTCCTTGCCGAGGCCAAGGTTGTTGAGGTAGTTGCGGGCCATCGCCTCGCAAAGCCCGTACAGGATGTCCTCCACACTGTGGCCCATCTGCTGTTTATGGATCATATCAGACTCGGCGAATACAGTGCAGCGCCCGGCGATTCGCACCGGGGTCTTGGATTGCAGCGCGAGGGGGCCAAAGTCTTCGATGTTCATGCTCAGGCGTGAGGCCTGTTGATCGAGAAAGGCTCCAGTACCAGCGGCGCAAACGGTATTCATCGCAAAATCGACGACGATGCCATCTCGCATGATGATTATCTTCGAGTCCTGGCCGCCGATCTCCAGGACCGTTTGAGCCTTTGGCACGTACTGCAGCGCGCCCACCGCGTGGGCAGTTATCTCGTTCTTGACCACGTCCGCGCCGACGACTACACCGGTGAGATAGCGAGCGCTGCCGGTTGTGCCGACGCCAATTATCTCGGTGCCCTCCGGAAGTTGCCGCGAAATGTCGCGCATCCCCTGTTGGATGACAGCTATAGGCTTGCCCTGCGTCCTTATACACTGGCTAACGACAAGCTGATCAGACTCGTCGATAACGGCAAACTTGGTGGTGACTGAGCCCACATCGATACCCAGGTATGCCTTCATTAATCCTCCCGTGGTACATATGTCAATTTGACACTCAAAGAGTTGGTTCCACGGCTCTCAATTTTATATTGTCCATGGCCATTTCGCAAGATTTTGGCGTGCGATATCGTCAGACGGAGGCGCGGGCTAGCCCGCGCGAATCAGCACGCCGCCGATAGAGCATATCCACGAAGGCTTCCAGGCGCGTGACGAGGCCGGCTTCGCCAGTGTGCTCGTCCAGCGTTAACGTTACGAGCGGCTTATTGCCGCGTGCTTTCGCCGCTCGCTGAATGATGTCGGTCATCATAGAGTCAGGGCCACAACCAAAGCAAACAACGCAAATAAGGCCGTCGACGTCGGCGTCCAGGTAGTGCCCGGCCGCGCCGACCACCTCATCCTCGAAAGTCCAGTAAGGCTTGCCGGCGAGCTTGGCCGTGCCCAGATCGAGCGCGCCCTCGGGCGCTATCTCTGGGGTCACTAGCCTCACGCCGAGGGACTTCAATCGCTGCATCAGATTGTGGTTTATGTAAGTGTCGTAAATGTTGTACGGATGGCCGACCAGCGCGATCGTCAGCATCGAGCTGTCCCCGCCCCCAAGGATAGATACGTCGGAACCGCCGCTGGCCGCGCGAGAATCACGCTTCGCCTTAGGCTTTTCAACCTCAGCCTCGATTCCAAACATTCGCGCGATAGCCTCGGGTGGCGTCAGCTTCTCCTCTCGCATCAGTCGCTGGTAAGCCCTATCTACCTCCAAAGCTTTCTCGTAGGCGCTATTGATCTTGAACGGATTACGTGTGAAGTGCTTCCCCAGCCAGTGGATTTGCTCGCGAACTTTGCGCTCGCCCTTGTTGACGTCGATCTCGATGTCCAGCACAGGCGGGGATTCCTTCACCGTGCCACGCACCAGATCGGGCAGGCCGAGAAACTTCGAGCAATTGTAAACCTGCGGTTCTAGGCTGCGTATGCTGGGGACAAATACGTAGTCGGCTTTCTCGGCAATGCTGATAACATGGCCGCAGTAAACCTTGGCTGGCAGGCAGGTCTCGGCCACAACCCGCGCTGACCCCTGGGCCAGAACCGACCTCGTAGTCTCGCCAGTGGTCACCACCTCAGCCCCGAGATATTCAAAGAAGGTCTTCCACATCGGGAAGTATTCGTAGTAAAGCAACGCCCGCGGAATGACGACCCTCTTACCCATCTTCACCTGTTCCTTCGAGCCATTTCGGCGATTTCTCGTTATCCGCCCAATAAAGTGGTTTCATTTTCGGGCAAATTCCTCTTTCATCTGGGCCAGCAACTTGGCGTTAGTCAGCAAATCGATCGTGGTCATGGCCAGCGCTTTGGCAGCGTTCAGCAAACCGTGGTGCCCGCTCTCCGAAATGGCGGCCGTGGCAAACTCCGGCGAGTGCGTTGAGATCGTCTCCTCGGCGATGCCGATAGACGGGTGGATGGCGGGAACGACCTGGCTCACATTGCCCATGTCCGTAGAGCCTGAGGCTCGATTTGGATCCTCCGGCTGCACGGCCACACCCAACTCCCTCAAATTGGCACCAAATGCCTCGGCCAGAGCCATGTTGTTGCGCAGCGGGGCGTAACGAGCTTCCGGCATATGATAAGTGAGCCTGGCTCCCGAGGCTTTCTCTCCCCCACGAAAACAGTCGAGAACCTTCTCCAGGAGACCGTCCAGGTAGAGATCATCCTCCGCGCGCACGAAAAACCGGCCGGATGCATAGGAAGGCACGATGTTTGGAGCCTCGCCACCACTGGTGATGATGCCGTGAATTCGCGCGTCCCTACGTATATGCTGGCGAAGGGCATTGATATTGTTATAACTGAGGATCATCGCGTCCAGGGCGTTGACCCCGTCCTCGGGTCGCGACGCGGCGTGAGCCGACTTGCCCCGAAACTCTACCTCGATCGTCGCGGAGGCCAGAGCCCGCGTCACCACACGTGTTTTCGTCCCCGGATGGACTATCATGGCCGCGTCAATGTCGGCGAAGGCAGCGCGCTCGATCATAATAGCCTTACCGCCGCCACCTTCTTCGGCGGGCGTGCCGATGACGAGCACCTCGCCGTCCAGGTTCGACATGACCTTGCTCACGGCGATCGCCGCCCCCACGCTCGCCGTGCCCATAATGTTGTGGCCACAAGCGTGACCAAGCTTGGCCAGCGCATCATACTCGGCGAGCAGGGCGATTCTCGGTCCATTTCCCCGGCCGAATGAGGCCCTGAAAGCCGTCGCCAGATCGCAAGAGCCGCGCTCGACGCGAAACCCGCGCGCCTCAAGCGCTCCGGTGAGCCACTCGACAGCCTTGTATTCCTCAAAAGCAAGTTCAGGATTAGCGTGTATCCGCAAGCTGAGATCGATAAGCTCATCTCTAAGCCTGTCAACCTCTTCAATGGCGATGCGTTTTAGCCTCGAAGCGTTCTGAAACTCCACCATATCATCTTCTCCCTAGCGCGATGAACTCGACCAACACGAAAGCGGCCACAAGGATCAGCCCGTTCATTGGCGTTAAAGCTCGTGTGGTCTGCAGCAGGAGCGCGACCAGGGCGAAAGACGCCCACAGCACGCCTTGCTGAGTCGAACGCGAAACGTTCCCCTTGTAGAGCTTTGAAGCGAAAAGTCTGAAACTGAGAAAGTAAGCGACGAGGCCGAACGTGGCCGCAAGTGACACGTACAGGAGCCCGAAGAATAGCACGCGGTTTGCAGTCTCGTCTGGGCTCACGTTGAAGACCATATAGCCCAGACCTATCCAGGCGAGCGGGGCCAGGCCACCCAGCAGTGCCAGCGTCCCCCTATCAGACACTCGACGCTCCCATCTGACTTTGCTTCACGAAGCTATTATAACCCAAAAACCTTGCTCTTTCTAGGATTCCGCTAGCAGGATATCTTGCGTTGGGTCGCCACGAACGGTATACTACTCGCACCGGCGAGCGGATGGTCGTGCAATAAGCAGCAGGGGGGACAGGATCGGTGGACAAGGTTAAGCTCGAAGATTACACGTGGCCTGAGGTGCAGGAGTCCCTGAGAACTGGTCTGGTGGATACCGTTGTGATCACTATTGGCTCTACTGAGCAGCACGGGCCACACCTGCCTCTGGCCACCGATGCTCTTCTAGCGCAGGCCGTTGGTGAGGAACTGGCGAAGCGGCTTGGGAGAGCGCTTCTGGCCCCGCCTGTGCGCGTGGGTTGTTCGGATCACCACATGGCTTTTGCGGGCACGATTTCGATTCAACAGGAAACACTGGCCAGCATTCTCAGGGATTACGTCGTCAGTCTGGCGCGGCATGGCTTCAGGAACGTCGTCCTGGTCCCAACGCACGGGGGCAACTTCCGGCCAGTGGCAGCCATCGTCGGCGCGCTGAAGGACACGGTTCCCCAGACCAACGTCGTGGCCTACACCAGTCTCGAAAGCTTCATCCAAACGATAAGCGCGGCCTCATCTGAGTTCGGTGTTCCCCCTGAGGCCGCCGGAGGCCACGCCGATGAGACCGAGACCTCGCTAATCCTCGCTTTGCGCCCCGATCTGGTGCGCATGGAGCGAGCTGTCGCGGGATACGTTGGATCAACAGAGAGCATTGCCTCGATACTGTTCGCGCGAGGCATGCCCGCATTGGCCGACGACTTCGGTAGTGACGCCCTGGCGAATCTTGCTATCGGCCGTTCGATCGAGCGAAAACGTGAAGTCCGAATGCGAGTGCACGTCGATGAATCCCGGGGCAACCACCAGTCCCGCCACGTCGATGATCCTATCCGCCTGTGCGGCAGACAGATCGTCGATCGCAGCGATGGCGTTTCCTTTCACTCCCACGTCACGGTGGACTGCTTTTGAACCCAGACCGTCGAGTACGGCACCCCCGCGCAGGATCACATCCATTG
>JAMCWX010000015.1:20728-21057 GCA_023480885.1 Chloroflexota bacterium | reverse complement strand
GGATGCGCTGCAAGACGTCCTCGTCGATAAGGAAGTTCTGCCCCAACTGCTTGAGAGGACGGAGCCCGAATTGGCGCAGCAAAGCTCGAATAGAAGGAGGGGTCAGCGGCCTGGCGGTAGCGTCGACGTACTTCCACGCCCCGCTCCAGTCGTCACTCGCAGGCTTAGCCCGATGACCAGGTGTGTCCAATTCTAATCCTCGGGATCATGTCCCAACAATGCCAAAAGAGGGCAATTGAACTTGCCCTCCCCGAAACATAACGGCTGTCAATTTCCGGTCGTGCACCCACCTCCGATAGCAGCTTCCAGCGTGCCAACGCCAGCCAGCT
>JAMCWX010000015.1:0-20718 GCA_023480885.1 Chloroflexota bacterium | reverse complement strand
GTCATCAACACCGCTTAGCACCACACAGGCCCGAAAGACTGGAACCTCGGGTGGGGATTCGACCCCGCTGTAGCGGTTTGCGGGCTACAGGGCACCGCTGGTTCCCCGTCTAGCACGACCACTAACATTGTAGCCGACCTCGAACCTCGGTGTCAAGGCAAACAAGGAAGAGACCAGACATCAACCATTGCCGAACAAGCCGGATATTGCTAAAATACTCCCGCATCACGAAAAGCGGGAGTATTTTCTTGAAAACGATAAAACAACTGTTCGGCAAGCACCCCTTCATCGTCGCCTGGGTAGCCCTGGCTATCGGCATGGTAGCAATCTTGCTCTGGGCCTCGCAAGGCGCTGGGCTGCTGCCTAATCAACTGGCGGCAATCGTCGCCGCAACTGTCGTCCTCGCCGCCGGATGCGTGTGGATCATCAGTTGGGAATAGCGCCTGAACCAAGCCGGCAGCTCCAGCGTACTTACTCCTGCGCTTCGATCGCCTCGACGCGATAATGGATGACCCCGGCCGGCGCTGCCACTTCCACCACTTCGCCTGGCATCTTATCGAGCAGCGCCTTGCCTACCGGCGAGGCAACGGAGATCTTCCCCGCTCTAGGGTCAGCCTCACTGCTGCCGACGAGAGTGTATCTCATTTCTTCATCGAAAGCGAGATCGCGCAGCACAACTGTCGATCCAATGCTAACCTTCTCAGTCTCGGTTGTCGACTCGATGATCTGGGCCGAACCGACGATTCGCTCTAGTTCCCTGATTCTCGCCTCGACAAGCGCCTGGTGCTGCTTCGCAGCGTCGTAAGGCGCATTCTCGCGAATATCCTTGTCGATTCGCGCCTCGAACAACTCGTGCGCGACCAGGGGCCGAACCTCTTCAATCAAGTATTTTAGTTCAGCCTTGAGTTGATCGAAGCCCTCGCGCGTCAGTTGAACCACTTCCTCTTCGCGGCTTCGCCCTCCAATACTCGCTTCCTTCTTTGCAACGTCTTTCCTAAACTTAACGAGCTTCGCCAGGTTGACCGGCAGGTATTCCTTGCGCTGCGCGAATACCAGGAAAGACTTTACGGGCTCAAGTCTGCGCACCAGATCCGCACCGCTATTCTCAAGCTGTTGCTGATAAGTTTCCAGCGTCTGGCCCGTAATTTCGTCTACTCGGTGGTCACCACCGAACCACCTGATGAACCTACTGAGCTCCTGCTGCTGCGATGACTTTGACTCGTCAGGCAAGCTCGCGACGAACTCAGTTGCTGCCTCGGACAAAGTTGCCAAGTTCTCCGCCATATCTCCTCCACCTCTATATACACTCTGTATTGCCGAAACATCCACCAGCATCGGGAAAGCGATGAATCGTCCCGCGGCAATGGATGATGTTATACTACTTATCCTTCTTCTGCCCCCTGGCCCTGTCCACCTCGAATACCTCACACAATTTACGGTATGCTTCGCCAAGCATCTTCGTTCTCCCCTGGGGTGAGCGAATGTGCGCTTTCAGATCCTTGGGAGTCAACACAGTAACCGTGGGATTCACCGTCTTGAGCTGCGCGAGCGGGTTGGTAAAAACAACTATTCCTTCGACAGGCACTGCCTCGGCCATTTCTGCGCCTAGCTTCTCGGCAAGAAAAGCTTTCACGCCCTCAACGCCTCGCCGCACATCCTTACTGGGGCTTCCCAGGCCGCCCTCGACGAATCCTCTAATCAGCGTCGAGAAGCTTCGCTTGCGATGACATCTGTCTCCTTCACAGTTGATCTCTCCATCGTGAACCCTGGTCTCGATGAGGAAAATCCCAAGCGGCGAGAGAAGAAGGTGGCTGGCCGGCACTCCCTTGACGTAGTTCAGCAAAATATACTTCTGATCGAGCCCTTTAAGGGAGTTCGCCAGGATCTCGTGTTGTCTGGGGCGCGATCCAAAGCGAATTGTGTTATAGCGGCCAATGTTGAAACCAAGCAGGCCAAGAATGAGGAGGCCGTAAGACAGCGCAATCAGTTCGATATTCAAGGAGGTGAAAAAGCCCGCAAGAAGGGCGAGGAGGCCAACCAGGGTGCCGATCTTGCCAATCCTTGCTCTGTTCGTGACAAACTGCTCGTTAGTGACTACCTGCACAATCTCTCCTCGCTAGGATTAGGCATACGATGGCTTGTACCTTCTGACGATCAAGCTCGCGTTCTGTCCGCCAAAGCCAAAGGAGTTGGACATGGCCACGTTCACCTTGGCCTCCCGACACACGTTGGGAACGTAGTCCAGATCGCACTCTGGGTCTGGCTCCTCAAGGTTTATCGTGGGATGGATGACATTGTCGCGGATCGTCATTATTGCCGCGATCAGCTCGATGCCGCCGGCGGCGCCAATCGAGTGCCCCGTCATCGATTTGGTGGCACTTATGGGAACCTTAAACGCGTATTCCCCGAATACTTTCTTAATGCCTACAGTTTCAGACAGATCGCCAATCTCCGTCGAGGTGGCGTGAGCATTGATGTAATCGACGTCCTTTGGCTCCAGGCCAGCATCGCGCAGCGCCATGCGCATTGCCGCGCTGATGCCAACCGCCTCTGGCTCAGGTGCGACCACATGATACGCGTCGCAGCTCGAGCCGTAGCCGACGACCTCGGCCAGAATATTCGCTCCTCGCTGTAGGGCGTGCTCCAGGCTTTCCAGGACGAGGAGTCCCGCGGCTTCGGCGGGCACAAAGCCGTCGCGATTCTTATCGAAGGGACGGCTGGCACGTTGAGGATCGTCGTTTCTCTGGCTGAGCGCCTTGATGACGCAGAAGGCAGCCATACCGAGCTCGCAAATAGAAGCCTCGCTCCCGCCCGCGATCATCACTTTGGCCGCTCCCCGTCGGATAACCTCTACTGCCTCGCCGATGGCGTGCCCGCCGCTCGCGCAAGCCGTCACCACAGTCGCGTTGGGCCCCTTCAGGCCAAACAGACGCGCCGCCTGCGCCGAGCCCATGTTTGGCAGCATCATCGGCAAAAAGAAGGGATTGATGCGCATTCCACCCTTGTCCAGCATCACGCGGCATTCCCTCTCGCTCGTGGTGAGGCTGCCAATCCCGCTGCCGACGACGACGCCGACGTCGAAACAGTTGTCCTCGGTGATCCGCAGTCCGGAATTGTCGATCACCATTTTGGTGCAGGCGATGGCGAACTGCTCGAACCGCGACATCCGCCGCGCTTCCTTTGGCTCGATGAAATCGGTGGCCTTGAAGCCTTTGACCTCGCCAGCGATTCGGGTAGGATAAGCAGAAGGATCGAACTGAGTGATGCGGTCGCAGCCCGACACGCCGGCCCTGAGATTCTTCCAGTAATCCTCGACGTTCAAACCGATTGGAGTAATAGCGGCAACGCCGGTGACAACCACTCGATGGCGACGGCGCATTTCGTAAGTTGCTAGCTCGCTGTCCGGCATAGTCCCATGCCGAGACGTCGCACCCCCAGTTGTCGAAGCCATCTACGTCTCCTCCCTTCGTACTCCTTGCTTGATCGCGGCAACGATGCCCTGCTCTGTAGCTTGCTTGGCCACTCGAATGGCGTTCTTAATGGCCTTGGCGTTGCTCCTCCCATGGGCAATTATACAAACTCCCTCGACTCCGAGTAAAGGCGAGCCACCCCACTCCGCGTAGTCGACTCTGTTCAGCACCCTCTTGAAATTGGGCAGGAGCGCAAGCGTCAGGGCTTTGGAGATAATCCCTCTGGTCAGTTCTTCTTTGATTATCCCTAATAAGAAAACACCTAAACCCTCACTTAGTTTCACCACAACGTTGCCGACAAAGCCGTCGCTGACCACGACATCGGCCACGCCAGCAGGTATATCCTTACCCTCCACATTGCCGATAAAATTGACAACCTTCTGCGACTTCAGCAACGCGTGAGTCTCCACCACCAGTTGATTTCCCTTAGTCTCCTCCTCGCCAATGCTGAGCAGACCGACTTTCGGATCGACGGTGCCAAACACCTTGCTGAGGTACAGGCTGCCCATCAGCGCGAATTGCACCAGATAGGAGGGCTTGCAATCGGCATTGGCGCCGATGTCGATGAGAAGCGACTTGCCACGAGCAGTGGGGAAGACTATCGCGAGGGCAGGACGTTCGATGCCAGGGATTCGACCCAGCGTGAAGAGCGCCATAGCCATAATCGCGCCAGTGTTGCCAGGGGAGACGAAGGCGCTGGCCTGGCCTTCCTTGACCAGGTTCAGGCCAACAGCTATAGAGGAATTCCGCTTGGTGCGCAACGCCGTGGTGGGGTGCTCGCGCATCTCCACCACTTCGTCGGCGTGAACGATAGATACAGACGGCAAGTTTCTTTGCCTGGCTAGCTCCGCCTCGATGTCCGCCTGGCGGCCGACGAGCGCCACCTCGATGTCATATTCGCGCACGGCCATCATAGCGCCTTTGATCGCCTCGGCCGGACCGAGATCCCCTCCCATGACGTCGACAGCTATCTTCACTCGGCTGGGCCCTCTATTCTTTACTGGAAAGTAGCCATCCAGTTGGATGGCTACTGTGCCAATGCTTGATGAATTGCATCGACCAGGATTCGCAACGCCTATTGTACACCAGCGGACTGCCAACAATCAATCATCGCCCTTGGGTAACATTATTATTTGAGTGAATCACAAATGCCTGGACGAGCGACTGCCCTGGCTACCTCTTCCTCAAAAACGCGACGCTCTGCGAGAAAAGCGGCTCTTTCGGATCCAGCCGAGCAGCCCGCTCGATATCGGCAAGCGCTGCGGGATTGCCTGGACTTTGCAAATTGATAGCCCAGCCGCGCAGAAAGTACGCACCCGCAAGATCTGGCTGAGCCTGGATTGCCCCTGAAGTAGTGGCCGTGATCCAGAAAGTCAACGCGTTTTCCCAGCCGTCTGCGTCTCTGTAGGAACCTCGGACACTGAACTCGGGTCTGACACGCGACGAGTGACAGCATTGTGCCGGCAAGCAGCAAGTGAAGCAGATACATATGCCTTGTTGCTTGAAGTCCTCTCAGCCTGACACACGCCATTATAGCGCCTCCACGAGAAGTTTACAGAGGGTTTCTTGCGTTTCCCTCCGTCGCATCAGGCTCCCGAAGTCGCCTTCGAGGCTTTACGTCGTCGAACGGGTGGATAAAAAGCGACGGCACCCGTGAGCAGCAACGCCACAATGGAGATGCGCAGCCCGATCGCAAAGGATGCCGGCTCGTACCTGAAAAGCACCTCGTGCTTCCCTGCCTCGAGCCTCACGGCGCGCATCACGTAGTTTGCTCGGTAGACCTTCGTCTCGCGGCCATCGACGTAGGCTTTCCAACCCTCGTCATAGGTGTCGCTCAGCACCAGCCACGCCGGCGCATCGGCCGTGGCCAGAACATCGACCTCGTTGACGTCAAGATCGCGAACGACAGCCGCCCCACTGGCAGTCGTCGACTCGAGAGTCGGGGCCGTGCTCTCCAGGAGGAGTTCTTCACGCGCCTTGAAGGTAGGTGACCCGATCCCCTGGATCATCGCTTTTTCGTCGGGCACGTTTCGTCCATTCCCGACCACAAAGGCACGAGGCAGGGCATTTGGATTCTCGTAGACCTCAACTCCATCAGCCGCAAATGCCAACGGAAAACCGGATTGTGCGTCCAGGACCCCCTGCTCCGCGATGATGTACTTGACCCCAAGCAGATCGAAAAGCTTTGGGCTGGGTTTGGCCACAAGATTGTACGCCCCAAAAGGCGTCTTGGTGACAAACGAGTCGAAGAAGGTCTGGTATTGATTGCTGACCGTGTTCTCATAGCCCCGCACATCTCGCAGTTGCCACAGCATGCTGGCGTTCGGAATCAGCGCGCGACCCAGGCCGACAATCCTCGCCCCTCCAGATCTCTCCTTTAAGAATTCGATCACCTTCGTCTCTGGATAGACCTGGCTAACCTTCACGCTAGGGTTGTACCCATAGGTCAGTATTGCGAGGTCTGCTACTGTTAATAGAACGATGCTCGTCTTCAATAGCGTGCCATCAGCTCGTTTTCCGGTAAGCAGCACCAGAGCTAGAAGAATGCCAGCGGCAAAAAGAACGGGCAGGTACATTCGCAGCGTCAGCGGGTTGTAAAGCTGCACCAACGTGTCGTACATGACCGGTAACTTCCCGAGATAGTGTCCCAGGGGCTCGGGAAAGTTGCCGTATATGCTGCCGATGGTGTACTGTTTGCCGTACTCCAGGAGGGCATCTCGGAAAAGCAGTATCGCGGCGAAGGCCGCAAGCGTTCCGATAAGCCCCACTAACGTCGACAGCCCGAGCCACCACTTGAGCTTTCGCACAAACTCTCTATCGTCAATCCTTTGGATCAGAAGGTCCAGCCCAAAAGCGCAGAGAACCGCCAGAGCAAAAATGAGCATCATGCGCAGACGCCCATTGGCCGCTATGCTGAATACAGGCAGATGATTGACGGCCTCGAAACCTGGCAGGCGGTAGGCTACGCCCGCGGCAACGACGCCCGCGCCGAGCCAGAAAGCGACAAATGAGTTCCTACGCCAGGCCAGCGCGCCGATGACGGCTAGCACAAGCGGGGCAGTTCCGACGTACGCTGCCTGCTCGTTGAAGTTCGAGAAGGGATCGAGCAAACCGGCGTTGGGAACGAGCGGGGTACCCAGGGCATTGGGGAAAGCTATCGTGATCGCCGTGGCTACGTCGCGCCAGGCGCCTGGGAAGAACAGCCAATCCCCACCTGGACCACTCTGGCGGGCAACGAAGGTGGCATTTTGCGTAAGATTCACCACGAAAGGCAACACCTGGGCTGCCGAAACGGCGATCCCAAGGACGCAAGCGAGGCCGATCGCGAGGCCTAACCGCGCGATCAGTCGAGGCGGCACTCCATTGCGCAACTCGATGATGAGGCGAAACAGCGTGTAAGCTGCCCAGGTAACGCCAACGTGAAACGCTGTTTCTGGGTGCCCCCCAAGGAGCTCGCTGCCAATGGCGAGGGCGAGGACCGCGACATCGAGATTCCCTCTGTATTTCAACAGCCTTTCCGTGAACAACAGCATCACAGGGAACAGCGTCACAGCGTTCGAAACAGAATATCCCAGCCAAACGATGGAGAACCCGCCAAAAGTGAAAGCGCACGACCCCACGAAGCTGCCTGCTCTGCCGGCCCCGATTGTCCGAAGGTAGCAGTACGAAGACACCCCGGTTATGAGAAGGCGGATCATAGCCATGTAGCCAATGCCAACTGGCATGGGCAAGAAGTACAGGAGCGCAGTGAGGGGATACAGGATGGCGGATTGCTGATTGGCCAGGAATGGCACGCCACCAAGAACGAACGGATTCCACAGAGGCATGACGCCCTGGCGCAAGTTCTCCTGGGCAAACGTGAGCCACGGGTAGCTTTGGGTGACCACATCAGACAAGACGATGTTCGACGGGAACGTGAACCCTGCTGGCGCTACCCCGCGCCACACAGGATCGTTCAGGAAAACCCAGTCGGTCGGCGCCAGCACCTCGCCAAGCAAGACTACGCGCCAGAAAAGAGCGAGGAGAATAGCGGCAAACGCGGCCGTGACGACGAGCAATTCGTATGGCCCAGAAGTGGAACGTCTGAAGTAGTCGATCAACTAGACAGCTCTCAGCGCTTTGAGATCTTCGTCCGTTCCCGTGACTACCAGGGTGTCGCCAGCATTCACTATCTCGTTTTTGGATGGGTTGACGATAACTTCTTTCCGCCGACAGAGAATCAGGATCTTGATGCCAAACCTTCCCTTCAAGTCTATCTCCTCCAGGCGCTTTCCGGAAAGGGCCTGGGGTACGACGACCTTGGCAATGCCATACCTGGGCATTATCTCCATATAGTCCACGAGATTGGGCGTCGTCAGAGCGTGGGCCACTCTGATTCCCGTCTCACGGTCTGGATAAACGACGCTGTCGGCGCCCACCTTTTCGAGTATCTCCCCGTGCAGGTCGTCGTGGGCTCTCGCGATCACCGTCTTTACCCCCAGCTTCTTGAGAAGCAAGGCAACCAAGATGCTACTCTTGATGTCAGAACCCATAGCCACAACGCCGACGTCGAAGTTTCGCACTCCCATCTCGACGAGAGCGTTCTCGTCGGTGGCGTCTACCTGCGCAGCCTGAGTGACGAACTCCGCCGCGTTCTCAACCATCTTCATATTCGTATCCAGAGCTAGCACCTCGTGGCCATATTCCGACAACGTCTTGGCCAGGCTGCTGCCAAATCGGCCCAGCCCGATGACTACTACATTTTCCTTGCCCACGCCGAATCTCCTATCCTATCTTCACTTCAGCCGCCGGATACTTACACGTCTCCGGTTTGCCCCGCTGCAATAGCGCCAGGGCCGCGGTCAGCGGGCCAACTCGCCCCAAGTACATGGTAGTGATTATCAGTAGCTTGCCCACCAGCGACAAGTTGGGAGTTATGCCAGTCGACAGTCCGACTGTGCCAAAGGCTGAGGTCGTCTCGAACAGCAACTGGGGTAGGGTGAAGGGCTCTATCGCGGTCAAGACTAACGTCACTCCGAAGATCAGCCCGAAAGCCAACAGCGCAACCGAAAACGCCCGATTGACTTCTGATGGGGGCAGGCGCCTGCCGAAAGCGGTTACCGATTCCCTGCCTTTCACCGAGGCAATCGCCACCGCGACAAGCACGGCGAAGGTGTTCACCTTGATTCCACCTCCAGTAGAACCGGAGGCAGCGCCAATGAACATCAGGGCGATCGTCAGGAAGATGCCGCCCTGGGTCATCCTTCCCACGTCGATAGAATTGAACCCCGCGGTTCTGGGGGTAGTGGAGCTAAAGAAAGCATTCAACAGCTTAGCCGGTATGTCCATAGGTCCGAGCGTCGACTGATTGGCGTACTCCATGATAAGCAAGCCAACGGTGCCCGCTGCGAGGAGGAACCCTGTCGTTAGCAACACCAGCTTAGTGTCCAGAAGAAGGTAACGAAAAGCCCGCTGGTGTCCCACATTCAGAAGCACCGTGTAGCTTATGCCTCCCAGGATAATGAGAAATGCTATCGTCGGCAGGACCACGGGCTCCTGGTTGTAAGGGGTCAGGGACTTGAAACCGCCAATGATGTCGAAGCCGGCGTTGTTGAAGGCCGAGACGGAGTGAAAAACTCCCATCCATAGCGCCTTTGCCAGAGAGAAATCTTGGGCAAAGCGAAGAAAGAGTATCAGCGCGCCGACCCCTTCGATAATAGCTGTTACCAGCACTACTCGCTGGGTAAGCCTCAGCACACCTCCCAACGGTGCCACCCCATGCGCCGCTCTGAGAAGTAGCCTATCCGCCAGACCCACGCGCCGGCCTACCGCCGCCAGCAGGAAGGTGGAGGCTGTCATCCACCCTAACCCTCCTACCTGGATCAGCCCCACGATCACCGCCTGTCCAAAAGGAGTCCAGTACATTTCGGTATCGACCACGACCAGGCCAGTGACGCAGACGGCAGAGGTGGAAGTGAAAAGCGCCACGATATACGGCGTGACCACTCCCTCTCGATTGGCGGCGGGCAACGTGAGCAGCAGCGACCCAATCAAGATCGTTGCCAGAAAGCCTAGAGCGAGTATAAGTGGCTCGCGCACCGGGTGCCGAGCACGGTTATTACTATACTTGACGACGACCTTCTCGGGATGTACGATGGGCCGACGTATGATCCGTTCCCGCGGTCTGGTTGGCGCCATACTCATAGAGGACGATCTCCCGCCAGGCTATCCTCGACAGCCAGTTGGCTGCCGACGTCGTGTCGACGCGTGGGGGCCACCAACGCGATTCGGCTCGCGGCCTCCACACGCCGCCTATTCTATCACACGCCGCATTTGATGAGAATATACAAGCAATAGGCCGCCAACTCGGGCAAATAGAAGCTCGAATCGCCGAGGATCGAGTCCTATTATACCCGGCGGCGGCCCGTCGTTGCGAGCGTCCTCTGACCTGGTCAGGGCATTTCGACGCCTGTCAATTGCTCATCTCGAGTTTCTTCCAGGTCATCTAGCGGGGCTTTGTCGACTTAGCGCAGGGCTTCAGCCCAGCGCGAGACTTGGCGCCCGGATTTCCGCAATTGTTCGTACAGTACCCAATCGCGAGCGGCAGTGCGGCTATGCATCGACGACGCGCTGGGCCGTGTCCCACGACCGTATACCCCGGAGCTGTACGAACAGAAATGCACGTAGTGTACCAGCACATCTACGATGCATATTTCGGGCAGGGGCGCTGCATATACGCGCAGGCGAGCCCTGTCCACCGCCATCACCACGCCTGCCTACCACCTTATCCAACGGGCTTCGCCTTGCGCCTGACCACGATCCTATCGTCACTCAGGGCTACCACTACATCGTAACCGTCATTAAGGTAGCGCAACAGCTCGTCGCTGCTAACAACGGCCGAATGGTACTTATCGCCTGTCTTTCTCGCCTGTTCGCGGAGCCTTTCGATCTCCTCGCCAAGATCTTTAATCCTTTGTTCCTGGTATTGTGTATAATAATGAGAGCTGAGGACCTGCAGCTTATCAGCTACCCGATCCCCTAACTTCCCCAAGCGCTGTCCCACTTCTTTCTGTTGCAAACCGGAATCTATGTATTTCTTGAAGGCAAAAGCTTCTTCCACGTCGGTCAGATCTTCTCGTTGAACGTTCTCGACGATAGCGATCTGCCTGCTCTCTTCGTCGTCCAGCTCGACAACCTTCGCACTGATAGTGGCAAGCCCGGCTAGTTGCGCGGCCCTCCATCGCCTTTCCCCGAGCACCAATTCGTACTGGCTCCCCTTCGGCCTGACGAGTATGTCCTCAAGCAAGCCAATCTGCGTGATCGACTCCGCCAGCGATAGCAAAGCCTTTTGCTCGAAGAATCTTCTAGGTTGATGGACATTTGGCACGATTTGTTCCACAGGAACCTTGATGTACTTTGCTTGATCCACCCGTTCCCTTGTGCACGCCTTCGCAGGCAGCATAGGCTCGACCGTACGCTCTCTTGTAACTCCATCCCCAGTATCGTAAAGAACGAATTTGCCCCAGCCGCAATAGCATTTGTTATATGGATAGATTTTCCCCGGCTCCGGCCCTTCGTCTGCAGGCAAGCCGAGCTCGCTGTTATCTATCTCCCACGGGATCATTTCCTGGCAATAGGTACACTTGAAACGGCGCATGATTGCCTCCCTTGGTTATCGCGGCGGGGGCATTCCCTTCACACCTGCGTCCTGCTCATCATCACTGAGCTTCGCCGAGAACTTTGACGGCGTTTTCAATGTAGCTAGTATCGACGAAGGGCTTGAGATCTACAGATTCCTTCACAACACCTTCGTGAGCCCAGAAGGCTTGCTGTTTTTGAATGTCGGCTATGTTAATGCTACCATTGGGATCGATGAAAGCTGGGATCGATGCCTTGATCTCCTGAACCGGGACCGTCGTCCATTTGTTCAAGATGTTGAGCACCGCTTCGTCGCTCTTGACACCTTTGATGTAATCCCTGGCGCCCTTCAGATAAGCCACCATGAACGCGTTGGCTACGTCCTTCTTCTTGGTCATACTCTCCGAGTAAAGGATGGCGGCAAACTGATTGCCTGAAACGAATTGGTCCGCCATCATCCATTTCTTGGCCAAGCCAAGCGCTTCCGCATTTGTTGGAAACGGTTCGGTAGCCACCGCGGCGTCGATGCCCTTGTTCTGGAAACCAACTTTGACATCGGCCGAGGACAGCCGCACCAGATCCAAGTCCTTCAGACTCATGCCATTGGCCCCCAACGCGTTTCTGAGGAAGTAATCAAGAGGGCTGCCCAGCGTGGCCCCGCTCACCTTACGGCCTTTAAGATCCTTAATGGACTTGATGGCTCCGCTGTCCGCCAGGTCCTTCCTGACCATCAGGATATTCACGCCGTAACCGGGCTTTATCGTCCCACCGTCGGCGACGATAATGGTTTTGACATCGCGGGCGTAACTATTGAACAAACCCGGGCTGATGCCGCCGTACGCCGCGTCAAGGTCACCTTTGGACAGAGCTGGGATCATCTCTGCCCCTGAGGCGAATTTAACCATGTTCACTTTGATGTTCTGCTGGTCGAAGTAGCCCTTGCCGACGGCGACGAAGAGGGGCCCCGCCGAGATGAGAGGAACGTACCCGACGTTGATAGTTACCTGGTTAGCCAGTTTCGTTTCCGGGGCAGGAGATGCCTTCTCCTTGGCCGACGGAGTCGCGGCAGGCGCCATAGCGACAGATGGTTGTGCGCTGGCAGCAGCCGGTTTCGTGGGGCTTGTTGCGGGCGTGGTCGTCGCTCCCTGAGTGCAGCTTGTTACGGAAAGGATAGCAAAGGAACCCGCTAAGAGGACAGTTGCCCCGAGCAACCACTTTTGCCAGATTGGCTGAAGGATACCGATCAACCCTGTTCTAGGCTTCATTCGAATAACCTCTAATTCGTTTTATTGGCTAGAGCCCTAAGGCAGCTATCTGGTTGCGTATTCAAATCGACAGCGCATTCCTGCAATCAGGCCTGAATGCGCAGATCCTGTCCTGTCCGGATAAACCGCATAATGAACGCGTGCAGCGGTCGCTTGGACATCTGCCCAGAAACCCACCACTTCTGTCTTATCCACGCCTCCGATGGCTTTAACCTACCTTCAATTAAGTCCACATACGTTTGAGCGGGGGCCTCGACCCTGGTCACGTCCCGCACATTGGGATTCTCCACCTTGCCCTCGCCGAAAGCGATCTTGCCGCCAGCGAACTTGACAAAGAAGAAAGTGGGCGCAGGCGCATCGGTTACCTCGAACTGATAGGCGTGATCGTACAGCTTTGCCAACTCTGTCCCCTCACGAGTATCACCCAAAGCCTCGACGAAAACTTTCATCCTCTCAAAGATCGTATCTGCCATCATTACATCTCCCCGAAAGTGTCTAGAAACCCCTCCGACAGACCCCTCATTCAGACGGACCTATCGGATTTCATCGACATAGACTGCCGATCAACCGGCTTCCTAGCGTAGATCAGCCAATACCTTCGCGGGGTCGCCGTATTCACGAGCGGCCTCGATGATCTCAGGATCGTCCAGAGCTACCAGCCGTCCGTTCTTGATCAACTCTACGCCATCGATATACACCGTCGGCCATTCGATGAGCCCATCGAGGTGAAGCTTGGAATAGACCTTGCCGCCCATTCCCGTCGAATTCCCGATCGCAGCGTGCAGAATGCCGGCGTGCCGCTCCGCGTCCAAAGCCATCGGCTTTATGTCGATGTCGGGATTCGTCTTCGGATTTAGCCCCCACATCAGCTCCGTGAAGTACATCACGTTTTCCACGCCTTTTGTGATATTTCTTAGAAGCCTGGCCTCCACGCCTCCTTCTATTCTCGTACACCAACCGTTTTCAATGGTGAGCTTGATCGGCTCTTTCAGTCGCCCCATGCCCACGTAGCCATCGAAAAGCAGCACCCCATTTCCGGTTCCTGGCTCGGGCAACAGCCCAACAACGCCAGGTGGAAACGTCCCCGGTGCATCACCGGGCACGGTAGATGGCCCAACATCCCAGACGCCAGGCAATCCCCCAACATCCTCGCCGCTGTAGTTGGCGCTGATGTCGGTTCCCTTCGGGTCCGTCACCCGGATCACGCTCCCAGAACGGACCTGCTGATAGACCTTGTTAGCTATCATGTAGAACAGATCGAGCGGAAAACGCGCGGCTGGCGACGCCAGAAGTTCCATATTCCCTGGAGGCGATAGCGCGGACATTCGCAAACCATAATCCAGAATCGCCGTCTGCGTCGGCGCATCGTGGAAACACATCACGTGCCCGACGCGCAGCATGACATCTGCCGCTTTGAAAGCCTCGGCCAGGATCTTGCCCGGACCTGGATGAGGCAGATCGCTATGCTCGATGACGCCGATGGTTACGTCGGCACCCAGCTCTCGGCACACTGCCGAAACCACGTTTATCACGTCCGTCTCCGACCGTGTAGTGGCCAGCACGAGCACGTGCTCGCCCTTTTGAATAGCAGCGTGCTTCTCTAACCAGTTCCTTGCCCCCTGGATCGCATCCAACATCAACCATTCCTTCGTCAAGGCAACCACCTCCTTCTTCTCTTAGTTTCCCTCCCGAAATCCGCCGGTGTTGGGCAACATTCGGGGGAAGCAGGGGCTATTTATCTCTCTCCCGTGAGGATCCTTCACCGCGTTCAGCCCTCTCCAGAAGATATGTGACGAGTGAGCTTGAGGCCATCGCGATGTGCTGCTTGAGCAAGAGCTCCGTCCTCTCAGCATCCTGATCCTCGATAGCTTTCAGAATGCCCTCGTGATCCTCCACAAACGTACGTGCGCGCCCTGGGATAGCTCCCAGCGAGTCAGTGGGCAGGCTGCTCCAGAGTTTCTCGATCGTCTCCAGGAAAGGTCTCGATCTGGCTGCTCCATACAGGGTCATATGAAACTCATAGTTCAGCGGCTGGACGTCCTCTGGCCTCTCCTTGCGGATACATTCTTGCATGCGCTGTTGAAGCCCACGCAGAGAGTCCAGCAAGGCGCTGCGGTCTTCCTGCCTCTCTGTTCGAATGACCGCCAGGCGCCCTACCAGACTTTCAATTGCCTGACGGGCGAGGTAGATGTCCTCCACATCGTGTGGGGACAGTTCGGCGACAGTTACTCCCTTATGTGGCACATAAGTGAGCAAACCTTCTGAAGCGAGACGGGCCATCGCTTCACGGACGGGGGTCAAGCTAGTGCCGATCTCGCTGGCCAGGTCCTCCAGACGCAGGCGCTGCCCTGGTTGCAACTCGCCGCGGGCAATAGCTTCTCGTAATACCTGCACTACAAAGTCGACTTTGGTTTCATAGCGACGCTGCTTCAAACGTATATGCCTCCGAGGTAAACCGAAAAATATTTTATATAATATATTGTCCCCAGGCCGAAAAGTCAACAGGCGCATCGCCGTCGCAATGCCTGGTTTCCCGCTTTCGCGGGAATGACGATGGGGCTTCGCGGCAATCGCCGACACGTCGATTAGTGCATCTTCACAGGGGTGTGTTGATACGGAATAGGGGTACGAAATGCACCACGGAGACACAGAGACACAGAGAAGATCAGAAGGTTCCCCTCCGTGCCTCCGTGTCTCCGTGGTGAACATCATACCCTTTTCAGCGGAATTCCCCTTGCCCCTGTGGGGGCACCATTGATGGATGAAAACACTTTCACAGGAGAGTATTAGTAGAAGGTCGGCGGCAGGAACCAGAAGTGATCGACTGGACCGTGCCCCTGGCCCAGGTGCCAGTCTTGGGCGCTGCAGAGCGCTCCGGCCAGGTAGTCTTTGGCAGCGCGTACCGCCTCGGGGACGTTCTGCCCTTTGGCCAGGCCCGCGGCGATGGCCGAGGCGAACGTGCAGCCAGTGCCGTGGGTGTTGCGGGCAGCAACCCGTGGCGACGAGAACTCATGGAACTGCTGGCCGTCGAACAGGATGTCGATGGCCTCGGTGGCCGCCTCCAGGTGCCCTCCCTTGACCACAACGTTGCGAGGCCCCATCTTGTGGATGGCGATGGCCGCCTGGCGCATATCATCCACCGTTTGAATGTCCAGCCCGATCAGGACGCCAGTCTCGTTCAAGTTCGGGGTAACGACCCGCGCCAGAGGCAGCAGGCGACGAATGAGGACATCGCGCGCCTCCGGCTGGAGAAGATAATCCCCGCTCGTGGCGACCATCACGGGATCCACGACGAGGTTCTCGATGCCCCAATGGCGGACTCGATCGGCGACGACCTCGATGATACCCGCATTAGCGAGCATCCCCGTCTTCACGGCGTCGGCGCCGATGTCGGACATTACCGAATCGATCTGCAGGCGCACGAAGTCGGGGGGCAACCCGAACACCCCCTGCAACCCCACCGTGTTTTGCGCCGTGATTGCCGTCAACACACTCATCGCATACACGCCCATCGCCGAGAAAGTCTTGATGTCGGCCTGGATACCCGCACCCCCACTTGAATCCGACCCGGCGATGGTCAGCGCTCGTTTCATCGTTGCCCCCGATCGACAAACTATCCATTACCCATATCTTTTGTGGCCCCAAGGCGTTGCCTGGCGGTTAGAAACCGCGGCAACGGTTACGAAGTCCGCCTCGCGGACTGGATTTCAACCCGCGAAGGCGGGTTTCGTCCATGTAGCCCGCCACTTCAGTCGGTGGGCCACTCTTCGTCCTCGCCCTCCTGAAATGGTCCCACCCTTCCGACATCAGTGGCGCCACCGTTCCATCAGGCAGCACCAGAGTGCGTCCTTCGGATGCCGGCACTATCTCTCCGACGTCGGTCACCGGCGTGCCAGTCTCGCTCTCAACTGCGAGCGCCAACTGCTGCGCCCGATCCATCGGAGCAGTGAAGAGCAGCTCGTAGTCTTCTCCGCCGAATAGCGCCATGCGCAGTGAGTCCTGCCCGATCTTCGCGGCTACCGCGATGGTCGCCTCCGAGATCGGCACCCTCCCTCCGTCGATGCGCACCCCTACTTTGCTCATCTCACAGATGTGGCCAACATCGCTGGCCAGTCCATCGCTCAGGTCTAACATCGCCGTCGCGGCCCGCGTCTGGCCGATCACGTGACCTTCATTCAGGCGCGGCGTAGGCGTTAGGTGGGCCGCCAGGACATCTTGCGCCTGTTCTTCTGACACTTGCACCTCGGGTTGAAGCAACAACGCCAGCCCGGCCGCAGACCGGCCTTGCGATCCGGTGACCAGGACGCGATCCCCGACTTGCGCGCCAGACCGCAGCAAGAGGTGATCCGGCTCGACTTCGCCGAGCAACATAATATCGACGACCACCCCGGACAAGGAGCGCGCCAGATTCCCGCCGACGATGGCGGCACCTGCTCGACCCGCCTCGTCCTGCAGCCCACGATAAAGCCCGTCGACGAACTCGACAGACAAATGGCCTGGCAAAGCCAGGGAGATCAGCAGATGCCGCGGGCTGCCGCCCTTGGCGGCGATGTCGCTGAAATTGATGGCGGCCGCCTTGCGACCGAGCTGGTAGGGCGTGATCCTGTCGCGCAAGAAATGCACGCCCTCGATCTGGATATCGCAGGTCGCCAGCAGGAGGCGGCCCTCGGCGGTCTTCAACACTGCCACATCGTCGCCAATGCCGACGACTACGTCCGGCCCGTAGCCAGCTATCCGCGAGCTGATGCGTTCGATAAGGCCAAACTCGCCGAGGTCAGCTATCTGCACCGCTGACTCCTTGACCGTATGATATCCAGACCATCCGCTTCCACCTATCCGACCACTTTTCGCCGGCCGATCGTCCAAGCGATGCGCTCCAACAAATGTTGGGTTGCCGCCGTGATGTCCGCCTGGCTCACCCTATTCTCTGCACAGGTTTCCCAAACCCAGCTCCCGGAAGTTGCGCATCGGGCAGAACTTCGGCCCGCACATCGAGCAGAATTGCGCGTGCTTGAACTGCTCGCTTCCCAGGGTCTCGTCATGTCCTTCCTGCGCCCGCTCAGGATCGAGAGCCAACTCGAACTGCCGTTCCCAGTCGAAGGCAAAGCGTGCTCGCGAAAGCTCGTCGTCCCGCTCCCGCGCCCCAGGCCGTCCACGTGCCACATCGGCCGCGTGTGCGGCGATCTTGTAGGCGATGATGCCCTGTCGGACGTCTTCGGCGTTGGGCAGGCCGAGGTGCTCCTTCGGCGTCACATAGCAAAGCATCGAGGCTCCATACCAGCCGATCATGGCGGCGCCAATCGCGGAGGTGATGTGATCGTATCCCGGCGCGATGTCGATCACCAGCGGCCCCAGCGTGTAGAATGGGGCCTCGTGGCAATACTCCTCCTCCTTGCGCACGTTCATCTCGATCTGATCCATCGGCACGTGCCCAGGCCCCTCGATCATCACCTGCACGTCCTGCGCCCACGCCCGCCGCGTGAGTTCCCCCAACGTCTTCAACTCGGCGAACTGGGCCTCGTCCGAGGCGTCCGCCAGACACCCCGGTCGCAGCCCGTCGCCCAGCGAAAGAGTCACGTCGTAGCGGCGGGCTACCTCCAGCACGCGGTCGAAGTGCTCGTAGAGCGGATTCTGCCGCCCGTGATGGATCATCCAGCGGGCAAGTATGCCGCCGCCCCTGCTCACGATGCCCGTTATGCGGCGCTGCGTCAGCGGCAGATGCTCTCGGAGCAGACCGGCGTGGATCGTCATGTAATCCACGCCCTGGCGAGCCTGCGCCTCGATTTCCTCGATCAAAAGGTCGGGGGTGAGGTCTTCGATGTGGTTTACGCGCCCCAAAGCCCCGTAGATAGGTACCGTACCCACGGGCACGGGGCTGGCGTTGATGATCGCGGCCCGGATCGCGGCGATATCACCCCCTGTGGAGAGGTCCATTACCGTGTCGGCTCCATACTTCAGGGAAATGCGCAGCTTCTCCAATTCCCCGTCAATGTCCGAGGTCGTCTGCGAGTTGCCGATGTTAGCGTTGATCTTCACTGCGGCTGCCTTGCCAATGCCCACGGGGTCGAGGTTCTTGTGGTTGACATTGGCAGGGATGACCAGCCTTCCCCGCGCCACCTCCCGACGCACCTGCTCGGGATCGAGCTGCTCGCGCTCGGCGACGCGGCGCATCTCATTGGTTACCTGGCCTGCCCTTGCCAGGTGCATCTGGGTCACTACCCGATCCGTGATATTGCTCTGGCTGCTTGCTCTGAGGGTCGCCATGTTCGTCTCCTCTCGCTGTGTGCGAAAACAAAATGACGGGGGCAGGGTCAGGCGGAAGTTTGAGCAAAGAACTAAGTGCGGCTCAGCAAGGAGCTAGAGCCGCCGGTGTCGTCTGCGTACCGCTTTCCCTTCGCTAGTGCTAACTAAAGCAGGTTCAAGGGGTTGGTGGTCTTGATACCGCCTCTCAGCTACGCGCTCCCCCAGCGGTCCTATTCGTATATGGTCACAGTCTCAGTATAGCGATGGCGCTGCCGTCTGTCAACAAGCCCCTTGACATGTGCTTTCCGCTGTAGTAGGCTAATCCTAATCGAATAGTGGATACGCGGGGGAGCTCCGGAGAGGGGCTGAGAGTGCGGGCCTGGCCTGCAGACCCTTTGAACCTGAGTCTGGGTAATGCCAGCGTAGGGAGGTTGGGTCTGATGGACCATGGCCGCGGCATCCCGGTAAGCCGCGGCCTTTGTGCTCTGCCAGGTTTCTCGCGCTGTCTCCTGAATTCCCCAACGCGCTCTTCAGTTTGTATTAGTAGTCGACATTCGAGCCTGGAGAACAATGATGCGGCTGACCGTGAATGGCAAGGAGATCGACCTCGCGCGCGAAATGACGATAGTGGAACTCCTGCACGAGAAAGGATTGCAGGCGAAGCTCGTTGCCGTCGAGCATAATCTGAGCTGGCTCCGGCGCGAGGATTGGTCCACTGTCACGCTTAGGGACGGCGACCGGCTGGAGATCGTGCACATTATGGCCGGCGGGTGAAAGGAGACAGGATGGACGATGTATTGATGATCGGCGGCCGGCCGATCTCCAGCCGGCTCTTCGTCGGCACCGGCAAATTCACGAACTACGAGCTCATCCCCCAGGCAATCCGCGCCTCTGGCGCGCAGGTGGTCACCGTCGCGCTGCGACGGATGGACTTCGACGCTCCCCAGGAGAATATGGTGAACTATCTCCCAGAGGGCACGATCCTGATGACGAATACCTCGGGCGCGCGAAATGCCGCGGAGGCCGTGCGCATCGCGCACCTGGCACGCGCCGCCGGCTGCGGCGACTGGGTGAAGATCGAGGTTGTCAGCGACCACAAGTACCTGTTGCCCGACAACTATGAGACGATCAAGGCCACCGAGACGCTCGCCGCGGAAGGCTTCGTCGTCCTGCCCTATATGTCACCTGACCTGATCGCGGCGAAGAGGCTAGTCGAGGCGGGCGCCGCGGCGGTCATGCCGCTGGGATCGCCTATCGGCAGCAACCGGGGGCTGCGCACGAAGGAACTGGTGCGCATCATGATCGAGGAGATCGCGTTGCCGGTGATCGTCGACGCCGGCATTGGCCGACCTTCCGAGGCGGCAGAGGCAATAGAGATGGGCTGCGCGGCGGTGCTCGTAAACACGGCTATCGCCACCGCTGACGATCCGGTGGCCATGGCACGTGGTTTCGCCCTTGCCGTCGAGGCCGGGCGGCTGGGCTATCTGGCTGGACTGGGTCCCGTTCGAGACCGCGCCGTGGCCTCCTCGCCTTTGACCGGTTTCTTGAGAGACTAGTCGCGGGAAGAGAGGCGCTGTGATGAGTTTCTACGACCGGATACTGGCTCTGGAAGAATGTCCCGTAGCGGAGACGGTCGCGAAGGCGACGGCAGCGGATGTCTCGCGAGTTCTGGCGGCCCCTCGGGTCGATGCCCTGGGCTTCCTGACGCTACTGTCGCCCGCCGCGCAGCCATACCTCGAAGCGATGGCGCAGCGGGCGCACGTCCTGACCGTGCAGAACTTCGGCAAGGTGATGCTGCTTTACACGCCGCTCTACCTCGCCAACTACTGCGTCAATTTCTGTCTCTATTGCGGCTTTGCGGCGCGCAACACCATCAAGCGCGACTGCCTGACGCTTGCGGAGGTCGAGGCGGAGGCGAAATTAATCAGCGCGACAGGCCTGCGTCACATTCTGATCCTCACCGGCGAATCGCGCCAGAGGAGCGGGGTGGACTACATCGCGGAGTGCATCGCCGTGCTCAGACGTTACTTCACTTCGATATCCATCGAGGTTTACCCTTTAGAAACCGCCGAGTACGCGTCGCTGGTCGAGGCAGGGGTCGACGGGCTGACGATCTATCAGTA
>JAMCWX010000037.1 GCA_023480885.1 Chloroflexota bacterium | reverse complement strand
GGGTCGCAATGGATAATGGCTGCTCGTTCCGCCATGCCAGCACCTCCACGCTATCTCGCAGGGAGACACATAACCCCGCAAGTTCCCGTGCCCTTTCCTCTACATCGAACCATATCCGTCCATAGGGAACCAAATGGGTGAACTCGAAGTCTACCATTCCTCCACACACGCAACTTATCCGTGGCACACTAATCTCGCCCCAAACCTCGAAAGTCAGAATACCCCGCTCATAGAAGCCCGCCCGATAAAACTGACGGCGATACTGCGTACCGCACTCGTTACATTTAGCCGTCACCAGCGTCAAATCCTCTAGGTCCCTGCGCTCACCCTTCGCTCGTCCCAACAGCATCGTTACCTCGTCCTGAAGGGACTTCTCCAGAACCTCACGCACCACCTGGGCTATCCTTTCATCGATGAGCACCTGGACCTTACGCTGTTGCTGACGCCGCTCCTTGCGGCTGATACTCCTCTTCTTGCGAGTTTTCTCTCGACGTGTTATCGTCTTTGCCAAGCCCAACCACCCCCTCCCGTCTACCATTGGCAGGAAGACGATACAGGGTGTGCTGGGCTTTTTCAACAAACGCCCGCTAGACCCTTATGCTGCATCTGTTTCTGCAATACTCCGAACACTACCGAACGCTCAGTGTTTACTTTCCCGAACGAACATGTTAGCATGTCTACGTCAAAAGCACTAGGTGAGAGAGCAGGTACGTGGCACTATCCGACCAGATTCGAAGAAGGCGCCTCGAACGAGGCCTCAGCCTTGCCGAGCTTGCCCGGCAGGCGAGGGTGTCGAAGGGCTATCTCCATCAACTGGAGAACGCCGACGAGAGTCCGCGCCCATCGGCCGATATCCTCTATCGCATCGCGTTCGCCCTCGGCACCTCAGTCGGTGAGCTGCTTGAGAAGGGGATTCTGAGGGGTGACGAGGAGTTGACCGACATCCCTGACGAACTCCGGCAATTTGCACTGGCCGAACAACTGCCCGAGGATGACATCAGGATGCTCGCTCGGATTCAGTATCGAGGGCAGCGGCCGACCACCGTGGACGACTGGAAGTTCCTGTACGAGTCGATCAAGCGCAGCATGCGAAGAGAGGGCGAGTGAGCCGTGCGCGGTCGTCAGTGGTATAGCGCTGCCGCTAGATCCCTCATGCACACGACTGGGCTCAACGACGCGCGGGAAGCGATGGGACAGCAGGCAGAAGCGTTGCTGGACGAGATAGGCATCGACAGACCGCCAGTAGACCTGCGGATCGTGGGCTCGTTCCAACGGGTGAGAGACATACAGATGCTTGCGATATCCGACGCTGGGCGGCTGATACCTGATGGCAACGACTTCATCATCCAGGTCAATGCAGGCCACAGTCGTGGCAAACAGAACTTTACCGTCGGCCACGAGATCGGCCATACACTGATACCGAGCTACAGAACCAGGCCTAGGATAGTCGAGGACATAACGACCGGAGCCTACGATCAGGGGCGCGAGGAGGAATACCTCTGTGACGTGGCTGCATCTGAACTCTTGATGCCCATGAGGCTCTTCCGTGCTCGGGCGGCACCAACAGGTTTGAGTCTCGACTCCGTGGTAGAACTCGCGCGACTCTTCCACGCCTCTCGGGAGGCGGCGGCGATCCGACTCGTTCAAACGAATCTGTGGCCCTCCGCCGTCGCAATCTGGCGCTGGGCATACAAGCCGACCCAGCAGCACATTCTCGGTCAACCGACCCTCCCAGGGATGGAGTGGGCTGTCCCTCAGAAAGAGTTGCGCGTTCGGTACGCCGTGCACAGCTCGGGCTTCGGCTACTATCTCCATCGACACCTGGCTGCACAGACGGATGGATGTCTATCGCGTTGTTTCACGGAGGGCGGCGTCGTCGCAGGCGTCGAGCAGCTTGAGCTGCGTAAGCGATTGGTGTCGTTGCACGTCGTGGCCGGGGCAGTCGATTTCTACGGCGAGGACGGTCCTGTCCGCGAGGTGCTGTCGCTCTTTCTGTCGGAAGGGCTGGTACCTTCTGCGAATCAACGCGGGTTCGACTTATGGGCGAACGTCGAGGACTAGCTCTGAACCCCCGTGGGAAAGTCGTCGAGCGGAAACTGAGTGAAACCGTGCATTTGGTGGCGTGGCAGCCATGCTCGCGAGGTGATCTGGCAGGGGGTGAACAATGTAGGGCAGGACAACTGAGCGCTGGACGGCGGGCTACGTTCGAGTCTCGACGGACATGCAGGTGGAGCGAGATACGCTCCAGAACCGGATGCAAGTGCTGGAGGCCTACGCCGCCGCACACGTTCTTGACCTGCACTTGTATAGGAATAAGGGTATTGTAACTGGAAGCATAGTTTTGCCGCAACGGCAAAGCTATGCTTCCAGTTACAATCTACCACCACGATCTGCGGCAGCCGCTGGTGGCGGCGCACGCACTCCCGTAAGATCATCATACAACTGCGGTAGCTAGCGTAAGTCTTGCGCAACCACACGGCAAATCGTTTACGGACCTAAGAAATGATCACTTCCGAACAGCGCCAGACGCAATTGAACAGGCCGAACCGCCGAAAGGCAGATGACTACGCCGGCGAAACTGCTGAGTTCACCGAATCGCACTCGCAGTTCGCCAGACGTGCGGTCAACGACGCCTGGGCTATTGGCTGCCACTCGCACCAGGCGCTTGGGGCTTCCCAACACGCCTTCAAATCGCGTGCTGGTCTGCTCGACCCTTGGTCGCACCCACTCGTCGGCCCAGCGCACGAAGTTCGCGGCAAAGACCGTCAGCAGGCATTGGATACGAATACCACTCGCGCTGTGGCTCATCAGGTGCTGAACCTTGAACGTCCCTTTCTCCTCCTTGTTGCCTGCTTCGATGGTTTGGCGGCCATTGTAGGTGTGAAACCATTCTTGCAGATCAGGGCACGCCGCCTGGGGATCATCTTGACTGCGGATGAGTACGGCATGCAGCACCTCCTTGGGCGTATGGAATCGTTCCAAGCCCACCGTCAGGGGGTAAGGACAGTTACGGATATGATGACCTGTCCAGGCAACCATCTCCGCATTGTCGCCAACCCGTGTCCAACTCGCCCCGCTATCGGCTCGCTTACGCAGGGTCCGCACCAGCGCATCGTTAGCCGATTTGGTCTCCACCTCGTAGCCCAGTTCAATCAGCTCGGTCAGAATCTGGCCATTACAGAAACCGGCATCGATCCGTATCTTGCAGCGAGGAGCATCCGGCTGGCCGTCGTTCTGTGCGCACAGCTCTTGCCAACGCGTCCTCAGCCGCTCGCATTCCTCTTGTTGCCGCTGCGTCTGTTGCCGATATTCTTGGGCCGCTTTGCGCAAGCGGGCCAATCTCGCCTCCGCCCGCCTCAGTTGTCCCTGCCACCCATCCATCTGCTTTTGCAGCCGACTGAGAGTGCTGTAGGGGCCACTCTGCCGGCTCGACAAGGGAGCTGCCAGCAGGACTTCCATGGCCGCGTGGGCCCTGGCAAGCCGTTCTTGCAAGCTCGCTACTCGCTCAAGCTGCGCCGCAACAGCCGCCTCCTTCTGGACGGCCTTGGTCTCCACTGCGCCAATCGTCTGCTCACAGGCCACGATACGCTGCGCCACCAACTCCGGTCGCCGTCTGGGATGACAGCCCAACCGCCGCTCGGCATCGGCAAGCAGTTCCAGCAAGCATTGGCAGGAGACGCTGTTGCCCGGATGATGACGGGCGCTCAGCCATTGGCGGCCGAACAGATGGGTCTGGAGGCAGAGTTGCGCCAACTGATAGCCCAGTCGGACTTTGCCATCCATATAGCCGAAAGCCGCCCCTGGGTAGGTCCGACTGGTCGAACTGACAGGCAAGCCTGTCAAGTCGGCGTCCAAAAGGATGACCTCGTTGCGCTCGCGCAAGTCGCTGACGGCACGTTGCACAAAGGGCTGGGAGACAGCTTCCAGTACCTCTTGCAGGGCCGTCACAGTACGATCGTCGCAGGCTTTCAGCGTGCGACTGACGCTGCTGGCAGCAGCCAAAGATGGGAGTTGCCAGGCCGCCGCTACCTCCAAGTCTTTCACCAAGGGCGAAGCGGCCTCGCTCAGGTCGGTGAGATACTCGTTGCCAGCCAGCAACCCGATGAGAAACTCGGTCAGCTTCGCCGTTGGCGGGTAAGCCACGGTCTTCTGACAAATCGGCAAGCCCTGCAGTTGGTCGGTCAAGCCGATGCTGTGGGCAAAGTGGCCCCAGACGATCAACATGGCGTGCTGAGTGGGACCAACCTTGGAACTTATTGTTAAGGTGCTCTCGCTCTGCATTGTCGTTCGCCTCCATCTTAGAGGCTACTCGCAATGCAGAGTCAGGACAAGTGATCGATTTTTGAGCCCGCAAACGATTCGGGCTCTGGTTGCGCAAGACTTACGCTAGGCGGATCGAAGGTAAGATATACGGCGAGGAACCGTCGCGAGAAAGCATCGGTTAGAAATGTCGCCCAGGGCCGACCAAGGTTGCGGCCAGTGCGCGAGCAGACCAATTCGACGTCGAGCTGG
>JAMCWX010000011.1 GCA_023480885.1 Chloroflexota bacterium | reverse complement strand
CTTCACAAAGGCTCTTCTGCAATTCGGCGATCTTCCGCTGGGCCGTTCGCAGACTCGTTTCGGTCCGATCTGGGCCAACGTTCTCGCTCATGATCTTGCGCAGGACGTTCTCGACGTCACGGTAATCGACGCCCGAGGCGCGGCCCAACGGCTCGCACACCCTCACCCTTTCCGCCTCGACCGCCTCACCAGTAACCCTCGCGTTATCAGAGCTCGCGGCTGCGTACCTCTGCGCGCATTTGCCAGCGGCGTATCCGCCGGTTATGGCCATGTGGACGCATCTCATCTGGTCGGCGCAATCGCCCGCGGCAAATAAGCCCTCAACGGTGGACATGCAGTCTAAGTCGATCTTAATCCCACTGCCGACGTACTCCAGAGGGCCAGCCTGCATCGCCTCCGAGACCATTATCTCGAGCGGCTCCACCGCGAGATCGACGTTCTTCTGGCGGAAGTAATCTGGCAGGGTCTCTTTGTCATAGCCGAGGGTCGTCTTCAGGTGCGCGAGCTTCTCTCCTGGCAGGTGCCGGCAATCTACAAAGAGCGGGCCTCGCCCCTCCTTGATCTCGGTCAAAGCCGCGTGAACGATGGCATTACGTGGAGCCTTATCCTTCAATGGATGGTAGCGCTCCATGTAACGCTCCCCGAGGGCGTTGATGAAGCTGGCGCCGATGCCGGTGTACGCGTTCAGGCCCGGCGCGCTGAAGCCCTTGGGCACGATGGTCATGCGCAAGTATTCCATGTTGGCCAGAGCGGCTCCCGCTTCGAAGGCGAGAGCCTGCGCATCGCCTGTGTCGTAGGGGCACAGCCAGGTATTGAACGGCAGAGAGGTCGGAGTTTCGAACAGCCGGTTGGTGTTTCCAGTGGCGGCGATGACCGCCCTGGCAGCAACGAAACACAGTTCTCCAGTCCTCACGTTGACGCCGGTCACGCCCTGCATTCTGTTGTCGCGCACGAAAAACTTCGTCGCCACGGTGCGGTCCAGGACGATGCCCTTTAGCCGTCGCACCTCCCTGGCGAGCTTCGGCTTGAGGTTCTTGCCTTCGAAGTTGATCCAGTAGGGGCCAGGTTGGCCGAACGAGGCAGTCCGATAGTATTCACCCGTCGCCTTATGCGTCAGGGGATTGCCTATCCTCGCCATTCGGCGAATGGCATCCGGAAGCTCATCGCAGAACACTCTCTCGTGAATGGCGATGTCCACAACTCCACGAGCGCCGTTCCGCACGTAGTTCAGATACGCCTCCTTGGTGTCCCACTCCTCGCCGGTCTCAAGGTAGGCCATAAAATGATCCACGCCGCCGGCGATGTCTCCGCTGCGCTCGATCTTGGCTTTCTCCATCACCGCCACGCGCGCACCTCGCTCCAGAGCGGCAATCGCGGCGTTCAACCCGGCCAGGCCACCACCTACCACGAGCACGTCGACGTCTAGTCGCTGGTCCATTTCACAGCCTCCTTACCAACATATCAGGGTTCTCGCGCTTTTCAGGCAGCGCTGTTTGTGCGAAGCGGCGCACTAGCGATTGGGCACGATGCCCACGACGGCCAGGGCCTGCTCCAGATAGCTTTCGTCCAGTATGTCTTCGATCTTCAACGGTTCGGTGTACTGAACGGCCTTTCGCTGCAACATAAAGCGCTGGATGTCCAGAACGCTCTCTTTGTTCACGTGCCCATTGGGGTCATAGTAAGGGGGGGCTACCTGCTTGAGTACGTCCGAAGGCACCTTGGTATACTTACCGATAATCTCCATATCCCGAGGGTCATTCTTGAACTTACCGTCGTTAAGCTCCCGCACGGACTTCAAGAAGGCGATCAGGAAGTCGCGCACCACCTGCGGATTCTCTTTGGCGAAGACTTTGTTGACGAAGATCGTGCCGAATTGGGCATGGGGCACGTAGTCGTCCACCAGCTTCACGCCAGCACCACTGCTGACCGCTCGCGTCGCCAGTGGCTCGCCTACCAGCCCGGCGTCCATCGCCTTGTTGCTCAGCGCCGTCACCATATCGGGCCAGGGCATGAACGTGAGGTCCACATCCTCCGGCTTCAGCCTGCCTTTCTCCAGCAACTTGGCCATCGCCCACTCCAGCACGGTGCCTTTGCCGTTCAACGCCACCTTCCTGCCCTTCAAGTCGGCGACGCTCTTTATCTGACCTGAATCGTAGAGGTCTTTCCGCACGATGAGAGGCATCAACGAACCGTGGCCTGCAGGCTCCTGATTCACGGAGGCGATCATTACCATATCCGTCTTTCGAGCAAAGCTATTGAACGCCGCCGCGCCCATTGTGACCTGCCCGAAGTTAAGCTTGCCCGTGGCGACGAGCGTCATTATCTGCACGGTGTCGGGGAAATTCTCGATTGAAAGGTCGATGCCCTGATCCTTGAAATAGCCCTTTTCGAGCGCAACGTAAGTCGGCGCAGTCGTAATGGAAGGGATCATGCCAAAGTTCACGCTCGTCAATTTGGGGGTTCCGGTGGACCCCTTCGTGGAATCCTTACTTGCAGGCGCCTGCGTGGCCGGGGATGTTGCCTGCTTCGTCGGCGCAGGGGCACTTGCGGCAGGGGTGGCAGTTGGCGCCACTGGCGCAGCAGAACTGCAAGCTGAGACCACCAGTAGAGCCACGATCACCGCGAGCGCAGGATAAGGCGAAAAGCGCATCTTGCCCAAGGTTACACCTCTCAATCGTATTTGTGTGGCGACCGCGCAAGCCGAAAGCTGCCGCGGCGACAACTAGTTCCAGAGCTAGTTCTGGCGGGGTAGATACGTGCGAATCTATCATAAGCGACACGCTGCTGTCAAGGCGCGCACGACTTCCTCACGTCGACCGTCGCGTCATGTTCATTGACTTAACCTATTTCCCCGTGCTAAACTCGCCCGGGGGCAAAACCAAGCGACGCCGAACGTGAAGCCTGCATAGCGGGCTCGCCCGCTATAGAGCCCCAGGTCGAGCAACCGAAATCGAGCAAACGACAGGTTCTGGAGGATAATAGTGAAGATCGACGTACACAATCATTTCTACCCGATGCGCTACCTCGAGGAACTCGCGAAGGGATCGCGCTGCGCTACCATCACGCGAGACGACCAGGGGCGAATGCTCGTCAATTACGCCGGCGACTACAACGTGGTCGACCCATCCCACGTTGACCCAGAAGCGCGGATCGAGGCGATGGACGAGGCGGGCATCGATATGCAGATCATTTCCCTGACCACGCCGGGCGTACACCTGGAAGAGCGCGAGCGCGCCATTGAGATATCTCGCGTCGTCAACGATGCCATGGCCGAACTGGTGAGGAAATATCCCACCCGCTTCCGCGCCTTCGCGACCCTGCCGATGCAAGACCCCAATGCCTCAGTCGCCGAGTTCGAGCGGGCCATCAAAGAGCTTGGCCTCGTCGGCACGCAGATGTTCACCAGTGTTGGCGAGCGGACGGTGGATTCACGCGACTACTGGCCGCTCTACGAACTGGCACAGGAGTTGGACGCGCCGATCTTCATTCACCCGACGAGCCCGCCAGGCACGGAGGCGATGGCGGACTACCGGCTGGCCGCCCTCGTCGGATTCTGCATGGACACGACGCTGGCTGCCTCCCGCCTCGTCTTCTCGGGCGTGCTGGAGCAGTTTCCCAAGGTGAAGTTCATCCTCTCGCACCTGGGCGGTGCCGTTCCTTACCTAGCCGAAAGGGTCGAACGTGGCTGGCTTGCCTTCCCCGAGTGCAAAAGCAACATCTCCAAGTCGCCGGTCGAATACTTCAAGATGATGTATCTCGACACCGTGAACTTCGATGCCAACGCCCTGATGTGCGGCCTGGGCTTCGCTGGCCCCGATAAGCTGATCCTAGGCAGCGACCATCCTCACCAGATCGGCGGCATCAGGCGCTGCGCGCCCGCTATCCAGGCTCTGCCCGTGAGCGAACAAATCAAGGAGAAGATCATCGGCGGAAACGCCAGAACGATGTTCAGGATTTAACAGTCATTTAACATGCTCATAATATCAGGGTGCTATAATCGCCTCAGTGAGAAAAGATCGCTGAGGCGATTTCGGCTCATCATCGCTACAGCCGTCCCCTTGGACGTAGGCGCGAACCTTGCGTGCCCAGGGCACCTCGGGGCCGGTTTGGACTGCGTTCACGGTTTTAGTTATACTTAACGGAATTGGTGTGAGGCGAGAACCTTATGTCCACTGGCAAGGCCACCATACTGGTGGTCGACGACGAGAAGAATATCGTTCATCTGGCAAAGCTCTACCTGAGCAACGAGGGATACAACGTAGAGACCGCCGCTCACGGCGTCGAAGCATTGGAGAAGGCCAGGCTGGTGAAGCCCAACCTGGTCGTGCTCGACCTGATGATGCCTGAGATGGACGGCTGGGAAGTATGCCGTCGCCTGCGCAAGGACGGCGACGTACCAATCATCATCCTGACTGCTCGCAGCGACGATGTCGACAAAATCGTCGGCCTCGAGCTTGGCGCAGACGACTACGTCACCAAACCCTTCAACCCCAGAGAACTGGTGGCGCGCGTCAAGGCAGTCTTGCGCCGTTACGGCGCCGGCGCGAGGCGTGAGGACGTCATAACCATCGGCAACCTGCGCATCGACCTGGAGAGACGCGAGGTGCTGGTGGCCGATGCGTCGTTAGACTTACGCGCAAAAGAGTTCGATCTGCTCGCGACGTTGGCGGCTAACCCGGGTGTCGTGTTCTCCCGCGAGAAGCTCCTGGAGTCGATCTGGGGTTACGACTACTTTGGCGACACGCGGACCATCGACGTACACATCACCTGGCTGCGGGAGAAGCTCGCCAAAGCCGACGCCGCCATCAAGACTGTCTGGGGCATCGGCTACAAGCTTGTGCCTTCGTCGGACAAAGAAGGAGAAGCCAAACCAGATTAGCCGCTGGTCTTTGCGAGGGCTGCTATGATGTTCCTCAGTCTGCGTTCAAAACTTATCGTCGCCTTTGTCGCCATCATCTTCCTTTGCCTGTTCTCCGCCAGCGGGGCTTTCGTCTTCCTCTTGCGTGGCTATCAGACGCAGTTGAGGATCAATCAACTAACCGACATCGCCCTGCCTATGTCTTTCCAGGCCAGGCTGCTCGAACGAGCGGGGGCCTCCCCAGCGCAGATAGTTACTTTCCTCCAAGAACAGACCAAAGAAATGAACGTGCGCATCCTTCTGCTCGATTCACGTGGCTCCGTAGTCGAGGATTCGCAAGACGAGCTGCGCGGCTATCGACTGGAGATGCCAGCCAGTCCTGCAGCGCAAAGTGGGCGCCATTACTCGGTAGTCTACACGGATAGAGATAATCTCTTCCTGGTGGTTTCCTCGCCGAGACCTGTCTCACCATCTAGCGAGCGCTTCATCAACCGGGCTCCTGCCTATTCTCTAGTTCTGGCGGTGCCCCAGGAAAGCGTGGCATCGGCGTGGTTAGGGCTTGCGCCTATCCTGTCGATTTCCGCCCTCATCTCCCTGGTCGCCTCGGTGGCAGTCGCCATTCTGCTCTCACGATCCATCTCCAAGCCGATCTCCGAGATCACCAGGGCCTCCGAGGAGATGGCCCTCGGGAACTACGATCAGTCCATCGCCGTGAAGGGAAGGGATGAGACCGGCAGGATGGCCGGCGCATTCAATGCGATGGCGGAGCAAGTGCGAACCTCGCATCGCACCTTGCGGGATTTCCTGGCCAACGTCTCGCACGAGCTCAAGACGCCGCTGACGTCGATACAAGGATTCTCTCAGGCGATGGTGGACGGTACGATCACGAGTGGAGAAGGATTCGCGGCCGCTGGAGGCATCATCAACGAAGAGGCCGAGCGCATGCGGCGCCTGGTAGATGATCTGCTATATCTGTCGAAGATCGAATCGGGCCAGATCCCGCTGGAAAAACTGCCCGTCGATCTGCAAGCCCTCCTGGACTCCTGCGCGAGGAAGGTCGAACACCGCGCCAAGCAAGCGTCAATTACCATCGAGACGGACTTGGCCTCACTCCCGCAGATAACTGGCGACCCGCACAAGTTAGAGCAAGTCTTTCTCAACCTGTTGGATAACGCCGTCAAGCATACTCCCGCCGGAGGCACGATAACGGTCAGTGGAACTGCCATCGAGCGCGCAGCGGCGAGCAGGCAGAGTGGCAACGGACGGACGTCATTTGCCCGCGTAGGCGTGCATAACACTGGCTCGGTGATACCGTCGGCAGACCTCGACAAGGTGTTCGAGCGCTTCTTTCAGGTGGACAAATCGAGGGCAAGGACAATGGAAGGGAGCGGCCTGGGCCTGGCCATCGTCCAGGAGATCGCTCTGGCCCACGGCGGCAACGTTGAGGTTCATAGCGACGCAAACGTCGGCACCGAGTTCGTCGTCTATCTACCCGTTGCTGCGCTAATTTAACAGACATTTAACACCTTCCTAATATCCCCTTAGTATTGCCCTGCTACAATCAATTTGAAAACTGAAAAGGGGTTTGGGGTGAAGAGGGGGCGATATCGACATGAGCTCTAAATGGAGGTAGATGATGAGATCATTCTTGAAGACTTTGCTCGCCGTTTTTCTCGGCACGATTCTGGGGGCTGCCATGATCGCTAGCTATCTGCAGTTCCAGCCGGTTGTGGGAGCGAGCCTCGACAGCAGAGCTGAGAGCAAGACCGCCACACAACCGCCGGTCGTGAGCAAGGCAGCCTTTGTCAACGACAACGCGGTCATTTCGACCTACGAGCGGGTTAGCCCTGCAGTGGTGTTCGTCACCAGCATAGGTCAGCCGCAGATGGGCTTCTTCGGGCAATTCCCGACGAAAGGCACTGGCTCAGGTTTCGTGATCAATGCCGATGGGCACATCCTTACCAACAACCACGTTGTGGAGGGCGCCCGGAAGCTGGAAGTGACGCTGCCCGATAACACCACGCTACCGGCAAAGGTGATCGGCACCGACCCAGGAAGCGACCTTGCTCTGATCAAGATAGATCCGGGGCAGGAGAAGCTCACCGTGGCCAAGCTGGGGGACTCCGATAAGTTGCGCGTTGGCGAGCTGGCCATAGCCATCGGCAATCCCTTCGGGCTCGAACGCACAGTTACCGTGGGCGTCATTAGCTCCCTCGGACGTAACTATCCGTCTCAAAGTGGTAGGACGATCGCCAACATGATCCAGACCGACGCGGCGATCAATCCAGGCAATTCGGGTGGGCCCTTGCTCAATGCCAACGGAGAGGTCGTCGGCATCAACACTGCCATCGAGAGCCCGGTGCAGGGTTCCGTCGGCATCGGGTTCGCCATACCCATCAACACCGCCAAGCGGGTCCTACCCCAAATGATGAAAGGAGGAGAGGTAGAACACCCCTGGTTAGGCCTTTCGGGACAGGCGGTCACGCCCAGCCTGGCCGACCAACTAAAGCTGCCAGTCAAGTCAGGCGTGTACGTGGTGGACGTGATCTCAGATAGTCCTGCGGCCAAAGCGGGGCTTAAGGGAGCAACCAACATGCCGAGCCACAGGAACCTGGGTCAACAGGAGACGCCAAGCGGTGGCGACGTAATTACCGCCGTCGACAAGGTCCAGGTGACGAAGGTTGAGGACATTATCGCCTATCTCGACACCAAGTCGGTGGGGGACCAAGTTCAGTTGAAAGTGAATCGCGATGGCAAAGAACTCACGCTAGATGTTACACTGGCCGCCTGGCCGAAAGACTTGCAGCAGTAACACTAATAAGATTTAGAGGTGGTGGGGAAAATGAAATTGAAGTTACTGATCGGGGCACTGGCAGTCGGGCTAATCGTCAGCCTCGCGGGCACGGCGCTCGTGCTCGCCGACGAGCCTGCCAAACCAGCGGCAAACGGGTTCTACGACCAGTTCATCAGTAAGCTGGCGACAGCGCTCGGCAAGAGCGAGCAAGACACGAGAAACGCTATCGCTCAAGCCGAAAAAGATGTCGTCCAAGATGCCGTGAAATCAGGCAAGATGACACAGAGCCAGGCCGACCGAATCAACGACAGGATCGACAAGGGAGGCCTCCCCTTCTTTCAGCGACCAGGATGGGCGGGCCACAGGCCCAAGGACAAGGAATGGATGCATCGAGGCCCCTTCATAAGAAGCCAAAACGACATAGCAGGTTTCCTGGGAATACAGCCGGCCGACCTGCGAAAGGAACTCCGACAGGGCAAGAGCCTCGCGCAAGTAGCGGCAGATCACGGCAAGAGCAGGGATGACCTGAAGACCTTCATCGTGAACGACGCCAAGAGTAAGCTGGACAAAGCCGTGACAGACGGCAAGCTTACTCAGGACAAGGAGAACGCGATATTGAAGCGATTGCAGGATAACCTGGACAAGATGATCGATCGCACGTGGAAAGCGCCGCATAAACCGCGGAAACAGCAGTCATAACAAGTCTGTAGGGGGCGAGGCATTTGCGTGCGCAAATGCCTCGCCCCCTACGAAGCCAATTTCACAGCGCCAGGGAAGACCTCTCCACCAGCTCACAAATGATGTGCCCCGCCGCAATGTGCCCCTCCTGTATGCGTGGCGTTTCCGCCATCGATTCGCATTTGTTCAGCGGACCATTCGTGCCCCTCCTGTATGCGTGGCGTTTCCACCGACCGACAGCCGTCAATTCAGGATTGCAAACCGAGCCCCAGGCTGTTAAACTAGATATGTAGCCGTGTGGGGATAGTTGAGGGCCGAAGGCTGGAGTTCGGAGGCGCATGGCCAGGATTCAGACAGACAGGATAGTAGGCTACCTCACGCAGGTCAGGGTCATGCTGGACCGAATGCCGGTATCGGCAATCGAGGTCGTCATCGACGCGTTGCTCGATGCCCACGCAAGAGGTTCGCGAGTATTCATACTAGGAAACGGCGGCAGCGCAGCCACAGCCTCACATTTCGCTTGTGATCTGGGCAAGGGCACCATCTTGCCCGGCCAGCCACGTTTTCGAGTCCTGGCGCTGACAGACAACGTGCCTCTCCTCACCGCCTGGGCCAACGACGCCGACTATCAAGATGCCTTCGTTGAGCAGCTTGCCAACCTGGTGCAGTCGCAAGATGTAGTTATCGGCATCAGCGCCAGCGGCAATTCGCCCAACGTGCTCAAGGCCTTGGAATACGCGAGGCAAGTCGGCGCAGTGGCCATTGGCTTCACCGGCTTTGCCGGCGGCAAGCTGAAGCAACTTGCCGACGTTTGCATCGTCGTCCCCAGCGACCACATGGGCCAGATCGAAGATGGGCATCTTATCCTCGAACACCTCATCTGCACCACTATCCGCGAACGGCTGGCTGCGGAAAATACACCACGGAGGCACGGAGACACGGAGGGGAGGCACCTATAAATGGGAGACGGGCCAGTATCAACCCAGGTGGCTATCGGCGAAGCTACTGAGCATCGTGGCCGAGCGCGCAGGGTTGGAATATAATGCCGGCGACGATTGAGCGCGCCGCCGTTTCGGAGAGGCTGGTCGTCGAAGTCTGGAAACGCCAGACGCTGGCCAGCGACCTCTACTCCGCTGCTGGCCAGCGCATCGAAGTCGTGTACCCGGGGCGGCAATGCTGGAGCTGCGGCCCGGACTTTCGCGACGCCCTGATCGCCATCGATGGAGAATTGCGCCACGGCGACGTCGAGGTTCACGTCCGCGCCGGTGACTGGCAAAGCCACGGACATCATCGTGACCCGGCATACGACGCGGTCATCCTTCACGTCGTGTTGTGGCACGATAACACGAGATTCGTCTCCACCTCCAGCGACGAGGAGATTCCCGTGCTCGGTCTGGCGCCTCACCTGGCTGTAAACGTCGAAGACATGCCTCTGTACTTCGCCACGATACCTCACCTCCCCTTCCACTGCGCCGAGACGCGGCAGCCTCACCAGATCACTGCGGCCATCGACGCCGCCGGCGACGAACGCCTGCGGGCCAGGGCGGCGACGTTCGAGGCCGAGATGACCCAACTGGAACCGGATGAAGTCCTCTATCGCGCCGTCATGGTCGCGCTGGGCTACTCCAGAAACACGGCCGCCTTCGGCGAGCTGGCGGAACTGGTGCCTCTCTCCATCGTCGAAGCGGTTGCCGCGAGCGCAAAGGTCGAAGCTCGATCGTCGATCCTCCAGGCGCTCCTGCTGGGCAGGGCACGCCTCCTGCCATCCCAGCGATCCACTGAATGCGGTCTGCCTGCCTCGCCTGCAGACCAGCTTTTCGAGGCACGATTAGAAGCTAGATGGCAAGACCTGGCAGCCAGATGGGCAGATGGATGTGAGATGAAACAGACGTGGCGATTCGCGCGAGTCAGGCCGGATAACTTCCCCACACGACGGATTGTGGCTGCAGCCCAGTTGTTATCCACAGCCGTCGAAGCTGGTCTTATCGAGTACTGCCTCGATCCGATTAGACGAAGCGACCCTGACCACGTGCCTCAGATGCTGGAAGGGCAGCTTACGGTCGTTTCGCAGGAGCGGTACTGGCAAGACCATTGCGACTTCGGCAAGGCCAGGGCGGCAACTGGGCTTCACCTCATCGGCCAGGCTCGGGCAGCCGAGATAGCCGTTAACGCCATTCTGCCCTTCGCGTTTGCCTACGGGCAACTGACAGACGACAGAGATCTTTCCTCCCGCGCTATTGCCGTCTTCGGGCGCTATCCGGCCACGGCCGATAACGAGATCACGCGCTATATGGCCAGCCTCATCCTCGGAGCCAACGGTGCCTTTCTGCTTCGCAGCGCCGCGCGACAGCAGGGGCTTCTGGCAATCTACAAAACCTGGTGCCTCTATAAGAGATGCGGCGACTGCCCTCTCTCCACATAAGAACTCGTTAGCCAAGAATGGCTATCCAAATGGGCCTCCACCGCATACCAAATTCCTATTTAACAGCCGGCCGCCTTGAGCTATGATTTATCTGGGTGATTGGGATGAAATGTCGATTGCGCTTCCTGACACGTGGAGATGGGGAAAAGGGCCAGAGCGTAGTGGAACTGGCTATCATGATGCCGGTGCTCCTCCTGATGCTGCTCGGCTCCCTCGACCTTGGGCGCGCCTTCTACAGCTATCTGACCATAACCAACGCGGCTCGCGTCGGAGCACAGTTTGCCATGGATTCCCGCCGCCTTCAAACCGAAGTCATGTACATCATCGAAAGCGAGTCAAAGCCATTTGTCACGATCACGGATTCGGACATCACGTTTACCACGACGAGTTGGTCCCCTGGCTACGATCTGAAGATCGAAGTCAAGACGCAGTTTACCGCTGTCACACCGCTCATCAGCAACATTTGGGGAGGGGGACCGCTCACTATGAGGGCCGACACAAGCACACGTTTTAATTCGAGTTGAGACGATGATGAACGGAACTGGTTTCAGATGGAACAAGCAGCGTGGGCAGGCAGTTACTGAGTTCGCTCTGGTGCTGCCGATCATCTTGATGGTCGTCATAGGAATTACGGACCTTGGTCGAGGCATTTATTACTACAACACGCTTTCGAACCTGGCCAGGGAAGGAGCCAGGTTCGGAATGGTGCTACAAAGCAGCGATTGGGATGTAGACGGCAACGAGCCAGGAGAGTACACATCTATTGGAACTTACGCTGGCACCAACACAATCGTCGGGCGCATCGCAGCTCAGGCCGTGATTCTCGATCCCTCCATCACGAAGGTGACCATCAGCACGCCGTCCGGTACTGGTAGCTTCTTGCACCTGCCAGTCACAGTAGCTGTGGAGTATCCTTTTTCACCGTTGTTCTCACAGTGGATTCACAGCGGACCCGTCACTAAGATAAGCGCCGAGTCGACCATGCGCATCGAGTAGATAGCAGTTCAAGCAATGGATTGCTTGGAGGGATGGGCCATGAGACGGATAAGTAACTTGTTGGCAAGGATTCAGAAGCAGCCGAGAGAAGGAGGCCAGGTCCTGGTGCTGACCGCGCTGGCAGGGTCGGTGCTTGTGGCCTTCCTGGCGCTGGTGTTGGACGTCGGCAACCTGTATCTTGAGCGTCGGAACGCGCAGAACGCTGCCGACGCCGCCGCTCTAGTCGGCGCTCAGGACTATGCCGGCGTGGTGCCTGACGTGACCATCGTCGCACCAAACGCGGTGCGCGATGCCCGTCGCTACGCAATTCAGAATGGCTTCGTTACCGACTCCGGCGCAAACAACGGAACCTGGAATGGCGAAGTGCGCGTCGACGTGCCACCAGCGACTGGGCCTAACGCGGGGAAAGCCGATCACATCGAAGTGCAGATCCACAGACAGGTCCATGGCTTCTTTACCGGAATGCTGGGCATTAACCTGCAGGTCTTGGCGCGAGCGGTCGCCCGCGCCAAGCATATGAGCTTCGACGCGGCGACCATCTCGCTGGACACTAGCAACACTTCGACGTGGGTTCACGGCACCCCGAGCGTGGTCGTCGTCGGCAACGTTTACTCTCGTGGCGGAATCACCGACTCAGGCAACAGCAACCTGGAGGTTGAGGGCTACGCCTACGCGAGAGGAGGCTTCTTTGGAAACCCTCCCGACGCGAAGGCGCTGATAACCAATGTTCCCGACCTGCTCGACCCTAAGTGGCCCGCTCCCACGGCTCTGCCTGATCCGGGGCTCTCTTTCAACGCCAACATAGGTGACCACCCCTGCAATCCGCCGGATCCCGTGAATATGTGCATCTACCCTGGCACGTACGACTACATAAAAATAAACACGGGGCAACCAATAAGGTTCGAGCCCGGGGTGTACCGAACCACCAAGTCGCAGGGAGTGCAATTCACCTCTAGCGCTAACGCCTTCAGCACTGGCGCAGTCGCCTTCGTGGTCGACAGCCCAGGAAGCTTCGACGTAGCCGGCGGGGCGACGCTGAATCTCTACACCAGCAAGAGCCTCTCCAACGGCATACTCATCTGGACGTCCGCGACAGGGAACGCCGTAAAGATCAACGGCGGCAGCAATGTTACGTTGGGGGGCACGATCTACGCTCCCAATGCCTCGGCCAGCATTGGGGGGTCGGCCGGAGGCACTGTTCACGGCCAGGTCGTGGCAAAGGATGTCGAGCTTGACGGGACTTCTGGCACAGCGGTGGTCTACGACAGAAATGGCGCCCCCGATACGCCAGGGCCAACCCTCGTGGAGTAACCGATCAGGCTATCCAGTGTGCCCGAACCCGCCGGCTCCGCGGACAGTTTCGCCAAGGCTTTCCACTGGCGCCCATTCCACGCGACAGACAGGGGCGACCACGAGCTGAGCGATTCGGTCGCCTCTGTTAATCTTGAAGGGCCCAGAGCCCAGGTTGATCACGATCACTGCAATCTCGCCTCGATAGTCAGGATCGATGGTCCCTGGCGAGTTGAGCATCGTTACGCCGTGCTTTATGGCCAGGCCGCTGCGGGGCCGCACTTGCGCCTCGTACCCTCGCGGTATGGCTACGGCGATGCCGGTGGGAACCAGCGCTCTCTCCAAGGGCTGAAGGACCAGTTCCTCGCCGAGGGCAGCGTGGAGGTCGAGCCCAACCGCCCCCTCGCTGGCGTAGCACGGAAGGGGGAGGTCGTCGGCGCCAGGCATCCTCATCACTGGGACTTCGAGGACGTTGGACAAGTCTCTACCTCCAGCCGCTGTTCTGCCTGGTAATTGTACCATTGTTTGTGGGGGATAGGCAAACGCCGTGAGCTCGATAGACGTCTGCCGTTACAGAGGCATTCGTCCCTCGACGATCTCTTTGAAACGCCTGAGGTCGGATTCGAGCCGCAGGTTTGGGTCGATGAAGAGCTGGGCGATGGCCTCTCCTAGCGTTCCGGCAGGCGTCTCGTAGTCCATGACGACGGTGACGCGAGTGCCTTGAGGAAGAGGCTCCAGTGTTACCGAGCCGGCCTGGTTTATTCCGTCAGAGATAGAGCGCCAGGTGATTCTGGCATTCGGTATCTTCTCGACGATCTCGGTATCCCACTGGAAGGTTCGGCCCAATGGCGCCTCTGCTCGCCAGTGGAATGTCCCTGGTCTGACCTCGCGAATCTCACGGATGTTCTCCATGAACCTTGGGAAGATCGCGAAGTTCGACCATAAATCGAAGACTTTATCCACATTCACGTTAACGTCGATGCTCTTCTCTGCCCTGGCCATCGCCGCTCACTTCTCCCGTCGAGTGGGCTATGCGCCAATCGCTGAAGATCGTGGCCCAGTCGCCCTGAGCTATCTATGGCAAGAAGCGTGCCGCCGCTCCAGGTTCAGCAGCCTCCATCGTCAACCGACCTCGTCGAGCGCCATTGTCCTCAAAAGGAAACGCCACCTGCCGTAATCGACAGATGGCGCAATTTCGTTGCGCTGAGGTAAGGCTATCACTAATTGATTGTTAGCGGGAACACATTGCTGTTTTGCCCGTTCGACACCACTTGCACCGACTGGGTGCCTGTAATGGCCGAGGAAGGAATTTGGACGTTAATACTCGTATCGCCCCAAAGATTAGCTTGCCCGGCGTTCGCCTGGCCGATGATAACGACTCCGTTGACCGTGGCCTGATTGGCGCCGAAGTTTCTGCCCACTATCATGATGAACTGGCCCCGAGCCGCAGATGTTATCGTGACCCCGCCCTGCTGCAAGAACTCGATCACGGGCGATGGCGGAGTCGGGGTCGGCGTGAGCGTAGGTCCTACCGTAGGCGTGGCCGTCGGGCCTGGCGTTGGCGTCGCGCCGCCAGAGTTGAAGAACCCGCTGACACACATTTGCGAGCCGTTGACGAAGAAGTCGTAGTTGTACAGGCCGGATTCGGTGACCAGCACGCGCCACTTCCAGACGTAGCCCCGAAGGCCCGACCCCACGCCGATGAAGTGTGGCGAGCCTGGGCCAGCCAGGTTAACGCTGTTGTACGCAGTCGGCGACGTCACGGTGATGGTCACGACGTTGTTCGCCTGTGGAAACTGGGGATCGAAGCTCATCTCGCCGTCGAAGTTGCAGTTTGGACCAGCCGTAATTGGCGTTGGCGTCGCCGCGCCTGGCGTGGCGGTTGGGGTTGGCGTTCCCAGAGTTGACGTCGAGCCCGGCGAGCCTGTGGATACAGGCAGAGCTGCCGGCGACCCGGGCGTGGATTCTGGCTCGAAGGCGCCCTTCATATTGGTGTTGGGCAACTGGTCAGGCCTGTTCAGACCGAGCGGCATATCGTTGTTGTACTGGCGATAGAACGGGCTGTTCTTCGCCTGCTGTTCTAGATCGGGCGGCAGGTTCTGCCCGGTGATGATGGCCTTGAAGTACTGAGCGAGAAGCAGGCCCTGCGTGCGCCCCGTGGTCTTGTCGAAGTGCATAATGTTGCGCTGGAAGCGCTGGTAAACGAAGTTAAAATTGTTGGGGTCGTACGCCGGCTTGCTGAGAGGCACGCCCCACATTTCCAGGTCCATCAGTGGCAGCAGGCCAGCATCCCCATTGCCCTGGGGGAAGGCGTCCTCCAGCTTGACGGTATTGAAGAACGTAGATCCAAAGTTAACAGGCAGATCGTCGAAAGAATTCGGAGCGTTCTGCTTGACGAAATCGACGATGCCAGTCGCATAGTCGGGGGAGCCAACCGCCGGGCTGGCAGCGCTCATGCTGGCATCTACCCCTGGCAGCACGGCGCCGTTGATGCTGGTGTAAGGCATCAAATCCGGCCCCAGCAGATTCAATAGCGTAGGCTGACCGTTCCTGATCTGGACCACGTAACGCTGGAAGAACTGTACCCTATCGCCAAACAGAATAAACTCGCGAGAGATAGGTAGCCCAAACTGCGCTACCCCCCCACGAGACTGCACGTAATCGAGTATCTTGGAGCTTGAAATCGAGAAGTTAGTCTCGGGGTAGAATCGGCCGTCTTGGACCTCGGCTGTCTGGGGCGATGGCAGGAAAGTCGACGCCACCAGAACCACGACCAACGCCACCGAGAAAATGGCCCTTCTCACTACCGCACTCACTTCTTCTCCTCCCACGGACAATCGAGATCTCGCTGCGAGTCGCGAGGCAAGGCTATAATACACGTTTTCGATAGGATGTCAAGCGCGCAGACAGGCTATTCCAAGGCCGTCACGGCTTTGGATAAGGACTCACCACGGCCGGCGGAGGAGTAGCGCTGCCTGCCCCGCTCCCGGGCTGGGGATACGGTTGTGACGGAGCCGTAGATGGCGTCGGATAGCCTGGCTCGCCAGGTTTTGGATACGCCTCGTTCTTCGGCAGTCCTGGCGGCAGTCCTGGCGGCAGTCCTGGCGCTGGAGACCCTGCCGGCGCCGACGGAGCGGCTTTGCCCTGGGGAGTTGGCGTCGCAGACGTCGCGGGCGCACACGCAGCGCTTGCCAATAGAGCAAGCAGCAGAGCTGCTATTAGCACAACTTGCGTGAACGCCTGCGTTGGGAACCTGACGATCGAAATAGAACGCATCGAGGATCGCTTCAAATCGGCCACCTCCGGTAATTGTGCTGCTGGCTACGCGCATAATCATAGCGATTTTGCGCGCTAAGTCAAGTCGAAACGACAGCAACTCTAGCGGGCCTTGAAAATAAGGATATTCTGGTGGACGATGTTAGGCACGTAAGTGTAGGGATACCCGTAAGGCCTTACTCGGGAGCCAGTGCCGTACCAGATCTTGATTCCCTTCATGACGAAGCCTGCCCTCTTGATCCGCTCGCTGATCTCGTACGAGGCCATAATGTATTCTCCGTTCTGGTAAGAGTCACGCAGGATGACCACAAAATAGCTCTCGGGCCTGAGCAGCGTGCGAACTGCCTGTGCCGAGCGCTCGACGGCATCGTAGAACTGGGCGAAGCTCGGTAAGTTACGAAGGTCGCGAGGGTGGTCCGAAAAGCTGTCGAAATCGGTGCGCCGGTGCTGAATGTCGTAGGTGCCGTCGCACATCGTCTTTTCGAGGGCAATGGAATACGGCGGATCGGTCACCACGAAATCGAAGGCTCGCCCCTGCTCGGCCATCTGGGCCATTACTTCGAGACAATCGCCGTGAATGACCTCCTGGGCAAGCAGGTTTTCCTCGCGACACACCTGCTCGTAAATCGCCAGCCAGCGCTCGTTTATGTCAATGCCCGTGGCGATTCGTCGGCAGAGGCTCGCGCCGACGAGCGTGCCGCCTACGCCGCAGAAGGGATCGAGCACCGTTTGGCCTGGCTTGGTGAAGAACTCGATGATGTGCTTCATTAGCTGGGGCGGCTTGTTGGCACCGTGCTGCTTGCGCAGGTGATGGCCGTAAGCGGATGGATACGAAGTCTGCAACACAGACTTCGTGAAGAAGAGCCATTCGTTGCCGGCAAGCTCGTTGAGAGCGTTTCTGGGATGTACCGATCCTGCTTTCTTCATCCTGGTTTACGGACGGTCGCCGAGATCGACGAATTTGAGGTCTTCGACGCCGTCGATCTTGCGAATCTCTTCCAACAGCTCTATGGCGACGTTGACCTGCGCCTCTTTCGTGGATGCGCCCAAGTGTGGCGTGACGACGACGTTGCTTAGCCCTAGCGAAGCGGCTCTATTCCTTCTTCGGCAACTGGGTTGGCAGCGAGAACACGCGCCATTCCTACACCTTTCCAACAGGGGATGCAGATAGTTTACCAATTTGCTATTCTTTGCGCAATCAAATTACACATGTTGACTGGTCGGTGGATTGTGGTATGATGGGTACACTATGAAAGAAGTTGTTATTGTAGCCGGCTGCCGCACGCCTGTCGGCGCGTTTGGCGGCGTGTACCGCGACTTTCCCGCCGTCGAGCTGGGCAAGGTCGTCGTCCAGGAAGTTATCCGCCGCGCGGGGATCGACGCCGACATCATCGACGAGGTGATCGTCGGCGCCGGCGGCCAGCCATTCGACGCGGCCAACGTGGCGCGCGTCATCGCGCTGATGGCCGGCATCCCCGAGCACATCCCCGCCTTCTCCGTGCAGCGCAACTGCGCATCGGGCCTGCAGGCCATCACCTCCGCCGCGCAACAGATAAAAGCTGGCGATGCCGACGTGATCCTGGCCGCAGGAGTCGAGAACCTGAGCCAGGCCCCTTATATGCTCGTCGGCGCGCGCTGGGGCTACAGACTGCAGCACGGTACGATCTACGATGGTATCTGGAGCGGCCTGACCGACCCTGTTAGCGGCCTGATAATGGGCGAGACGGCCGAAAACGTCGCCGAGAAGTACGCCATCAGCCGCGAAGAGCAGGACAGGTTCGCCGTCGAGAGTCACAGCCGGGCGTTTCGCGCGGTACGGATGGGCAAGTTCAAGGACGAGATCGTTCCCGTCCAGTTGCCCAAACGGGGTGGCGAGACCGAGACCGTGATCAACGACGAGTCGCCCCAGGCAGGATTGTCCCTGCAGAAGCTGGCGCTCTATCCCACGATCTTCAAGAAAAACGGCACCGTCACCCCTGGCAACTCCTGCCCGCTAAACGACGCGGGGGCGGCCGTGCTCTTGATGAGCGAGGGTAAGGCCAGAGATCTCGGCCTCCAGCCAATGGCTTACATCCGCTCGTATGCTTATGCCGGCGTCGACCCTGCCTACATGGGCATTGGACCGGCAGTCTCGACCCCCATCGCCCTGAGAAAAGCAGGGTTGAAACTCGAAGATATTCGGCTCATCGAGCTCAACGAGGCTTTCGCCGCCCAGTATCTGGCAGTGGAGAAGCTAATGGAACTGGACAGGTCGATCACCAACGTCAACGGCGGCGCCATAGCGCTGGGACATCCCATCGGCGCCACAGGCGTTCGATTGACGGTGACGCTCCTGTACGAGATGATCGAGCGCAGCCTGGCCCTCGGGCTGGTAACTATGTGTATCGGCGGTGGCCAGGGCGGATCTATGGTGATAGAGAGACGCTAGTTGGTAAGGGCGTGAGCCATCGTGCCCTAAATAGCCCTACATCCTTTGTAGGGGCAGTGGGCCGGTGGTAATACAAAGGCGCTGAGGAGCACTGCACATGTACATCTTCAAAGCAGCCGTTGTCGGCGCGGGGGCGATGGGCGCGGAGATCGCCGAGGTGATCTCCGCCAGCGAGCTACCCGTTGTGCTTAAAGACCTCGACGACGCAATGGTCGCCAAGGGGCTGAAGCGCATTGAGGGCATCTACGCCGAGCGCGTAAAGCGCGGCAAGATGACCCCTCAAGAGATGCGCAATAAGATGGACCTCGTGATCCCGGCCACTACCTTCGACGATTTCGGCGACGTCGATTTCGTCGTCGAGGCCGTGCCGGAGAGAATCGAGATCAAGAAAGCGGTCTTTGCGGAGCTGGACCAGGTCTGCCCAGGGCAGACCATCCTCGCCAGCAACACCTCTGCGCTCTCCATCTCAGAGATGGCCTCGGCGACGAAGCGACCCGATAAAATCGTCGGCTTCCACTTCTTCAACCCGGCCAGCGTCATGAAGCTCGTCGAAGTCATCCCCGGAAGCCAAACCAGCGAGGAAACGGCTGCCACAGCTATGGAGTTCGCCCAGTCGCTGCGCAAGATTCCCGTGCGGGTCAAGGAGTGCCCGGGATTCCTGGTCAACCGCATCTTGATGGCAGGGATGGCGGAGTTGCTGCGCGTCCAGGAGGAAAGTGGCGCTTCGCCGGAAGAGATCGATGCCGTGCTGCGCCAGGCCGCTGGCCTGCCCGTGGGGCCGTTCCTGCTGGCCGATATGCTGGGGCTCGACGTGGTCTATCACGTGGCAAAGACGCTGGAGGCCGCTTACGGAGACCGCTTCCACGTGCCCGAAAGCCTGGCCAGGCTCGTCGAGGCCAATCATCTCGGCGTGAAGACCGGCCAGGGGTTTTACACGCACACGGCATAGGGAGATAAACATGGATAAGCAGGATTTAATCGACCGCTTCATCTTTGCCCAGTTCATCGAGGCCTGCCACTGTCTTGAAGAGGGAATTGCCCCGGCGAAGGATATCGATCTGGCGATGCGCATTGGAGCGGGGCTGAAGGAAGGGCCTCTGGCCTGGGCCGACAGCGTTGGCCTGGACGCGATATTCTGGAAGCTCAAAGCTCTCTCAGCCAGGCATGGCGCCAGGTTTGCCCCACCTGCTCTCCTCCAGCAGATGGTGGAGGAAAACAGGCTTGGGGTCAAGACCGGCAAAGGCTTCCACGACTATGCGTCCTAGCCCTCAACTGGATTGCACCGCAGAGCAGTTAAGTGACAGGACTTACGCGAGTTAGGCACCCGTCAACTGCAAAGGGCTCCTGAAAGGCCACTGCGTAACTCCTGTCAATCGACTCCCCAAAAATCCGATCAGGAGGAAGCCAGATGGAGACCAGGGACACAGAGGCGATCAACCTGGAGCAACCCCCGATGCGAGCCAAGCCTTGGCTGAAGCACTACGAGAAGGCGGCGCCCCAAACCATCGACTACCCTGCCATCCCCCTGCATCGTTTCCTCGAAGACAGCGCCCGGAAGTATCCAGATAACATAGCCGCGATGTTTTTCGGCGCTAAACTGACCTACCGCCAGCTCGACGATTCAGCCAGTGCCTTTGCATCAGCCCTGGCAAGCCTGGGAGTCAGGAAGGGAGATAGGGTAGCGCTGTTGCTGCCGAATTGCCCCCAGGACGTCATTGCCTATTACGGCGCGTTGAAGGCCGGAGCCATCGTCGTACCCACAAACCCGCTTTACGTCGAGGCTGAGCTGCAACACCAGCTCGCCGACGCCGGCGCCCAGACCGTAGTCACGCTGACCAAGTTCTACTCTCTCGTGAAGAAGGTTCAGCCCAAGACTCAAGTGAAGAACGTCATCGTCAGCAATATCAAAGACTACTTCCCGCCGCTGACACGCTTCCTGTTCACGCTGGCGAAGGAGAAAAAAGAAGGACATCGGGTCGAGGTCGACAAATCCCCCGGCAACTATCTCCTTCTCGATCTGCTTCAGCAGCATGCCGGTCGCACCTACGAGGCAGAAGTCTCGCCAGACGACATCGCGTTATTCCAGTACACGGGTGGGACGACGGGCCTGTCCAAAGGGGCGATGCTGACGCACCGCAATCTCGTCGCCAACACCATCCAAACTGCCGCCTGGCTAACCGATATCAAGGACGGGGCGGAGGTGATACTCTGCGCGCTCCCCTTCTTCCACGTGTACGGAATGACCACGGCGATGAACCTGGGCATGCGCATTGCCGCCACTTTGCTGCTGTTGCCACGCTTCGATCTGAAAGAAGTGTTGGTTTCCATCAACAAGCACAGGCCAACTATCTTCCCTGGCGTGCCGACGATGTACGTGGCCATCAACAATCATCCCCAGATCGCCAGGTACGATGTGAAGTCCATTAGGGCCTGCCTCAGTGGCGCAGCGCCGCTGCCAGTCGAAGTCCAACAGCGCTTCGAGGCGCTGACGGGAGGCAAGCTGGTGGAAGGCTATGGCCTCACAGAAGCCTCTCCTGTTCTGCACTGCAATCCTATCTACGGCCTTCGCAAGGTGGGCAGCATCGGCCTCCCCTTTCCTGACGTCGAGGTGAAAGTTGTGGACGTGGAGACGGGAACGCGCGAACTGGGCGTCGGGGAAGTTGGCGAGATAGCAGTGCGCGGGCCTCAGGTGATGAAGGGTTACTGGAACAAAGAAGACGAGACCCGCAACGTGCTGCGCGACGGATGGCTACATACCGGCGACATCGGCAAGATGGACGAAGACGGCTTTTTCTACATCGTCGACCGAAAGAAAGATATGATCATCGCTGGCGGCTACAATATCTACCCGCGTGACATCGAGGAAGTGCTCTATGCACACCCCAAGGTCAGGGAAGCAGTGGCGGCTGGCGTGCCGGACAAGTACCGCGGTGAGACCGTGAAAGTCTACGTGGTGCTCAAAGCAGGCGAAACGGCGACCGAAGAGGAGATCATCGAGTACTGCCGTGGAAAGATGGCCAAGTACAAGGTTCCCACCCTGGTGGAGTTCCGCACGGAACTGCCCAAGACCCTCGTCGGCAAGGTGTTGCGCCGGGTGCTGGTTGAGGAAGAGAAGAGAAAGATAGCAGGGAGTTGAGCGAATAGGCAATCCTCCAATGGACAGAAGGAAATTCATCAAAGCCATCCTGGCTGCTGGCGGATTGCTTGGGGTTGCCGAGCTTGTTGAGGTGATCGGACCGGGCGGGCCGCCTGAAGAAACCATCGTCCCAACGGCAACGCCCACCGAAGAGCCGCCCGCTCGCCCTACGATTCAGCCAACGCCCACCCAGCTCGTGACCACTGCCAGCATGGAGCAAAAGGAGAGCGGAATGTCACGCATTGCCCTTGTGAAAACCGCCGATAGAGCCGAAGGCGTGAGGAAGGCCATCAGCTTATTGGGAGCACTGCCCATCAGAGGAAAGGCAGTAGCGCTGAAGCCGAACTTTAACAGCGCCGATCCCGCCCCAGGCTCCACCCATAACGACACGCTGCAGGCGATGGTCGAGGAACTGAAATCTCTCGGGGCCAGGAAGATCACTGTGGCCGACCGGAGTGGAATGGGCAACACCCGAGCGGTAATGGAGCAGAAGGGCATCTTCGAGATGGGTCGCGGGCTTGGCTTCGACGTGATCGTGCTGGACGAATTGAAGCGAGAGGATTGGACGCCGATCAAACTGGAGGGCAGCCACTGGCAGGATGTCCTGTACGTTGCTGGCGTCTATGCCAACGCCGAGAGCGTCGTCCAGACGTGCTGTTTGAAGACGCATCGCTTTGGCGGGCACTTCACGCTCTCGCTCAAGAACGCTGTTGGTATGGTCGCAAGACGAGTGCCTGGCGTCGACCACGACTACATGAAAGAAATGCACGGCTCGCCCTATCACAGGCTGATGATCGCCGAGATCAACGTCGCCTACAAGCCTGACCTGATCGTAATGGACGCGGTGGAGGCATTCGCCGACGGCGGCCCGGACAATGGCCGGCGCGTGCGCCCCGAAACAGTGCTCGCCGGTACTGACAGGATAGCCATCGACGCCGCAGGCGTGGCTATCTTGCGCAAGTTCGGCACCACTCCTGAGGTGAGCCGCGGCCCAATCTTCAAACAGGAACAGATCGCCCGCGCGGTGGAACTGAAGCTTGGCATCGACTCACCGCAGAAAATCGAGTTCGTCACTGGCGATGATGAAAGCGCACAACTGGCGGCGAGCATAATGGATATCCTCAGGCCCGGTTGATTGTACCATTTGCACAAACTGGACGTTGCCTAAATTGGCGTGCAGCACGTAGACACCTCAACTGCACGCCTTTTATATTCTCACGTAAGTAACTAACTCTGCGGAAAGGATGGTGCGGAAGTGGTACAAGCACTGGAGAGAGCTACAGCGCGAGCCGAGGCCAGGGAGGTCATCGATCGAGCGGGGGAGGTTGGAGTTCAGGTAGTGGACTTCAAGTTCGTCGACCTCCCTGGCCTCTGGCAGCATTTTTCGATACCTGTTAAGGACCTCACAGAAGACCTGTTCGCGGAAGGGATCGGCTTCGATGGGTCCAGCATTCGCGGATTCAAGAAGATTCACGAGAGTGATATGCTCCTCATGCCCGATCCTACCACGGCTGTGGTGGATCCCGTGCTCAAGGTTCCGACACTCAGCTTAATCTGCGACATCGTCGATCCGATGACGCGCGAGGCATACTCGAGAGACCCCAGATACGTGGCCAGGAAGGCCGAGGAATACCTGGTGCAGACGGGCGTCGCCGACCTGAGCTACTGGGGACCTGAGGCTGAGTTCTACATCTTCAACGACATTCGCTTCGATCAGACGAGTCACAGCGGCTACTACTTCATCGATTCGGAAGAAGGCGTTTGGAACAGCGGGGCCAATGGCGGCAAGCCAAATCTGGGATACAGGCCGCGCTACAAGGAAGGCTACTTCCCCGTGCCGCCGACCGATAAACTGCAGGACCTTCGCTCCGAGATCATGTTGACCATGCTCAAGGCTGGGATCAACGTCGAGGTTCACCATCACGAGGTAGCCACAGCCGGCCAGGCCGAGATCGACATGAGATTCGACACGCTCACCAAGATGGCCGACCAGGTGATGCTGTTCAAGTACATCATCAAGAACGTTTGCGTTCAGCACGGCTACACGGCCACGTTCATGCCCAAGCCGCTTTTCCAGGACAACGGATCGGGCATGCACACGCACCAGAGCCTTTGGAAAGACGGCGTCAACCTGTTCTACGACGAGAACGGCTACGCCCTGCTCAGCAATACCGCCAGGTGGTACATCGGCGGCCTGCTGAAGCACGCCCCGGCCATTCTGGCCTTCGCGGCGCCGACGACCAATTCCTATCGTCGTCTGGTTCCGGGCTACGAGGCACCGATCAATCTCGTGTACTCACAGCGCAACCGCAGCGCCTGCGTGCGAATTCCCATGTACTCGACCAGCCCGAAATCGAAGCGCATCGAGTTCCGTCCGCCCGACCCGAGCAGCAACCCTTACCTGACGTTCGCGGCGCTGCTGATGGCCGGCCTGGATGGCGTCCAGAACCACATCGAGCCACCGGCACCCATCGACGAAGACCTGTACGAGCTTCCGGCGAAAGAGGCAGCCAAGATCAAGTCGACCCCAGGCTCGCTGGGCGAAGTGCTCGAAGCGCTGGAAGCGGACCACGCCTTCCTGCTGAAAGGCGACGTGTTCACCAGGGACCTGATCGAGACGTGGATCGGCTATAAGCGCGAGCGTGAGCTCGAACAGGTGGCCCTGCGGCCGCATCCTTATGAGTTCTTCCTGTATTACGACATTTAGGTTTGTGCGGATTCGGCGTCATCAGAGTGCTAGAGGAGGGCTTTGTTGACGCCATACCGCAAAGTTCTCTCGATCTTCGACACGCCCGGCGCTGCCCGCTGGGCGTGTCGCTTTCCTCGAAAATATGGCGCTCTTCGCTTCCCCGATGCTATACTAATTGACAGGACTCACGCGGTCGGGTCCGAATGAACCGCCAAGGGCGCCAAGGACGCAAGGGCTTCCAGACACTCCTTTGCGCTCTTTGCGAGCTTTGCGGTGCAATCTGGCTCCTCAAAGACCACCGCGTAACTCCCGTAATTGATAGCCGCCGATGTCTTTGGCGGCTATCGATCGGCGATGAGGCGTGACAGTGCAACTTAACCTGTACGAATATAACCTCGATGGCCTGCTCAAGGCTTACTCCGCCCCGGCCGTGGCGCCGGCTGGGGTCAGCGGCAGCGCGCTGACCGCGGCGGTGGGCGCAGCCTTGATCGTGAAGGTGGCGCGCATTACCGAGCGCAAGCTGCCGAGCGGGGCCGATCGAGAGAGGGTCGCAAGCGCGGCGGAGAGAGTGGAGCGGACGCGCAACATGCTGCGCGACATCGTGCTGCAAGACGCGGAGGCATATAGCAAGCTGGTGCGCGCCAAAACGCTGTACGCCAAAGGCGAGGAAACCCAGGAGAACGTACAGCTAGCCATAAAGACCGCCACGTTGATCCCGGGGGCGATGGGCCGCGCCGCGATGATCTGCATCAACCTCGCCGCCGACATTGTCGATGTCGCTTATGCGCCTGCCACGTCCGACCTGGCGATGGGCTCGTTGCTTCTTAGCTCCGCCGTCGAGGCCCACCTGCTCGCGGTGAGACACAACCTCGACGAGATAACCGACGAGGCGTTCCGCGCGAAGATACTCAGCAAGCACGACTTCTTCGACGCTCGCGCGGCCACGCTCCAGCGAATTCTGGATACGGTGAAGCAAAAAAACCGGTCGAAGTCACAGGGGTTAGGCAGTGGCCTTTGAGGAGCCAGATTTCACCGCAAAGCTCGCAAAGAGCGTAAAGGAGTGTCTCGAAGCCCTTGCGTCCTTGGCGCCCTTTGCGGTTCATTCGGACCCGACCGCGTAAGTTCTGTTAGTTAGCCACCTCCCACCACGCCTTGGCCACGGCGTAGACGATCCACTCGAAGTATTCGACCTTGAGGTTATGCTGCCCCGCAGTCATGAACACATCTGCCGTATCCTCTCTGGCCGAATGATTCGACCAATCGTCGATCGCCAGGACGCCATCTCCCCACAGCCTGATGCCGTCGTCGCCTGTCGTGTGGAACCGATACATCCCTTCCGTAAAGGTCAGCATTCGCGTCCACCTGACGGAGAACTCCTGTGCAGGCACTAAGACCGAGGGCGAGCCAGTTCCCCAGTCGAAGTCGATGCTGGTGTCGGTGCGCGTGAGGACGGGAGAGCCTGACAGCGACATATTGGCGAAGTATTCGCCGTACCATCCGATCCAAGCGTTCTCCTTCACCCACGGCAGATTATCCTGTCCCCCGGTGAAAACGTACGGGAAATCGACAAAGCCCTGATTCTTACTGTCGGGAGAGGTCCAGTTGCTCCAGAAGTTGCCCCCCACCGGCTTCGGCAGGTTGAAGGTCTGACCGCGCTGCTGCCCGAAGTATCCAGGACCACTCCCCAGTGGTTTGAGTTGGTGGTGTTGCTCGCGATGGTGCTGGTGGGAGCGGACTGGAGCAGGATTCCAACGTTAGGGCTAGAATTGGCCGTGTTGCCAATGATGGTATTGCCCGCAGCAGAGTCGAGGAATATCCCATACGCGTTCGAGATCACGGCGCTACTGGCAAGGGTATTGTTGTTGGAAGACAAAACGGCGATTCCCTCGTAGTTTCCCGATGCAAGGACGTTCTCGATGCGCGAGTCTCGCGTGTTCCACTATATACGCCGTAGCCAGTGCCACTTCCCGCTATAGTGTGTCCACTGCCATCCAGGGTGATGTTGGGGCTATCTATTTGCAGCGTCTCACCTATGTCCTGCGTCAGAACCCCCGTCCTGGTGATGGGATACCAGATGCCGACGGGGCTGCTCCAGCCGGAATTGCCGAGGAAAATGGTGGAAGACCGTTGCTGGATGAAGACGAAGTGGGGCCTCGACAGGTCCTGGACAAACCTGAACTCCCCCGCGGCGTCGGTGGTGAAAGCCACGTGATTGTGATAGCTGTCCTCGTATTTGTGGTAAGTGGTGTTGGACGCGAGGCCGGCGATGGTGACCTCTGTTTGAACGGCACCACTGGCTGATGCGAATTGGATCGCCACCATTTCCCCTGAAGGTACCAAAAACAGCGAGATGGGCTGGGTGCTCTGGAGCGTGACATTCGGGTATTTGGGGTTGGCAAGCAGGAAGTGCATACCCACAACTTCGAGCCCACCCTGCGCTTCCTTGCCAGAGGCATGCAAAGAAGCGGGCATCTGGGGCAGGCTGGTCGATTTGTCCGTTCTCTTTTCGATAGGCGAGCCCTGCGCCTGGGGCGAGTACGTCGGCACTGGTTCCTTCGGCTTTCCTGGTTCAGCTTGTGCCACCTCCGCGCTCGAAAGGCTTGTGAACAATATCACAACAGCAAGTGTTGTCAGGGCAGCCAGGCCCACGATTAGCTTTTTCACGTCAAGGTCTCCTTTCCCTGCTTTCGCACAAAAAAGCCGACCATCCATGGATGGTCGGCTCCCGAGATATTCGACGATGCTTGCTCAGCATCTACAGAATGCCAGACACCACTGCCTCTTCACGAATCACACCACCAACCGGCCTTGAGTCCCTGCCACCACGGCGTAGGCCATATGGATGGAGCGGAACGATACTATCTAAGTACATGGTAATTATAACACAGGTATTTGCACCTATCTTGACGGCGTAGACCGACGCGGTTTCCGGAAACCGCGTCGGCCTTGCAGGCATTGGCATCGTTCTTGCCTCTGCGAAACTGGGTGAGAAGAAATGCCGACCAGCATCTATTTCGGCGGCGAGGCCAGGCTTCCGGCGTTCGTCAAGGCATTATTAGATCCCAGCGCCTATCCGCAGCCCACGACGCACGTGGAGCTGCGCCAGACTCACATCTCCTACGTTTTCCTGACCGGGCAGTACGCCTACAAGGTCAAGAAAGCGGTGAATTTCGGCTTCTTGGACTACAGCACGCTGGCAAAGCGGCAGCACTTCTGCCACGAAGAAGTGCGCCTGAACAGCCGGCTATGCCGTGAAATCTACCTCGGCGTCGTCGAAGTGCGCGAGGGCGACGGCCGCGTCTGGATAGGAAGCGGCGGTAGGCTGGTGGACTATGCGGTGAAGATGGTGCAGCTTCCTGAAGACCGAATCATGGACAGGCTTCTCGCGGCCAACAAAGTATCCCTGGCTATGGTCGAGCGCGTGGCGAACAAGCTGGCAGAATTTTACCGCCACGCCCGCACTGGCCCTGACGTCGAGCAGTACGGCGAGCCACGATGGATCGCCACCAACACCGATGAGAACTTCGCCCAGACGGCACCATACGTCGGGCGCACCATCGACGCCGATCAGTTCCGCTCAATAAGAAACTACACCGACGAATTCCTCCGCAAACATTACGCGTTGTTCCAGCAGCGCATCGCCCAGGGATTCGTCAGGGACGGACACGGCGACCTGCGCGCGGAGAACGTCTGCTTCGTAGACGGGCTCTGCATCTTCGACTGCGTCGAGTTCAACGAGCGGCTACGCTGCGGAGACGTCGTCTCCGACATCGCCTTCCTGGCCATGGACCTGGATAGAGTAGGGCGACTCGATCTCTCCAGCAGCTTCTTCGAGGCCCACATCGCCGCCTCCGGGGACGCGAGAGCGCGTGAGGTCCTGGATTTCTACAAGATATACCGAGCATACGTGAGGGGTAAGGTGGAGAGCTTCAAGCTGGACGAGCCAGAGATACCGGAAGTCGAGAAGCGGCGGAGCCAGGAGGCCGCGCGCAGCTACTTCGAGCTGGCCACGAGATATGCGAGACGATAGGCACGTGTCTGGCGCAGACGGAAAACGTGTGGGAGCATTGAGCCCTGAAGAAGAGCCGCGCGTCTCGTGAGGGCAGAGAAAGCGCTCTCTCCTCATAACCATGAGCAAGGCAAGAAGTAAGCGTGCATTGTGCATCCTGCACAACCCAGACGCGCTTGTTTTAGCAGTTTACACATCGACAAAGTCATGCGGCGGTGATATCATTTGCCTTGTCTGAAGATATTTGGTAAATTCGTACAAAGATGTTAACTGTCGAAGATATCTGGAAAACTGCATTACCAGAGGGGACAGGGTTGGCTGGAGGCGCAGACGGCCTCTGGCACAAAGTCACGTGGGTGGCGCGTATGCTCCCTCGACCGCCGGGCTTCGGCGGATTCAAGGGAGGCGAGCTTGCCCTTCTTTCCACTAGTTCGATGAAGATGCTCGACGAGCGCCTCACGCTTACCGAGTTGATACGACGGTTGACCGAAAAAGGCGTCGTAGGCGTGGCCGCGCTAGGAGAGGCGAGTCGCGAGGCCGCTGCGCTAGCTGACGAGACCCACATCCCGCTGCTCATCCTCCCAGAAAGCACGAACCTGTACGAGGTGGAGCAAGCAGTTACCAGGCTGATCATCGAGCAGAGGGCGGCGTTGTACCAGCGCAGCCAGGAGATATTCACCCAGCTAACAGAGCTCGCCATCGAGGGCAAGGGTGTCCCCGCTATCCTTAGAAAACTGTCCAGCATCACTGGCAAGGCCGTTGCCATGGAAGGCGAAGACTTGCGTCTGGAGCTGTTCGTGCCTGGAATTAACGACTCGGTGGACACTGGCCAGGGCAGCAGATTGCTGGAAGCCGGCCGAGAAGACCTCCTGGAGTGGGCCAAGAACATCTCTCCTGGTTCCTCCGAGCCCCCGTTCAGTGAGTTCCATCTCACCAGTAACGGGTTCAAGCGCCTTGTCGCCCCTATCTCAACCAAAGAGCGAGTGTGGGGCTTCCTATCGATACTGGGGACCAGGGAAGGCTTAACTGAGGCCGACAAACTGGCCATCACCAACGCGGCGGCGGCCTGTGCTATCGAGATAGCGAGAGACAGAGCCGTTCTCGACGCGCAAGATCGCCTGCAAAGTGACTTCATCGAGGACCTGCTGACGGGCAGTTTCCCGAATGCTGCATCTATGATCGCTCGCGGCAAGCGACTGGGCTATGCGCTGAATCCCCCATACGCCGTGCTCGCCTTCGACACGCGCGACAAACGCAAGAAGCTGCCTGGCTGGGAATCAAGCGAGCAACACAAGCAGCTTTCCAGCATGATCGAGCTGGAAGCTTCCAGGCTCGATCAGAGTTATCTGTTCAGAGTAAGAGACAACACGCTGATCTTGCTGGTTCCAGTCGGGGAAAACGTGGAGCCTGTGCAACTCAAGAAGCTTGTCGAGGGCATCAGAAGTCGACTTACGGCGCATCTCAAGTACCTGAATATAGCCGTCGGCGTCGGACGAGTGCACCCCGATCTCGAAGGCATCAAGACTGCCTACCAGGAGGCGAGGCAGTCTCTGGGAATGGGATTGCAGCTATTTGGCGAGGGTTGTCTGAGTTATTTTGGTGATCTGGGCATTTACCGGCTGCTCTTCAACCTGCACGGCACGCCGGACCTGCACACCTTTTACGATGAAGTCCTTGGTAAGCTCCTGGAATACGATCAGAGGAACGGGGCTGAGCTCGTGAAGACCCTGCAAGCCTATTTCGCTGCCTGCGGGAGCCTGACGGACGCGGCCCAGAAGCTCCACCTGCATCGCAACACGCTCCTCTACCGCCTGCACCGTGTCAGAGAGATCTCAGGGCTCGACCTGGAGGATCCGGAGACGCGTCTGGCCATTCAGCTCGCCTTGCGCATTGGCGACACGCTCCACGCAACGTCGATCACTCGTCCATAGTCTGGACGTACACGCTTGGACGACCAGGGGCGAAGCATTCTCATTCGCGAACGCTTTGCCCCTACCGCAGCGTGTCTGCTGTGATCGGTATCAGACGTCCAACGCCTCTGACACGTTCTAGGAAATCACATCCTCTGACGACGATCTCAGCGGCAACACTACCCAGATCGCGACAAGTCCTATGAACGACACGAGCGCTATTACCGTCTCCATTGAAACGTTTCCCCCAAGATACTAAATAGAGTAGGCAGGTTCGCCGTGCTGCGTGATGTCCAGTCCGTGGACTTCCTCATGCGGCGCAACGCGCAGGCCGAACACCACGTCGATTGCCTTCAAGATTCCAACTGTGACCACGAATGAATACGTCGCAGAGGCGGCGACCGCTATCAACTGGGCGGTTATTTGCTCAGGGTTGCCGTAAAACAGACCGTTGGCGCCGGCCGAGTTGACGGCAACAGTAGCGAAAAGCCCGGTCGCCAAGGCGCCCCACACTCCTCCCACGCCGTGCACGCCCATCACGTCTAGCGAGTCGTCGACGAAATTGCTCCGCGCCTTGATGTGGCAGGCAAGGTAACAGAAGACGCCGGCGCCCAGACCGATGATCACAGCTGCCATCGGCGTGACGAAGCCTGAACCTGGAGTGATCGCGACCAGGCCCGCCACGGCGCCGCAGGCCGTGCCGATCACGCTCGGCTTCCCGCCCATCCACCAACTCATCGTCATCCACGCCAGAGCCGCTGTCGCTGCCGCTGTGTTCGTGACGACGAAGGCGCTTGTCGCCAGCGATCCAGACGTCAAGGCGCTGCCCGCGTTGAAGCCAAACCAACCAAACCACAGAAACGCGGCGCCCAGCACGACCATTGTGGAATCGTGCGGCTCAATCGTCTCTTCATCGAGCCCGATTCGCTTCTTCATTATCAGCGCTGCCGCCAGCGCCGCGAACCCAGAGCTGATGTGAACTACCGTGCCCCCGGCGAAATCCAGAGCGCCCATCGCTTTTAGCCATCCGCCCTGGCCCCAGACCCAGTGAGCAATGGGATCGTACACAATCGTCGCCCACAACAACACGAATATCAGGAAACTCTTGAACTTCATCCTCTCCGCGAATGCCCCTGTGATCAACGCCGGCGTGATCACCGCGAACATCCCCTGAAAGATCATGAAAGCCTGGTGTGGAATCGTCGCCGCGTAGTCGGCATTCGGCGCCAGACCAACCCCGTTCAAGCCCAGCCAGTCCAGGTTGCCGATCAGACCTTTGACGTCAGGCCCGAACGCCAGGCTGTAGCCCCACAAAACCCACTGCACGCTGATCAAGGCCACGATGACGAAGCTCTGCATTATGGTCGCCAGCACGTTCTTCTGCCTGACCATGCCCCCATAGAAGAAGGCCAGCGCAGGGGTCATCAGCATGACCAGCGCCGCCGAAGCCAGCACCCAGGCAGTATCGCCAGTGTTAACCTCCGCAGCGGCGGCGCTTGAAACTATTTGCGACGCGGATACAGGATCGATGCTCATTCAGTCCCCCACTTTCACATTTGTCACGAGTAAGTCTAGCGGGAGACTGTGAAGAGACACAACGTTGGCTTAGACGAACTTTGCAGTGGAACACTTGTGCGGAAGACATAAGATACCGTAAACGAATTATCGGGCGGAACACTTGTGCCAAGTGCACTAAGCGATGAAGCATGCGTGCCAACCCAGATAGGACAGGCAAGAATCCCAATTTGCATACATGCCCTCGTGCTAGTTAGGACCGTACTGGCAGTGAAGCCGCACGGGCTAGAGCGTAGCATCGCCGCTCTCCCCCGTGCGGATGCGGATGGCCTCGTCCACAGTGGACACAAACACCCTTCCGTCCCCGATTGCGCCCGTGCGCGCAGCGTCGCATATCTCTTTTACAACTCGCGCCGACATGGAATCGGGCACAACCAGCTCGACCTTGACCTTCGGCAGAATATCCACGATAAACTCCGTGCCCCGGAAATGCTCCTTGATCCCCCTTTGTGCGCCGTGCCCCCGAACGTCGCTGATCGTCAGGCCGGCATACCCCACTTCCTCGAGGGCCTTCCGCACAACGCCAAGCTTTTCCGGCCGAATAATCGCCTCTATCTTCTTCACGCCACTTCTCCTTTACTCAACGCTACTAACTCACACCCTGAGTGACCCAGCGTAACGAACGCTAGCATGTCGTCGCTATCAGGACTGCCTCGATCGTATCAGGCACAGGCAATGCGTCTACCGAACGGCTGCACTGCGAAGATACTGCATAACCACCTAGTTGGCGCCAGTCGGCTTGGCCACTGGATGGGGGTGCCCGGCCACAGGAAGAGGCAGCGGCATTCTGTAGGGCTCAGCGTCAGACGAATACCCAGGCAGGCCCAACTCAGGCAGGTCCAGACCGGCAAGTTCCACCTCGGGAGCAACCCGCATGCCGATGACTGCATCCACCGCTTTGAAGAAGACCCAGGAGACACCGAATGCCCAGACGAACGCCACCACCGTACCAACCACCTGAGCCCCCAACTGCCCGGCATCGCCGAAGAAGAGGCCCCTGGCGGTCAGGCCATTGTAATTCATTGTGCCATCGGCAAAGAGACCCAGCGCCAATTGGCCCCAGGCCCCGTTCACGCCGTGAACCGCAATGGCGCCCACCGGGTCGTCCACGTGTAGAACCCGATCGATGACGGCCGCGCCTACCACTACCAAGACACCGGCGATAGCGCCGATGACCACCGCAAAGTAGGGGCTAACGAAACCACTCGGGGCCGTGATCGCCACCAGGCCGGCCAGCAGGCCGTTGAGGCACATGCCCGGATCGGGCTTCTTGGACGTGGCCCAAGTGTAGATCATTGCCATCAGAGCGCCACTGGCTCCCGCCAGCATCGTGGAGACCGCCACGATCCCGATGCGCAGATTCCCCATGCCTGAGGCACCCAAGGTACTCCCGGGGTTGAACCCGAACCAGCCGAATGCCAGGATAAAGGTTCCCGCGGTTGCCAGGACGATATTGTGGCCAGGGATGGCGTTGCTGCTTCCGTCCTTATTGTATTTCCCAATTCGGGCACCCAACACTATTGCTCCTGCCAGCGCCGTCCAGCCGCCCACTGCGTGCACGACGCCGCTGCCCGCGAAGTCGAGATAGCCCGCGCCGAGACCGATTGACCCGAGCTGGGAAAGCCACCCGCCACCCCACGCCCAGTTACCGAATACGGGGTAAATAATGGCGGAGACAAAGAACCCGTAGACCACGAAGGCGGTCCACTTCCAGCGCTCAGCCATGGCGCCGGTGGGGATGGTGGCCGTCGTGTCCATGAACATCATCTGGAACAGAAACATCACAGCCACAGCAACGTCATAGCCACTTCCAGCCAGGAAGAACCCTGAGTGTCCAAGCAAGCCCCAGTCGGTCCCGGCCAGGTTGATCGTCCACTCTTGATTGAGGACGCCCAAGCCGCCCAGGTTGGGAACCCCTACCCTGCCAATGCCACCAAACTGGAAGGCGAATCCTGCGACAAAGTAGCCCAGCATGCCCAACCCGTAAACCATAAAGTTCATGAGCATGACGTGCATGGCGTTCTTGGCTCGGCAGAAGCCCGTCTCCACCAGAGCGAATCCCACCTGCATGATCATAACCAGATACCCGCAGATGAGCACCCACACGAAGTTGATCCCCAAGCGGTTCTGATTGACCAGATCAGCCAGCTTGGCCGCAAACGGCTCCGCCTGGACCGCCTGGCTGTAATCGTCCTTGGTAATTGTCCCTGGCGCTATCCCCACAACGTCAGCGCCGCTGCCAGTAGTCAAACCGGACGGATCCGCCACAGGTGGCTCGCTTGAACCGGCAGGCCCGTCGGCGGCAACCACGCCGACGTTCAGGGCAAGGGCGATGAGCAGCACCGATAATACAAGTAGCGCGATCCTCCCACTCGGGAGCAAACGAAATATACCTTTCATTGCATTTACCCTCCTTCGATTATCAATGGTCATTAGCGAGTCACGATACGCACAGGCCCCTCTGGCGAGCCCTTCCTCACGAGGCTTCCCCCCTTCTGTAATCTATGTTCGGCTACGAACCTACGCAGGACATCCGAAACCTCTTTCTGGTGGCCATCTAGAAGGGCCATGTCAAAGGGACGCAGGCCGGGCTTGCCGACTAGCCGAATGCGTCGGCGCGTCACCTCTATCCCTGTGAAGTCACCCCACGGGCGGAACACCACGTTATTCATCGCCACGCCCTCCGATGTCACGACGTAACGGACGGGTATGAGGAGGACTGCGAACACTGCCAATACGATCAGAATCTCCCACGTCTGAGGTAGAGCGCCGAAGAGCGTGGCGATGAGAAGTACGAAGCCAACGGCATAAATGTTCGTTCTCTGCAAGAGCAGCCGCTCCCTGAAGGACAGCTTCGTATCCCATAAACGCTGTCCTTTCGCCTTCGCTCCGACGGGGAGGAAGGTGCGCATTAGCATAACGACTAGCATTAGTCCGAAGAGAATCAAGGTGGGCACAATCTCTCCTTCCCTTATTCGAACGTATGTGCGGACACTGGCCCGCCCTAAGCTGGAAGTTTGTTTTCTCTCCCAGATCTAGCCACCAGTGGCACTCCCAACAAACGGCTGATCCCCCTCAGAGAAGGAAACGCTGGAGCCCGCACGAAGCTCCAGCGGTTTGCCCGCTGGACTCTGCCTGAGATTGCACGGATGGCCCCATAGAGCAGGGGGTCATTGACACCGACTCCCGCTGCCGTCTTCAATTCCTCCTGCGCCCGCGATGGAATCCCCAGCGCCAGCCAGTACTCCGCCATGCATAAGCGCACGAAAGGCGAGCTCGGAGCCAGGGTGATAGCTCGTTCCAGCAGCTCCCGCGCCTGGTCAGGCCGATAGCGACGCAGACATACCGCGCCCCACAGCGCCAGAGCCTCAGGATAGTCCATGCCTTCTGCTGCCAGTTCCTGTAGGCATTGCTCTGCGCCTTCGTAATTGCCCTGGTGAAACTGCTCCTGCGCCTTCGACCAGAGAGCCGTAGTCCCACTGATTCGTCCCGCTTTTCCAATCGCCGTTTCACTCTTTCCCAGCGTCGAGCCAGGATTGTGCCCGGCCGGGAGCGGCTCGCCACAGAACTCACAGAAACACCACGTCTCGGCACGGGGCTTTCCACAATACGGACAAAAGCGTTGTATGGTCGGAAACGTCATTCTTCCTTCAACCCCTTTCTGCTGACGTACTAAGGCAGCGACTTTGCTGGCGTGATTCCCCCACCTCATCAACGAGACCTGCATCCCTTTGGCATACTGCACCATAGCATGACGGCGTTTGGCAGAGCAATGTACGCCAGGCAACAAGTTTATCGCTCATGCTTGTGCGTAACGCATAAGAATAAGGGTGGCACAAGCTCTTCGAGGCTTTCATCTGCCGTGCGTGGTCATCGTGCGGGCAATTAGGGTCTCTCGAAGGGTTCCGCATCAGGTTGAAAACACAAAGAGGAAGGGTATGGAGTTGCCCCTGCGCCTTGGAATTGTATATAACGCACAAGGACCACCAGTCAAAGTTGAGTAGAACAACACATAGAAGGGAAAAGGGCACGGCAAACCATACCCTTAAGAGGATTGTCGGCAAAGATGAAGTTGGCAGCAAGGATCAGGCCATCAGCTTACAGGGCCTGATTCACCTCTTCGAAAAGTATCGTCGAGAGGTATCGCTCTCCTGTGTCCGGCAAGACGACTACGACGAGCTTCCCGGCGTTTTCCGGCCGCTTAGCCACCTGAAGAGCCGCGTAGAGCGCCGCTCCGCTGCTGATACCCACGAGGATTCCCTCCAACTTGGCCAGTTGCCGTGCCGCACCCACCGCCTGGTCTGCCGTAACCTGAACGATCTCGTCGATCAGTCGACTATCCAGCACGTCCGGCACGAAGCCGGCGCCAATGCCCTGAATCTTGTGCGGGCCAGGCTTGCCGCCGCTGAGAACAGGGGAATCTATCGGCTCGACGGCCACGACGAGGAACGACGGCTTGCGTGACTTGATCACCTCGCCGATCCCAGTTAACGTTCCTCCCGTGCCCACGCCAGAGACCAGGATATCCACCTGGCCATCTGTGTCCTGCCAGATCTCCTCGGCAGTCGTTTCCCGATGGATCTTCGGATTAGCCGGGTTCTTGAACTGCTGGGGCATCCAGGCGTTCGGCGTCGTCTCGACGAGCTCCTCCGCTTTGCGAATAGCTCCGGGCATGCCCTCTGATCCGGGCGTCAGGACCAACTGGGCACCGAGGAATTGCAGCAGGCGACGCCGTTCAACGCTCATAGTCTCGGGCATCGTCAGGATGAGCCGATAGCCCCTGGACGCCGCGACGAACGCCAGGGCGATGCCTGTGTTGCCGCTAGTCGGCTCGACGATCACGGTGTCTTTCTTGAGGATGCCCTCCTTCTCAGCCTCGTCGATCATCGCAACGCCAATGCGATCTTTGACGCTGCTAAGGGGATTGAAGCTTTCTAGCTTGGCCACCACCGTCGCGCCAGCCCCATCGGTGATCTTGTTCAGCTTGACTAGCGGTGTTCCGCCAACTGTTTGCGTGATATCGTCGAAGATCCTTGCCACTCTTTCCTCCTCAGGTTCATATCGCCTTGCTCCACCGCTCTTATCCTGCCGCGGGTGCCCCAGGCAACTGCCTCAAGGACGTCCCACGATCTGCAAGGCCTACTGGATAGGCAAAGCAATTATAAACCCAAGGGCCGACTCAGGGAAAGCTTTCACGCCGAATAGTCCATCATCATGCGCTTGATGGTGTCGGTCATTCTCAAAGCTTCGGTATACGGACGCTGCCACATGTTGCGACCAAAGATGAGGCCAGTCGCACCCGCGTCCATCACGATCTTCGCCTTCGCCAGCAACTGCTCGTCGCTCACCTTTTCCCCGCCCGAAAAGAGCACCAGCGTCTTGCCGGCGGATCGTACCACCTTGCGAACAGCTTCCTCCTCGCTGTAGCGCAGACGGCTGTAAGGCTCGCGCGCTTGATCGCTTCGTTCCTCGTCCAGCTTGGGCAGGTTCAGTTTCACCACGTCAGCGCCAAGCTCGCACGCCACTCTCGCGGCGTAGTCGATAGCGTAGAGGCTATCTCTGCCGCCTTTAGCCTCGATAGCTTCGCCCCTCGGGTATGCCCAGACGATTATAGGCACGCCAAACCGTTCGGCTTCCTCTCGAATGTGGAAGAACTGGATGAAATCTCGATCCTGCGCTGGTGAGCCGATGTAGAGAGTGTAACCTACGGCATCGGCTCCCAGCCGTACCGCCTCCTCGACAGACGCTGTTTGCCCCGAGAAGGCGTGCCTGTCCGAGGGGATGTCCGTCTTGCCATTCAGCTTCAGCACCAGCGGCACCTGGCCAGCGAATTCTTTGAGATACTTCTGGGCAATGCCGACGTGGAAGACCACGCCCGAGTATCTTCCCTCTTTCGCGATGCGCAACTGAAACTCAGGATCAATGCTGTCAGGGTTGGCGAAAAAGTCCCGAGGGCCGTGCTCGAGACCTTGATCGACGGGCAAAAACAATAGCGTCCCATTCGCCGGGCCGTATTGGAACATCAGCCTGTAAAGCCTCGTCTTTTTCCCGAGGCTGAGATCCAACTCTTCAAGCTTGGGCCTCCTCAACTTGGTTATCGCCATACAACACCCTCCAAATGCTTTCGTTTTTGCTCGGATAGGTTACATCAATTATTGTGCCATCGGCTTCGGTAGAGACTGGCTCTCTGCCAGCTCGCACAAGTGAAAGATGCCTTAATGGCCCTGAAATTGCAGTAGCGGGGGGAACTCGAATATGAGCTTCGTGATCCTGGTGTTATGAGACAGAGGCTCGACGAATTCGTCTGTAATGCCAGAGAGCGTAGTGGAGGTGGCGAGTGATGAGCAGACTGAGGATATTGCTCTTTGGATTGATAATCGGAGCGCTAATCGGCGTCACGACGGTAGCACTCACCGGCGTGGGCTTGCCTTCCCAGGCACACAGCCAGGACCCCGCGGTCACAACTGAGGAATCCAACACGATAGAGATCATCGAAAAGTACCAAAACGCCGTCGTACACATCACGACACGTTCCGCGCATCCACAGGTACCAGGGATGTCGAGCTCTGACGTGCCTGAGATCATCGAGGGATCAGGTTCAGGATTCTTCGTGGAGAAGGGACTGATCTTGACCAATGAGCACGTGATCAGAGGCGGCACTGGCATCGTCGTCGTAATGAACGATGGCTCGCGGCAGAACGCTACCGTGGTGGCGACGAACGCTGAGCTAGACCTGGCTCTCCTGCAAGTGCCTCCGCGAGATACTCAGGTCGTCGTGACACTTGGGTCGTCGTCGACAGTCAGAGTCGGACAGAAGGCCATCGTCATCGGCAATCCTTATGGCCTCGAGCATTCCGTGACCACGGGAGTGATCAGTGGCACAGGTCGAGCCCTGGAACCGTTCATCTTCGATGGCGACGTGGTAGCCATTCCCCAAGCGATACAAACCGACGCGGCTATAAATCCTGGCAATTCTGGCGGCCCTATCTTCAACTCGTCAGGTGAAGTAATCGGCGTGGCGACGTCGATACTGTCCCCAACAGGGTCGTTCGTGGGCATAGGCCTGGCGCTGCCCATCGATCTTGCCAAAGAGGCATTGCCCAAGATGATGGCCCAGATTCCCAGTTCGTCGAGGTCGAGATAGCGCGTATTAGTTTATTGACCGCAGGGGTACGGGGGTGTAGAATTCAAACGAGCGGACTTCGCTGGCCTTGCGAGGTCCGGCTGGGATGTGGAAAAGTGGGGTTGTGGAAAGGCCGGAAGCTTTGCTTGCGGCCTAATTCTTTGCCAGCGAGGTCTCGCCTTCTTGCTGAGAAAGGTGGTTGATGTGGCACGCAATCCTGATAGACGGATCTCGAACGCGGACGACGGCGTAGACATTACGGTCAGCGCTGTCTTTGTCATCACGATGCTCCTCTTTGCTGCCGTCGGTATAACGCTTTTCTTCGGCAGCGCCATAGTGATCTCTGGCTTTTCCTCGAACCCTATGTTGAACGTCATCAGTGCTAAGGCTGAGCTACCAACCTCGATTCCCAAGCCAGTCACCAGAATCGACCTAACCAGCCTGACGCCCAGGCCTGCACCGACGATAACTCCCACGATTCAAGGAGGTTTTGTGAAAATCGCCAATACCGGCGGCGACGGCGTCTTCCTCCGACGTACACCTCGCTCAAACGATAAGCTAGTTGCCTGGATGGATGGCACCATTTTACAGATCGTCGGCGAGAATAGAGAGGCGGAGGGCATCGTGTGGCGAAACGTAAAGGATCCCAAAGGCAACATCGGCTGGGTGCCGGCGCAGTATCTGATCGACGTCGCACAGTAGTCGGTACGCTGGCGAAGTCGGATTGGTAGGAGCCTGGAAGCATATGTATTGGGCAAATTTCCTTCACATTTACCAGCCCCCAACGCAAACCGAGGAAATCGTGCGCAAAGTCACCGACGAGAGCTACCGCAAGCTGGTGGATGTGCTCGATCAGTTCCCCTCGGCGAAGATCACGCTCAACATCAACGGCAGCCTTACCGAGCAACTCGCCCGCTATAGGCTAATCGACGTCATCCAGGGATTCCGTCGCCTTGCCGAGCGCGGGCAAGTCGAGTTCACAGGCAGCGCTATCTATCATCCCATCCTCCCCCTTATCCCTGAGAGGGAGATCAGGCGACAGATCGAGCTCAACACCGCGCTCAACCGCAGCTTCTTTGGCGAGGTGTACAACCCCCAGGGTTTTTTCCCACCCGAGATGTGCTATAGCCGCAGGGTCGCCGAGATAGTCGCCGATATGGGATACAAGTGGATAATCGTTGACGAAATCAGTTACAACGGAAAGCTAGGTACCGTTTCCGACGATACCACGTATTCGGTTCGTTCGCTCCACGATTTCCGAGTCTTCTTCAAAGAGCGGCCCTTCAGCGCGGGCATTACCTATGGCTCGCTCCCGACGGGCAAGGAGTTCGTTCAGGCCCTGGGAAATCGCATCGGCGAGAACAGGTACCTCCTCACCGGCACTGACGGCGAAGTTTACGGGCATCACCGTCCTGGCCAGGAGCAACTGCTTCGCGACGTGTTTGGCCAGCAGCGACCGGCTAGCGGCGCTCCAACACAGACGAGTCATACAGACAACCAGGCGCAGGGAGAGATCGAGACCTGCACTATCTCCGAACTGATCAGTCTCTTTAACAAGAAAGAAACAGCCGACCCTCTACCCTCTTCCTGGAGCACCTGGGAGGACGAGATGGCTCTGGGGATTCCCTACCCTCAGTGGATTTATCCCGGCAACGAGATCCACCGGTTACAGTGGGAGCTGACTAACCTGGCCATCGACAGCCTTACGGCCGTTTCGCCTGCTGCGGAGGGTTACGAAGAAGCACGACGCACGCTCGACGAGGGGCTGCATAGCTGCCAGTACTGGTGGGCTAGCTGCCGTCCGTGGTGGGACACAGGGATGATCGAGCGAGGGGCCATCCTGCTTGCACGCGCAGTTTCCCTGGCAGCAGACGCGCTGGCCCAGGGCCAGTCACTGCGCGCGGCGAAGCTGTCAGAAGAAATCACGAGGACAGCCCAGGAATGGCAGGCAACGGGCAAGGCGAAGGGCCTCAAGGAACAGTACCTGCGCGAGCACAAGGATGTGACGAGCGAGCTAACTTTTGGATAGACCTTCAGCGGTGTAATTAGCACTTAGGCAACTATCAATCTGTGTCTCGGCCTGTCGAGTTTGTCAAGTGTAGCGCAGGGGCTTGTCCGCTGCTGTACGAGTCATGGTTCGCGGGATGAGAGGTTAAAGTGCAACCAACCAAGAAAGTATACGTTATCCTCGCCTTCCACGCCCACGAGCCATTGTGGGATGTGCCCAAGAAGATACTCGAAGAAATCGGCGATCCAGAGATGAGAAACAGCATCGGCACGGACAACTGGATCAAGAAGAGAGCCGAGAGCGGACGCGACATTTATAAAGACCTGATCTCATTCGCCAATAATTTAGGAGTAACGGTCTGCCTGGAAGCAACCAACGAGCTTCTTTATCAGATAGCCGAAGTTATGCCAGACACCTTCCGGGCCCTGGGCAACGCCTTTCGCGCCGGGCAGATATACCCCGTCTACGGCCACGCTCATCATAGCCACGTTGCATTGCTCGACGACGAGGAGATTGCGGAAGAGATAAGGCTGAACCAGCAGTTCGTGCACGTCATCCTCAAGGCGCCACAACCGAGATACAAAGGCATTTTCCCGACTGAGGACTCGCTGGACGCCAGGAAACTCCGCGGGATCAAACAGTGCGGCGTCGACTACGTTATCTTTCCGCACCTGACGCCGACGAAGACCCGCTTCGAGGTCGAGGGAACGACCGACGCGAATTACCACCCATTCACCATCGGGAACGGCATTATCGCCCTGCCGCGAAACTTCTCTATCTCCCAGGGCATCTGGCGACCTGTGACCAGGATGCGCCCCGACGGCTTGAAGAACCAGGGCTTCATCCTGGGCAGATACTGGGTCTTCGACGAGGAATATCGCGCTCAGAACTTCGTTCGCTTCCCCATCACGCGCGATCAGGGCATCGCCGACTACCAGAATATCCTCGAGCAGGCGATCGCGGCGTCTCCTCAGCACGGCCTTCTCCTATACATCCAGGACCTCGAACTGATGGATTTTGGCGACGTGGCCCTGGACATCCTGCAGGAAGCTTGGAAAAAAGTTCGCCAAAACGATAGAATTAACATAAGCTTCGTCACGCCGGATGAGTATCTGGATGAGAACCCTGACCTGCGGCCAGATCGTCTTGGAAGGGTCAGGTTCCATCAAATATCGTGGGCACCTGAGATCAGAGTCTTGTTGCGGTACGATGGACACTATCCCCCGCTGGACGCTGGTCCTTTCAGGGGCATCGACGTTTCAGAAGAGATATTCAAGCGCTGGCCCTTCATTTTCTGGGAACCGGGGCGCTACCTTGGTGAGGTGTTCGGCTCGCTTCTTGCCTCATTCGAGTTTTCGCCGCTGATCCAGCAGGAGGCCAGCCGGTTACAGCAGATAGAGTATCGCCCGTCGAGGCTCGATTTGCCCTCGCGCATAGCTCTGCATTTCCGCTTGATGCGGAGGGCGTGCAACTGGGGTTGGCAGCCTAACGAAGGATTGCAGAAGCGGCCATTCTTGCACGCTTATCGCATCTTGATGTTGCTGCAAGACGAACTGGCAGGACCACGTGGCGATGCCGTGGTGGCGAGGTTCGCGCCACTCAGGGATAACCTTTTCGTAGGGCTCGAGCGCATTCTGGAAGTGATCCTGGATACCAGGCGAGATTACCTCGCCTACGGCATAGGGAAGCTTGAGAAACGGGAAGGTATGGATCACGGCGATGCTCTGCAAGAGTTGGCCACGTTTGAGCTGTTCCGCAGAGGGGCCAGTTATCACGTCGAACAGGCGAGGATGCACAACGATCGCTTACGCGCTGCTCTACAGCCGCGAGACGAGGTTGAAGGCATCTTGGGAGAGCTATGTCAGTACTCGCGAGACGTCTTCCTCGCCATCGATCACATTCAGAAGGCGTGGAGCAAGGTTAGCGACACAGAGAGCTTGATCGTCGCGATGTATGATTACCTGTATGGACTTTTTCCACCGAAGTTCCCTGCTATCCTGGAGAGCACGCTAACCGAGGATGAGCGGAGGGCGGTCGGGCAGCCAGAACTAGCTTGAAAAGAGGTTTTTGCCAATGAAGAAGATCTTCCTTGGACTTGCTCTGCACAACCATCAGCCTGTTGGCAACTTCCCCTGGATATTCGAGATGGCCTATCGGCAAGCTTACCTGCCGATGGTCGAGTCGCTCGAGAAACACCCTGGCGTGCGTCTGGCACTTCATTACAGCGGTCCCCTGCTGGACTGGATCCGCGCCAACCATCCCGACTTCATCAGGCGCATTGCGAAGCTCGCCCGACGGAGCCAGATTGAGATAATGACGGGTGCTTACTATGAGCCGATCCTCGTGGCGATACCCGATGACGATAAGCTCGGACAGATCGAGCGAATGACTCAGGTGGCTCGCGACGAGCTAGGCTATAAAGCCACCGGCTTATGGCTGGCAGAACGGGTCTGGGAGCCGCATTTGCCCAAGTACCTGGCCGAGAGCGGCGTCCAGTGGACAGTGGTTGACGATACCCACTTTAAGATGGTGGGGCTCAAGGACGAGGACCTTTTCGGCTACTACGTTACTGAGGAACAGGGCAAGACGGTCAAGGTCTTTGGCACGAGCAAGTTCCTGCGCTACGTCATCCCCTGGGGCAAAGTGAGCGACGTTATCGAGTATCTTCGCTCAGAGGCCACCGACGATGGGACGAGAATCGCGGTGATGGGCGACGACGGCGAGAAATTTGGCACCTGGCCAGGCACGTTCGAGCATTGCTGGGAACGAGGCTGGGTGGAATCGTTCTTCAAAGAGCTAGAGCGCAACAGTGATTGGCTGCAAACCGTCCACCTGGGCGAATACGCGCGCCGTTTCCCTGCCCTTGGCCGCGTCTACCTGCCGACGGCATCCTACGCGGAGATGATGGAGTGGGCCCTGCCTGCGCCCGCTGCCTACGAGTACTCGAAGCTGGCCCACGACCTCGAGAAACAGGGACGTGCCGACATCCTTCGCTACTTGCGCGGTGGCTTCTGGCGCAACTTCCTCGTCAAATACCCTGAGGTAAACGGCATGCACAAGAAGATGTTGCGCGTTCACGACAAGGTTTATAACGCCAGGGCGGTGGGCGGCGAAGGCGATTGCGGACTGAACGAGCTCTGGCAGGGGCAATGCAACTGCCCCTACTGGCACGGCGTGTTCGGCGGCATCTACATGTCCGATATCCGTGCCGAAATCTACCGACATCTTATCCAGGCCGAAAACCAGGCAGATGCCGTCCTGCGAGGCGAAGAGCCCTGGCTGGCCCACGAGTTCGCCGACTATGACTGCGACAGTCTCGACGAGCTTATTGTCGACGGCAGCGCACAATCCCTCTATGTCGACCTCGCCGAGGGCGGCAGTCTGGTGGAATGGGATATGCGCCCGCGCAGGCTTAACCTTGTAGCCACGATGACGCGGCGGCCCGAGGGCTACCACCAGGTGCTGATCGAAGCCGAGCGCGAACGAGAAAAGGCGGGCGTGGCGGTGAGAGCATCCGCCGACGACGGCGAGGTCAAGACCATCCACGAGATAGTTCGCTCCAAGGAAGCTCATCTGGAGCGGCATCTGCATTACGACTGGTACCGTCGAACGAGCATGCTCGACCACTTCCTGCATCCAGACACCACGCTCGACAACTTCTCCCGCTGCGCCTACGGCGAGTTGGGCGACTTCGTCAACCAGCCATACCAGGCAAAGGTCGTGAAGACGAAAAAGGGCCTGGCCATTCACTTGCATCGCGACGGGCACATCTGGTGCGGTTCCGACTGGCTGCCATTCAAAGTGGAGAAAACGATCGACATTGCGGCTGGCGGCGGCGATCTTAGTGTAAAATACACGTTGACGAACGCGAGCCAGAAGAAAGCGACAGGCGTGTTCGGCTCAGAGTGGAATTTTAATCTCCTGGGAGGCAAGAGCGTTCAGGCTTATTACAGAGTGCCAGGCGTGGCCCTGCAGAACCCCCAGATAGACTCCGAGGGGGAGGTGAACAACGTGGATGCCTTCGCCCTGGGCAATAGGAAGCTGGGCATCGAGATGGAGATGGTAGCAAGCCGTAAGGGCCTCTTCTGGCGTTTTCCCGTCGAAGCAATCTCGAACTCGGAGAGCGGCTTCGAGCGCACCTATCAGGGCAGTGGATTGTTGATTAGCTGGCCCTTCGAACTGGCGCCCTCGTCGAGCTGGGAAGTGACGCTGCGCTGGCGCTCCGGTTTGGATCGCGAGACAACTGCGCCTGAAGTGGCTACGACAAAATAGACGACGCAAACGCGTGCCAATTGGGCTTACACCGAAACAGGTGAACCGCTAAGACCGCCAAGAGCGCAAAGGAAATCACAGAAAATCTTTGCGTCCTTTGCGGTGGGTGAAGAACGTTCATAGGTTGTCGTCATTGGTGGCGCTCTGCCAAGGGTATGACTAGCTAATATCAAACACGGGAGGAAAGGCATTGCTGAGCAGGAAGGTGTTGGCGGTTATTCTGGCTGGAGGGCAGGGAAACAGGCTCGGCATTTTATCCGATAAGAGGGCGAAGCCAGCGGTACCCTTCGCAGGGAAATACCGCATCATAGATTTCACATTGAGCAACTGCGTAAACTCGGGCCTCTATAACGTCGCCATCCTCACGCAGTATCGCCCGCGGTCGCTCAACGACCACATCGGCATCGGTAGGCCGTGGGACCTGGACCGCATGGAAGGTGGCATAAGGCTCTTGCAACCTTATCTCGGGCGGCACGACGAGGACTGGTACAAAGGCACGGCCGACGCCGTTTACCAGAACCTGAGCTTCATCGAGGACCAACGGGTGAAATACGTGCTCATTCTCTCAGGCGACCATGTGTACAAGATGAACTACGAGCAAATGCTGTCGTTTCACGAGAGCAAGGGGGCCGATTTGACCGTCGCGGTCATGGAGGTGCCCTGGGAGGAAGCCTCGCGTTATGGCACGCTGGTCCTTGGCGAAGAAGACCGTGTCGTCGAGTTCGACGAGAAGCCGAAGGCCCCGAAGTCGAACCTGGTGTCGATGGGCATCTACGTGTTCAACAAGGACCTGTTGATGGAACGGCTCAATGAGGACGCCAGACGCGTGAGCGCTCACGATTTCGGTAAGGACATCCTGCCTTCGTCGGTTAGCCAGGACAAGGTGTACGGTTTCCGTTTTCAGGGCTACTGGCGTGACGTGGGAACCATTAAGTCGTACTGGGAAGCGAATATGGACCTTCTGGGAGAATTGCCGGAGATGGATCTCTACGAACGTGATCTGGCGATCCATACCAAGCCCGAGGACAGGCCCCCGGTGAAGACGGGGTACAACGCCAAGACTATTAAGAGCCTCGTCTGCGATGGCTGTATCATCAACGGAATCGTAGTGCATTCGGTTCTGTCGCCAGGTGTCTACGTAGAGGAGGGCGCAGTCGTGCGCGACTCTATCGTCATGAACGACACTAGAATCGAGCGAGATGCCGTCGTCAACAAGGCCATCCTGGACAAGAACATCCTCGTCGGAACTAAGGCGCACATTGGCTTCGGCGATGATTTCACACCAAATCGACGCTATCCCAAATGCCTGTTCGATGGCATCACCGTGGTTGGCAAGAACAGCCGCATCCCGCCTGAAGTTCAGATCGGCCGAAACTGCATCATCGGCAGCAACATTACGGAAGACGATTTTCGTACAGATTTCATCGCCAGCGGTTTGGTGCTGAATCGCTATTAACGCCTTGGCACGAATCTTGCTGTTAAGCACTTAAGTTACCAGCGAAGACTGAAGATACCACGAAACCGGCAAGACAGTGCGGAGGGGTGGCGAGGATGCGGTGGGGACACGAGGCAAGCGCGATACCGAAGGCGGTGCCAATGCCAGACACGCCCGGGCCACTGGGCGAATTTGCTGACTGCGCAGAGTTCATCGTGGTCAGCAATAGAGGCCCGATAGAGTACCACTTCGACGGATATGAGGGAGTAAACTACGTCCGTGGAGCAGGGGGCGTGGCAGCGGCCCTGAGTTGCATCACGGCCATCACGCCGATAACCTGGGTGTTCTCGGCTATGACGGACGGAGATCGCCACGTTGCCGCCAATGGTCACGACATTCCCGACAACGGGAAAAAGAGGAACGGCGTGCTCCACCACAACCTCGATCCCCATTTCGTCCTCATGCCCCCACAGGTCTATCACAAGTACTACGAGGAGTTCAGCAATCGTGTATTGTGGTTCCTGCAGCACTACATGTGGAACTCCCCCTACGAGCCGAGCATCGGCCCTTCCGATTACGATGCCTGGAAGAACGGCTACGTGGTTGCCAATCGATTGTTCGCGGAAAAGGTAACCGAGGTCATCAGCCACAACAAGGCAATGCCAATCTTCCTGCTGCAGGACTTCCACCTGTACCTGACGCCGCGCTTGATACGCCAGCGTGTCCCGGAATGCATCATCCAGCACTTCACTCACATACCCTGGCCAGAGCCCCGTTACTGGGAACTACTTCCCCCGGGCATGCGCGAGGATATCTACCGCAGCCTGGTGGAGGCAGACATTCTCGGTTTCCAGACACGCCAGGACGCGCAGAATTTCCTCGACAGTTGCCAGGCGTTCCTGAAAGACGCTCGTGTCGATCGAAGCGAGGATGGCGTGGGCATCAAAGGGCATATGGCCCACGTTCGTGTTTATCCCATTTCGGTCGATCCCGTTCAGTTGCGGCGCCGGTTGCGGTCTGCTCGCGTGCAAGCGTACGTCGAGGAGCTACGTCCATTCTGCGGCGAGAAAACCATCGTTCGCGTCGACAGGCTTGAGCCCAGCAAAAACATCATCCGTGGCCTGCAAGCCTTCGATTCCCTTCTGGCCACGAGCCCCGAACTGGTGGGAAAGGTGAAGCTCGTGCAATTCCTCGTTCCCTCTCGCGACGGCGTGCCCGAGTACCGCCGCTATCGCAAGGAAGTGATGAAGCTGATCGCATCTATTAACGACAGGTATGGGAGAGACGGCTGGAAGCCCCTGGAAGTTTTCTACGAAAACAATTACGACCGCGCGCTCGCGGGTCTGATGCTTTATGACGTGCTCTTCGTCAACCCTCTTATCGATGGGATGAACCTAGTGGCCAAGGAAGGGCCGATTGTAAACAGGAAGAACGGTGTCTTGGTGCTCTCAGAGGGAGCTGGCGCTTACCACCAGCTAAGGGAAGGGGTTGTCGCGGTAGCCGCCGCAGACGTAGATGGCTCGTGCCGAGCGCTCCGAACTGCACTGACAATGTCACTAAGGGAAAAACGCAGGCGCGCCCAGATCTTAAGGCGTGCTATAGAAACAGAGGACATCCACCGTTGGTTCGAGAACCAGCTCACAGACATCGCTTCCATCCTCAAGCGCTCCTCGCCCCGGTATTTGGTGATGTCTTCGTCGAACAGGTGACCCACGACCCAGTCGTAATCTGCGTCCGCTCACATAGGAGCAGGCGCAAGAACCAGTAATAGGAATTGCAGAGCTCAGGAATACCGTCCACAGCCACGCCAGACCTATACAAGCCGAACTGTGGTGATTGACTCCGCAACCCTAGTTTAGCCACGAGGTTGTGAGCGTGAACTTCGACCTGAGCGAAGAACATCTTGCGCTGAAGCAATTGGTGCGCGATTTTGCCGAGAGTGAGGTCGCCCCGGTCGCGGAGCAATTGGACGAGCAGGCGCAGTTCCCCTATGACCTCGTGAAGAAGATGGGCCTACTTGGCCTGACGGGGCTCATCTTTGCCAAAGAATACGGCGGCAGAGGCGCTGATATACTCTCCTTCGCCATCGCCATCGAAGAACTAGCAAGAGTCGATTCCTCAATGGCCATCACACTGGCGGCAGACGTTTCCCTGGGTGGCGGTCCCATCAACCTTTTCGGCACGGACGAGCAGAAGCGCAAATGGCTTACGCCATTAGCGCTCGGCGAGGTCCTTGGCTCCATGGGGCTGACCGAGCCCGGAGCAGGCTCCGACGCGGGCGCGACGCAGACGACGGCTGTTCTGGACGGCGACGAGTGGGTCATTAACGGCAGCAAGGAGTTCATCACCAACTCCGGCACCGAGATGAGCGGCTTTGTCACCATAACGGCCGTGACGGGAGAGTGGGACGGGCGCAGAGAGATAAGCAACATCGTCGTGCCCAGAGGCACGGCGGGCTACTCACAGGCAGAATCCTACAAGAAGATGGGCTGGCACGCCTCCGACACGCACGAGCTATCGTTTGTCGATTGTCGTGTGCCGAGGGAGAATCTTCTTGGGGAGAGAGGACACGGTTTCAAACAACTGTTGCAGGTGCTCGATGGCGGACGCATCAGCGTTGCCGCCATCGGCCTGGGCCTCGCGCAAGGCTGCTTCGAGATGGCGCTGGCATTTGCTAAGGAGAGAACGTGGGCAGGACAGCCGCTCTCGCGATCTCAGGCAGTCCAGTTCAAGCTAGCCGATATGGCTACGAACGTCGAGTTGGCCCGCCTCATGCTCTACAAGGCAGCGGTCTTGCAGAGTCAGGGCAGGCCATTCGTCGAAGAGGCATCTATGGCCAAGCTTTTTGCCTCAGAGATCGCCGTGAAGGCGGCAGATGAAGCCGTGGGGATAATCGGCATAGAAAGCCAGAACCACCCGATCAACAGGTTCTTTAGAGATGCCAAGATTCTGACCATTGGAGAAGGCACCTCGGAAATCCAACGTATGGTGCTTGCCAGGTTCTTGGGTTGCTAAATTCTAGATCAGCCGGAGGTGAAAATCTTGAACATTGTTGTTTGTCTGAAACAGGTGCCAGACACGACTGCTGAGAAGAAGCTGAACGCGGAGTTTCGTCTGGACCGCACCAGCGTCGAGAACATCGTTAACCCCTTCGATGAGTACGCTGTCGAAGAAGCACTTAAGATCAAGGAACAGAAAGGCGGAACCGTTACCGCCTTGAGCGTTGGACCAGAATCGGCAAAGGAGGCCCTGCGCAAGGCCATCGCCATGGGCGTCGAGAAGGCTATGCTGGTCTCGGATGCCAATCTCGCTGGCTCCGACAGCCTGGGCACGGCGAAGGCCATCGCAGGTGCCCTGAGCAAGCTGCAGTACGACATCGTGCTGTTCGGCATGACCAGCACGGATGCGGCCTCAGCCCAGGTAGCAGGAAAAGTTGCGGCGCTGTTGAACCTGCCCTTGCTCAGCTATGCCTCCAAGCTGGAGGTAGGCGACGACTCGGCCACCTCGAGTCGCCAGACCGACAAAGGCTACGACGTGATCAGCGCCAAGCTGCCGGCCGTCGTCAGCGTGGTCAAGGGTATCAACGAGCCTCGCTATCCCTCGCTGAAAGGTATAATGCAGGCAAAGCGGACCCCTATTGACGTTCTGCCCCTGTCCGACATCGGCGTCGATGCGAGTGAGGTTGGCAAGGCTGGCGCCAAGGAAAAGGTGTTGGGCTTCGTTCCGACCAAAGCACGCCAGGCTGGCAAGGTCGTCAAAGACGATGGCGCTGCGGCCGTCGTCATTGCTGACTTCCTCGTAGCCAGTAAATGTATGTAGGCCAGAAACGAAGGAGGATATAGATTGAGCGCTACTAACGATATCTGGGTATTCGTCGAGCACGAGAAAGGTGAGCCCAAGAAGGTCTCGCTTGAACTAGCTACAAAAGCCAGGGAACTGGCCGACGCTCTGGGTGGCTCTGCCGCAGCCGTCGCCTTCGGACCTGGCGCAGCAGCCACGGCCAAGAAGATCGGTCTTTACGGCGCCGGAACCCTCTTCGTTTCTGAGGATGAGAAGTTCAGCAGCTACAGTGTGACCCCTCAGGCTCAGGTCCTGGCTGACCTCATTGCCGAGAAGAAGCCACGAGTGGTCCTCTTCCCCGCGACCCCAGTCGCCAAGGACGTCGCCGCGCAAGCATCGGCGAAGGTGGGCGCAGGCGTTCTGACTAACGCCATCGCCGTGGACGTCAAAGACGGCGCCGTCATTTCAACAGCCCCCGCTTTCGGCGGGTCCATCGAAGTGACCAGCACGGTCAATGGCGACGTGCCTCAGTTCGTTCTGGTCAGGCCCAACGCCCTGCTGCCACAGCAGGTGGGCAGTGATGCGCAGGTCGTGAGCATTGGCACCGCCATCAAGGACGATTCGCTCCTGGCCAAGGTCGTCGACACCATCGTCGAAGCTGGCTCTGACGCGCCGCTCGAAGAGGCAGCGGTTATCGTCGCCGGCGGCCGCGGCGTTGGTGGGCCAGAGAACTTCAAGCTGTTGGAAGCGCTGGCCAAAGAGCTCGGTGGCGTCGTCGGCGCCTCGCGTGCCGCGGTTGACGCTGGCTGGATTTCCTATCCGCACCAGGTCGGGCAAACGGGAAAGACCGTTAAGCCAACCCTCTACATCGCCTGCGGCATCTCTGGTGCCATCCAGCACAAAGTGGGTATGCAGACCAGCAAGGTCATCGTGGCCATAAACAAGAATGCCGATTCCCCTATCTTCGAGTTTGCCGACCTGGGGATAGTGGGTGATATATTCGATATCGTGCCCAAGCTGACCGAGGAGGTCAAGAAACGCAAGCAAGCATGAGCTGAAAAGTGCGTAGTTCAGGGTCCGATACATCGCAGGCAATGCAAAGTATCGGACCCATTTGACACGAGGTAAGGAGCAAGTGGAAGAAGAGAAATTCGATGCGATAATAGTCGGCGCCGGACCAGCAGGGCTCGCTGCAGCCTACACCCTGGCAAAAGCCGGCCTTAACGTCGTTGTCTGCGAGCGCGGCGAGTTCCCTGGCGCCAAGAACGTGATGGGTGGCATCCTCTATCGTCACGCGACGGCGCAGGTCATTCCCGAGTTCTGGAAGGAAGCACCCATCGAGCGGCCCATCGTCGAACAGCGCATCATGCTGACCGACAAAGACACCGCTGTGACGCTTGCCTTCCGCAATCCGAGTTTCGGCGAAGAACCCTACAACAACTTCAGCGTGCTGCGAGCCAAGTTCGACCGCTGGTTCGGGGAGAAGGTAGAGGAAGCTGGGGCTTTCATCATTCCCGAGACCTCCGTCGACGAGGTTATTGCCAGGGACGGAAGGGTCGTCGGCGTGAGGACGGGGCGCGAAGATGGCGATCTCTATGCCGACGTGGTAATAGCGGCAGATGGCGTGAACTCGCTTATCGCTAAGAAGGCAGGTCTGCACCCTGAGATTCCGCCGCAGAACGTGGCGCTCGCAGTAAAGGAGATCATAGCGCTGCCCCAGGAGAAGATCGAAGACCGGTTCAACCTCGAAAACGGCCAGGGCGTGGCTATCGAGCTAGTCGGCGAGGTGACCGGGGCAATGATGGGCACTGCATTCATCTACACTAATCGTGATTCGCTATCCATCGGCGTCGGCGCAATCCTTTCCGATTATATCAAGAAGCACATCAGCCCCTACGATCTCATAGAGTACATGAAGCAACACCCGGTCATTCGCCCACTCCTGGCTGGCGGCGAAGCAAAGGAATATGCGGCGCACTTGATACCAGAGGGAGGCTACAAGGCCATCCCCAAGCTCTACACCGATGGGCTCCTGGTGGTTGGCGACGCGGCGATGCTCGTCAATAGCTTCCATCGCGAGGGCTCGAATCTGGCCATCACCTCAGGGCGCCTGGCCGCCGAGACCGTGCTGAAGGCCAAAGAGAAAAACGATTTCTCAGCCCAGAGCCTGTCCCTATATCAGCAACTGCTCACCGAAAGCTTCGTGATGAAAGACCTCAAGAAGTACAAGGATGCCCATCACTTCTTCGACGCCAATCCGCATTTCCTGACGCTCTATCCGCAACTCGCCAACTATGCAGCTAAAGAACTGATGACCGTGGACAGCGTGCCAAAACAAGAGAAACAAAAGGCGATCATGAGGGCGATAACCTCCAAGAGGTCGCTGCTCCAGTTGGGTATGGATATGTTCCGGGTTTGGAGGACGATGGGATGAGACTCGATACGAAAGTAAGGATCGAAGACAAGCTCTACCTGGTCAGGTTCAAGCCCGATCACGAGGCACACCTGGTAATCATCGATCAGGAAGTTTGCCGGTCCAATTGCAAAGACAGGCCGTGCACCTTCTTCTGCCCCGCCCGTGTATATGAGTGGGAAGATGCTAATAACAAGATCACTGTCGGCTTCGAGAACTGCCTCGAATGTGGCGCGTGCCGCATTGGCTGCCCGCATCAGAACATCGAGTGGCGCTACCCACGCGGCGGCTTCGGCGTGGCCTTCAAGTTCGGATAGGCCAGACCTCCATAAGAGGCAGATGGTAACTAGTTCGTCAGGTCGATTGACGAACCGAGCGTAAAGAACGTATAATTCTACATAGCTAGGATTTAACGGCGTGGCGTAGGTCACGGACTTACAAAGTCGAGGGCCTCACGCCACGACGATTATATTGCCCAAAAATGAGCAGGCGATCACCTGGCAACTGTCGAGGTGATGGGGCCGGGCCTGTAATAGGCAGCGGGCGCGTAAGGCCCGTGGGACGTCATATCCGATCAAGGCCGGAAGTGCGAAGGATACCCTGAGCCGTGGGCCTCGGATCGAAGATGAGGTCTCCCGGGCTTTTTATTATGATCGAGGCATTACCCTGCCAGACGGCACGGAAACTGCTCCAGGATGTTTTGGAATGATAAAGGCGTTACACAGCAAGGGGGGCGCGGCTGGGTTATCCGTAGGCTCTAACGCCACGCTGATACTGCTAAAGTTAACAGTCGGCATTATGACAGGTTCGGTGAGCGTGATATCGGAGGCGATTCACTCCAGCATAGACCTGCTCGCCGCGCTCATAGCTCTCTTCTCCGTACAGGTTAGCGACCTGCCACCTGATGACGATCATCCTTACGGCCACGGCAAGATCGAGAACATCTCTGGCACAGTGGAGGCATTCCTCATCTTCGCGGCGGCGTTATATATCGTGTACGAGGCAGTCGAAAAGATACTTAACGGAGTAACGCTTGAGCATCTAGGTCTCGGTGCCGGGATAATGGCCTTCTCTGCGGTTGCCAACACGTTCGTTTCGCGACACCTCAGCCACGTTGCCTGCGAGAAGGATTCCATTGCTCTGGAGGCGGATGCCTGGCACCTTTACACCGACGTCTTCACTTCAGTCGGCGTATTCGCTGGATTGGCGGTGGTCTGGCTAACAGGATGGACCATTCTCGACCCCATCATCGCCATCGGCGTGGCGCTCTTCATTTGCAAGGCAGCCTGGGACCTGACGCGGCGCTCGTCAGCAGGGCTTCTGGACACGAAGCTGCCTCAAGAGGAAGAGGGGAAAGTACGTGAGGTCCTCAAAGGCCATTACGGCCTCTTCGTCGATTTCCACGGGCTTCGCAGCCGCAAGGCTGGCTCGCGGCGGCACGTGGATTTGCATCTGGTGATGGACGGCAACAAGAACGTCGCCGAAGCGCACCAAATCTGCGACCACCTGGAAGAAGAGATCGAGAGCGAGCTGCCGAACACCGACGTGACGATACACGTCGAGCCACTGTCAGCGAACGGGGCAGATGGGGGGCAAGACACAACGCAACTTCTTGACTAACTTTTCGTTTCGTGTTAATCTCACGTCGGACGAATACTGTCTGCTATCGCGGCCTATGACGTCTCGAGTCTTCTCGTTTCCTCTCGGATTTACCAGCTAGCCGAGCGATGAAATCATCGTTTTGCCTGGCAGATTCGGCTGTCGGGACCGGCACGTCGGCGACGCTGAGATGATTTCCACACTGGTAGGAGCTTGATGAGGTTAGTAGTCGGAATTTCAGGAGCGACCGGCGCCATCTATGGCGTAAGACTGCTTGAAGTTCTCCGCACAAAGAAGGAGATCGAGACTCACCTGGTCATCAGCGATCCAGGCAGGCGTACTATCGAGCATGAACTGGATATGGGCGTCGAGGCGGTCGAGCGCCTTGCCACGCACGTCCACAACATCAACGACATCGGCGCAAGCATCGCCAGTGGCTCGTTCAAAACCAGCGGGATGGTCATTGCTCCTTGCAGTATCAAGACTATGTCAGCTCTGGCCAACTGCTATAACACGAACCTGCTTGTGCGCGCCGGCGATGTGATGCTTAAGGAAGGCAGGCCGTTGGTGGTAGTGTTGAGGGAAACGCCGCTGCACGCAGGGCATTTGAGACTGATGGCAGAACTCGCACAAATGGGTGCCGTGATTCTTCCTCCCGTCCCTGCTTTTTACCACAAACCTAAGACCATTGACGACCTTGTTAACCACACCGTCGGCAAGATCCTTGATAGGTTCAACATCGATCATAATCTGTTTGAGAGATGGGCGGGCTTGCAGGACAGCGAATCGTGATCAACTGTGTTCGCTATCGCCCCTCTGGATCGCGCTATCGTCTTAACTTAACAGATGCGGCATTCTCCAGCATTATGGAATGCTCACAACACGCAACGTCAACACTTGAGAATGCCCCGAAGGAGGTCGTGTGAAGCCTGAGTTCGAGACGGAAATTCCCAATATCGAAATCCCAGACCAATTCAACGCTGCCACAGCATTCGTCGACGCCAACGTCGCCAAGGGCAGGGGCAACAAAGTTGCGATCTACTATCAAGATCAACAGTTGACCTACAACGACGTGCTGCGGCTGGTCAACAAGACAGGTAACGCGCTCAAGAGCCTCGGCATCGACGTGGAGAATCGCGTCTTGCTTCTCCTTTTCGATTGCCCAGAGTTCGTCGCCTCCTTCTTTGGTGCGATGAAGATTGGCGCTGTGCCCATCCCTACCAATACATTGCTTACAGCTCAAGACTACGAGTATCTGCTTAACGATAGTCGGGCTAAAGCCATCATCGTCAGCGAGCCGCTAGTCGAAAAGATCGAGAGCGCGAGAGACCGCCTTAAGTATCTTGAGCACATAATCGTCGTGGGCAAAGCTAAACCTGGACAAATCAGTTTCGCAGAGCTTATCGAAAAGGCTTCGTCTGAGCTTCAGGCTGCAGACACCAGCAAAGACGACGCAGCTTTCTGGCTCTATAGCTCGGGGACGACGGGCTTCCCCAAGGGGGCCGTCCATCTTCACCACGATATGATCTATGCGAGCGAGTACTACGCCAAGGGTGTACTCAACATTACCGAAGAAGACATCACTTTCTCGGTGGCGAAGCTATTCTTCGCTTACGGCCTTGGCAACGGTCTGTACTTCCCATTCAGTGTCGGCGGGTCCACCGTTCTAAATCCGGCACGGCCCGAGCCTCTGATGATTTTCGAGACGATTCATAATTGCAGGCCGTCCCTCTTTTTCTGCGTGCCAACAGCCTACGCGAGTATGCTGCAAGTCGAGAACGCCGAAAACAAATACGACCTCAGCTCCGTCCGCGTCTGTGTATCCGCTGGCGAAGCCCTGCCAGCAGCAGTGTACAATCGCTGGCAGGACAAGTTTGGCTTGGAGATTCTCGACGGCATCGGCTCCACCGAGATATTGCATATTTTCCTCTCCAATCGCCAGGGCAAAGTCAAGCCTGGAAGCAGCGGCCAACTGGTGCCTGGCTACGAGGCTAAGATCGTGGACGACGACGGCCAGGAAGTGCCGACCGGCGAGGTCGGGAATCTCCTCATCAAGGGCGATAGCACAGCCGCTTACTATTGGAACAAGCACGATAGAACCAAATCGACGATTATCGGCGAGTGGATCGCCACAGGCGATAAGTACCACTGTGATGAGGACGGCTATTACTGGTACGCAGGCCGATCTGATGATATGATAAAGGCCGGAGGAATCTGGGTATCGCCAGTCGAAGTGGAGAACACTTTGATTGAACACCAGGCCGTGCTGGAGTGCGGCGTCATCGGCGCCACCGACAAAGACGAACTGGTTAAACCGAAGGCTTTCGTGGTGCTACGAGCTGGCGTGCAGGCGTCGCCAGAGCTGGCGCACGAGTTGCAGGACTTCGTCAAAAGTCGCATCGCGCACTATAAGTATCCGCGCTGGATAGAGTTCGTTCCTGAGCTGCCTAAGACAGCGACAGGCAAGATACAGCGATTCAAGCTGCGCAACCTGCACGCGCAGCAATAGTTAAGCTGACTAAGGTTTGTGGGGGCGGCTCGCTGGGTCGCCGCTAAGCTATATAGCAGGATACCTCTTAGACGAGGTCTGGACAATGAAAGAGATAAGGCTGCACGGCAGGGGAGGGCAAGGGGCGGTGATCGCCTCGCAAATCCTCGTCAACGCCTTCGTCATCGAGGGCAAATACGGAAACTCTATGCCGTTCTTCGGATTCGAACGCAGGGGCGCGCCCCTCTCTGCTTTCGTACGCTTCGACGACAGGCCGATACGGGAGAAAACTCAGGTCTATTCCCCGGACTGCGTCATCGTCGTGGACCCTACACTGCGCTCTGCCGTAAAGGTTTTCGACGGCCTCAAAGGGGAGCGCATCGCCGTCCTGAACGACAGGAAAGCAATCGACCAGATCGACCTTCCTGAATCTATGCCTGAATCTGTGAATAAGGTGGGCATCGTCGATGCCACGAAGATTGCGATAGAGTGCATCGGCGTTCCCATAACTAATACGTCGATGCTGGGCGCCTTCGCTGCGACCACAGGATGGGTGAAGCTGGACTCCATCGTAAGAAGCTTCGAGCTATTCTTGAATCCCAAGCTGCTTGAAGGGAACGTCAAGGCTGCGCGGGCGGCGTACGAAGCCGTCCAAGTTAGAGAGCTGGTGACTCTGTGAGCATCAAGTTCAAAGTCGATTACATTACGCCAATCGGGAAAGACCTGTATGTCGTCAACACTGGTGACTGGCGCTATCAACGGCCAGTCACCAATAGAGACAAATGCCGCAAGTGCGGTGCGTGCTGGCTGGTTTGTCCCACCAACTCACGCCACGCCCTGGCAACTCACTACGAGACGAATCTAGACTTTTGTAAAGGCTGCGGGCTTTGCGCCACTGAATGTCCCGCTCGCGCCATCAGGATGGCCGAAGAGACGCGCGAGTAGGATGCCCGACCGATGAGGATTGGTAATGGTAACTGAGCAAGTTAAGCATACATCCAACGCTGCACGCGGAGTCGGGAAGGTCACCGTGATGGATGGCAACAAGGCTGCGGCGTATGGCGCGCTGCTCAGCCGCGTCCAGGTGCTGGCCGCCTATCCCATCACGCCCCAAACGCCCCTGGTGGAGTATCTATCGCAGTTCGTCGCCGACGGCGCTTTGAAAGCAGACTTCGTAGAGGTGGAGAGCGAGCACTCCTCACTCAGCGTTCTGCACGGCGCTTCCCTCGCCGGCGCTCGCACGTTCACAGCCACTTCCGGCCAGGGGCTCGCGTTAATGTACGAGCCTTACAACCGTACCCCGACGATTCGCCTGCCCATAGTTATGGGCATCGCGACGCGAGATGGAATCTCGCCGCAGTGCGTCTGGGGCGGACATCAGGACGCCATCAACGTTCGCGACGCCGGTTGGATCCAGCTATTCGTCGAGGACAACCAGGAAATCCTGGACACTGTGATCATGGCCTACAAAATCGCCGAGCATCCAGACGTGCTGCTGCCAGTGAACGTTTGCTACGACGGATTCTACCTTTCGCATATGGCGGATAGGGTGGAGATCCCCCCTCAAGAGATCGTCGACGAGTTCCTGCCACCCTACCGGCCCACCCACCAGATACTCGATCCGGACAACCCGATGTCCATAGATCCACTGACGCCGAACGAGCTATTCATGGAGTATCGCTATAAGCATCTTCAGGCGCTGCAAAGGGCCAAACAGGTGATCGCGGATGTCGACCAGGAGTTCGCGAGCCTGTTCGGCAGAGGCTACGGTGGACTGATAGAGAAATATCGCATGGACGACGCGGAGATCGCCATTGTTGGGATAGGAAGTCCGGTAGGGACTGCGCGAGTGGCAGTTGATCGGGCCAGAGACGAAGGCAAGAAAATCGGCCTGGTGAAGGTTCGCGCGCTGCGGCCTTTCCCGCGTGAGGAGTTAGTCGAAGCGCTGCGAAACGTTAGGTCTGTCGGCGTTATGGATAAGAACGTTTGCTTTGGCTGGGGAACCGGCGTTCTTTTTATGGAGCTGCGCTCGGCGATGCTGGGGGTGCCGAAGCCACCGGCTACCGTAGGGTTCATCGATGGGCTCGGCGGCTCCGATATTACCATGGAACATTACGCTCGGGCCATCGCCATCGTCGACGATTCGGCGAATGGCCTGGCACACCAGGAAATCACCTGGTTAGGGCTCGAAGAAGAGTGAATTGGATAGATGACAATGCAAGGATGGCAAGGTAAAGTACTGCGAATCGACCTGGATGGCGCCTCAGCTACCCCCGAGGCGCTTGATCCCGACGTCGCGCAAGCGTGCATCGGCGGTCGTGGCCTGGCTGCTGGCTACCTGTTCAAGGAACTGGAACCCAACGTAAACCCGCTGGCCCCACAAAACAAGCTGGTAATCGCCGCCGGCCCTCTCGCCGGCACGGCCGCGCCCGCTGGCTCCCGTTATCAAGTCGTCGGCAAGTCCCCCCTTACTAAGAGGATCTCCTGCCAAAACGCCGGCGGCCACTTCGGCGCCGCGATAAAGCAGGCCGGCTACGACGCGATATTGATCCAGGGCAAAGCAAACAACCCTGTGTATGTCTGGATTGAAAACGACAAGATCGAGATTCGCCCGGCCGACGGCCTCTGGGGCAAGACCACTGGCGACGCCCAGCAGTCCATCTCGAAACAAATCGCAGAGGGAGCGCACGTCCTTTGCATCGGCCCGGCTGGCGAAGTGCAGACGCCGGTCGCCAGCATCTCCGATAGCGGGCTCTGGAGCGCAGGCGGCGCTGGACTCGGGGCAGTGATGGGCTCTAAGAACCTCAAGGCCGTCGCCATCAAAGGGGCCGAGGCAGTTGCCGTGGCCGACCGTGACCGCTTCCGCGCGGCGATGCGACGTGCGCTGAAGCGAATCCAGAGCGAGCACCTCACCAGTACGAGGTTCGCCGCGTACGGCACGGGCGCCCTCGTCCAGCCCATCAACGATAGAGGACTGCTGCCAACCGAGAACTTTCGACGCGGAACGTTCGCCGCAGCTTCTAAGATAAGTGGTGAAGCTGTCGCGGACAGCCTGCTTCTCAGGAGGTTCGCGTGCTTCGCCTGTCCCATAGGCTGCGGAAGGCATACGCGTGGCAATGGCAGAGGCACAGAGATTGAGCATCTCTGGGCGCTGGGGTCTAACTGCGGCATCGACGATCTCTCCGCTATATCACAGGCCGCGCATCTCTGTTATGAGTATGGCCTCGATCCGGTTGAGACAGGATCGGCGATTGCCGTGGCAATGGAACTGGCTGAAAGCGGCGCAATTTCTGCGAAGGACGCGGGACGGGAACTGAGGTTCGGCGACGCAACGGCGATGGTCCAGCTCGTCCACGAGATCAGTCGCCAGGAAGGCTTCGGGCGCATCCTTGCGAAAGGCGGCCACCACGTGGCAAATGCCTTCGGAAATCCAGACACTGCCATCGGCGTCAGAGAGCACGCCCTCGCCGCGTACGATCCCCGAGGAAACGAGGCGCTCGCGCTCCACTACGCGACTTCGCTGAGTGGCGACGACCATCTGGCCCTTGGACTGCGCCTCTGGGATAGGCCGCTAGCCGCGGCGGTGAAGCAGGCGCAAGACCTGGCCGCCGCGATGGGCTCCGCCGGCGTTTGCCCTCTCGTCTCTTTCGCCATACCGCTTGAAGACGCGGCACAGTTGCTCACCGCCGCGACTGGAGTCGACTATGACGCGGACGGCCTCTTGCTGGCGGGAGAGAGGATATGGAACCTCGAAAGGGCTTTTGCGCTGAAGGCAGGCACGGACGCCAAGGACAGGCTACCAGCGCGTATGGAACAACCACTGCAGGATGGCCCATCAGCAGGCAGGCTCACATCTGTCAGCAACCACCTGCAGAGTTACTATCAGTCCAGGGGATGGGACGTGTTGGGCCTATGATCACGAACGAAACGGGGTGGTAGGAATGTCTGTTGCGAGTGCGCTCGAGCCCGAAGTTAGAGCGCAGACCACGAGGAAGGCCCAGCGCATCCTGGGATTATACGACAAGAGGTGTACTGGCTGTCGGTCGTGCGAGCTGGCTTGCGCGGCGGCGAAGAGCGGGACTTATGACCTCTCGCAATCGCGCATCCGCGTTGTTTCGTCCAGCGTCAATTCGTTCAGCCCCGTCACCTGCCTTCAGTGCGCGAGGCCGAGATGCCTCGAAGTTTGCCCGACGGGAGCTATCGTAAAGAACGCAGACACGGGCATCGTCTCCGTCAGAGAAGAGAAGTGCGTCGGCTGCGCAATGTGCGCGCTGGCCTGCCCCTACGGCGGGATGCATTACTCGTCGCGCGACGCAAAGGTCACGAAGTGCGACTTCTGCGATGGAGATCCTGAGTGCGTGAAGGCTTGCGCAACCGGCGCGTTGGAAGACGTGAATGTTGTGCCACTCGTCGATACGTTGTACGACAGGGAAGACCTCGTCTCGCCTGGACTATCTGCCTGCCTGGGTTGCAACGCCGAGTTGTTGGTTCGCTTCACCTTGAAGACGTTGGGGCGCAACGTGGTCTTCGCCAGCGGCCCCAGTTGCATCGCCGGGACCGGCTTCGTCGGGTACGGCCCGACCACTGGCGCCAAGGTTCCGACCTACCATTCCTTGCTGGACAACTACGCGTCGATGATCACTGGCACGAAGCGATATTACGATCAGATCGGAAAGGAATTCCACGCGGTCTGCTTCGCTGGCGATGGCGGAACCGCGGACGTTGGCTTCCAGTCGCTATCAGCCGCGGCCGAGCGAGGGGAAAACATTATTTACATCTGCTATGACAACGAAGGATACATGAACACGGGGATACAGCGAAGTGGCACGACGCCGCGCGGCGCCTGGACTACCACTACGCCAGTGGGAGCCCAGCGACGGGGAAAGCCTCAACACAAGAAAGACGTTGCCCTGATTATGGCTATGCACGATATCCCTTACGTGGCCACGGCCAACGCTGCCTATCTCGACGACTACTATGCTAAGCTGAAGCGGGCGATGGAGATCAAGGATGGTCTCTCTTATATTCATCTGTTCTCTCCGTGCCCGACAGGATGGAGGTTTCCCACGGACAAGACCATCGAGGTTTCCAGGATGGCAGTGGAGACCAACTTCTTCCCCCTTTGGGAAGCCGATCACGGCAAATTCAAGATCAATAGAGAGGTGCCTTTCCCGAAGCCAGTAGAACAATACCTCAGGCTGGTTGGCAAATACTCGCATCTCAATCGCGCAGAGATCGACGAGATTCAACGGGATTTGGATAGAAGATACAAGCGGCTAGTAGCCTTAACGGAGATGTAGCCTCTTCACACCGGTAGGCGCGTCCCGCGAACATCCCGCTTGCCTCGATGCATCACAAAGGACCGATAAACACATGTACTTGAACTTCTCAACGGCAGAGATAGATCTGTCATCGAAGAGGATTGAGATTCACCAAACGCCAGAGCAACTGGTGCGCAAGTTTCTGGGCGGCAGGGGCCTTAATATGTACTATCTCTATAAGCTGCTGACAAAGGAGATGGACCCCCTATCGCCCGATAATCCACTTATCGTCGGCGCGGGCCTCCTTACCGGCACGCCTGCGCCAGCAGCCAGCAGAACCAACTTCTCCGCGAAGTCGCCTGAATCGCTGATTTTCGCCGATGCGAACGTTGGAGGGTTTTTCGGCGCGGAAATGCGCCACTCTGGTTTCGACCGGCTCATAATCACTGGCAAAGCCGACAGCCCTGTGTATCTCTACCTTGAGAATGGTAGGATCGAGATAAGAGACGCCGAGGGCCTTTGGGGCCTCAACGTAAACGAGACCCAGATAAAGCTGCGCGAGAAGCTCGGCTCCGACATCGAAGTCGCCTGCATCGGACGCTCAGGAGAACACCTGGTGCGTTTTGCCGCTGTCCTTACCGGCGTCAAGAACACCGCGGGCCGCGGCGGCCTCGGCGCCGTGATGGGCTCCAAGAACCTCAAGGCCATCGTCGCCCACGGCACGCGGGACATTCAACTGGCCAACGCCAAGCAATTTCTCGAAACACTCGTCGAGCTCAAGGACCTCTTGCTTACCTCGAAAATGGTGCAGACTCTAGGACGCGTCGGCACCACGATTCTCTACGATGTCAGCAACGTCCTTGGCACTGTCAGGACGGAGAACAGCCTGAAGAACGCCTTCGACGATTCCCTCCTTTCTTCAGAATTCGAGAAACAGGCGGACAAAATGCTCTCTTGCTTCGCCTGCCCTGTACACTGCAGACACCGCAATAAGCACGGCGGCGAGGGACCGGATTATTCGACCTTCGGCACCCTCGGCGCAGGCTGCGGGGTGTCAGGAGCAGATGTCGCCGCGGATATCAACAACGTCTGCAACGACCTGGGCCTGGATTCGTCCTCGGCGGGCACCATAATCTCGTGGGCCATCGAGCTGTATCAGCGCGGCTTAATAACCAGGGAACAAACGGGAAGGGAATATCGCTTCGGCGATGCCGAGCTAGTCAAGTCCCTTCTCCACGACATAACCGAGCGTCGTGGTTTCGGGAACACGCTGGCGGAAAGCACACGGGCTGTCAGTTTACTGGGGGAAGAGACGAAGGATTACGTCATCGCGATCAAGGGCTTGCCCCAATCGGATTCCCACGACGTGCGCTATCTCGTCAGCTTTGCCCTGGGCATCGCCGTCGCCGGCCGCGGCGCCGATCACCTTCGCAATCGGCCGACGCTCGAGATTCTTGGCCTGCCGCCAGAGGCGCTCAACCGCATCTACGGCACCACCATACATCCAGATCCAACCGCGTATGAGACCAAGGAGCACCTGGTCTACTACCACGAGAACATCTATGCCGCCGTCGACACGCTGGGTCTCTGCAAGTTCGTCTGCCACGGCTTCAACAGCCCGCACATGCTGGACTACGACGCTTTCGCTCGTCTGATCGAGTATGGCACGGGGCTGGAACTGTCCAAAGACGATCTGATGGAGATTGGCAAGCGCATCGTCGATCTGGAGCGGCTGATCAACGCGCGTCTGGGCGTGGACGGAAAGTACGATACCCTGCCCAGGCGGTTCTTCGATGATCCGGCGCCACTGAGGGTGGCCAAAGGGCACAAGATAGATCGGGAGAAGTTCAGCCAGCTACTACAAAGATACTACGCCCTTCGGGGATGGACCACTGACGGCGTCCCCACCGAAGAGAGAAGGCTAGAACTGGAGTAGGTATCTTGAAGAAGATAAAGACTAACTCAAAGATTTGCACGGGCTGCAGCCTGTGCACGATGGCCTGCTCCATCACCAAGCTGGGAGTGGCCAACCCGCATAAAGGGGCGATAGCCATAAGCAGAGACCCCTGGAAAAGGAAAGAGAAGATAACTGTCTGCGAGCAGTGCAAGAAAGCCAAATGCATCGAAGCCTGCTCTGAGGGTGCGCTGTACTATGACGAGGATGCCGTCGTCAGAGTTAAGCAAGAAGCGTGCACGAAGTGCGGCGCTTGCGTTGATGCCTGTCCATTCGAAGCCATCCGGCTGATCGACGACAGGCTTATCAAATGCGATCTCTGCGAAAACGGCACACCCCAGTGTCTGCGCGTTTGCAGCACCGGCGCGATACAATTGCTGGAAACACAGGTCACGACGGCTTCGCCTGCGCAGCGCGGGCCCGTCAATGTCGTTTAGATGAAGATCGAAATTTCACCACGGAGGGCACAGAGTTTAATTCAGAGAACACCAAGGATCTCATAGAGGAGCCGTGGTGTTCTCTGACACTGGGCGTGGAATTGGGAGGAGCGCTAATGCTATCTGAGGCGGATCTCAAGCAGCTCGACGCGGTCTTCAGCCCCAGGAGCATCGCCGTGGTTGGCGCCACGGCCACTGCCGACAAGGTCGGCTTCAACCTTGTGGATAGCCCCTTAACCTCGGGATTCCAGGGCGAGATTTATCCCATTCATCCCAAGCTCAACGAGCTTCTGGGCCTCAAGGTCTATCCCAGTCTGGAGGCCGTTGGCAAGCCCATCGACCTCGCCATCATCGCGCTCAACCAGTACGCCTCGGTGGACGCCGTGGAGACCTGCGGCCGTCTCGGCGTGAAGGGCGTCATCGCCATCGCCGGCGGCTACAAGGAGATGGGCGAAGAGGGCGAGAAGCTGCAGGCCAGGCTGGTCGAGGCGGCACGGCGGTACGGCATCAAGATACTCGGTCCCAACACGCTGGGCATGATCAACACGCACGTCGACCTTTGCTCGGTATTCTATCCCCTCAAGCTAGCCAGGGGCGACGTCTCGGTTCTCAGCCAGAGCGGCGGCGTCGGACTATCCTTGATGCACACGGCAGCGGACGAGGGTCTCGGACTGAGCAAATGGATCGGCGTCGGCAACCGCGGTGGCCTTGAATTCGCCGACCTGTTGCAATACCTCGCCTACGATAGCCACACGAAAGTGATCGGCGTGTTCATGGAAGGCACGGAGGATGCGCGCAGCTTCGTGGAAGTGGCGAGGCGGACGGTCAAGCACAAGCCGGTGGTGGTCTACAAGGTGGGGAAATCCGAGGTTGCCCAGTACTCGGCCCTCACGCATACAGGCACGATAGCCACGCCGCACAAGCTGGCCATGGACGCCTTCAGACAATTCGGCATCCTACCGGTATCCAGCCTGCGCGAACTCGTCGCCGTCTGCAAGGCCCTTTCGCTCTCCGATCTGCCAAAGGGCGATAACGTGGGCATCCATACGCACACGGCCGGCCCGAGCATCGTCATCGTGGACGAGCTGGCAAAGCGCGGCTGTAACATCCCCCCACTGCAAGAGGCAACCATTCAGAAAGTCGAGGACGTTATCGGCGAAAACCCTCCTATCATTCTGAAGAACCCCATGGACGTGGCTGGCCTGGGCTTTGTCGCCGAGCCCTTCGGGCGGGTTACCGAGGCGATGCTGGAGGACCCCGCCATCGACATCCTCGTCGCCGTCTACTGCCTGCACAAGAACTGGCGCTGGCCAAGCCAGGAACTGATCCGAGCCAAACAGAAACATGGCAAGCCCATCGTCGCCTGCTATATCTCTGACATAGCTGGCGTGAAGGAGGACAGGGAGCCTCTGCGCGCAGCCGGCATTCCTGTCTACATCACGCCCGAGGAAGCGGCGTACGGGGCTGCAGGCCTTGTCAGCTACGCGAAAGCACGCCAGAGAGGAGTATGAACGTGAACGTCGAGCAAATCCTGGCTGGAGCTAAAGACGGCTTTCTGCTGGAGCCAGAGTCAAAGGGCATACTTGCGCAATCAGGTATATCGACGACGGCGTGTCGCGTGGCGAACACGGCGGATGAGGCAGTGAAGCTGGCCGAGGAAATTGGCTATCCCGTGGTCCTCAAGGCCCTCTCGCCGCAAATCGTGCACAAGTCGGACGTAGGCGGCGTCCATCTCGACCTGAATGACGCCTCCGCGGTCCGCCAGGCATACCAGCGCATCAAGGGTGCGACCAGGGTAATCGATCCCGAGGCGCGCGCGACCGTGCAGCCGATGGCGGCGAAGGGCGTCGAGGTGATCGCCGGCCTCACTACCAACCCACAGTTCGGCAAAGTTCTGATGTTCGGCCTCGGCGGCATCTTCACGGAATTGTTGAAGGACGTGTCGTTCCGCCTGGTTCCGATTGAGGAACTCGACGCGAGAGAGATGATTGGCTCGATCGAGGGGAACGGGGTGCTCGAGGGCTTTCGTGGCGGCCCGGCGGCCGACGTCGACGCCATTGTGGACATACTGCTGAAGGTATCCACCCTGGCCGAATCCTATCCAGCCATCGCCGAGCTCGACCTGAACCCTATAATCGTCTATCCCAGGGGAGCCGTGGTAGTAGATGCGCGGATCGGAGTGAGTCGCGGAAGAGTTGAGACAAGGTCTGCTCCCGTCCGATTACCCAAATAAGTTAGGATCGCATAGCTGTCGAAAACGTAGCTTATCACCCCACATCTCGCCGATACTGCTCTTCTTCGCGACGCAGATCTTCCTTGATAATCTGAACAGGTCGCCGCAGTTTGACGATACCGCGAGACGCCGCGACAGGGTCATCGGGAAGTGGAATTGCTTAGCCCACTGGCAACGTAAACGAGAACTTGCTTCCCTTTCCTAGCTCGCTCTCGACCCAGATGCGCCCGCCGTGCAGTTCCACGAACATCTTGGTGATGTACAGGCCAAGGCCCAGGCCCTGTTCGCGGGGCTCGGCCTTTCCCCGGTAGAAGCGATCGAAGATGTGCGGCGCATCCTCAGGAGCGATTCCGTGGCCGCGATCGATCACAGATATTACCACTTCACCCTGTTGCCGCTCCATCTGCATAGTAACCTTTCCCCGGGAATACTTCAAGGCATTCGTCAGCAGATTAGTAAGGATTCTATCCAAACGGTCAGGGTCCGCGGACACGAGCGGCAATGGCTCGTGCGGCGCTACGACGCCAATCCGGCTGACGTCCCAAACGCCAGTCATTCTCTCCTTCAGGTCCTCCAGGAAGCGCAGCAAGTCCACGGGCTGAAGCCGCAGCCTGGCAATACCCGCCTCCAGGCGAGCCATATCCACCAGCTCCTCGATCATAGCATTCATGCGACGAGCGCTGGTCTCTACTGCTTCTAGGCTCTGCGCCACTCGCTCCTGGCGACCGTTCTGCAAAGCGCGCTGGGCAAGCTGAGCCTGACCCAAGATGATGCTCAGCGGCGCACGCAAATCGTGGGAGACCATGTGGACGTAGTCTTCGAGATGCTGCAGCAAGCTGCTTAGCTCTTCGGCGCGCTGACGCACTTCCTCGTACAGACGTGCAACCTCGATTGCCGACGCGGCGGCGGTCAGGATGTCGGAGAGAACTTCGGCGTATTCGTCGAGCCCTTCAGGATGCACGAAGTTGGCCGCCTCGAACAGGCCAACCGGCCGCCGCGCCACCACGAGCGGCAACGCCATATACGAGCGCACTTTGAGCCGACCGGCAAACTCCACCTTGGGGGCGCGAGACACCCCCAGGTCGGGAATAAGCATTGGTCCCTTTCCAGCCACCACGGCTTCTGGAAACGCTGCGTCCAACCCTAGCTCGTATTCCTGCATTGGCTGCCCAACGGTCTCATCCCAGCAGCGCCAGCCAGTTTCGTCGCGACGCACCACCAGGCGACATCGTTCGGCGGAGCTTAGCTCAGGCGCGATTTCTAGCAGCACCCCAGCAACCTGCTCGCTATCCGTGCAGGATAGCAAGCGTTGCTGAACGTCGGCGATCGCTACCTCCTCGGCAAGCCGCCTCTCCAGATGGCGAATCCGATGGAGTGGCGCTTCAAGGAGGTCTTCTCTTTTTTTCTTATTTGTGGCCACTTTTCTCCTCCAAGAGGCGCTTCGCGACGGCAATGGCCTCGTAAGCGTTGGGAGCCATCGCATCGGCGCCAGCCAGCGTCCAGAGCTTGGGATCGGTGCGAAAGACCACTCCACCCACCAAGAGACGAATGTCGCTCGCCCCTCGCTTCGTCATTTCCTCTCGCACTTTTCGGATGTTGAGGGCAGGTTCGGTAATCAACGCAGACACGGCGATTAAATCTGCCTTCTCTTGCAGCGCCGTATCTACCAGCACCCTGGGGGAAACGCTCAAGCCTAGATCGTGGACCTCAAAGCCTGCACCTCGGAGGAAGGCGGCGACGATCTTCCGCCCCAGCCCGTGGTGGTCTCCCTGTGCCGTGGCAATGATCACTTTGCCGATCGATAGGGATACTGCCTGATGAGATGCCGGGAATAGCAGGTCTACGCTATCCTCGGCTATGAGGCCAGCTACGTATATCTGTGGAAGGCTCATCACGTGCCCTATCCACATCTCGCCCAGGTCTTCGATGGCCGGACCCACTACCTCGACGAGAAGTTGCGTCGGGCTGTACCCGTCAGCCACCGCACGCTTCAGCAAACGCTGGGCGCCGCGCCGGTCGGATTCACGCAGCATCGAAGCAAACTGCTTACGCAGCCCCCCGATTTCCTCATCACGTTTGCTGCGATCGATCGCCCTCTGTCTGGCTTGCATGGCCCGCGACTCCCACTGTTATGTCTACAATCTATTATAACATCTCGCGTTTCGACGCCAAAACTTCGGGTCGGGGAGCGTTACAGGGTTGGGACATCGCCGCGACGCCAGATAATCCATTATGCGCGACCAACTCGCCGTTCCCCGGCGCAGACCGCCGCGAGATGTCCCCAACTCGAAACGCTCTCCGGGTCGACCAGCTAGCAGCGTGTGAGTTTATCAAGGTGCATCGTTGCGATACTGTCCCCACTTCCTGGCCGCCTCCGCCACGGCCAGAAGCATCTCATCCTCGACTGAAAAGGGTATGTCATTCTGGTTGCTCAAGATGAAGCCTCCGCCACTTGCGGCGGAACCGATGGCCTCTCTGACGGCAGCCTCTGCCTCAGCACGCGTCCAGGTCAGCATTGCCAGATCGTTCAGCCCGCCAATCACCGCAATACGACCACTGACGAGACGCTTGACCCCCCTCAGATCGTCCTTAGGATCTGTCGACAATGCCCGCACGCCAGTGTCAGGTATAAGATCGGCAACCTGCTGAATGGGGCCGATGCTCCAGTAGATCACCTGGCCTTGGATACGCCTCACCACCCGCTGCACGATCGGGAGCACGAGCCTGACGGCCTGCTCCCGTGTGAGCATGGCAGAAGAAGCCATCGGCTCATCTAAGGCGATGATGTCGACTCCCGCGGCCAGCAAAGCGTTAGCCCACGCGACGCAGAACTTGCTGGTGACTCGGATGAGCCTGTTCCGGCGAGCCCTATCGCCGAAGAGCACCAGTTCCATCCACGGGCCCAGTCCCATTAGCAAAATGGGAAGCGATAGTGGCCCGATTATCTGGCCAACCACAGGCCAGCGTCCCCGGGACCTGTCGGCAAGTATCCTGGTGCACCGCAGCACCTCCTGCAAAGGAGTGGCCCTCGCCGGGTCTGGCGCCTCCAGACTATCGATCGCCGCCAGATCGCTTATGATAGGAGTCCCCATATTAGGGGGACCGCTCTCACGAAAGATGACCTCCGCGCCGAAAGCCTCTGCGTCCCGGCCGGCGTAGAAGAACGACGAAACGCTATCGCTGCCAAAACGCTCGGCGAAGCGAAGCTGGCCCTCGGCCACGTTTTCTGCCCGCCGATAATACTCAGGCAACGACAGCCCGACTTCACGTGCCCCAAGGGTGGAGGACTCGAGGAACACCGGCACCGCGTCTGGAATCCCCGGCCGCAACGCCGTGGAAACGCGCTCCAGAGACGTCATCTCTTTCTTACTGGCCGCCACGTTTCCCCTCCATAAGCTGCTTCGCCGCGGCGATGGCTTCGTAAGCGTTGGCGCCGGTGGCGTCCGCCCCGACCAGAGCCACGAGCCTGGGATTGAAGCGGAAGGGTGCTCCACCCACGAGGAGACTGATGCCCTCGGCTCCTCGCCTTTTCATTTCCTCTCGCACCTTCTTGACCGCGAGCGCTGTATCGGCCATCAAGGCAGATACGGCGATGATGTCGGCCTTCTCTTTCAAAGCTGAGTCCACCAGCGCTTCAGGCGAAACGCTCAGGCCCTGATCGATTACCTCGAAGACAGCTCCGCGAAGAAAGGCGGCCACGATTCGCCGCCCCAAACCATGATAGTCTCCTTGCGCCGTTCCAATGACCACTTTGCCGACGTAGGGTCGCTCATCATAGGAGGCGGGGAGAAGCACGTCCACGCTGTCCTCGGCTATGCGGCCAGCTACGTAAATCTGAGAGAGGCTGATCTCAGCCTCCACCCACGTCAGGCTGATTTCCTCAAAGGCAGCGACCACTACTTCCAGAAGAAGCTGTCTTGGGTTGAGTCCGGCGTCTTCCGCGTCTCTTAGCAGACGCTGTGCGCCTCGCCTGTTGGACTCGCGCAGCAGAGCGACAAACCGGCCGCGCAATCGCTGCAACTGGGCGTTCACTCTGCTACTATCGCTCGGCCGCTCACGAGCGTGCATCAAACAGGTCTCCCATTACGCAAAGCCATAATCAATTATAACATCTCCCTCCCGTCGAAGCCCGGTCGGCAGCACGTCATTCAGCCACTGGTACCGATCTTGCACCAGGATCCGGAAACTGCGTTAACCAGGAATACGCGGGGAGGCAAGACAATGGTAGAAGCAATACGCCAGGAAGGGACCCAACCGGGTTTCTATTTTAGCAGGAAGCTGAACTTAATGCTCGAGTTGGTCCAGGCCGGCCGCTCGCTTCCTGTGACCGACGACTGGGAGTTCATTGGCAGCGACATCGCCCTGACCCCCAGCGAGGCCCTGCGGAAGGTAATGGAAATACATCCAGACCTGGATGCGACGAAGCTGACGTTTTCGGCGAAGTAGACTACTCCAGTTCCTTCCCCTCTCGAAGCAATCGGAAGTACCTTTCGCGCGTGGTCTTGGAAAGGGACGGGGCTTCCCCCCCGCGCCTGACCTTAACGACCTCAGCGATGATGCTCACCGCGATCTCAGCCGGCGTCTCGGCTGCCAGATCGACTCCAATCGGCGAATACACCTTCGATAGTTTCTCCAGCGGCATCCCTTCTTCATGGAGAAGCTTGAAGACTGCCCAGACGCGCCGGCGACTACCGATCATGCCGATGTAGGCTGCGTCAGAATCGATCACCTGCTTCAGCGAGACCACATCGTGCTGATGGCCCCGCGTGATCAGGACCACGTACGAGTCCGACGTGATCTTGATTTTCCCAAAGGCCGACTCGAAGTCGGAGACCAGGATTCGGTCCGCGTCGGGGAACCGTTCCTCGTTGGCGAACGACGCGCGGTCGTCCACGACCACTACGTCGAAGTCCAGGAGCTTGCCCATTCTGGCAAGCGGAACGGCGATGTGGCCAGCCCCGGCAATAACCAGCGTCGGGAGTGGCTTGAACGGCTCGACGAACACCTCGACGTCGGCCAGCGCAAGCTTGCGACCGTCGCCGTTCTTGGCGTTGCCAAGCCAGTGCTTCACGACTTCTGGCTCCCCCGTTCGCAAAGCCCTGGCCGCGGCGTCGAGCACGACGTTTTCCAGCTCGTCCGGGCGGAAACTGCCCAGCTTCGTGCCATCGTCGAAGACGATCATTTTCGCGCCCACCTCGACCGCCTGGTGAGGGTCCCTGCAGGCGATGGCCGTCGCCAGGGCGGCTGGCCTCTTTTCCTCTGCCGACTTGACCATCGCCTCCGCTAGCTGGATCGCAGGCAGGCGAACCTGCAATTCCGACAAGGCGTCAGCCTGCTCTTCGCTGCCTGACGACCAGGCTTCGACGAACACTTCCATAATGCCGCCACAAACCCCGTCGGACTGCAGACTGATTTCTTGCGTCAAGTCGACGTCGACGGTCTGCGGCTTGCGCGTATGTATCACTTCCAGCGCCGTGCGCCACACCTCAGCTTCGCCACAGCCACCGCCAACGGTCCCGATGATTGCGCCTGAGGGGCGGATGAGCATCTTCGCCCCGATCTCGCGAGGCGTAGAGCCACGCGTCCGCACTACCGTCGCCACGGCGATGTCTTCATTGTCCGACAGCAGTTTGACTATATCTTTGAAGATACCTTCCACCTGGTCCTCCCGACAGGGTTGATTAGCCTCGGGTTGTGGCGTTCAACTGAATGCTAACGCTCAAGTCGGGCATTTGCTCCACGGCCGGGCGCAATGAATTGCGCCCCCACGTGTATGGGCGCGGTTCCTGGGGCAATGTATCCAATGTTGCCCGAAACCATTGCGCCCCTACGTGTAGGCGCGCGATTTATCGCGCCCAAGCACCCAAATGAATAGTTGAGGCTCGTTTGAACGCACTTCCTGGAACGCAGCGCAGACCTGTCCCCGACTTAACAGTTCTACTTTACCGAAGAATCTACTGTTTGTCCAGTTTTTCCCTTAACAACTGGTTGACAACGCCA
>JAMCWX010000052.1 GCA_023480885.1 Chloroflexota bacterium | reverse complement strand
CTGGCCCTGGAGCAGGCCAGGCGCGCGGACGAGAAGATCGCCAGAGGCAAGGCTATCTCGCCGCTCACGGGCGTGCCTGTGGCCATCAAGGACATCATGTGCACGAAGGGCGTGGTGACGACGTGCGCGTCGAAGATCCTGGAGAGCTTCGTGCCGCCCTACGACGCGACGGTCGTGGGCAAGCTGAGGGCTGTCGACGCGGTGATGGTCGGCAAGACGAACCTCGACGAGTTTGCCATGGGCTCTTCCACCGAGAACTCGGCGTTCTTCGTCACGCGGAACCCGCGCGACCCCGAGCGGGTGCCCGGGGGAAGCAGCGGCGGCTCGGCGGCGGCGGTGGCGGCCGATTCGGCTATTGCCGCGCTCGGCTCGGACACTGGTGGCTCGGTGCGCCTGCCCGCGGCGTTCTGCGGCGTGGTGGGGCTGAAGCCGACGTACGGCCGAGTTTCGCGCTATGGGCTGGTGGCCTTCGCCTCTTCGTTGGACCAGATCGGGCCGCTGACCAAGGATGTGACCGACTGCGCGCTGGTGATGAACGCTATTTCGGGCTACGACGCCATGGACGCGACGTCGCTGCCCGATCCTGTGCCCGATTTCACGAAGGCGCTGATGCCAGACATCAAGGGCCTCAAGGTGGGCGTGCCAAAGGAGTATTTCGTCAAGGGCATGCAGCCGGAAGTGGAAACTGCCGTGCGGAAGGCGATAGACAAGCTGGCCGCGCTGGTCGAACACCTCGGCGAAGTCTCGCTGCCGCACACGCAGTACGCTCTGGCGGCCTATTACATCATCGCGCCGGCCGAGGCCAGCGCCAATCTGGCTCGCTACGATGGCGTCAAGTATGGCTTCTCCGTGCGGGATGCCGACGATATGTGGGACGGTTACTTCAAGACGCGGCAGCAGGGGTTCGGTCCCGAGGTCAAGCGGCGCATAATGCTGGGAACCTACGCGCTGTCGTCGGGCTATTACGACGCGTACTATCTGAAGGCGGAGAGGGTGCGCACGCTGATCAAGCGCGACTTCGACGAGGTGTTCGAGAAGTTCGACGTGCTGGTGGCGCCGACGGCGCCGACGGTGGCTTTCAAGGTTGGCGAGAAGATAGCGGACCCGCTGGCGATGTACCTGACCGACGTGTTCACCCTGTCGGTTAACCAGGCCGGCATTCCCGGGCTGGTGTTGCCGTGCGCCGAGGTCGAGGGGTTGCCGGTAGGTTTGCAGATGCTGGCCAGGCCGCTGGGCGAGGAGACGCTGCTACGATTTGCGTACACGTATGAACAGGCGAGGTGAGGGCCCGGCGCCCTCATCGTTGAGATAGTGTAGCCGCAGACGTAGGGGAGGCCGTCTCTGGCCTCCCGCGGGACCGGTCGCCTCAGTACCCGACACGATTGTTGACGTTCATCAATGCGCCGAATGTGTGTTTTTCGCCGTTGGTACGGGAAATGCGAGGGGGGTTATGCGAGAGATTCTGGAGATCCTGGAAAAAGATGCGCGCGCGACGCCGAAGGAGATAGCCCGCATGCTGGATATGTCCGAGGAGGACGTGCGCCGCAAGATCGACGAGCTCGAAAAGAGCAAGACTATCGTGAAGTACAAGACCGTGATCAACTGGGAGAGGGCTGGCGAGGAGAGGGCCGCGGCCCTGATCGAGGTGAAGGTTGCTCCGCAGCGCGACGTCGGTTTCGATTCCATAGCCGAGCGCATCTATCGCTTTCCCGAGGCACGCACCGTTTACCTCGTTTCGGGCACCTACGATTTGCAGGTAGAAGTTGTCGGCAAGACCATGAGGGACATCTCGCGCTTCGTGACGGAAAAGCTGGCGCCACTCGAAGGCGTCCAGGGCACGGTGACCCATTTTCTCCTCAAGCGATACAAGGAGGATGGCGACATACTGGAGGTGGATGAGCAGGAAGTGAAGCGGCTACCATTATCGCTGTAGGAGAGTGAAAAGATGAGTGCCGTTCGTTTGCGCAATCAGACTGGCAAGCAGCGACGCGACGTTATTTCCGAGCGCGTCAAGAGCATTCCCCCCTCCGGAATTAGAAAGTTCTTCGATTTGCTCGCCACTATGGATGGCGTCATCTCGCTGGGCGTGGGCGAGCCTGACTTCACCACGCCCTGGCACATTCGGGAGTCGGCCATCTACTCGGTCGAGCGCGGCTATACCATGTACACATCGAATTACGGCCTGCTGGAGCTGAGGCAAGAGCTGGCGAGGCATCTGGCCAGGCTATACGGCGTCGAGTACGATCCGCACAAGGAGATGCTCATCACCGTCGGGGTGTCGGAAGCGCTGGATATCGCCTTGCGAGCTATCATCAACCCTGGCGACGAGATCATCGTGCCGGAGCCGACTTATGTAGCGTACAGCGCCTCGGCTATCCTCGCTGGGGCCACGGTGGTGCCGGTGCCGACGTATCGTGCCAACGATTTCAGGGTCACGGCCGCGGACATCGAGCAGCGGGTGACGGGTCGCACGAAGGCGATACTGCTGGGGTATCCCAACAATCCGACGGGCGCCGTGGTGACCAGCCAGGAGCTGATGGCCATCGCCGACGTCGCGCGGCGGCACGACCTCATCGTCATTTCCGACGAGATCTACGACAGGCTGACCTACGAAGGGGAGCATACGTGCTTCGCCTCGCTGCCTGGAGTGTGGGATCGAACGATCCTGCTCGGAGGTTTTTCCAAGGCCTACGCTATGACGGGCTGGCGCATCGGCTACGCTGCCGCACCGAGCGACATCCTCGAAGCGATGCTGAAAGTGCATCAGTACGTGATGATGTGCGCGCCCACGCCGGGACAGAAGGCGGCGCTGGAGGCCCTGCGAAACGGGGAAAGCGCCGTCCAGGAGATGGTGAAGGAGTATAACCGCCGGCGCAAGGTGATCTACAAAGGCTTTCAGGAGATCGGCCTGCCCTGCTTCGAGCCCAAGGGGGCTTTCTATATCTTCCCGAACGTCGAGGTCACGGGTCTGTCGTCGGACGAATTCGCCGAGGCGCTGTTGAAGGAAGAGAAGGTCGCGGTCGTGCCTGGCACTGCCTTCGGCGACAGCGGCGCGGGCCACGTGCGCTGCTGCTACGCGACCTCGATGAAGAACATCAACGAGGCGCTGGCCCGGGTCGGGCGGTTTGTGGAGAGGTGTGCCAGGAAATGAGCGGCCCTCACCGTGGTCCTCTCGTGCCGAATAGGATTGGGAAAGCTGGCGAACGCAAGGTTTGCCCCTACGGCTGGTATTAGCCGCAGCCGTTAACGTAGGGGTGGGCTTGTCCCCCGCCGAGGTGGGGGTAGGGAGGCCGTTGTGTCGGCCGAAATGTGGGTCTTGAGATAGTTTCTTAGTCGATCAAGAGGTGAAGCACTAATTGTTATCGAAATATGAAGCTGTAATAGGTCTGGAGGTTCACGCGCAACTGCTGACGAAGAGTAAGATGTTCTGCCGGTGCAACGCGCAGTACGCGGACGCGCCGCCTAATAGCGTGGTTTGCCCGGTGGACCTGGGTCTGCCAGGGGCGCTGCCGGTGATCAATAGGACTGCCGTCGAATACACCGTGATGACGGCGCTGGCGTTGAACTGCTCGATTCCGGAGTTCAGCAGGTTCGATCGCAAGAACTACTTCTATCCAGACTTGCCGAAAAACTACCAGATATCGCAGTATGATCTGCCTCTTTCTCACGACGGCTATATGGTCGTCCAGGTGGGCGATGAGGCCAGGCGCATCGGCATCATCCGCGTTCACCTGGAGGAAGATACGGCCAAGCTGATGCACCGTACGGATGCCAGGGGCAAGGCGTACAGCCTGGTGGACTTCAACCGTGCTGGCACGCCGTTGATGGAGATCGTCAGCAAGCCTGATATCCGCTCGCCAGAAGAGGCGCGACTATACTTAATGAAGCTGCGCAACATTCTGCGCTGGATCGGCGTTTCCACTGGCAATATGGAGGAGGGCTCGTTCCGCTGCGATGCTAACGTCTCAATCCGTCCGGTCGGCTCCAAGGAGTTCGGCACGAAGGTGGAAGTGAAGAACATGAACTCCTTCAGGGCCGTCTACCGGGCTCTCGAATACGAGATGGCCAGACAGGCGGATGTGCTGGACAGCGGCGGCAGGATAGCGCAGGAGACGCGGGGCTGGGTGGAGGATCGTGGCGTGACGGTCAGCCAGCGCAGCAAGGAGTACGCTCACGACTACAGATACTTCCCGGAGCCGGACTTGCCCCCGCTTGTCTTGACGCGGGACTGGGTGCAGAGCATCAGGGAGAAGCTGCCCGAGCTGCCCGACGCCAGGCGCGAGCGCTTCGCGAGTCAGTATGGCCTGTCTCAGTACGAAGCCACGCTGCTGACGAATAGCAAGAGCATCGCCGACTTCTTCGAGGCGACGGTCGGCCTGCGCGCCAGCGCCAAGGCTGTGGCGAACTGGATGGTGGGCGAGCTCTTCCGCTTGCTGAACGCAGCCAACATCGAGATCGAGCAATCAAAAGTATCGCCCGAGCATCTGACTGAGATGCTCAAGCTGATCGACCAGGGGACCATCAGCGCAAGCATGGCGAAGACGGTGCTGGAGGAGGTCTTCGCCAGCGGCAAGAAGCCTGGCGACATCGTCCAGGAGCGGGGCCTGGCCCAGATCAGTGGCGTCGAGGAATTGCAGGCCATCGTCCACCAGGTGTTGGCGACGAACCCGCAGGCGATAGCCGACTACAAGGCTGGCAAGGCGAACGCTTTCGGCTTCCTCGTGGGGCAGGTGATGAAAGCCACGCGCGGGAAGGCGAATCCTGGCGTTGTCAACCAGTTGTTAAGGGAAAAACTGGACAAACAGTAGATTCTTCGGTAAAGTAGAACTGTTAAGTCGGGGACAGGTCTGCGCTGCGTTCCAGGAAGTGCGTTCAAACGAGCCTCAACAGATC
>JAMCWX010000018.1 GCA_023480885.1 Chloroflexota bacterium | reverse complement strand
CCCTCACCATAACCCCAATATGGTTTACTTAAGGGTTCCGGTTTCACCCCGCCGTTGATTCCGTTGTGCTCTTTGTCCTTCGCCGCTGGGCAAACCCCCATTTGCCCAGCCTTCGATCCCCCAGGTTCGCGTCCACACCTCTTCATTTGCCAGCAATTCTGTTTCATCTTCTTCCCCCTGCCGTGCTCTCGCACGAATATGTCAAGTATATAATCGACGGTAAGTAGGGAAACTTGAGCATACGGCAGACGATGGAGCATCGCGATAACGCGGGCCCTGTGGCAGGGCTTGTGCGTTCTAGCTCAGGCGACTGTGGCTACTCCGCGTCATCGTCTGAAAAAGGGTATAATGTTCACCACGGAGGCACAGAGACACGAAGAAAAGGTCAGAGGGTCCCCTCCGTGCCACCGTGGTGCATTTCGTACCCCTACAGTGTATCAACGCACATCGTGCGCCCCCGAAGGCTGGCGGAACTGCGTCTCGTAGAGCCCAGCGTACATGCCGCCTTTAGCCAGCAGCACTTCGTGCGTCCCCGCTTCCACCAGCCGCCCGCGATCGAGGACGAGGATCACGTCGGCGGCTAGGATCGTGCTCAACCTGTGGGCGATAACCAGGCTCGTGCGTCCCTTCATTACCCGTTCGAGGGCCGCCTGGATCAGCGCCTCCGACTGCGAGTCCAGATGTGACGTAGCTTCGTCGAGTATGAGAATGCGTGGGTCTTTGAGCAGCACTCGGGCAATGGCGACGCGCTGCTTTTCACCGCCCGACAGTCGATATCCTCGCTCTCCGACGATTGTGTCGTAGCCGTCGCGCAGGCTGGCGATGAAATCGTGGATATTTGCGGCCCTGCAGGCATCTTCTAGCTCCTCCTGAGTGGCCTTGGGCTTGGCGTAAAGCAGGTTGTTGCGAATGGTGTCGTGGAACAGATACGTCTCCTGAGTGACCATGCCAATTTGCGTCGACAGCGATGCCATCGAGATTTCCCGCAGACCGTGGCCGTCGATCGAGATGCGTCCGGCGGTCGGATCGTACAGCCTGGGCAGGAGATATGTGATCGTTGTCTTCCCCGCGCCGCTTGGGCCCACCAGCGCGGCCAGTTGGCCTGGCTTTACCTCGAAGGTGACGTTCTCCAGAGCCCACGTCGGACCGTTCGTACGATCGTTTTCCAGCACACTTCCGCCGTCGGCAGCGGCACCGTTGTTGGCTGAGGACGTGGCTGCAGGAGACTGTGCAGATAATAACGTGCCATCCCTGGCCGCGTGGTGCCGCCAGCGCACTACGTCAGATAGAGAGGCCAGTCGGCCTGGTTCCGTTTCGGCCTCATTGTAACTGAACGAAACGTTCTTGAACTGAACGTGCCCGTCGATGCGTTCCAGCTTCACCGGCTTGGGCGAGTCCCGAATCTCTACTGGCAGGTCCAGCACCTCGAAAACGCGCTCGAAGCTGACTAGCGACGTGGCGAACTCAACCCGAGCGTTGGTCAGGGCGGAGAGGGGACCATAAAGCTGCGTCAGATATGAGCCGAAGGCCACGATAGTGCCGATGGTAAACTCGTTGCGCAAGACCAGCAGTCCACCGCTCCAGAAAACCACAGCCGTGCCGATGGCGCTGACCAGGCTGAGACCCAGAAAGAACCATCGTCCCACTAATGCCTGGCGCACGCCTATGTCGCGTACTCGTGCCGCACGCTCCCCGAACTTCGCGTTCTCGTCGGCATCACGCCCGAAGATTTTTACCAGCAGGGCGCCGCTCACGTTAAGCGTCTCGTTCATCAGCGCGTTCATCTCTGCGTTATGACTCAGTTGCTCGCGAGTCAATCGCCGCAGCATGCGTCCAATATGCTTGGCTGGCAGAATGAAGAGCGGCAGAATCATTATCCCCAGAAGCGTGAGTCGCCATTCCAGCGAGATCATTATGGCCAGCGTCGAGACCAGGACAATGATATTTGAGATGATGTTCACCGAAGTACTGGTGACAGCTTGTTGCGCGCCCACCACGTCGTTGTTGAGGCGCGACATCAGTTCTCCAGTCCTCGTGTTCGTGAAGAAACGCAACGACATACGCTGCATATGCTCGAAAAGCGATCTGCGCAGGTCGTAGATAATTCCCTCGCCAATGCCCGCGCTGAGGAATCGCTGGAAAACCCCCAACAATCCGCTGAGCAATGGAATGCCGATCATCCCCACTGCCAGCCAGTTCAGGCGCGCGAAGTCCCGCTGTGGCAGCGCGTTATCGATCAAGTCACGATAGAGAAGCGGTGGCACCAGCGATAGCAGCGAGATAGCCGCAATCGTGCACAACATAAGCGCGATTCGCCTCCAATAAGGTCGCGCGTAGCCCGCTACCCGCTGCAGCATCTGCCGGCTGACTGTCGGCCGATCTTGCTCCTCGTCGTATTTGATATATGACCACCATCCGCGGTCGTGCATCATAACAACCACCCCGTAGCCAGAATATAACTTATGTGCCCCCAAGTCAACAAACAGCAGAAAACAGGCCACATCGGCCGAGCTTGCCTCATAACCATGCCTTCGGCTATAATAGGTGGAACTCCCCCAAATAGGGGATTCGCGCTGAAACAGGCAGATCAGGCTGATGCCAATCATCTCGTTTCGTGGCCTGGTCTAGAAATATTGCGGTGGCGTTGGCCACGGATCGAGAGGAGGTGTGAAGATATGCGCGAGAAGGTAGAGGCTGCGCTTAATGAGGTCAGACCGGCCCTTCAGGCCGATGGTGGAGATATAGAGCTGATCGACGTCGACGAAGCCGCGGGCATCGTCAAGGTAAGATTGGTCGGCGCTTGCGCCGGTTGCCCTATGTCGGCAATGACCCTCAGAAACGGCGTCGAGCAAATTCTCAAGAGAATGGTCCCCGAAGTCCAGAGGTTGGAAGCTGTAATGTGAGCTTAAACCGCTAAGCTTCTGGTCGGACACTGTAACGGAATATGACAAGAATAACGAGGAAAGGCGCTACACCTGATGCTTGTGAGTGACGTGCGACTTGATTTCGCGAAAATGGACGGCCTCGTTCCCGCCATCGTTCAGGACGTGCAAACCAGGGAAGTCCTGATGCTCGGCTTCATGAATCCTGCGGCCTGGGAGAAAACGCTCCGCACTGGCCTTGTAACCTTTTGGAGCAGAACGCGACAGGAGTTATGGACCAAGGGCGAGACGTCGGGTAATCACCTGGCCGTGCGCAAGATGTGGATCGATTGCGATAACGATACCCTCCTGATCGAGGCCGAACCCAAAGGACCCACTTGCCATACAGGCGCCAAATCGTGCTTTTTTGAGGAGCTGGCGAATGCTTAGTTTAGTGCTGCCTAAAGGAAGCCTCGAACAGCAGACCTTGCGGCTGTTTGAAGAGGCCGATTTACCCATAAGGCGAAAGAGCGACAGGGAATATAACGCAACCATCGACGATCCCCGGATCGGGCAGGTGAAGATCCTTCGCCCTCAAGAGATTCCCCAGTACATCCAGCAGGGCTACTTCGACCTGGGCATAACGGGCCTTGACTGGATCCAGGAGACCAATAGCACCGTCGTTGACATAATGGACCTGGCGTTCAGCAAGCAAGGGATCGGTGCCCCAGTCAAGATAGTCCTGGCCGTTGCGCAGGAGAGTGGCATCACGGATCCCAGCCAGATTCGTCCTGGAAGCAGGATATCCACCGAGTACCTCGACCTTACGCGGCGGTACTTCGCGAAGTTGGGCATATCTGTCGAGGTCTTCCCTTCCTATGGTGCCACAGAGGCGAAGGTTCCCGAGATCGCCGATGCCATAGTCGACGTGACGGAGACGGGTGCAACTCTTGTGCGGCACGGCATGAGGATAATCGCGGTTATCCTGGAGTCGACCACCCGCCTTATCGCCAACGCTAATGCCTACGATGACTCCGAGAAGAGGCAGCAGATCGAGGAGATAACCACTCTGCTGAGCGGCGTCCTCGCCGCCCGCGGCAAAGTGCTGATCAAGCTTAATGTGTCCGAGGCCAACCTCGAGGCCGTCGTCTCAGTCCTTCCATCCATGAAGGCGCCCACCGTTTCTCGCCTTTTCAACACCGACTACTACGCCGTTGAAACCGTCGTCGTGAAGTCGGATATCAACCTCCTTATCCCCGAGCTTAAACGCAAAGGGGCGGAGGATATTCTTGAGATCCCGATGCTCAAGATCGTCAAATAGCTCAATGGCCAAATTTGGCTATAGACAGCTCAACTCCTACGACATAAAATCCACAACCTAGAAACCCGTGAAAACGAGAACTGGCGCACCAAGGCAGCCGCCAGTTCTCGTCGGTACCTCTGGTCAGCCCGTGAAGGTTGTCTCAGCTACTTCGTCCGTTTCTGCACGCTGATAACAGCTCAGCCCCTGCCCTGGCGTCTTCTACCTCGCCGCTTTGTGTCCTGAAAGAGACCCTTGCACGTCTCGCAATGCCAGTGGAATTTGTGGGCTCCTTCGACCAGAGTCAAGTGCAAAGAAATCAGTCTTGGAGATGTGGTTTGGTGGAGAGGGTGGATCGTACTGTAGGTTCTGTGCTTCGGCAAGCTGAGCAAAGGCTCCGCTCGCACGTGATCAAGCTTGCGCTTGCTGTGGGAATTGGGCTGTTCGCAATCTCGCTTCAGTGTGCGGGCGCCGTGCCTGGTGTCCTGCCGGCCTTTGCCGCTCCAGAGGCTTATTCCGTAGTTCGTGGCGACACCTTGATGAGCATCGCTGCGCGCTACGGCGTTAGCGTCGACACGCTGGTTCGGCTGAACGGCTTGAGATCGCCAGACTTCCTAAGAGTTGGACAAAAGCTGGTGCTCGTCCAAAGTAGTTCGCAGCCTGCTCCGCAGGCCAGCGATCACAAGCAGCACGTCGTGGCACCTGGCGATACGCTGATGGCCATTGCGCGCAGCCACAGCGTCACTGTTGATGATCTGGCCAGGCTCAACGGGCTTGCGGACCCAGATAAGCTGATGCCGGGGCAGGCGCTCAGGATGCCAGATGCCAGCGGTTCCTCCCCTGCTCCAGGGGACCAGGACGCGAACGTCGGGCAGGAATCGAGCATGCAGGTGCCTTATCGCAGCCAGTTCGACGGCACTGCCTACGAGGAAGGTAACTGCGGTCCTGCCGTTCTTGGGATGCTCATGGCCTATTACGAGAAAAACTGGTCGACTGACGACCTGCGGCGCCTGGTAAATCAGAGCACAGGCTACTGGGGACTTGATGGTGGATCAGACTGGAAATCGCTGGTCTACGCGGCCGAGAAGCGTGGCTTTCAGGTGAGTGGCCCTTACTCAGGCCCGAAGCAGTACCGAAAGTGGACGATTGACGACCTGAGGCAGGAAATTCGCGGTGGACACCCGACGATGCTGCTAGTGCGCTACCGAAGCCTGCCAGGCCACGAGCGAAGCAGTTGGTGGGGAGATCACTATATCGTGTTTCTGGGCCTCGACGCCGACGGCAACGTGATCTACCACGATCCTGCCTTCCAGGGCAACACCGTTGGCGCGTATAGGACGATGAGCCAGCAGCGCCTAATGCAGGCATGGACCACCTCAGAGGGCGTTAACTTCTCCGCAATGTCGCTCATATTGCCAGGACGCTAGCCAGGCGCGGAGAAGTAACCACGGAGGCACCGAGAACACGGAGCCTACCTCAAATAGCCTCCGTGTCTCCGTGGTGAAGCCTTGGCCCTCAAGTAAACCGCATTGGGCTTTAGCCTGCGCGGGGCTGGCTCCTGCCTAGTTCCTGTCGTTCGCGCCAAAGATCGGCCACGATTCGCAGCAGGGATCCCGTGGCCGACATCGTCGTCGCGGCATCTTCGAACAGGTTTGGCCAATGGGACGCCGAGCCGTTGGCCAAAGCCCGCCGTTCTTGGCGGCTTAGCAGAGCGTCAAGAATCACGCCAGTTGCTTCTTTAGAGTACCTGCTAACGACGTTTCTGCCCTCTTCGCTAAGAAAGACAGCCGAGCCGGTGGACTCGGCGAGTCTCCTGCCCTGCTTCGAAGTTAACAGGCTCTCGACCAGTTTGGCTACCAAAAAGGAAGCTGCAAAGACAGCAAACCATCTGAGCACGCCTTTCATTCGTCACTCCACATCAGTACTTCTTGCGTCCGCGCCAGAACCTGTTCCAGACCATACGCCACCGATAGCCTAAACCGAAAGCAGAGGTTCTTCGGTAGTCGTCCAGATCTATTACGCGTCCGCGCCAGCGTCGTTCTGGCCGCCTTCGCCGGCCCAACGCTTGTAAGATAATTGCCGCCAGCAGCAAGGCTACGCTGGCGATGCTCGCGAGAGGTGCAGCAGGGCGAAGTATGCTACTGAGAAGGGCCGCCGCAAAAGCAAATGCGATGCTGGCTACCATCAAAGACGTTGGGGTGATGTCCCAGGATGCGATTGTGCTCCAGGACGGAATTGCGCTCATAGCGCGACGAATGTAGCGGTCGAAGCTCCTCCTGGCGCGGTGGCTGGGGGACTCGTCCGGAATGAACTTGTCCATTTTGTCCAGTAGATCGGCTATCTCACGCTCGTACTTTTTCATCTGCCACCGCCACTGTGCTGCTAGAATTATTGTATACCTTAGCTTTGTGGCAAATCAAGCCGCACGTCGAAGGAAGTTTGTTCTAACGCTGAACGCGCCTATCTGCTGCCGAGAGATTGCCGGCCGTTGGCCTGAAGGCAGAAACAAAAAAATAAAGACTGGACGCTACACAATCGCACTCGATTTTACCTCACCTCTCCGCTCATCGCGGGATTCCCGTTCGGCGTCTACCGACGCCCAGCCTCGCGCCCTGCCTTTATTTTCCCCAAGTATACATTAAACATGTGCCTATGTCAATGAACAATTTGAGGTTTTCGTTGGTGGTTGGTGTCCTGTTGTCCACTGCGATCTTTGCGCTCTTTGCGGTTCAGCGCATTTTTGTACCATAGCGCAGCAACTCGAAAAAAGTGAAGCCGGGATATTCTCCCGGCTCTGAGGGCTGCGGTTTCAGCGCAAGACGCTGACCCCTAACGGGTTCCCCCGGATCGTCCTCCCATCCGCCACTAGCCTACGTTGCCCGCAAGGCGAACCTTGTCGTAGCAAGAGCTGCAGTAGACAGGTCGATCGTTCCGCGGTAGGAAGGGAACCGTGGTGCTTGTACCGCACTCAGCGCAGACGACGGGATGCATCTCGCGCGGCGCAGCACCAGAGCGTTCGCGCCGCCTGACTGCACGGCAAGCAGGACAGCGCTGCGGCTCGTTAAGGAGTCCCTTCTCTTGGTAGAACCCTTGCTCGCCAGCGGTGAAAACGAAGTTAACACCGCATTCTCGGCAAGTTAGGGTCTTGTCCTTGAACTCCACCTTTGACCTCCTCTTGTGATAGTTGGTCACAGTTTAGTCGGGGCAAGCGCCGTGCGTTAGGATCGCCGTGGTGCCCTTCAGCGCCGGAGGGCTGGTTCGCTGCTGACCGTAGTATCCTAAACGTGTACCACCGCGCGCAGTATATATGAACAAAAAGCAAAAATCAATAGGGTACAGCTTCCAGCCTGCCTTTCAATGTTGTTATCTTGGACGAGATAAACGAGAACAGGGCAAGTGGCAGAAGGAGGCCATGTTGGATAGCTTGTTTTGCGTGCGCACAAGCAGACGTCAACAGCCTTGACTAACTGGCACGCTTGCTAGATTTTTGGCCATTTCCGTGCTATCATTGGGATTAAGCGCCGCCGATTGCTGCTCCTGTGCGAGCAGCACTGATTCTGTGCAGGTGTAGGAGGCCCATGGAGTACGAAAAGACGGTCCTGGATAACGGCTTGCGAGTAGTCACCTCTCAGATGCCCTATGCTCTCTCCGTTAGCGTGGCCATCTTCTTTAGCGCCGGGTCGAGGAACGAGGCAAGAGAGATCAGTGGAATCTCCCATTTCATTGAGCATATGCTGTTCAAAGGCACGCAAAAGCGTCCTGCCGCCAAAGACATTTCGGAGGCCGTGGAGGGCACCGGCGGCGTGCTCAATGCCGAAACGGGCAAGGAAATCACCGTTTACTGGGCCAAGGTCGCTCACAACCACTGGCCAACCGCAGCCGATGTGCTCACCGACATCCTCCTGCACTCTCAGTTCGATCCAGTGGAAATCGAGAAAGAGCGCAAAGTGATCGTCGAAGAGCTCAATATGCTTGTCGATACCCCACAGGACTGGGTGCACGTCCTCTTCGACGAGACGATGTGGGGGGATCAGCCTTTAGGCCGCGACATCGCCGGCACCAAGGAATCGGTTCGCAGCATAACTCGCGAGCAGATGCTCCAGTACTTGCACGATCGCTACCTGCCCGGCGCCGCGGTCATCGCCGTCGCCGGGCCCTTGAGCCATAGCCAGGTCGTAGACACGCTCGAACCGCTGGTCAGAGAATGGCGCGCAGCCCCTGTCTTAGCTGGTGAGCCCACGATCATACCTCCCGGCGAGACCCGCGTTCGTTTGCAGCAAAGAAAAACCGAACAGGCACAGGTTTGCATTGGCTACCCCGGCCTTTCGTACGTCCATCCCGACCGCTACGCTCTGGATCTGCTCAACGTTGTGCTGGGCGAGGGCATGAGTTCCAGGCTCTTCCTTGAGATCAGAGAGAAGCGCGGTCTCGCCTACGATGTGCACTCTTATATCAACCACTACCGCGATGCCGGCTCCGCGGTCATTTACGCTGGCGTCGATCCAAAGCGCGTCGACAAGACCATCGAGGCGGCCTTGAGCGAGATCGACAAAATTAAGGAAAACTTGCCTGAATACGAGGTGGCTAAGGCCAAGGAGTTCTGGAAAGGCCGCCTCCTGCTAAGGCTTGAGGATACCCGCTCAGTGGCTTCGTGGCTTGGCGGCCAGGAATTGATTCTGGATCGTATTTTCACCTTGCAGGAGGTGGTGAAGATCATCGATTCCATCTCCGTGCCCGACCTCCATCGCGTTGCCAGGGAGATCTTCGTCCACGACAGGATCAACCTCGCTGTGATCGGACCTTTCGCGAAGGAAGAGAGATTCCGGAAGCTGGTGAAGCCATAGGCTGGCACTGCGGACAGAAATGAGTGCTGCGACCGCCGATGGTGATGCGCTCTATCGGCGTGCCGCAGCGCAGGCAGGGCTCTCCCGTTCGATGATACACGTTCAGATTGCTCTGATGCCTGCCTGGCCTTCCCATCGCATCGAGGTAAGTGTCGATCGTCGTTCCCCTGTCTTCTATGCCCGCTTCCAACACGCGCTGGATTGCGCTGTAGAGCCTCTCCGTTTCCTCCGCTGTCAGCGAGTTGGCCGGGCGCAGGGGATGTATCCGCGCCACAAAGAGCGCCTCGTCGGCGTAAATGTTGCCCAGGCCCACGATGTAGCGCTGGTCCAACAGCAACGCTTTGATCTTCTGCCCTCGCGCTCGCACGATTTCCCTGAGCTTCTCCTTGGTGAACTCCTTGCCGAGGGGCTCGATCCCAAGCGAAGCGCTCAGCGCTTCGAATCCCGCTGGAGTCAAAAGACGGATGCGGGCGAACTTGCGCGTATCCACCAGTCGCAGTTCTTTTCCATTGTCCAGATGCAACACGACCCTGGTGTGCTTGTCCGCCGGAGCCTCGGCATCCATCCACAACAGCCGACCTGTCATGCGCAGGTGTATCACCAGCCTGTTGCCACCTGAGAGGCCCATTACGACAAACTTGGCGCGGCGCCACAGCCCCGTGATCTCCTCCCCGATCATTTGCCGCCGGAAAGCCTCAGCCTCGGGCTCCGCGATGGTAGGCTGCCAGTAAACGTCGACGTCCACGAATCGCCGCCCATTCAGCTTTGCCCCTAAATCGTGCACGATAGTCTGTACCTCGGGCAGTTCCGGCACCTAGCATTCCTCCATCTCGTTCCAGTTAACGCCTACCTTGACGTCCACTTTCAGCGGCACGGCCAGCGGCATCGCGTTCTCCATTATCTCGATCGCCAGCTCGCGCATCTCTTCGAGTTCGTGCCTGGGCACTTCGAACACCAGCTCGTCGTGAACCTGGAGGATCATCTTGCTGCGCAGCCGCCGCTTCGTCATCGCCCGGTCCAATCTGATCATCGCGATCTTGATGATATCTGCTGCCGTACCCTGGATAGGCATGTTGATTGCCATCCTCTCGGCTGCCTGTCTTGCCACGCGATGGTCCACGTTTATCTCTGGCAAGTATCGCCTTCGACCGAGGATCGTGGTGACATATCCCCGCTCCTCCGCCTGGCGCTTGGTATCCTCGATGTACTTGCTCACGCCTCCATATCTACCCAGGTACTTGTCGATGTATATGGAGGCATCACGTCTGGACAAGCCTGCTCCTGCGGCCAGCCCGAAGTCGCTAATGCCATAGATAATGCCAAAATTCACTACTTTCGCGACGCGGCGCTGTTGCGCCGTTACCCTGTCCAGCGGCACTCCGAAAATCTCGGTCGCCGTCGCCGCGTGAATGTCTTCGTCGGCCGCGAATGCTTCGAGCAGCCGTCTATCCTGGGAGATGTGGGCCATAATGCGCAGCTCGACCTGCGAATAGTCCGCGCTCAGCAGCACGCTCTCCGCCTCGCCGGTGGTGAAGGCACCTCGAACCTTTCGCCCAAGGTCGGTTCTAATCGGGATGTTCTGCAGGTTAGGCTCGCTGGAGCTGAGCCTGCCTGTAATCGTTCCCGTCTGGTTGAACGACGTGTGCAAACGCCCAGTTAGCGGATTGATCATCAACGGCAGCGCGTCGACGTAGGTCGACTTCATCTTCGTCAACTGACGGTATTCTAGCACGAGCTCTACGACGGGATGGGTGCCTCTCAGATCCTCCAGGACATCGGCTTCCGTGCTGAAGCCCGTCTTCGTACGTCGCGACGTCGGCAGTCGCAACTCCTCGAAGAGTATCTTCCCCAGTTGCTGTGTGCTGTTGATGTTGAACTTGTGGCCCACGCTATCGTGAATGCGCTGTTCCAACTCCAACAGTTTTGCGTGAAGCTCTGCTGAAAGGCCGTGCAGGAATTGGACGTCGATCGCCACTCCGTGCTGCTCCATTTTTGCCAGCACTGGCACCAGCGGCATCTCCACGTCGACGAACAGCTTCCAGAGGTCAGCCTCCTTGAGCTGTGGCTCCAACACCTGTGCCAGTCGATGGGTCACTTCCGCGTCGCCGCAGGAGTATTTGGCCGCAAGCTCGATCGGCACCTCTGCCATCGTGATCTGTGACTTCCCCTTGCCAATCAGCGCTTCTATCGGCGTCATTTCGACGCCTAGCTTCGATAAGCCAAGATCCTTCAAGTTCAGCGCTCGCTGAGACGGGTCGACCAGATAGGCCGCGATCATCGTGTCGAACGATAGCCCCGCCACGACTACGCCGTTGCGTTCGAGCACCGTGATATCATATTTCCCGTTGTGGGCGAGCTTCTCGATTGCCGGATCCTCGAAAATGTGCCTCAACGTGTTCAGAGCAAGATCGAGAGGAAGTTGGCTCATATTCTCCGCTGCATCGCCCTGCAGCGTCTCTCTGTGGCCGACCGGAATGTAGAAGACGTGCTCTGGATCCAGCGAAATCGCTATGCCTACGAGCGCCGCACGCATCGCGTCTTTGTGGGTCGTCTCCACGTCGAATGTGATGGCTGAGCCGGGATGAATTCTTCTTACCAGTTCCTCCAGCGCTTCCTTGGTCGAGATTGTAGAACACGTCGCCGCTGCCGACGGCGAATGAGCCGAAGTGGTAACCTGCGGATCGTCGACGGCTGTAGGTTCGCTTCCCTTGTTGCCCAGCGTGCCAAAGAGATTCATCTGAACCGCCCGCGAACCGGAGCCATCTGTCTCGGTTCGCACGGCTTGTGTTGCGCGGGCCTCGACTCGTAGCTCAGGCAATCTGCCCAACAGGCTGCGGAACTCCAGCTCGCGCAATAGCGAGACGGCTCTGCTGCGGTCGTACGTCCCGACGCGACACTTGTCGAGGTCGAGCTCGATGGGCACGTCGGTGACGATGGTTGCGAGCCGCTTGCTCTGCATCGCCTGATCGCGGTGCTCTTCGAGAAGCTTACGTGTCTTGCTGTCCACCTCGTCGAGGTGAGCGTAAACCTCCTCGACCGAGCCAAACCGGCTCAAGAGTTTCGTCGCGGTCTTCTCGCCAATGCCCGGCACGCCGGGAATGTTGTCCGAGGGGTCGCCCTTCAGTCCTTTGAAATCGGCCAGTTGCTTCGGCTCCAGCCCGTACTTCTCCCGCACGGCTTTTTTGTCGTAGATGATCGTGTTCGCGAACACTTTGCCAGGTACGAGCACCCTGACGTCCTCGCTAACCAGTTGCAGGGCGTCAGAGTCTCCCGTCACAATTACCGTCTCCACGTGCTGCTCAGATGCCTGCTTTGCCAGCGTTCCCAGCACGTCGTCGGCTTCGTAACCATCGACTTCGAAAACAGGTAAGTTGAGTATCTCGACCAGTTGTTTGATGCGCTCGAGTTGCTCGTACAGGGCCTCAGGCGCCTTCGGGCGATGCGCCTTGTACTCTTCAAACTCCTTATGCCGAAACGTGGGCGCTGCCTTGTCGAAGGTCACCGCGGCGTATCGCGGCTTGAGCTCGTTCATCGCCTTAAGCAGCATCGAGGCGAAGCCGTAGACGGCGTTGACAAGCTCGCCCTTAGAGGTGGTCAGCGGGGGCAGGGCGTGGAAGGCGCGGTGAAGCAACGCGTTGCCATCGAAAACGACTAATAGTTCAGACATCCCACTCCTCGCCCCGTGTTTTGTTACTACATAGCTGCTGTGCTGTCTTCTGCCTGTTCTGTTCGCAAAGGCTTTGCCTTCGCCAGCTTTTTGTTCAGCGCCGATTTCAGGTCGGCCAATCTGTTCTGGAAGGAAGCTGACCCCAGCGGTTCACTCCACATAATCAAAGCGTCTTCGCTGTTGTCGCTGTAATAACGCTTGCGGATGCCTTCCTCGTGGAACCCGTACTTCTTGTAGAGGTTTTGAGCCACAATATTGCTGACCCTGACCTCGAGCGTCAAGTACCTGGCGCCGAGGGCCATAGCAAGGTCTGTGAGGCCGACGAAAAGCAGCTCGCCAAGACCCTGGCCTCTTAGAGACGGCCTGACTGCGATCGTCGTCACGTGAGCCTCGTCGAGCATCAGCCAGAGCCCCGCGTACCCGGCCAGCTTCACCGTCCGAGGCTCCTGTTCTGGCCTTGTCAACCCTTGAAAAAGATGCTCCAGCGCCCTCCTGACAGGTGATTTTCCCCTGGCCGCTGTCTCGTGCAGTTGTTGTTTCCGCGCGAGAGCGCTCTTCTGCCACTCACGGGCTTCCTCGTTCTCCACCCACTCCGCGACGATATACCGGCTCAACCTGTTGTCTCTCAGTTCCCGACGGTAGGCGTTAGCCGGCCAGGGCATGCTGAAGCACTGCCGCTCAATCGCCGTTACCTCAGGTATGTCGTCGATCTCCATAGGTCGTACTATGTACGGCAATCGCTCTTGCCTCCCTCACGCTGGACCTCGAAGCACAACGCGCATCGAACAGCTGTCTACTATTCGATTATCCTCCAGATCGACCAGTTTCTGCAAGTTGGTTGCTATGTTAACCGCCAACGGGGTGCCGAACTGCAAGCGCATCGGTCCGCGTGCTCCCTGTGATCGCTGGTTTCCTCAGGTATATTGGCTGCAGCGAAGCGAGATCGTCAGTCTTCCCTGCGCGCAGCTTCCTGCCGCCAAGCTCGGCCAGATATCCAGCGCGTCGCAACGATCCTGCCGCTGCGGGCTCTGTGATAAGCCCGCCAAGCTCGTGGCACAGATGAACCACCGCTTCCTTTCTTGTATCGCCGCATACCAGCGTCGGCGCCGAAATCCGACGCCTGATTTCGTCAATGCCGCCAATCCACGGTGCTTCTAGTTCGACCCACGTACGATCTCTCATCTCATACAGCGCCGTGTTCAGCTCGCCTCTGCCTGCGTCGGTGATCGGTCGGACTGGAAGCTTCGCCAGCGCGTATTGGTAGGCCAGCGCCTCCAGCGTGCCAACGCCCACTATCGGTATCCTCAGAGCCAGGCATAAGCCTTTCGCGGTGCTCAACCCAACGCGCAGGCCGTTGAAGCTCCCTGGCCCCAATGCCACGACAATCCCGTTCAACTGGTCGGCCTTGAGGCCACACCGCTGCAGCAAGCGCCCGATCTCTGGCAGTAGCTCAGTCGTGTGCTTTTGGTCCGCTATCCACGTTAGTTCGGCGTGCACGTCCACATCGAACAGTGCGATGGTAGAAATGGAGGTGGACGTATCTATGGCCAGAATCATCCCTTCGCTTCCCTTCGAAGTTCTCGTTCCAGTTCCCCTAGCAACTGGACGTATCTCATACCCTGTGCGTCGAGATCGATTATGCGCTCGTCGCCCTTCCCCAGACGCAAGCGAATCCATAATCGCTCGCTCGGCCAAACCTCGGCCACGTTCTCTGGCCACTCCGCAATAAATATGCCTCGACCAGCCAGATACTCGTCGAGGCCCAATGCCAGCGCTTCGTCGGCGCCGTGGATGCGGTACAGGTCCGCGTGATATACGCGAACCTGCCTGGGTGCTTTTCCTGCCTGATACTCGTTTATCAGCGTGAAGCTAGGGCTGCTGACCACCTCCTCGACGCCCGCCCCTTTGGCGATCCCCTGGGTCAGCACTGTCTTCCCCGCCCCAAATGGACCTTCCAGCAGAAGCAGATCGCCTGGTTGTAGGAGCTTGCCAAGATGGCGCCCTATGCGACGAGTCTCGGCAGGACTGTGGCTGATGATCTCGATGGCGGCTGTGCTCTCTTGAGCCACCTTGCTCCCTCACTGCCCGCTGGCGAAACGCATCCTTTGCGGCTATGTAAGTCGGCAGCCTGTTGTTCAGATTATACACTCAGTATTTCAAAAATGCCACCGCGCGTTCGCTCCTCTCCGTACCTCTGTGATGCTGTCCGCCTCCGAGCTATCGCCCTTTGAACAAATCCCTCTCGCCGTGCTATACTTCCACGAAATCCGGCTTATCCTGAAAGGGAAACCTAATGCGGGTTGCCGTCGTCTCAGATATACATTCGAACCTGGCTGCCTTCGAGGCCGTTACCGCCGACTTCGTGGACGTAGATGAGGTGTGGTGTCTTGGCGATGTCGTCGGCTACGGACCCGATCCCAACGAATGCATCGATCATCTACGCAGCTTCGATCACTGCTGTATCGCAGGAAATCACGACTGGGCAGCCATCGGTCGCATCGGCACGGAAGACTTCAATCCCGATGCCCAGGCGGCTGCCGAATGGACCGCGCAGCAGTTGGCTCCAGCCAACTGGCGATTTCTAGAGGATCTGCCGACGAAGCTCGAAAGAAATGGCTTCACTCTCGCCCACGGAAGTCCGCGGGATCCAATCTGGGAGTATATAATCTACTCCAGCGCTGCGGAGGCAAGCCTCGACCACTTTACCACGGCATACTGCTTCGTCGGGCACACCCACGTGCCCGTGATATTCTCCTGCGCGGCGACGGCGCGCACGTGCGCGACCCTCGATCCATCTTACGAGCGGCCTTTCCCATTGGGCAATCAGCGCCTGATAATCAACCCTGGCAGCGTGGGCCAGCCGCGCGATGGCGTGGCCGATGCTCGATACGTCGTGCTCGACCTCGACCGGCGAACCTTTACCCACAGGCGCGTGGCTTACGACATCGCGAAAACTCAGCGCAAGATGCAGCAGGCGAGTCTGCCTGCCCGTCTTTGGATGCGCCTGAGCTACGGTTGGTGAGGAGTACTGAATGGTCGTTTCTGCTTCCTTCGCGGTACAATCCAAGGGATATTGTGACGTCGTCGACATAACTGACAAAGTGGAGCTGGAAGTCGCTGCCTCGAAGATTCGCAACGGCCTCGTGACGGTGTTCGTCAGGGGATCGACGGCGGGAGTTTCGACCATGGAGTTCGAGCCGGGGCTCGTCGCCGATCTTCAGCGCACCCTGGAAAAACTCATTCCTAGCAACGTTCCCTACAACCACGATGCGCGTTGGGGCGACGGCAACGGGTTCTCGCATATTCGGGCCACGATGATGGGGCCCTCCCTCGTCGTCCCGTTGCAGAGCGGGAAGCTGAGCCTCGGAACCTGGCAGCAGATCATCCTTGTGGATTTCGATAATCGACCTCGGCGCCGTGAGGTGCAGGTTCAAGTGGTCGGAGAGTAGGCACCTCGCCACTGATATTGACGACCACCTCGGTGAAGACGATGGCGTTGGGCACTACTACCTGTAGCCCGTCTCCCGTGCGCAGAATCGTCGTCCGGATGCCGATATCCTCCACCTTCCCTTCGAAGTCCTTGATCTTGATAGTCTCGCCCACTCTGAAAGGTCGCTCGATCAGCAGATAAAGGCCGGCCACGAAGTTCTTGAGCACGTCCTGAATCGCCAGGCTTATGGCCAGGCTTATGGCACCGACCACGGCCAGCAGAGCTGTCCAACTGATGCCCATTATGCCCAGTATTATCACGGTTCCAGCAGCCAGGACGCCGATGTGAGCGAGCCTGCCGATGAAGACGACGATGCTCGGATCGGCCTTTGTTCGCGTCAGGCTCTTCTGCGATGCTCTGCGCGCGCGGCCCGCGAGGTGCAGCGTGAGCAGCAATACCACAACGCTAACCGCAACCTTTATGGTCACGGGGATGATCGTCGTGGTCAGCTCGGTCTGCCAGTCGATTGTCAACGCGGGAAGGGACAGAAAATCCATCTTTCGGTTTCCACCTCGGCGGTTATTATACCATCCCCTCCCGATAATGGGAAATTCCACCGGTAGGCGCAAAACGTTAGAAAATGTTCGCCAAATCTGGTAGAATATGATGTGGTTTGGCTGGCGGTACACGATCAGGTTGGTAGAGCACGTGGTGCCGCCTGGCGCTTGCAAGGTGAGGAGTGAGGAGGGTCAGACGATGGCCAAGTACATTTTCGTTACAGGAGGAGTAGTATCCTCAGTCGGAAAAGGGGTCACCGTCGCCTCTATCGGTACCCTGCTCAAGAGCCGTGGCATCTCTGTCGCCGCCATGAAGCTCGACCCTTACCTCAACGTCGACCCCGGAACTATGAACCCCTATCAGCACGGCGAGTGCTTCGTCACTGAGGATGGTGCCGAAACCGACCTCGATCTGGGACACTACGAACGCTTCATCGACGTGAACCTGACGAAGGCATCTAACGTGACCACGGGGCAGGTCTATACCTCCGTCATCAATAAGGAGCGCAGGGGAGATTTCCTGGGAGGCACGATTCAGGTCGTGCCGCACGTCACCAACGAGATAAAGCAGCGAATCCAGCGGGTGGCCAAGCAAACGGGAGCGCAGGCCGTCATCGTGGAAGTCGGTGGCACCGTGGGCGATATCGAGAGCCTGCCATTCCTCGAAGCTATCCGCCAGATGCATCGTGAAGTCGGATACCAGAATGCCCTTTACATCCATGTGACCCTTCTGCCGTATATCTCTGCCACAGGAGAGCTCAAGACCAAGCCTACTCAGCACAGCGTCAAAGAGCTTCGCAGCATCGGCATCCAGCCCGATGTCATCGTTTGCCGCTCCGATCATCCAGTGAATGACGACCTCAAAGAGAAGATCGGCTTGTTCTGCGACGTCGAGAAGCGGGCCGTGATCGCGCTACCTACAGCGGAGACGATATACGAAGTGCCGCTGCTGCTTGAGGTCGAGTCGCTGGGCGATTTCATCGCCGAGAAGCTGGGACTGCCGAACAAGCCGGATCTGGCCGATTGGCGCAACCTGGTCGAGAAGATCAAGCGGCCCAAGAGCGAGGTCAGAATTGCCCTGGTGGGCAAGTACGTCGAGTTACAGGACGCCTACTTATCCGTTCGAGAATCGCTCGCTCACGCTGCTGTTCATAACGATCGCGATGTCGTGGTCAAGTGGGTCGACGCGGAGGTGCTCGAGCAGGAAGGTGGCGAGAATGAGCTGCGGGACGTCAGCGGCATCCTCGTTCCAGGCGGCTTCGGCTATCGTGGCATCGAGGGAAAGATAAAGGCCGCTCGGTATGCCCGGCTTAACAAGGTCCCGTATCTCGGCCTCTGTCTAGGGATGCACGTGATGGTCATCGAGCTGGCGCGCAGTGTCGTCGGCAACGACGAGCCCAATAGCACCGAGTTCGAGCCCCGCACGGCGTATCCTGTGATCGATATGCTGGCCGAGCAGCGGGATGTGTCGCAGAAGGGTGGCACGATGCGCCTTGGTGCTTATCCTTGCTTGCTCGTACCCGACACTAAGGCGGCCAATGCCTATGGCCAGCAGGTCATCCACGAACGACATCGGCACCGCTTCGAGTTCAACAACGAATATCGCAATCTGCTTACCGGCGCGGGATTGGTTATCGGAGGCTTATCGCCGGATGGCAAGCTCGTCGAGATAGTCGAGATAGCCGACCATCCGTGGATGGTTGGCTGCCAGTTCCATCCCGAGTTCAAGTCTCGTCCGACGCGGCCGCACCCGCTTTTCCGCGATTTCATCGGCGCGGCCAAACAGACGCTTCACGATGGCGACCAGCGTCCGCTGCCGCTGGAGCAGATGCTCGCGTAGTTTGCCGCCAGACTAATTCCTATCGGAGTGCTGACAAAATGAGGATTTTCCTGGATACAGCGAATATCGACGAGATCAAACGTGCCGCGAGGCTCGGCGTCATCAGTGGCGTCACGACCAATCCTACGCTGATGGCCAAGGAAACCGGCATCGGTTTCGAGGAGGCTGTGCGAGAGATCTGTTCCATCGTCGATGGGCCAGTGAGCGCCGAGGTCACCAGCCTTGAAGCCGAAGGGATGATTCGCGAGGCAATGCAAATCGCCACCTGGGCCCCCAACGTGGCCATCAAGATCCCCATCACCGAGACGGGCCTCCAGGCAACCAAGAAGCTGTCGCAGGAAGGGGTAAAGACCAACCTCACTCTGTGCTTCTCAGCCAATCAGGCGCTGCTGGCCGCTCTGGCCGGCGCGACCTTCGTCAGTCCTTTCGTCGGTCGACTCGACGACGTTGGACACGATGGAATGGAAGTGGTTGCCGATATCGTCGATATCTACAGTCGTTACGGTATTGAAACGCGGGTGATCGCTGCCAGCATCCGGCACCCGCTGCACGTTATCGCCGCCGCAAAGGTTGGTGCGCACATCGCAACCGTGCCCTACAAAGTTCTCTTGCAGATGATCCAGCACCCCTTGACGGATGTGGGCGTAAAGAAGTTCCTGGAGGACTGGGCCAGGTTCAACGAGCGACGGTAAACGGGGGGGTATTTCCCCTTCTTTTCTGCAAGGTTTAACCGCATTACACTCTCCTGGAATTGGAGAAGCATTGCCCGAATGGCAAAGAAAGTCTGAGTTTAGGGTTGGAGGGACAAGAGCTATGGAGACAAATTCCAATCTCATTTCCCCTTGTGGCCTTTATTGCGGTGTCTGTGCTATCTACATTGCACACCGCGACAACAACATCAAACTGAAGGAGCGGCTGGTAAGTCTGTACAAGGGAGGAACTTCCGGCAAGGGCGCACTCCCTAATTGCGAAGCCTTGTCAGTAGAAGGCATTCGGTGCCGTGGCTGCTTATCGGATGAGCAGTTTATGCATTGTCGCCAGTGTGAGATCAGGAAATGCACAAGCGAGAGAGGATTCACCGGGTGTCATCAATGCGATGATTTTCCCTGTCGCCACATTGACGAATTCCCTATGACTGTTGGCAAGAAGGTTATTCTCCGAGCTGTCCCATATCGACGAGAGTTCGGGACTGAGAAATGGATTCGAGACGAAGAGGCGCGCTATATATGTCCCGAATGCGGCAATAGAGTTTTTCGCGGTGCGATGAAGTGTAATCAGTGCAAAGCGGAGTTAGATCTGGACTAACGCATTCGCCCAAGCACGCGTACAACACTCAGTCAGGGCTTATGCGCTCGCTCGCTTTGCACCCTCTTGACACGATATGATATAATTATGCTCTGAAGTGAGCATGGAGCTGTACCTTCGCTGGATCGCTTCTCCTCAGAGCGCGACCCTGGAGTCGTGGCAGTAGTTCCCCACAAGATCATCAGTTACGCGCTTTGGGGCGCTATGCTAGGAAGCCTTTACGCATCTCTCCACTGAGGAACCATTTACGGCTCGCCACTATCTAATGACTGGTGCATTCGTCGGAACAAAACCGATAATAATCTTCCCAGAATCACGTTGTTAATATGAGCAGCACTTACAGTATGCTTCGGTGATCCATCGACGGCGCAACTGGGCTCAATTCTTGCTCGTTCTGGTCGACGGTGGCGTAACATAAATCTCTCATTAAGAAACACATTAGCCTGATTCTAATTAACTATTAGGGAGTTATAGGTGAATATCGCTGAACTTGAAATGAAAACCCGCGATGAACTTCAGGACATGGCTAAAGAGCTTGGCATCACAGGCTACAGCGCCTTGAAGAAGCAGGAGTTGGTTCTGCGTCTCCTGCAGGCCCAAACTGAACAGCAGGGTTTTCTGTTCGGAGAAGGCGTGCTCGAGATCGTGGAGGACGGCTTCGGCTTCCTGCGCAAGGAGCGTTTCCTGCCAGGTCCGTCCGACGTCTACGTTTCGCAGTCGCAGATACGTCGCTTCGGTCTTCGCACCGGCGACATGGTGACGGGGCAGATACGCCCGCCAAAGGAGAATGAGAAGTATTTTGGCCTCTTGCGGGTGGAGGCGGTCAACAGCCTCGATCCCGAGATTGCCAAGCGAAGACCTCACTTCGATACCCTGACGCCAATCTTCCCGCGTGATATGCTTAACCTGGAGACGGCGCCGATCAATGTTACTCAGAGAATCATCAACCTGGTCTCGCCCATCGGACGAGGACAGCGTGGATTGATCGTGTCTCCCCCCAAGGCGGGCAAGACTACTGTCTTGAAGCACATCGCCAACGGCATTACCTCCAACTACAACGACGTTCACTTAATGGTCCTGCTTATTGGCGAGCGGCCAGAAGAAGTGACAGACGTTAAGCGATCGGTGAAGGCGGAGGTCGTAAGCTCCACTTTCGACGAGCCTGTCGAAGATCATACGCGTGTGGCCGAGATGGCTCTCGAGCGAGCGAAGCGGCTGGTCGAGTGCGGCCGGCACGTCGTGATCCTGATGGACAGCATCACTCGTCTTTCCCGCGCTTACAACCTGGTAGTGCCGCCCAGCGGCCGCACGCTATCGGGTGGCATCGATCCTGTCGCCCTCTACCCCCCAAAGCGATTCTTCGGCGCTGCTCGCAACATAGAGGAGGGCGGGAGCCTGACGATCATGGCGACCTGTCTGGTGGACACAGGCAGCCGAATGGACGACGTCATCTACGAAGAGTTCAAGGGCACGGGCAACATGGAGCTGGTGCTGGACCGAAAGCTCGCGGAAAAGCGCATTTTCCCGGCGATCGACATCGCTCGCTCTGGCACTCGCCGCGAAGAGTTGCTGTTGGACGAGGCCACGCTGCGTCAGGTCTGGACGCTTCGGCGGATGGTCAGCGCGATCGGCGGCACCGAGGGTGTCGAGTTGATGCTCACCAGGATGGCAAAGACGCCCAACAACCGCGACTTCCTGACGACGCTGACCAAGGACATCCTCTAAGAGCCCTTGCGATAATCCAGGAGAACCACCTGTGATTCCGCTGGCAAGGAGCTCCTGTTTATCACTAGCTTGGGCTGGGGTTGGGGCGATTTGATGCCCATCTCGCGGCAGAACTTATCTACCGGATCGATTTCTAGCTTGACCACGTCTGTCTTATAGTGCATCGGAATGACGATTTTCGGCTCGATGAGGGATATCACCTCGGCGGCTTGAGCGGTGTTGATGGTGTAGTTCCCGCCGACCGGGACCATCAAGATGTCCGCGTTGTTCATCTCCTCGGCCTGCTCGGCAGATAACACCTGCCCCAGGTCGCCGAGATGGCAGACCACCAGGTCGTCGGCCTCGATGAGGTAGACGGTGTTCTTGCCTCGCTTCTTGCCGCCCTCAGAATCGTGGAAGGTCCGGACGCCGGTGATCATCACTCCCTTGATCTCGTACTCCCCCGGTCCCTTCACGATCTTCGGATCGCCGCCAATTGCGGCCGCGTTATTGTGGTCGAAGTGGTCGTGGGACACCGTGACGATGTCGGCGCTTACTCGTCCCATCTGGTAACCCACGGACTTGTCGTACGGGTCCGTGATGATCGTCGCGTCCTTGCTCTTTATCCTGAAACAAGAATGTCCCAACCAGCTTATCTCCACTGTCGGCCCTCCTTCTCGATCGATTCCAGAACCTGGTTATTGGCCGGCGGGGCTCGGTGTCGCTCCTGCCGGTGCCGGCGTCGCCTGGGCCGGCGTTGGCGTCGCCTGCGCGGGTGCCGGCGTCGCCGTTGGCGGGGCCGGCGTCGGCGTGGGTTTTGCCTTTGGCGGATTTGTCGCCAGCTTCACTACGTCGCTGATGAAAGACGTGGATACCAGGAAGATAGTATCCGAATCATCTCGCTTGACGTAATAGGCTGACCCATCGGGTGACTTGTCCCCGACGATGAACTTGCTCTGTTTGCCATCTGCGAGGCCGATCGTGGCTTCGGCAATAGGCTGGTTGAGCCCGTAGTCGGCAAGGTTCCCCGTCGTCTCGGTCAAAACCCGATTCGCGTTTAAGGTGCCCAGGCGCGCGACCATCCCTTCCACGTTCCAGTAGTCCGCGTCGCTCTCCTCAGGCTTCTTTAACTTCCACTGCGATTCGCTTTCCTTGTGAAGCTCGGTCGTCTTGCCCTGATACGTAACGTCCAGCGCATTGACGTCGTTGGACTTGAAATTGAACACTTGCGTCGGCTTGGCTTCTTCTTTCTTGGGACCAGGCCGAATATCTTGCCAGTATACGCCCAATCCGACCGCGACAAGTATGGCTAGAAGGATCAGCGTCGTCTTGTAGCTCATAAGTTACCTCCTGTTCCACCACACGGCCACACCAGCGATGATCACCAGGAGAGGCAGGAACACCGCGCTGCTATAGAACACGAAGCTTTCCTGAGCCCCCGTCAGGAATGTCTGGTTCATCGCCGGCTCCTTCGGACCGATGCTGATCAGGTCTTCGTCCTCTGCCAGCCAGTTGACGGCGTTCGTGAAGAGATGTTTGTTGGCGAGCGCAGGCTCCTTGGCCAGATCGTTGCTGGCGAAGGCTGAGTTCCCAATGACGACCATGCGAGTCTTCGGCTTCTGCGCCTCGTCCTTCGCGGCACTCTGCGGGTTTTGTTTCGGGCTCGTTTCGCCCATCTGCACCGTCATGGCCAGGGTCAACGGACCCCTCACGTCCTTCCCTTCGTCGAACTTGATGACCTTCTGGTCGGTTTCCAGCCAGGCCTTGTCGGTCGTCTGGAACAGCGGCGCTGTCGTCTCGCCTTTGGGCAGGTCCTTTTGCACAGTGATCGAGGTGGCCAATGGGAACATGGTCATTTGCTGAGTCATATCCTTGGTGATCTGGTTGAAGTTGTATTGCATCACCACGGGCACCTGCGGCTGGTTCGCTATAGAGCTAGCGGGGTCGACCGCGACGCCGTTGCCTACTTCGATGCCCCAGTCTTTGAGCACTTCGGTGACGCTGGGCGATCCATGGGGATCGACCATAATCAGCGCCTTGCCGCCTTTGTCGAGGTACTCCTTCAACGCTTTCTTCTCGTCGTCGAGGAACTGGTTCTTCGCGCCCGCTACGACGAGGACGTCGGCATCGTCGGGAACAGAGCCTTTGGCCGCCAGGTTGAGGACTGTGACATCGTAGTTCTCAGCCTGTAGCGCCTGCTTTATTTGCGCTCCGCCCGGCCCGTCAAAGCTATCTACGTTCAATTCGCCGTGTCCGGCGAGGAAGTATATCTTCTTCGTCTTCTCGCTGGTCAGTTTCAGAATGGCGCTGGTGAGGTCCTGCTCGCCAAAGCCGGTCACGTCTTGCCGCTTGCCCTGATACTCGATGACGGTCGTGCCGTATTGCTGGATCTTGTATTGGCGGGCAACAGCCGGCATGCGGTCAGGGTCTATAAACTGATAGTCGATTTTGTCCGATGCGCTCTTGTACTGCTTGAGTAAATCCTCGTAATCTGCAGAAGTTCCACTGGCGTAGAAAGCTGTGAGCTTCATCGGTGCCTGCAGCTTGTTCAAGATGTTCAACGTCTGCTGCGAGAGCGTGAACTTCTTTGACGCTGTCAGGTCCCAGCGGTAGGAGTGGTTGATGGAATAGAAGTTGATCAGCGAAAGGATGGCCAGGAAAATGACGATTGTGGCGAACGTGTTGGAGCCATATCTTACAGACCGTCCTCGTAACATCGCCAGAAGTTCCTGGGGATAATACGAGGCGGCGATCAGCAGTAGCGCCACGCCAATAGCCAGCAGAATAAGCACCTGCCGATCGAATTGCCCAGTTACCAGATAGGCGCCAAGACCTACTACAAGGCTGGCTGCTCCAAGGCCGCCGGCGATTGCGGGAAGGCGGTTCGATACCCTCTGTAACATTATCTCCACCTCCTCGCCTCTAGCGATCTCGTCGTCAGAAAGATGCAGGCCACGATCAGACTGAGGAAATAGATGAGATCCTTCGTATCGATCAGCCCTTTAGGCAGGTCGCTGATGTGTTTGGACAGCGATAAGTAGCTGAGCACGGCTGATGCCGACGAGCCGAACATCGACGTCAGAGCGTCCAGTACCCAGAGAACTAGCAGAATCGCGATGGTCAAGAAGGCTGCGACGACCTGGTTGGAAGTCAGCGATGAGGTGAACAATCCAATGGCCAGGAAGGCCGCGCCCAATAGGAATATCCCCAGATAGCCCGACAGGATCGGGCCCGCTTCGGGGCTGCCGAACCTCGTCAGGAGGAGCACGTAATACAGCGTGAGGCCCAGCATCGTCACCAGGAAGACCAGGCTTGCGAAGAACTTGCCCAAAACAACCTCTATGTCTCGCACTGGCGAAGTCAACAGAAGCTCGATGGTGCCAGAACGTTGCTCTTCGGACAACAGACGCATCGCCAGCATCGGAGACACCAGGAGCAAGATTACGCTCATGTTCTGGAACGTATACTCCATAGTTGCCTGATGCGAGCCGATGAAAATCCCCGCGAAGAACACTCCCGTGACCACCAAAAACGCGGCTATCACGACGTACGCCAGCGGCGATACAAAATACGTTCTTAGTTCTTTTTCGGTCAGCGTCAATACGTTTCTCATTACGCGGCTATGTCCTCCTTCGTGGTCAGCTTGAGGAATATCTCTTCGAGGCTCATCCCTACGCTGCTCAGGTGAAGCAGGTCGAAGCCCCCGTGAACGATGGCTGCGGATAGTTGCGCCCTGATATCCGCGCCGCTGGCACACTCGACGAGGAATAGTTGGCGGCCGTCGACGTCGGAAGTGTCCACCCTCAAGACGCCCTGTACGGCGCGGAGGCAGTTGACGATTGAGCCATTCGATCCTCGAACTTCAAGCTCGATCCTTTCGGTCCCCTGCAATCGGCGGGTAAGCTGCTCAGGCGTGTCCACCGCGGCGACTTTCCCTTCGTTGATGATCACTACTCTGGAGCAGGTCATGCTCACTTCTGGCAGGATGTGCGTGCTGAGGATAATGGTGTGGTCTCCGCCAAGCCGTTTGATCGCCTGTCTCGTCTCGATGATTTGCTTCGGATCGAGGCCGACCGTGGGCTCGTCAAGTATAAGCACCTTGGGGTCGTGAACGAGGGCCTGGGCCAGGCCAACTCTCTGCCTGTATCCTTTCGATAGCTTGCCGATCAGCTTATCGGCGACATCGCGAATCCGGCAGATTTCCATCACCTCTGCCACGCGCGCTGCCTTGCGCTTTCCAGAGACACCTCGCAGCTTGGCCATCAGGTCGAGATAAGAGGCCACGGTAATGTCAGGGTAAAGCGGAACGTTCTCTGGCAGGTATCCTATGTTCCTCCTGGCCTCCAGCGATTGGCGGAGCACGTCGTAACCTGCTATCTTTGCCGTGCCGCCGCTCGCGGGCATGAATCCGGCAAGAATCCGCATCGTCGTCGTCTTCCCTGCGCCGTTCGGACCCAGGAAGCCCAGGATTTCTCCCGTCCGCACGTCGAAACTGATGTTGGTGATCACGGCGCGTTCGCCGTAGTACTTGGTCAGTTTGTCAACCTGAATCACCGTACAATCCTCCTCGGAAGCCGTCTAGTCAGTCAATGGGTGACTATAGCACAGCGTGCCGAAAAAAATCAAGGCAAGTTAGCTAGCTATCATGGCCTTTCCAAGCCCCGTTGTCCCACTCTACCTGGCCCAACACCTGGCATAACCCTTGCGGCGTGTACACGAACGATCTGCTTGAAAGAGGAGGTGGCTGATGGCAAGAAAGGCAGTGCGCGTATTGGTGCCCACGGCCTGCGCTGTTTGTAAGAATCGCAACTACTGGCTGGAGAAGAACGTGAAAACCCATCCAGGGCGTCTTGAGCTGAAGAAGTATTGTCCGTACTGCCGAAAAACCACCGAGCACCGGGAAGTGAAATAATGGGATTGGCTGGCACTCGTCCAACTTGACGTGCACAACCCCATAAGATACTATGCTCTTGGAGGTCACGTCGAATGAGACGCCTGACAATCATCTGCACAGTTCTCCTGGTGGTGCTGTCGATATCAGTTGCCTGTACCTCAACATCTGCCCAGCCTACCCCTCACGTCGCTTTCACTTCGACACCGTCGACTACCGACATCCCTACCCCGCGGCCGACGAGCACTCCGGTCCCAACTGCCACGGCGACGTCGACCGCTACGCCGAAATCTGTGCCGAGCCCGACCCCAACTGGAAAGCCTGTCAGCTCTGCTCCCAAGCCTGCCGTCGTCAGCGGCCCGCTGGCTCCGCTTATCGTGCGTGGCAGCACGCAGAAGCCCCTGGTGACGCTGACGTTCGATTCAGGCGCGGCTGCCGGCAGCACGGCGACCGTGCTCGACATCCTGCGCGAAAACCACATCCACACTACGTTCTTCGTCACTGGCAAGTTCGCGGAGGCCAATCCAGCCCTCATCAAACGCATCGTGGCTGAGGGACACACCATCGGCAGCCACTCGTATTCGCATCCTGACATGACCGAGATCAGCAATGCCGAGATCGTATCTCAACTCACGCGGACTGAGGAGACGATTAAGCAGGTCGCCGGCGTGGTCCCCAAGCCGTACTTCCGCCCACCTCTTGGAGCGTACGACAACCGCCTCCTGGCCGTGCTGGCCCAGCAGGGCTATAAAGCCGTCTACTGGACGCTCGACTCGACGGACTGGCGAGATGACAGCACAACGGAAAGCGTCAGGAAACGAGTGATCGATAATACTCAGGCTGGCTACATCGTCGTGCATCACGCCTCGACGGAAAAGACGGCGCAGGCGCTGCCGTCCATTATCAAGGAGCTTCGCGCGAAGGGTCTGCAAATCGTCAATTTGCCAGAGTTGCTCGGGGAATAGCGATGGGCAGATTGAAGATCAGGGTCCAGCCCGGCGCCTCTAAGAACGAGATCGTGGGATTTCAAGACGACCTCGTCAGAATACGGCTCACGGCGCCTCCCGTCGAGGGCAAGGCTAATAAGGCGCTGGTCTCGCTGCTGGCAGGCATTCTGCGCGTGAGCAAGGCGGACATCTCGATAGTCACGGGACAGGCCGGACGGGAGAAGCTGGTGGATGTGGCTGGTTTAAGCAGCGACGAGTTGAAGAGCCGTCTGGCGGCGGCTTCAAGCAAGACGGCTGGCTAATAGAGACCGCTCATAATCATCTGCTGGAGGAATCGCAGCAGGAACAGGGCGATAATGGGGGTGATGTCGATCATGCCCCCCAGCGGAGGGATCACACGCCTCAGAGGTGACAGTATTGGCTCGGTGATGTCGTAAAGGATCTGGATCAGCGGGTTATCCGGTCCCAGACGAAACCAGGACAGAATAGCTCTGGCCAGAATGGCCAGTATCAGCACGTTAAACAAAACGTCTACGAAGTTTCGGACGACGATCATAGTTCCCAATGCCAACCCTCATTCGGCAAATCAGCGCCGCCGCAGCGCAAGCTAACTAATTGTAGCAGAATCAGGTGAAAAGTGCACGCTTCTTTCGCCGAAAATCGCTCTGCCAATCCTGACCATCGTCGCTCCCTCTTCGATGGCAACCTCGAAGTCGTCGGTCATACCCATCGACAGGTGCCGTCCGATCGCGCCGGGAAAGCGATCTCGCAGCTCATCTCGCAGTTCTCCTAGCCTGACGAAGAAAGGCCGCGCTTCCTCTGGGTTGCGCACCATCGGTGCAACGGTCATCAATCCTTCGAGTCGAACGGACCGCAACTGAGAAATGGTCTCGACCGCGGCGGGAAGAGCGACAGGATCGAAGCCGTATTTCGTCGCCTCGCCAGACACGTTGACCTCGAGCAGGATTGGCATTTCCTTTCGCAGCGCGATGGCGTAGCTGCCGATCGCCTCGGCGATCCTCACGCTGTCCACAGAGTGGATGACGTCGAAAAGGCTGACGGCTTGTTTCGCCTTGTTGGTCTGCAGGTGCCCGATCAGGTGCCAGGTAACATCTGCCTTGACCAGCGGAATCTTCGTCGCCGCCTCCTGGACGCGGTTTTCGCCGAGGTCGCGAACTCCTGCCTCACAGGCGAGCGTCACCCGCTGCGCATGCATCGTTTTCGAGACGGCCACCAGCGTCACCTCCTCGGGCCTTCTCCCAACCCGCTGGCAGGCATTTGCGATGCGATTCTGCACCCGCGCCAGATTCTGCCTGATCGTTTCCTTAACCTCTTGTGCTTCATCCATTCGTCGTTCTAACCTCCGCCTGAATGCCAATGTAGGGGCGATCAGCCGGTCGCCCATACGGATGCACAGATACGTCGCTGCTATTAGACCTAACGCAACCCAATCACGACCCCAAACCGCCCCGTCTTACCCTTTTCTGCCCTGTTCGAAAAGAAAACGTCGGTGTTGCACGCGGTGCAAATCCTGGCAACCTCCACGTGTTCTGGCAGCACCCCAACCCGCAACGCTTGCCGCCGGTTTGCTTCCCACAGGTCGAAGTGCACGGAGCCGTTCGGCTGCGTTACGAGCAGGTCGTCGGCGTACGTAAAGGCGTGTCTCACTGCCGAGATAACGTCCTCCCGCACCTCATAACAACAGGGCCCGATGGAAGGGCCGATGGCCACTACGAGATGCGCCGGGTTCGTGGCGAACGCCAGCCTCATCTCCTCCACCATGTGCTCGGCGACCTTCGCCACGGTCCCCTTCCAGCCACCGTGGGCGATGCCGATTGCCTGGTGCGTCGGGTCAAAGAAGAGCAGGGGAACGCAGTCGGCGAAGGTCATCAGCGCGTTCACGCCGCGCAGGGACGTGGCGATTCCGTCGGACGGCGGCAGTAGATCGTACCACTCCTCAGGGCTCTCCACGGGGCGCGCCTCGTCGATAATGGCCACGTGCGTCCCGTGAACCTGCTTGGCCACGACCAGCGAAGTATAGGGGATCCCCAACGCTTGACATAACAATCTGCGATTGGCGACCACGGCCTCCTGGTCGTCGCCAATCGTGAAGCTCGCGTTGAGCGAGGCAAAATACCCCTGGCTCACCCCACCCCCGCGCCCAAACACGCCGTGCACTACCTCGGGAAATCCCGACAGCTTATCGAACCGACAATAGGTGACATCGCCCTTCTTCGTCCTCTGCATCTGCTGTCTCCTACCTATCAGCCAGCCCGAACACTCACCCGCCCTTACTCCGTTCGGGCGACCTCTCCCAGAGGGAGAGGTGCCCCGCATGCCTCTGGGAGGGGGCTAGGGTGAGGGCCGCGCCCCCTTCACTCCTGCGCCAACGCCCTGCTCTTAATCGGCCGAAACTCCAGCGCCGGCATGCCTGGCCGCACGCCGCTGCGGACGACCGACCACGGCAGGACTTCGTCGGCGGGCCGAGGACGGCGCAGGTAGAAATCGGCCGACAGGCCAGCTTCTGCCAGCGCTCGCCGCCATTCGCTCAGCGTGTTCCTCTCCATCGCCGCCAGCACGCCGGCGAGACGCCGGTCGCCTCTGGCCAATACCCCTTGCGCTTCCGACCATTCGGCGCTTTCCGTCCGCACCTGCACCTTGTGCGGGAGCAGCCCTCGCTTGACGCGGCGTACGCGGTCTTCGATCTCGGGCACCGTCATCATCGATTCGCGCTGAAACGGCGTCTGCGCCTTCGGCACGAAGGGGCTTACGTTCAGGCCGATGCTGACCTTCGCGCGCTTTTGTTCCAGCCTTTCCTTCATCTCTAAAGTGAGCTTGACGATAGCCTCCACATCCTCGATCGTTTCCCTGGGCAGGCCGATCATGTAGTATAGCTTTAGCCTGCTTATCTTCCATTTCGCCAACATATCGACGGCGCGGAAGATTTGCTCCTCGCTGATGCGCTTTTTGATCAGCTTGCGCATGCGCTCCGATCCAGCCTCGGGGGCGAGCGTGATCGTCTTCGTGCCACTCTCAACCAGCGCCTTGAGCAGGTCGTCGGAGATCGAATCCAGGCGCAGCGACGAAATCGCCACCTGCGCGCCTATCTCGCGCAGGCGCGTCACTAGCTCGCTCATCCGCGAGTAGTCCGTCGTCGCCGCGCCGACCAGCCCTATCCGCTTGCGAAAACGCAACCCTTCCCGCGCCAGGTCGACGATCTGCTCCAGCGATCGCTCGCGGACCGGCAAGAAGACGAATCCTGCCAGGCAGAACTGGCATCCTCGCGAGCAGCCGCGAGATATCTCGATCAGGAACATGTCTCCCAGCTCGGTATCCGGCGTGAGCACCACCGAACGCACTGGGAACTCGTCCAGGCTGCGCACGTGCTGGCGGACAACTGGAAAAGCGATGTCTCGCCGCCCTCCCTTCGGCGCGATGCGAGCGACCGTGCCGTCGGCATTATAGTCCACCTCGTACAGGGAAGGCACGTACACGCCAGGGATATTCGCCAGTTTCTCCAGCAAATCGCCCCGGCTCAGGTCCGCCCCCTGGCTGAGCGCGTCGACGAGTTGCGGCGCGATAACTTCGCCTTCGCCGATGGCCAGCGCGTCGAAGAATGGGGCGATGGGCTCAGGGTTCCCGATGACACACGGTCCCCCGGCGATTACGATCGGATGCCTCTCGTCACGTTCGGATGCCAGAAGAGGTATCTTCGCCTGCCGCAGAATCGCCACGACGTTGAAGTAGTCGAGCTCGAACGTGAGCGAGAAGGCCACGACCGCGAACTCGGACAGCTCGCGCTGTGACTCGATCGAGAGCACGGCGTTCCCCGAACCATCCATGAGCTGGCCATCCCAGAAAGCTCGCTCGCAAACCGTGCGGTCGTCGGCGTTCAGGATTCCGTAAACGGTCTGGAAGCCCAGGTTGGACATCCCGACGTTGTACTTGTTCGCGTAAACGAGGGCGACAGGAATCCTGCCGCCCCAATCTTTGACAATCGTTCCCTGTTCTCTTGTGAGCTTGCGTCTAGCTTCGGCCTTTATTTCCCATATCATCAGTTAATTCTAGCACAGCTAGCCGCACTTTGAGTAGCCGCACGAGCGGCAGAGGAAGCAGCCATCGGTGTACTCGATGAGGCTGCTGCATTCAGGACATTCGCCCGCGAGATTCTTGATGGGCAGCGGAAGCTGAATCTGAGCCGCGTCGTGCCCGTTGCTGTTCGCGTCGTGGCCGTTGCTGCTAGCGCTGAGCTTCTTGCCGTCCTTCTCCAGCACCTTGCTAATGGCGTCAGGACACGAGAGGATCGCTATGCCGCCGCGCATCGAAATGGAGGGGCAGCGAATGCTCTTCAGTTGCTTGACGATGGCTTCGATCTCGATGCCCGAGCGTAAGGCTAGGGAGATCAGGCGGCTGATAGCCTCCGATTGGGCCGAAGCGCAGCCCCCCGCTTTGCCCATCTGCGTGAATACCTCGCAGATGCCCTCTTCGTCGGAGTTGACGGTGACATACAGGTTGCCGCATCCAGTGTTGACCTTCTCCGTGTGCCCTGTGGTCACAGTCGGGCGAGAGCGTGGCGTCACTTTGATCTTGTTCGTCTCGGGTTTCTCGCCGGAACCCACGCTGAGCACCTGCTGGTCCCTGCTGCCGTCGCGATAGATGGTCACACCCTTGCATCCCTCGCTATAGGCGAGCATATACACCTTCCTGACGCCTTCCTTGGTGGCGCTGCGTTTGAAGTTTACCGTCTTCGACACGGCGTTGTCGGTATACTTCTGGAAGGCCGCCTGCATCCTCACGTGCCATTCAGGCTCGATGTCGTGGGCCGTCACAAAGATCCTTCTGGTGGCCATAGGAATCTCTTCGACGTCCTGTATCGACGAACGCGTGGAGATTTTCTCCATCAGTTCCTTGCTGTACCAGCCTTCCCGCCTGGCCTGCTCCTCGAAGATCGGGTGAACCTCGATCAGCTTGTCGTTGTCCATCACGGTGCGCACGTAGCTGACGGCGAAGATTGGCTCGATGCCGCTCGAGCAGCCCGCGATGATGCTGAGGGTTCCGGTGGGAGCGATCGTGGTGACGGTGGCGTTTCTCATTTGTGAACCGTCGATGCGATCATAGACGCTGCCTCGGAAGTTGGGGAAGCAGCCACGTTGCTCGGCCAGCTCCTTCGACATCTGCCGCGCGCTGTCCCGAATGAAGCGCATGACGTCGTCGGCTACCCTGAGAGCTTCCAGTGAATCGTAGCGGATGCCCAGTTGAATCAACATATCGGCGAAGCCCATCACGCCGAGGCCGATCTTGCGGTTGCCCTTCGTCATATCTTCGATCTGCGGCAGCGGGTATTTGTTCATGTCGATGACGTTGTCGAGGAACCTCGCCGCCGTTCGAACAGTCCGTCCCAGCTTGGCGTAGTCGATGATGGCCGTGCCGTCTTTCTTGGTCACCATCCTGGCAAGGTTGATCGAGCCGAGATTGCAGGACTCGTAAGGCAGCAGCGGTTGCTCGCCGCAGGGATTGGTGCTCTCGATGCGCCCGATGTGCGGCGTCGGGTTATCGCGATTCAGGCGATCGAGGAACACGATTCCCGGCTCCCCGTTGGTCCAGGCCATCTCCACGATGGCGTCGAACACCCTGCGGGCCGAGACGGTCTCCACCACCTCGCCGCTGCGCGGGTTTATCAAATCGTAGGTGCCGTCAAACTCCACGGCACGCATAAACTCCTCGGTCAGCGCCACCGAGATATTGAAGTTGTTGAAGACGTCGTTGTTCTTCTTACAACTGATGAACTTCAGTATGTCGGGATGATCGACGTTGAGAATGGCCATGTTGGCCCCACGCCGGGTGCCGCCCTGCTTCACCGCGTCCGTCGCCGCGTCGAACACCTTCATGAAAGAGATCGGGCCGCTGGCGATGCCTCCCGTCGAGAGCACGCGGTCGTTCTCGGGGCGAATGCGACTGAAGGAGAAGCCAGTGCCCCCGCCGCTTTTATGGATCAGCGCCGTGTTCTTGACGGCGTCGAAGATCGATTCCATCGAGTCGTCTACAGGAAGGACGAAGCAAGCAGAGAGCTGCTGTAGCTCGCGTCCCGCGTTCATCAGCGTCGGCGAATTCGGGAGGAAGTCCAAATTGACCATTACTCGGTAGAGCTGTTCCTCGACCTCGGCGACGTCGGCCTGAGGATCGTACTTCATTTCAGCCGAGGCGATGTTCCTTGCCACTCGGCGGAAAAGGTCATCGGCCGTCTCGATAGGGTTACCCTCGAGATCCTTCTTAAGGTATCGCCTTTCCAGCACAGCGATGGCGTTGGCAGACAAGCTAACCTTGACCGATTCAGACATTCACTCCCTCCTCACATCTCGATGCATATATTAATCCAGGGTCAACAGGCTCATTTGATGTTTCAGAACGCTTGTGTTTTTCTTCCACTCTTTGTAATCTTCGATCTCCTCGATGAGATTGTCCACGTCGGCGAACTGTCGGTAAACCGAGGCGAATCGGACGTAGGCGACGTCGTCTATCTCGCGCAGCCTCTGTATGACCATCTCGCCAATACTCTTGCTCGGCACTTCCACTGGCCCCAGCTTGAGCAGCTCGCTTTCGACCTCGTTGACGAGACCTTCGATGACTTCGGTGGCGACAGGGCGCTTGGCGCACGCTTTGCGAATGCCTTCGATGAGCTTTTGGCCGTCGAATGCCTCACGCCGACCATCCTTCTTGACGACCCACGTGCTGATCGACTCTACGCGCTCGTAGGTGGTGAATCGACGGCCACAGGCGAGACACTCCCGCCGCCGTCTCACGGTCCGCTCCCCTTCGCGGGAGTCCGTCACACGCGTCTCCGAATCGGAACAATAGGGGCAACGCATCCTTGAATGTCCTTCCTAGCGTCTCAGTTATCAAGCCCCTGAGCCGGGCATTGCGGGGGAACGCATCCCAGAATGTCCTTCCTAGCAGGCTGGGCGTGGTGCTATGGTTGCGTCGTGATGTATCGTGGGCACGCTCGCTTGAGTCTTCGATCTCATTCGACGCTTCGAGGGTGCGAAACGACGTCCCAGATAGATGAATGCCTCGCCTTACTTTGCATAACTACTACATCTTGTGCCCGGTATGCAATTTAGCACAAAATCTAGTGCCTGTCAACAGGTTTGGGAGGGAGTTTGAAAGAATCCTGGAGGCGAGTATTAAAGGATTGTATTGCTATCCAACTCGGTCTCCCTGCCACTCAACATAAGCAGGCAGGCTGTTCTCACAAAACCTTCCGTATCTCGCTCACCACCATCTCCACCCCTATATCCTCGACGCACGATCGGATCTCGGGGTAAATGCATACGCCGCTTTGCCAGCAGCTCTGCTCGGCGAAATTGAATCGCATTCGCTCTGGGCATGGTCTCGGCGACTGGAGGTTGACGCTGGACTCGCGAAGACCGTACAGGCCAGCCCAACTGGGACCGAACAGGACGATGGCGTAAGTGCCCACAGCCGCGGCAACGCGAGCGGGCCCCGTATCGACTGAGGCGAAGACGACCGCCTCCGCAACCATGGCGGCGAACTTCCTGAGGCCGGTCTTCGGCAGTATGAAGGCGTCGGCGCCGACGCCGAGCGCGATCTCCTCGGCCAGACGGTTCTCGTCGCCAGCCGAGATGATGACATTAAGCTCAGCCTCTTGCGCCAGCCACTTGCCTAGGCTAACGAAGCGTTCGGTCGGCCAGCGCTTGATGGCCATTCCTGCCCCTGGATGAATGACCGCGCTGCGTTTTCGTCCCGGCAGGTTGTTGCACAGCCATACCCTGGCCCATAGCCGCTCGTCGCTGCTAAGCGCTATGCGCCCGATCAGTCCGCGAAAAGCGGCGTCGACCAGGCCCTCGTCGACGAGGAGCGAGACCAATCGCTCCTCGATCGATTCTTCTCCGGAGGATCGTTGCCGAAGGTGTGATACTTTGCGCCTTGCGCCGCTGCCTTCCACCAGGCGGTCGATGCCGCCATAGGATGCGTCGGAGACGACGACGTCGAAACGCTCGCTCGCGAGCACGTCGCGCAGGGTTTCGGTTTGAGAGAGGTAATCCCGTGAGCCGCCCTCAGGCGGCGTCGTGAAGATGCGCGCGATGAGCGGGTCTTTCTCGATCAGCTCGGCGTGCGCGGGGAAGGTCAGGACGTTCAGGCGCGCATCGGGATGGGAGCGGGCTGTGGCGTGAATGGCCGGCAGCGCGATAAGCAGGTCGCCGATGCCGCCGACAAGCTCCACAAACAGTATGTCCTGGATGCTCTCCGACATAGGTACCGTTTCCCCTGGCGCTAGCGCCGCTATCGCCTTTGCACGAAGGGCCGTTCAACCCTGTAATATCTATTCTACTACCGAGGCCCGTGGCGGACAAGGACGGGTATGATAACCAAACTATTCTCGCGCCGGTCTGCTGGCGATGAGTATACTGCGGTAGCGGAATGTGGGGAACGCTTCGTGCGAAGGGCTGGCCCAGGTCTGCCATGGGCGTCCAACGAATCAATCAACTGGCTGTTTCCTGAGATAGCGACTGGGCTGGACAGGGGAGGCCCAAAGTACTAGGCGGGTCAGCGGAAAAGAAGTTCTTCTGCAGTCACGTCGTACGGGTCGATTCTTCCACGATGGCGATTTCCTCATCGGTAAGACCATAGAGCCGGTAAATAGCCTCATTAATTTCCTGCTCTAGCGCCGACGTGCCGGCCTTGGGATTGCTCTGCTTTTGTGAAAGGATACATTCAACCATATCCTCTAGTTTCGTCCTGATCTGAGGGGCTGCGTTCGGGATTGGAAACTGCTCCACATACAGGTTAATCCATCGTGGTACACCCATGCCGCTGGTCTGCGCGATCAGCTTGAAGTAGAAGTAGATTGCTCGAGAGTTAAGAATTGCGAGAAGGTAGTTCGCGGAGCATGCGTGTGGAGGTAACAAAAAGTACGCGGAGTTGAGGCACCAGACACCCGCTTGGCACTTGGTAAACCGCGCTTTATCACTGAGTTCCATCCACACAATTTTGTCCTTGCTAAAGTCGTCGTAGAAGGCACATGCCCTTAAGTTCCACCAGTTCTCGCCCTGTGCGCCGCGCTTCCGGAACTTCTCTCCGAACGAATGAAGGTGTCCATAGATGGCCGGATAGTCCCGCATAATATTAACGCCATTTTTTGCCGCGATGAGGAATAGGCTGGGTTTGAGGTTGCCGTATCTCTCCACGTCACGTCCCCTGATAACAGGTACAATGATGTCGGCGCTGGCCTTCTGCTCCAGGATAAGTTCTTCTCGCTTTGCCGAATCGATAACGAAGGCATCGTTACAGCCCGTTGCCACCCCAAGCCGGATCTTCGCCCCCATCTGCTTAAGCGTGCGGCCCCCAATCTCGATTTTGGACCGAACCGCAAGAATCTCGGGTTTTTCCAGGCTCCACTGGGGGCTAAGAAAGTGCTGCAACGGGATGAAAAAGGACTGGGACCGCACAAACTCATGAAAACCATCTGAGTTCCAGGTGCTGTTGCTAACCCTCGCCATGTCTGTTTGCCTTTCACCTTGGCTGCCCGTTTTTTGTGCAACCAGGATTGCCACATTGACAATTGCGTCAGAGAAGATCTGAGATACCTCAAGATTCAGCAGTTGTCGAATTGTTGTTTTCTTGCGGAGAAGTGATCTTAGTTTAGCGCCGTACTCCGCCTTCAAGTATGAGTTCGAAGTTATAAAAGTTAGTGTGCCTTCAAGGTGCAATAAGTCAACTGCCCGCTCAAGGAAGTAGCAGTAGAGATCAGCGAAGGCATTGTAGGCGTTGAAAATGCGCCTGAGTGTGTCCTTGTCTTCGGTTATCTGGTCATGACTAACATATGGCGGATTGGCAATCATGACGTCAAATCCGCGCTTCAGGTGGAATACCTCGGAGAAATACACCTCGAAGTCAAATGCCTGTTTGCCTTTGGTAAGCAAATGAATCAAAGTATCGATCTCGTGTTTGTACGTGCCCTTCCTGGTTTTGTCTGACTCGTTGAAATAGCGTGGCTTCAAGTCTTCCAGTCGTTCGAAAAGGTCCACGTTGAACAGATTCTTTTCCACGCCGGTCAACGAGTTCCCTGTCACAATCTTGTAATCGAGATTCGGCAATGGCTTGATCTGCTTCACGTCCTCTTCGTCCACCACCAGGGAAAGCCAGAGGCGCAGCTTGGCGATCTCGACTGCGCCGGCGTCGATGTCCACGCCGTAGAGACAATTCTGAATGGCGTGGCGCTTGAAGTGGTATGGCGTGCGCTCGTGGACGTCGTTGAAGTAGGGCGTGAGCGCGCAGCGGGCGCGGACGATCTCGGTCATCATCCCCACGGGGAACGCGCCCGACCCGACGGCCGGGTCGCAAACGGTAATCTCGGCGAGCTTCTCGTCGATCAACCGTGCGTGTTGTTCGATACTCTTCGGCATCTTAACAGGATACCTGGTGTCCACTGCCTCGTAGTGGGAGATTTGCTCGCCCAGGCGGACGAAGGTTTCGATGTCGGCACGGGGAACAACTTCCTCATACGCGGGCGTTTTCAGCGTGGTCTGCACCGGCTCGGGTTCCCCAAAGAGCTTTCCTTGCTCAGGTTTTTCCGGCACGAGGGATTTCTCGCGCGCGTTGACCGCCGTGTCCAGGTAGTTGATGAGGCTTTCCTGGCACATATAGTGGACGATCTCGCGCGGGGTGTAATACGCGCCCAGCCCCTTCCGCCTGTTTTCTTCGATCAGGTTTTCGAAGACCTTGCCGAGCATTTCGGGGTCGATGGCCACCTCTTTTTCCAACGGCTCGGCCTCGTTGACCGTGAAGTTGTAACGATCGAACACGTCGAGGACACCCGTGCCCCTGATGCCCTCCTCCACGTGCTCGGCGTTGGTAAACAATTTGTTGGGCAGGATGATGTCCGTCTTGCGCCAGTCATAATCGCCAGGCGGCTCGAAGAGCCCGCCGTTGAGGAAGGGGACGCGGCACTGGAAACGATCGCACCATGCCTCGTGCCCGCGGTCGGTGGCGAGGGTGTCGTAAAAGAGGGGCTCGAGAACGTCGTTGTAGAAATTGTCGTATTTGCCGTACTCGCCGTTGGCCATCCGCCGCAGAAAATCGCGCGGGCCGCTGCCCCAGTCCTGCCCCTTGCCGACGCCAAGCCAGCCCTTCCTTTGGAGAAAGTGCAGGAACACGATCTGGCCCACAAGCTTCTTGGCAAAGTCCACGGTCTTGAGGCCCTTGGCCGCGAACTCGTCGCGGACTGTCGCGTCATTGACGACCAGCCTGTCCAGCGCCTTGTGGATCTCCCCGAATAGCTCCGCGTACCTGGTGAAGAACTCCTTGGTGACGGCCTCGACGCTGAATGCATCCTCGATATCCGCCAGCGTCGGGTCGGTCGCGGTATCTTGAAGCAAACCCAGGAATCGGGTCTGCGCAGTGTGGCAGCTCTCGCCCTCCCCGACGATGTAGGAAAAGCGCCGCGCCGGCGTCAGGCGCGCTTCGACGCCGACTCTGCCGGTGGGCTTTTCGACGGAGGCGTATTCCATTTTGATGTAAGAGAACCGCCAGGTGCTTTCCGAGGGCGAGACGAACGCCACGAGGGCGGCGTCCTTTTCGTCGCGGGTTTTCAGGTGGTCCGCCACAAAATTGCGTATCGCCGTGCGGGCGCGCTCGAGCTTGGATTCGCTGGTCAGGTAGACAATCAAGACGTCTAGTTTCTCTTTTTTCGGCGAGGTGTACGTGCCCAGGCGTTCGTAACGCTGGACGTGTCCCTTGAAGGCGTCCTTCACGTACTGGCTATTCCACGACTTTGCCCTGGACTCGTCCATATGGTTCAAGAGCTCCCTGCTGACCCTCGCGAAGAGGCTCTTGTCGAACTTATGGGCGAATGTCTGGCGGACTAGGTCGTACGCTTGGCTACGATTCACTTCTCCTCCACCAGGTAAGATGAGAGGATGACTTCCCGGGGACTGAGCGTTTGGGAAGTCTGCTGGGCTCGCGTGGGCTGAAGGAACTGCGAGGGGATGTCCCGCTTGAGGACACCTAGAACCCTCAGGGGTTGGCTCACCTTCTTCAATGCTTCCGCGACCGTCCTGGCGGTGGGCTTCGGGAGCGCGCCGTCGGCCAGAAGCTGGATCACCCGCTGGATGTACGCTTCGTCGTCCTCGGTGAAGCCCGGATACTGGCGGATTTCCCATGCCTTGAGCCGTTTCAGGATATAGGCGTCGTTCGCGCCGCCTCTGTGCCTGGGGATGGCGTCGTCGTTTTCGGGGCTGGTGTCGGCGGCGAAGGCGTCCTTGTTTTTGTCGAGCAGGGCATAGAAATCTCGCGGGATTGTCTGCCGCTGCTCAGACGGGTCAACGGGTTTGAGAATCTTGACCGCGGTCAGAAAATCCAGCTCGGCGGCCTCTGTTGCGCCTTGCTGGGCCACATAGAACTTGTCGAGCCGGCCCTGGCGGAAGTAGGTCAGCAGCGACGGAAACTCTTTGACGGGCATATCCGGCGCCAGCGGGAGATGCCTGGTCGAGCGAGCCTTCTTCGGCAGGCGCTTGATGCGCGCAAACAGCTCGGGGTTCTTGTCGCGGACGTCTCGTATCTCAGTCAGATATTCCAGCTCGCTCTCTTCCTCTTCATCCTCGCCTGTGATGGTCTTTCTGGAGTTCAACCTGGCGAACAAATCGTGGGACTTGATCTCCTCGCCCTCGGTCAGCAGGCGCGCGTCCGCGCCAAGCATTTCGATGAAGCCGTGAATCTTCGCTTCCGCCGCTTCCTTTAGCTTGATGAGGTCATTGCTCTCCTCCGTGGGGAAGAAGTTGTAGGTGCGGATCTCGTCGAACTTAGTGTCCACGCGGTTGACGCGCCCGACGCGCTGGATGAGGCGGGTCGGATTCCAGGGGATGTCGTAATTGATCACGATGTTCGAGCGGTGGAGGTTAACGCCTTCGGAGAGGACCTCCGTGCTCACGAGAACGCGGTAGTCGTCACGCGGGTGGAAAGCGTTGGCATCGAAGTTCGCGATCACGTCCTTGTGCGCGTCTTCGCTCGCCTGCCCTGAAAAAAGAATTACCCTGGGCTCGACCTCTTCTCTGATTCGGTCCGCAAGATAGGCAGCCGTCTCCTGTGACTCGGTGAAGATGATCAGCTTCCCCTTGTTCAAAGCTGGTTGCGACTTGAGGACTTCACGGAAGGACTCCCATTTCGGATCGCGTCGGGCCTTCGTCCAGAGTTTCTTAACGCTAAGTAGCGTCTTGTAGTCGCTATCGAGGTCGCGCTGGAAATCGCCCGAGAAATCGCTCGCGCTCAGCCTCTCGGCTTTGTCCTCTTCCAGCAATCTTTCAATGGCTTCTTGATTATCCTCCTCCAGCGCCTCGAATATCTTGTTGATGTGTTTCTTGCTGATGTAGACGTTCCCGTTCCTAAGTTCGTCGATCACCCGTTCGTACGACCGAATGAACCTGTCGAGGGTCAATCGGAACGCGTGGAAACTGCTCTCGAGGCGTTTGATCATGAGTATCTTCATGAACTTGGCCAGGTTGCGCTGGCTTTGAATCTCCTGCTCGGCCCTCTTGCCCCGGTAATACGTGAGTGGTCTGTAGCGTGAGTATTTGAATTCGGAAACTAGCAGACGAACTGTCTCGTCAAAGATTCCGTTCTCCTGCTTGCTGAACTTGTAGAAGAGCGGCTCGGGGTCCTTCACCTCGGGAAACTTTATCCCCTGTTGCCTCATGTCCTCGCCGTAGTACCTCTCGATCTCGGTTCTCGTTCGCCGTATCATTAGATACTTGAGAACCCTCTCGCGCGTCGCCCTGGCGTTGGCTTGAATGGTCTGAAAGTAAAGCTCGCGGTCGCGTCGCCTGTCCAGACCTTTGAGTTTCCGATTCAGCCCCGCAAAGAACGCCTCCGGGTTGCGCAGGTTGGGAATTGTGCTCGCCTTGCCGTTTTGGAAGAGCTTGACCTGGCTGAGAATATCTCCGGGCGTGTTGTTCAGGGGCGTGGCCGAGACGAGGATTACTCGTTTGCCCCGACAGATCTGAGCGAGAGTCTCGTAGGTCTGCGTGGTCTCCGTGCGGAAGCGGTGCGACTCGTCGATAAAGACATTCTTGTACTCTGAGATGTCGCGTTCCAGGAGGCTCTCCAGCTTGCCGATTGACACGAATTCCGATTGCCGAACCTGAAAATCGCCGAACACATTGGGCCACGAGCCCCTCTTGTCTCTATCTAGCAACTGCGGCGGCGCTATGACCAGGTGGCGGCCATCGAGCTGCTGTGCCAGCAGGGCCGACATGTATGTCTTGCCCAACCCAACGACGTCGGCGAGAAATACCCCACCGTATTCGTCGAGGACCTTGCGGGCGTTGAGAACCGCCTCTTCCTGATACCTCAGCTTCTTGAAGCCGGTTGGGACGAAGACATCGTCCAGCTCTGACGGGCGGCTGAGTTCATTGCGAAAATACTCGTAGAGAAACTTGAGATACAGCTCGTGAGGGGCGAATTGGGCGTAGGGCGACCGGTTCGTGATCGCGTCGTCGTAGGGCTCCGAAACGTCCACCGCCATGTCCCAAAGCTCATTGAACTTGGCGATGGCGAAATCATAATCAGAGCGGTTCTTGAGCTCCACGTTGAACTCCAGGTTCGCCTGCAGCCCTGCCTGGGTCAGGTTGCTGGAGCCGGTTATCACGCGCCCTTTATCCCTATCTCCCTCGGCGAAAGTCATAATGTAGACCTTCGCGTGAAGATTCTCCGAAGGGTAAGCTTTGATTTCGAGTTTCCCTGAGCGAATCCACTTCACAAATTTGCGAACGCCTGTCTCGATCTCGGCGGTGTCCGGAGAACGTTCGATTTCGCCAAGCACGTCGTTGGACACCTGTTCTTTTGCCGAGGCGTGGGACAACAAGGGCGGTTCGCCCTGCGCGCCGGCTCTCTGGATGAGCTCGTAGGCCGTCCTGTCTGTCCGGAGACCGACCAGTATTCGAACCTTCTCAACATTCTCCAGGGCAGGGTAAAGCTCATAGAAGCCGCTGACGAAGAAGTACCCCACCAGGCAGTCGAAGAAACGTGTATCGTCTCGGAGCAAGACGCCGAAGCGATCTCTAAGTGCATTGCCGGGCTCATTCGTAATGAAGGTCAGGTCAGATGACATTGTCACCGAATCCGCCTCCTGGGTGGTGTGTTGCCAGTTGGCAAAATCGGTCCCCCTCAAAACAATTGCCGGAGTTCTCGCTCAATGGCCGGGTCCGCGCTGTCGAAAAGCGCGGGAACGCGCAACGAGAGTGTGCTAGGGGCAATAATAACGCTAGATAGCTAGGGTGTCAAGCTGGACACGGGCATCTGTTCATCGTCCAGTTCGGACCGGTGGATCCCGTCTATCCTACCGACCTGCGAAAACACCTTGGCGATCGTACCCCGGAGGCCATCACCGCGCTGGGGGCGAAGGCGGTGGGTGTGTATGGGTATAGTCAGGTGGCGGATTACCGTCGCCGCAAAAACGCCGGAATGTCCAGATCGTCTCCCTGACTAGGCTGCTGCAGCGGCACCTCGCGCAGCTTGGTGGCCGTCGGAATCGGCTTCACGGAGGGGATCTTTCCGTCGAAGCCAGTGGCGATAACAGTGATCCTTATCTCGTTTTGCAGCTTGGGATCGATGACGGCGCCGAAAATGATGTTGGCGTCGGGGTCCGCGGCCTTGGAGATAACGTCGGCTGCCTCGCTTACCTCGAACAGCGTCAGGTCTGCCCCGCCAGTAACATTGAACAGGACGCCCTTGGCGCCGTCGATGGATACCTCGAGCAGTGGACTGGCTATAGCCGCCTTGGCCGCGTCTGTGGCTCGCGTTTCTCCTTCGCCGCGCCCGATGGCCATGAGCGCGGAGCCTGCCTGGGCCATAATGGTCTTGACGTCGGCAAAGTCGAGATTGATGACGCCAGGCACCGTGATCAGCTCGGAAATGCCTTGGATGCCCTGGCGCAGCACGTCGTCGACGACGCGAAAGGCGGCTTCCAGCGAGGTCTTTCGTTCGACGACCTGCAGAAGTCTGTCGTTCGGGATTGTGATTAGCGTGTCTACCTTGTCCTTCAAATTGGAGAGCCCCTCGTCGGCCACGGCACGCCGTTTGGCGCCTTCGTAGGTGAAGGGCTTGGTCACGACCGCTACCGTGAGGGCGCCCAGTTCCTGGGCTATCTGAGCGATCACCGGCGCCGCGCCGGTGCCCGTGCCGCCACCCATGCCGGCCGTGATGAAGACCATGTCGCTATCTTTCAGCGCCTCGTAAAGCTCCTCGGCGCTCTCCTCCGCCGACTTGGTCCCGATGATGGGATTGCCACCCGCGCCGAGACCCTTGGTCAGCTTGTCTCCAATGTGGATCTTCTTATCAGCATCAGCGCGCTGAAGCGCCTGGTAATCCGTATTCACGGCGATGAATTCGATTCCCTGGACCTCTGCCTGGATCATGCGGTTGACGGCGTTGCTGCCGCCACCTCCAACGCCCACTACTCGGATGTTGGCGAAATAGGTTCTGGTCTCAGTATCCATCGCAATGTCTCCTTCCTCTATACAATCAACCGCTCCCCTTGTGCGAGTTCTCAACCTACGGCAAAAACGTCTTCAACCACTCTCGGACCCTGCCATACATGCCCGAGCTATCTGGCCCCGTGCCATTCGACTTCTTCGCGGCTACCTTCCCTCCGAAAGCTCGCGTTGGGGAATGTTCCCCGAACATCGCTCCCCAGAGAAGCAGGCCGATGCCCGTCGAGTAGGATGGCCCCCCTATGCTGTCCACGAGCCCCTGTATGCCATACGGATAGCCGATGCGCACGGGCACCTGCAGTATCTCGCTGGCCAGGTCGGCGATGCCGGCCATCTCCGACGTGCCGCCTGTGAGCACCACGCCCGCCGGCAAGAGCGTATCGTAGCCCGACTTCTTGATCTCGGATTGCAGGAGCGCGAAGGTCTCCTGGAGCCTTGCCTCGACTATCTGGCAAAGCTGGGCTCGCGAAATCTTCTCCCTCTGGTTTCTGCCAAAGGTCGTTATCTCTATCACTTCCGACGGATCGATGAGGCTGGAAAGAGCGTGGCCGCGCTTGATCTTGATCTCCTCTGCCATTGCAAAGGGCGTGCGCAGCCCGACCGCGATGTCGTTGGTTATATGGTTGCCGCCGACGGGAAGGATAGAGCTGTGGGCAATCGCTCCCTCGACGAATACGGCCACGCCAGTAGTTCCGCCGCCAATATCCGCCAGGACGACGCCCATTTCCTTTTCTTCCTCGGTCAGCACGGCCTCGCTAGAGGCCAGCGGCTCGAGGACGACGTCGTCGACTTCGACCCCAAGCCTGTGGACGCATTTCACCAGGTTCTGGATTCCCGTCGTCGCGCCGGTGACGATATGCGCCTCAACGTCGAGGCGAAACCCGACCATGCCTACTGGATTCTTGATGCCTTCCTGTCCGTCGACGATGAACTGGCGGGGAATGGAGTGGATGATCTCGCGATTGCTCGGCACGTTGATCACTCGCGCCGATTCAACCGCCCTGTCGATATCTTCGTGCGTAATGGCGCGATCGCTGTGGGAGATGGCGATTACGCCGCGATTGTTGAGCGCGGCGACGTGGGATCCGCCGATGCCGACGTAGCCGCTGACGACCTTGTATCCAGAGACGCGTTCTGCCTTCTCGATCGAGGTGCCGATAGATTCGACAGCTTCCTCGATGTTGACGACTACGCCCTTGCGCAGCCCGCGAGAAGGGCAAACGCCAACCCCAATTATGTGGATGTTTTCTTCTTTGCCGATCTCCGCGATCAACGTGCAGATCTTGGTCGTGCCGGCGTCGATGGCGACGATCGTCTTGCCTCTGGCCACCTAGGTCCCCCCCACCATTCTAGGGCAATGCCCAGCCACCACGCTCACTCTACCAGCCGAGCCTAGGGTGGCTTCTTGCGCCACATTATACTCTTTTATAACATAACGAACAAGTACTACGTCTCTTGTTGCTGCATCCGCGCCCGCAGCTCGCGCCGTCGCTTGGCTCTTATCAGGAGCTGCCGCCGAATGATCGCCAGGTTGTTGAACAATCTCACGCCGAAGGCGACTATGCCCGCGATGAAGAGCTCCACGCCCAGCCTGTCGCCAAGAAAAGTCAACAGTCCAGCCAGCAGCGCATTGGTCACCAGCCCCGAAATGAATACCTCGTTGTCATACTGCCCATCGAGCTCGGCCCGCGCCGCGCCGAGAATCGAGTCCAGCGCGGCCAGGATCGCCATTGCCGTGTAGCGCGCGTATTCCGTCGGAATACCGATCGAAAAGAAGATGCCGATCAAAATGCCAATCAATAGCCCCAGTGCTGGCAACCACATGGATGTTCTGCCCCTTGTCTAGTTAGACGGCTGGCCGTCATCTGTCAGATGCCTATTTTACCGGAAATAGGGCTTATCCTTAAAGCGCAAATCGACGTATTTTACCTTCAAGTTTTTCTCTTGAAACGCCTGCTTGAGCGCCTTGAACGTCGCCACTTTGTCTTCGAGGTCTTCCATTTTACCAAAGACGACGCGCCCCGCAAAGTCCGTGGGCAACACGACCCCCTCCGAGCGCGAATACTCGAAGTAGGCTGGCGTTATCGACATCTCTCGCGGCAGAAGCGAGGAAAGCGCCTTCGCCGCGTGGAGCGCATCGGCATCTACCTGGCCCCCAACATTTGTCGGCGTGCCGTCGACGTCTACCAGCGCGACCATCTGGTTCGCCGTCGGCGTCGTACCCACTATGATACCGTCGTCTGAGGCCAGATACAAGGTGTCTTTCACCTTCCAGATGTACTCCGCGGTTCGCTCGATCACCCTGATCGACGCGTGATTCGGGAATTCGGAGCGAACCTCGGCCGACTTCACCGCCCTCAGTTTTAGAATGGATTCCTCCGCTTTCTTGTGGTTCAGCAACAGGATAGGCTGATTGCGCACGCCTGCCGCTGATACTAAATCCTCCGAGGCGGTGAGCACGTTGCCCGTCACCGTGATTTCTGTTACGCGATAGTCGGGCGACGTCGTAAAGTAAAACCCGAGCCACAAAAGAAAGACGAGAACGAGAATAAACAACAGCTTGTCGCGTGCCCAGACCCCGAAGCGCTTGGACCACTTGCGCCCGAGAAAAGACATATCGGTAGGAAGGCTTATTCTTTTCCTGGGCCGCCGATGCAGAGTGCCTCGTGTTGTCCCTATCCGGCGTGGCAAGTCTTACTCCAGTTCGTACGACGTTCGTAGCTGTCTCTTCTCCATATGCCGCTTGATGGCAAGCTCGATGAGGCGGTCGATTAGCTCGCCGTAGCTTATGCCGCTGGCTTCCCAGAGCTTGGGATACATACTGATCTTCGTAAACCCTGGAATCGTGTTTATCTCGTTGGCGTAAACCTTGCTGGCGTCCTTGCTCACAAAGAAATCCACGCGTGCCATGCCCGCGCAGTCCACTGCCTTGAAGACCTCGACCGCCAGGCGTTGGACCTTCCTCACCGTCGCGTTCGGAAGCCGCGCCGGGATGATCAGTTGCGACCTATCGTCCGTGTACTTGGCGCGATAGTCGTAGAACTCGTTGCACGGAATTATCTCGCCTGGGACGGACGCGATTGGCTCGTCGTTGCCCAGGACGCTGATCTCGATCTCGCGGAAGTTCTGGGCCGATTTCTCCACCACGATCTTGCGGTCGAACTCGGTGGCCAGGCGCATCGCCGGCGCAAGCTCGGCGCGTGAGTGAACTTTGCTGATGCCGACACTCGAACCGCCGCAGGCTGGCTTGACGAAGCACGGATAGGAAATGCGCCGTTCGATCTCGTGCGTCAATCCCTCGGCGTCCCGCTGCCAGTCCTTCTTCTTGACCGTGAGGAAGTCCAGCACGGGAATTCCTCTTTGGGCGAAGACGGCTTTCATCACGCTCTTGTCCATGCCGACGGCAGACGCCAGCACCCCGGCGCCGACGTAAGGCACGTCTGCCATCTCCAGCAGGCCCTGAATGGTGCCATCCTCGCCATACGTTCCGTGCAACACAGGGATCACCACGTCGAGCTTCTGGCCGCCGCCAGATGCCTGGTTCACTTCCAGCGCGATGAGACCCCGCTGCGATGGATCGACCACCAGCGCGGACGATTTCGCGGGTGATGCCGCCGCGCTCTTAAGCGCCAACATGGGGTCTCCCGACACCAACCATTGCCCTCCCTTAGTTATGCCAATTGGCACGACCTCGTACTTGGTTTTGTCGATCGCGTTTATCACCGATTCGGCGGACATCAGCGAGACCTCGTGCTCGCCACTCCTCCCGCCGAAGATCACTGCTACTCGTAATTTATGTGTCACAGTATATGCCTCCATGGTACGAGAGGCGGACAGGCGTCCCCCCGAAAGATCACCTCTCCGTGTCTCCGTGTCTCCGTGGTGCCCACCGCCCTGCGTCCCCCTATCCCTTCTCCCCCAACCGCTTTAGCACCGCAACCGCTACCTTGTTCACGTCCCCGGCGCCCATGGTCAGCAACATATCGCCTGGCTGCAGCCGCGGCACGACGTGCGCCACAACCTCGTCCAGCCTCGGTATGTGCCGCGCCGCCGCGTGGTTCATCGCTCGCACGATGTCGCTTGCCGATATCCCCAGCGTATCGACCTCGCGTCCCGCGGGCATGTAGATATCCGTCACTACGACCTGGTCCGCCAGTTCCAGCGCTCGCGCGAAGCCGAGCAGGTGATGCTTGGTGCGATTGTACGTGTGGGGCTGGAACACGGCCCAGATGCGTCCCGGATGCCTCTCTCTCGCCCCCTTCAGCGTCGCCGCTATCTCCGTCGGATGATGCGCGTAGTCGTCGTAGACGACAATGCCGTTCGCCGCTCCTTTCAGCTCGAAGCGGCGGGCGGCGCCCCTGAATCCGGCGAGCGTTTCTCTGGCCTCATCGAGGTCCACTCCAACCAACGAGGCCGCGGCAATGCTCGCCAGCGCGTTCAGCACGTTGTGCCTGCCGGGCACTTGCAGCGAGAACCTGCCGACGCGCTCCGCGCGCCGGCGCACCTCGAAGTCGTTGCCGCCGAGCACGTTGGGCTTGATCCGCACAGCGCGCCAATCTGCCTGGGACCTGATGCCATAGCTGACGACGCCGCGCCCTCGCCTGCGGGCCAGCTTGCGCAGCGGCGGCTCATCCCAGCAGGCGACGAGGTGGCCGTCTTCGGGGACCATCCCGATGAACTTATCGAAAGCCTCGACTATTGCGTCCAGGCTCCCGTAATAATCCAGATGGTCTGCCTCGACGTTGGTGATCACTGCCGTCCAGGGCGAAAGCTTCAGGAAAGTGCGGTCGAACTCGTCGGCCTCCGCGACCAGATAATCCCCTTTCCCCAGCTTCGCGCTCGTGCCGAGGTCGATCACATCACCCCCGACGATGATCGTCGGATCCAGGCCCGCGCGCTCCAACAGCAAGGCTGTCATGGAGGATGTGGTGGTCTTGCCGTGAGTCCCCGCCACGAGAATGCTGCGCTGGCGGCGCGTTAGCTCGCTCAGCAGCTCGGCCCGCTTCACGACCTGCAGTCCAAGGGATCGCGCCTTGCTGAGCTCGGGATTGTCCGCCGGTATGGCCGACGAGATCACGACCAGGTCGGCGCCGGCGACGTTGTCGGCGGCGTGGCCCTGCTTGATCTCGATGCCGATGCTGGCAAGCGCTTCTGTCGTTTTGGACAGGCTGAGGTCCGAGCCTGATACCTGGTAGCCCGCCTCAGCTAGCACCTTCGCCAGCGCGTTCATGCCGGAACCCCCTATGCCTATCATGTGGATGCGACGAACGTCCTGCAGCAGGTCTCCTAACCCTTCCTCTTTTGTGCCCATCCCGCGTCCGCGGACCTCCTTGCCGTTCGAATGCCGTTAAACAGCGCGAAGACGATCACGATGCCCACCGCTATTATGAGCGCTGCCGCCAGATATTGTCCCAGGAATAACGCGATGTCCTTGACAGGAAACGTCAGCGTCGTCAGAATATTCGTCCGCGGCGAAGGGGCCTGGAGCATCGCGTATGAGACTAGATAGCCATTCAGAGCGCCGAGAAGGGCGCCGCCCGCTTTCCCTGGCCAGGTCGTGCGGCGGTCGATTAGGCGCGACGACAGAAGATAGACGATCAGAATGAAGAGCCCGAAAAGCAGGGCCAGAGGCACGTCTGGATGCGCTAAATCGGCGAGCTGCACCTTGCTGAGCCTGACCGCCATCTGCGCCGGGTCGTCGGTCTCGATGCCACCCTGCGTGAGAAAGAGTATCGCCCGCGCAACTCGGTTGACGAACTCGAGGATCGTCCCTCCGAGCTTCGCCACCACCATCCACGAGACGAACACTCCCGCCAGGGCAGCCGCGTCTCGTGCCCATCCCCGTGCTAATCCCATCACTCCAAACGCTGCCAGCAGCAGCACCAACACGTAGATGTATGGTATGCTAATCTCCATCTCCTCCACCACCCCTCTCGTGAAACATTGTCTCGCTACTCCGCCTGGCTTAGGTGCGCGCTTCGCGCTCTCACGCTTTTGATCGCTGGCTCGGCCCCCTTGTTGCGATTCTTCTCCGGCACGAATCCCACTTGATGTCTCGATACGTTCAACAGAATGCCGATGGCGGCAAAGGAAACCAGCATCGACGAGCCGCCGTAGCTGACGAAAGGCAGGGTAATGCCCGTGAATGGCACCGTCGAGGTCACCACGGCGATGTTCAGCAGCGCCTGGAACGTTATCCACGAAGTGATCCCCGCCGCCAGCAACATGCCGAACGAATCCGGCGCTTTCATCGTCGCTTTGTAGCCGCGATAGGCCAGGAGCGCAAACAATCCGATCACGGCCATCGTTCCCAGCAGTCCCAGCTCCTCGCCGATGACCGCGAAGATCGCGTCTGTATGCGCGCTGGGCAGGTAATAGAACTTCTGCCTGCTGGCGCCAAGCCCCAATCCGAAGATGCCGCCCGAGCCGAGGGCGATATTGCTCTGGATGATGTGCCAGCCGACCCCCAGCGGGTCCTGTTCCGGGTCGAGAAAGGCCGCGATGCGCTGTGAGCGATACGCTTCCGTCAAAGCCAGCATTACCAGCGCGATCGTTCCCGCGATGCCGCCGGCGATGAAATGCTTCAGGTCGGCTCCGGCGATGAAGAACAGGCAAACTGCGCTGAGGGCGATGACGAAGGCGCTGCCCAGGTCGGGCTGCATTAGCACCAGGCCCGTGATCAGGCCGAGCATAATGGCGAAGGGAATTGTGCCGTTGGACAGGTCCTTCAGCCGCTCGCCTCGGCGCGACAGCCAGTTAGAGAGATACAGAATCAGCACCAGCTTCGCGAATTCGCTCGGCTGAATCGCGGGTAGCGGACCCAGGCTCAACCACCTTTGCGCGCCATAGGCGCTGTGCCCGAGCCTGGTGGCGATGACGACGAAGAGCAGCAAAATGATGACGACCATCCCCGGCACGGTGAATCGCTGATACTTGTGATAATCGACCTGCATCAGCACCAACATGGTCACTACGCCTATCCCCACCCACAGCATCTGTCGAACGAGGAAATAAGTATCGCTGTGGTACAGCGGGCTGTTGTGAGCGATGACGAAACTGGCGCTGTAAACCATGTCCACTCCCAGCACCAGCAATATGGCGATGATGCCCATCAGCGCGTAATCGGGATGTCCCTTGCCTTGAAACTGATTCTTATATGCCTTGCTCAGAAAGCGCATGCTCATTTCTGGTCGTCCTCACCAGGCGCTTTCCCGGACAGCGCCTGCACCAGCTTCTTGAAATACTGCCCCCGCTCCTCGAAATCCTTGAACTCGTCGAAGCTAGTTCCCCCCGGCGACATCAAGACGATGTCTCCAGGCCGCGCCACCTCAGCCGCTTTCAGCGCAGCTTCGCCCAGAGTGGCGAAATGGCACCTCGGAATGACTCCATCCTCGTCGGCGCCTGCCAGAGCCTGCTCTATTTCCAGGCCCAGCTCGCTGGCAAGCACCAGATACTTCACCTTACGCCTCATCGTACGAATCAGCTCGTCTAACGGCAGATGCTTGCTCTTGCCGCCGGCGATCAGGATCACCTGTTGTTCGAAGGACAGGAGGCCCGCGATGGCTCGCTCGGGCGACGTCGCGATCGAATCGTTGTAGAACTTGATGCCGTCGATTTCCCGCACCAGTTCCAGCCTGTGCTCCACGCCTGCGAAGCTCGTCAGCACCGCGGCTATGCTCTTCGGAAGAGCCCCCGCGGCCGTCGAGATGGCGGCGGCGGCGAGAGCGTTCTCGACGTTGTGCTCGCCAGGAAGCTTCAGTTCGCCGACCTGGCACACCTCTCTGTCCAGCCCGCCCAGCCTCACGTGAATCGTTCCGTCGCGAAGGTACGCCCCTTCGCGCACCTCGCTCTGGCGGCTGAACAGCAGAACTCGGCCAATCGCTTCGGACGCGACGCCGCAGGATGCCGGATCGTCCAGGTTGAACACGGCGTAATCGGCGGGACCCTGGTAGTGGATGATGTTCTTCTTCGCTTCGAGGTAGTTCTCGAAGGTATGGTGCCTGTCGAGATGGTTCGGCGTGACGTTGAGGATCGCGGCGATCTTCGGGCTTTTCCTGGCGTATTCGAGCTGGAAGCTGCTGAGTTCCAGCGCCACCCAGGTTTCCGTGTCCATTTCGTCGATCCGCTCGATCAGCGGCACTCCGATGTTGCCCCCCACCATCACCTTGCGTCCGTCGGCCTTCAATATCTCGCCAACCAGCGTCGTCGTGGTCGTCTTTCCGCTGCTCCCTGTGATGCCCACGACCGAGGCAGGGCATATTTCCAGGAGCAGCTCGATCTCGCTGCTGATCGGAATGCCCCGCTTCTGCGCCTCGACCAGGACTGGCAGCTCGCGCGGCGCCCCGGGCGTCACGAAGATGACGTCGGCGTCCAGCACGTCCTCGGCGCGATGCCCACCCAGCGAAAGCCTTACCGGAAGGTCCCCCAGCAGCGCGATCTCCTCCCGCAGCCGTTCCTCCTGCTTGGCATCGCTGATCGTCACGGCAGCTCCCCGCCTGACCAGATAGCGCGCCAGGCTAACGTGCGTGCGCGTGCCCAACCCGATCAAGACAGCCCTCTTGCCTGTGAAAACCTTATCCTTCGACAGACTCATCCCTCACCCTGCTCCTAGAGGTGTGTCGACGCAACGTAGCGCGGGGGGCTTGTCCCCCGCTGGTATCTGGCCTTGGCAACGTCCTTCAACCCGTAATGTGACTTATGCGTCTTAGGGAGAGGGGATAAATCGGTTTCCCCTCCGTGTCTCTGTGTCTCCGTGGTGAGCCCGCAACCCATTGTCTCTTACACCTCTGCAAGGATTATACCCACCACCGCGGCCAGCGCTCCAACCAGCCAGAAGCGCTGCACGATCTGCACCTCTTCCCAGCCGCTGAGCTCGAAATGATGGTGCAACGGGCTCATCTTGAAAATGCGCTTGCCTTTCGTCGCCTTGAAATGGGCCACCTGTAGCATCACCGACAGCGACTCCACGACGAACACCATGCCGACGACGGGCAGCAGCAAGACCCACCCCGTGAGCAGGGCCACAACTGCCAATCCAGCGCCCAGCGCCAGCGATCCCGTATCGCCCATGAAGACGCTGGCGGGGTGCACGTTGAACCACAGAAAGGCCATAATGGTGCCGATCATTATCGCGCAAAACGCCGCCACCGCGCTCTGTCCGTTCAGCAAGGCGATGGCTAGAAACGCGCCGTACGCGATAGCCGTTGTCCCTCCGGCCAGGCCGTCGAGCCCGTCGGTCTCGTTCACGCCGCTGGTCGTAGCGAAAATCGTGACCATCGCCAGGGGAATGAACCACCAGCCGATCTGAAAACTTCCCAGCCAGGGCACGGAGACCGTCTGCGCGCCCGACACGAAGTACAGCGCAGCCGCAATGGCCAGTGCGATGCCATTGTGCCACAGGAACTTGAAACGGACCCTCAGGCCCAGGCCCTCCTTGGATCGCAGATTGGCGAAATCGTCCACGGTGCCGTAGACGGCGAAGCCTAGAATGGCCATCAACAGCGGCAGCGCGATTGCCCACTCGCGTATGAATGCCATCGTCAGGACCGCCGTGGTCCCCACCATTACCCAGCCGCCCATAGTCGGCGTCCCCGCCTTGACCATGTGCCCGCTGGGCCCGTCCACGCGAATCTGCTTGCCCATCCTGTGCGCGCGAAGCTGTCCAATGAACCACGGCGTCCACGCCACGGCCACCAGGAACGATATCGGCGCGAGCAAGATTGCGTTATTAGCCACCCTCTTCCACCAACCTCGCCACAATCTCTTCCATCCTCATCCCCCGCGACCCCTTGACCAGCACGTAATCGTTCGGCTGCAGCTCTATCGACACCCCTGCGTTCGTCTCCGCGAACTCCACGGCCTTGAGGCCAGCCGACAGCGCCTCGTCTCCGATCCAGCGTGCCCGCTTGCCCACCACGATCAACCTGTCCACAGAGCGTGCTGCCCGCCTTCCCACCTCGCGATGCCCTTGCTCTTCGTAGCTGCCAAGCTCGAACATGTCGCCGAGGATCGCGATTCTGCGACCACGCAGCTTTGCCAGGAGGTCGAGGGCAGCATTTGTCGAAACAGGGCTCGCGTTATAAGTGTCGTCGAGTATAGAAGACCTGTTCTTGCCAGGCAAGGCTTGCAGTCGCACGGTAGATGGCGCCTTCTTCAGGGCGCGAGCGATCTCGTCGAGGCTCATCCCTTGTGCGATGCCCACCGCGGCGGCTGCCAGACAAGGATACACGGTGTGTCTTCCCAGCAGCGGCGTCTTTACCCTCGCCGTTTTGCCGTCGTACACGAGGTCGAAACTGATCCCTTTGAGCCCATTCACCCGAATTCGCGTGGCACGAACGTCGCACTCTGAGCCCGTGCCGAAGAAAATGTGGCTGGCGCCGGTCTTCGCGGCCATTTGGCTGACCAGTGGGTCGTCGCCATTCAGGATGGCGATGCCGTCGTCAGGCAGCGCTTCGACCAGTTCCGATTTGGCCTGGGCGATGCGCTCGATCGTCCAGAGCCGTTCGAGGTGCGAATGACTGACGTTGGTCACTACCCCGATCTGTGGCCGGGCGATTGCACACAGGAGGTTGATCTCGCCGATGTCGTACATGCCCATTTCCAGCACAGCCTTCTCGTGCGTGTCGTCCAGGCGCAGAAGGCTGAGAGGGAGGCCGATCTCGTTGTTCATGTTCTTCTCGTTGCTAAGCACCCTGACCTCCTCCGACAGAACGGTGGCGATCATCTCCTTGGTCGACGTCTTGCCCACACTGCCGGTCACGCCGACGACCTGGATGCCGTGCTTGCTCCGCCAGTACGCGCTGAGCTTCTGCAGCGCGGTGATGCAGTCGTCGACGATTATGTAGGCGAAATCCCGTCTGGCCGAGCGTTCCAGCCACCCGTCCAGATCGATCAGCCTCTCCGCTATCACGCCGGCAGCCCCTTTGCGATACGCGTCCGGGATGAAATCGTGCCCGTCGCGCACGTCTCGCAGCGCCACGAAAAGCGCGCCCCTGGTGGCCAGGCGGGAATCGTTGGTCACGTCGGCGAAACAGAGGTCAGGCGACACCGCGTGAGGCAGATTGTGGCTCCCCACGCCAATCAGAACGTCGCTAATTCTCAGCACGTAAGCACCACCACAACTGATATATTCCCCCTATTCTACCACGATGCGCGAAGTTTTCTCACCCGCCCTGATTCTGCGTCACCGCCCTCGCTGGCGGCACCTTCATGTACGTGAACAACTGTTCCGCTATAGCCCGGAAAACTGGCGAGGCCACGGTCTCGCCCCAGGGCGACGCCTCGGGCCGATCGATCTTCACCAGCATAACGAAGCGCGGGTCGTCGGCCGGCCCGAAGCCGACAAACGAGGCGATCGTCGCCGAGCTGCCATAGCCCTCCTTAGTCGGTATCTCCGCGGTCCCGGTTTTGCCCCCAACATGATAGCCAGGCACCTTCGCCAGCCTCACCTGTCCGCCCTCGACAAGCTCCACGACAGAGACGAGCATACCACCTAGCGTCTTGGAGGTCTGCGGCGAGATCACCTGCCTGATAACCGTCGGATGATATTCGCGGCGCTCTTTCTCGGTTACTACCTCCTTGACAACGTACGGCTTCATCAAGATGCCACCGTTAATCGCTGCCGACACGGCGGTAACCATCTGGATGGGCGTGACCGAGATGCCCTGGCCGAAGGCGTTTGTGGCCAGATCGAATGGATACCAGTTGCCCGTCTTGTTAGTTCGCAATATGCCCGGCGATTCTCCCTGCAGCTCGATCCCCGTCGGCTGCCCGAAGCCAAAGGCCTCGACGTACCTGTAGAACGCGTCCGCTCCCATCCTTGTGCTCGCGAAGGCCGCACCGATGTTCGAGGAGCGCTGCAGCGTTTGGGTCATGGTCTCTGGCCCCAGTCGGGTGATCACGTTGCGCACCACCCCGCCGCCGTAGGCGAAGCTGCCAGTATTGTTGAACGAGGTATCGGGTGTAACTGCCTTGGTGTCCAGTCCAGCCGCCATCGTGATTATCTTAAAGATCGAGCCCGGCTCCCAGGCATCGCTCACCGCCGCGTTCTTGTACATAGGAGTTCGACTGGCAGCGAACAGGTTCGGATCGTTGAAGTCGATCGTGGGTCGGTTTGCCATCGCCAGAATGGCGCCAGTTCTCGGCTCCATCACGACGATGGTGCCCCCCGCTGCCTTGTATTGACCGACAGCCTTCTCCAGTTCTTGCTCGACCAGCTTCTGTATGTAGCGGTCGATGGTGAGCGTGATCGATCCCCCGTTGTGCGGCTGCGAGTACGTGCTGGCGCTGAGCGCTATCTCGTCGTCGGTGGCGTCTCTCTCGGCCAGCAGGGAGCCTGGCTTGCCGGCCAGAACGTCGTTGTATCTCGCCTCGATGCCAGTCAGCCCCTGCGACTCGAGGCCAACTATGCCGAGCACCTGTGCCGCGATGCTGCCCTCCGGATACATGCGCTTGAATTCAGGCTGGAAGTAGACGTCCCACAGGTTGAGCTTGCGCACCGCGTCTGCCTGCTCCTCGGGAAGATATGCTTTGACCAACGTGGGGGCGTTCTGCTTCGTCGCCAGTTTTGCCGCGATTTCGGTCTCGGATTCCCCCAGGACGGGGCTCAGCGCCCGAGCGAGCTTCTCTGGTCTGGCGATCTGGTTCGTGATGGCGTAGAGCGATTCAAAGCCGACGCTGGTGGCCAGCACGTGCCCGTTCGTGTCGTAGATCGTGCCGCGCTGTGCCGGGATCGTTTCCTCGCGCCAGTGCTCTTTCTTGGCCAGAGAGCTATAGTAGCTGTTTTGGATTACCTGGAGATAGAACAGCCTGAAGATAAGGATGAGGATAAAAACGGCAATTACCGTGAACAGAGTATAGAAGCGCCAACGTCGTTCCTCAAGCTCGTGCAATGTAATCGTCTCACCGTGAACTTTCCTTCGGCGTTCTCTTGGCGCCAGCGTCGGCCTCGGCGCGAGCCTGAGAGCTCGCAGCTTCGCTGCCGACGGTTGTCTTGGCGCTGAGTTCGACAGGTACAAAGATGATCTTGGTTGGCGGCGCCATGTTCAAACGGCTCTTAGCATCCCTTTCGATGCGGTCTATGGACTGGAGTTCCGCAATCTTGACTCTCGATTGCGCGTTCTTCATCTGCCACCGGGCCCTCTGGTCTTCCAGCCTCTTGATGTCGTATCCGACAGTAGCCACCGTGCTGGTTTGGGCAAGATACAGCAAGCTGACCAGCCCGGCCACGCCCAGAGCTACGATGAAGATCATCGGTATGCGGAGAGATTTCGTCTCGCCGCGTTGTCTAGCCAGCGGTATCGCCCGCATTATCCCCGTAGCCAACCCAACCACCCCAGCGGGGGCCTTGTCCCCAAGCCTATGTACCCTCTCCCTCTGGGAAAGGGTTAGGGTGAGGGCCGTACCCCCACCCGCCGCGCCACCCTCAGCTTCGCACTTCGGCTCCGCGGGTTCCTTTGCACTTCCTCCGACGATGGCGCTATCGCCTTTTTCGTCGCTATCTCCAGCCGAGCCTTGTGGCCGCAAACGCAAACTGGAATCCTCGGCGGACAGATGCACCCTCGCGCCTCGGCGGCGAAGAACTGTTTGACCAGCCGATCTTCCAAGGAATGAAACGAGATTACCGCCAGCTTTCCGCCAGGGGCCAGCAGTTCCACCACCTGTCCTAGCGCCGATTCGAGATTCTCCAGCTCGCGGTTGACCGCTATGCGAAGCGCTTGAAACGTTCGCGTCGCCGGATGAATTTTCCCCTGCTTCGGCACGACGCGTTCGATGATCCTGGTCATCTGCCCCGTCGTCTCGATCGGTCGCCTGGCCCGCTCGGCGACGATGGCCCTCGCGACAGCCCTCGCGCGCCGCTCCTCGCCGTATTTGAAGATCATCTCCGCCAGTTCTTGCTCTGTCGACGTGCTGATCAGGTCTTCGGCCGTGATCTCCTGGCGAGGATCGAAGCGCATATCCAGTGGCGCATCGACCCGGAAGCTGAATCCTCGGTTCAGGCTCTCAATCTGTATCGTCGAGAAGCCCAGATCGAACAGAACGCCGTCCACCTGGACGAAGTTGCGCTCGCGGGCCAGCCTGCCGACGTTGATATAGTTGTCGTTGATCAGGATGCATCGCGACCTGTAGGGTTCCAGCCGCGCGGTCGCGATTTTCAAAGCCTCTGGGTCCGCATCGATTCCGAGTAATCTGCCATCTGGACTCGACCGCTCCAGTATGCCCAGAGCGTGTCCGCCGCCACCTAATGTGCAATCGATGTAACGTCCACCCGCTCGCGGGGCCAGCGCCGCGAGCACTTCCTGGTATAGGACAGGTATGTGTTCGGCTCTCGCGTCCAACTCTCGTCTAGATGCCCAGCCCGGCCAGGTGCTCGGCGATAAACGTGCCTTCTTCCTCTACCTTGTCGCGCATTTCGTTCCAGCGCTCCCTGGCCCATATCTCCAGCCGCGTGTTCACGCCGATGATCACCGCTTCGTTGCTTATGCCCGCCTTCTCGCGCAGAAACGTCGGCAAGACGAAGCGGCCCTGCTGATCGAGCTGGCAATTCGTAGCGCCCGAGAACATCATCCTCTGAAACGATCGGGCGTCAGGATTGGCCATGGGGAGCTTAGCTATCTTGTCCGCCAGCGCGGTCCATTCCAGGACCGTAAAGACGAAAAGGCAGCCGTCGAGTCCGCGAGTTACAACAAGGCCGTCGGCGAACCTGGAGCGAAACTTCGCTGGTATCGCCAGCCGGCCCTTATCGTCTACGGTATGTTCGAACTCGCCCATGAACATCGCGGCACTCCAGGCTTTGATGCCTGCCTCCTGGCTGGGGACGTTCAACGGTAGGAGCTAAGAGGTTCTAGAAAGGACTTGGGGACAACCCGCTGCCTCCAGCAGGTTGTCCCCACCACACCCCACTTTTCCCCACCACGAGGTATTCTACACCATAATAGCATTTTGTCAAGCGGTTTATTGGGGAAAATATTGGGAAATTCGCGAAACTCGCATAGCCAATTCTTCCTATCCCCTGGCACGCACATTGCACCCAACGACACTAAATGGGCGGTTAGACGCGAGCACCTGCGAGCAATCACGGTTTGGTCGAGCACGATCTCCTCGAGGGTGCTAGGGTTACGCGCAACCTGAAGGTTGCGGCCACATTGTCTCGCGCGCTTTCGCGCACATTTTGTAGCCGCAGGCTTTACCCTGCGCACGCCCTGTGCCATAACCGGCAAAACTCTTGACATCCAACGGTGCCACGGCCCGTCCACCAGGCAAATCTCGTGGGGCAGAGGAGGCGGGCATGCCTGCAAACCGAGGCGAAGCCATCGTCTTTTTCGAGGTAGAGAAATACGAGCGTGACTACGCGGCGCAGGCCCTCAAGGGGCAGACGCTGGCGTTCTTTCCTGAGATACTCGATAAGCGCTCTGTGAACAAGGCCAGGCACGCGCGCGTCGTGTCCGTCTTCATCCACTCGCAGTTGACCGCCGACGTTCTCGCCGAGATGCCTGCGCTGGAGATGATTGCCACGCGCTCGACCGGCTACGACCACGTCGATATCGACACGTGCAATCGTCGCGGCATCGTCGTGTCCAACGTCCCGTACTATGGCGAGAACACCGTGGCCGAGCACACCTTCGGCCTGATTCTGTCGTTATCTAGAAACATCCACAAGGCGTACGTGCGCACGGTGGCGGGAAACTTTTCGCTGGAGGGACTCCAGGGGTTCGATCTGAAGGACAAGACCCTGGGCGTCGTCGGCGCCGGCAGCATCGGGCTGCACGTCATCAGGATTGCCAAGGGCTTCGGCATGAACGTTCTCGCCTACGACATGAAGCCAAACCGTCTCGTGGCCGAGGTTCTCGGTTTCCAGTACGTTCCGCTCGAGGACCTGCTGCGGCGCTCGGACATCATCACCCTCCACGCACCCTACTCCGCTCAGACTCACCATCTTATCAACAGAGAGCGCCTGAGCACGCTGAAAAAGGGAGCGTTATTGATCAACACTGCTCGTGGCGCGCTGGTCGACACCGATGCCTTAATCTGGGCGCTCGACGAAGGAATCGTCGGTGGAGCCGGGCTAGACGTCATCGAGGGTGAGGAATTGATCAAAGAAGAACGGGCGCTGCTGGCGGCGCCCGCGGCCGAGGAGAAGCTGCGGATGCTCCTGCGTCAGCACGTGCTTCTCCGCCGCGAGAACGTCGTGATCACACCCCACATCGCGTTTCACAGCAAAGAGGCCCTGCAGCGAATAGTCGAAATCTCCGTCGCCAACATCGGGGGCTTCCTTGTCGGCCAGCCCCAGAACGTCGTCAACTCCCCCAAACCAAGGCCAGCCGTCGCCTAGTGCCCTACTTCTTCCCCACCAAAAACCCATACTTTGCCAGCGCCGCTTGCCCCTTCGGGCCCGACACGAACTCCACGAATTCCTTAGCCTCTTTAGGCTGCTTCGAGGCCCCCACAACCGCGATCGGGTACACTATCGGCTTAGACGAGCCTTCGGGCGCCGTGGCAGCCACCGTGACGTCATGGGAAGTCGACGCGTCGGTGCTGTAGACTATTCCCGCGTCGACGTTGCCCTGCTCCACGTACGTCAGGACCTGCCTGACGTTTTCGCCCATCACGAGCTTGCTCTTGATGCCCTCCCATACGCCCATATTCTCCAGTATCTGCTTGGCGTAGTCACCAGCGGGCACAGTCGCTGGATTGCCGATGGCGATCCGTTTCACCTCAGCCTTGGTCAGATCCGAGAAGGATGACACTGGCAAGCTTGCACTCTTGGGGGCGACCAGCACGGCCGTGTTCCCCGCGAAATCACGGCGAGTGTCGGACAAAACGATGCCTTTCTTTTGCAGGCTGTCCATCTGCGACGCGCCCGCCGACGCGAAAACGTCCACAGGTGCCCCCTGTTCGATTTGCAGTTGCAGCGTACCCGATGCGCCGAAGTTATAATTCACTTTCACCCCTGGATGACCGCTCTCGAATTCCTGCTTTATCTCAGTCAACGCATCCTTCAGGCTGATGGCCGCTGACACCAGAAGCTGTTTGTTCGCGGTCGAGCCCCCGCCGTTTTCGACCTTCTGCTGCCCAGCGCAACCGCTGACCGAAATCACGAAGACCAGCATAATCGCAGACAATATCCTGCCGAGACGCATAAAACCCCAAACCTCCACACCAAATTGCCAACTTCGAATCGCACAGCATGATACGAAAACATGAAGGGGCGAACCTCATGTTCGCCCGCCGTTGAACAGGCTAGCCACGACAGAAATTGTCGTAGGGGCGAACCTTGTGTTCGCCCTCGGAACCAGCCCCTGTCGAAACCGTGGCCAGCAAAAAACCCGGCCGCTCGTGGGAAAGCACAAGCAGCCGGGCCTTAGGCTCGAGCCGACATCTCCTTTCCCAACACGCGGAGGCAGGGTCGTTTCCTTCCCTACCCGAGACCGCAAGGTTACTTTGCGGCCCACCTTTTCGGCGAACGGCCTCCAGCGTCCATAGGCGCACGCCCTTAGGACGGAAGGCTCGGAGATGAACATATTCAATTGGTCGCAATATAGCACTGCCGAACAGTCTATGTCAATGGATTCAAGGTCAAATACCAGACGGCAGATGCCCTGACTGAAGTGGTCCGTACTGGACGTCACCATATACCGCAGTTCTCTCGCGAACCGCTAAACAATCAAGGCATAACGGATCTGCTGGCGTACATTACTACGGTCTGTGCTTGTGGATTCACTTTCGAGCAAACAATGCTAGATAGTAGTTCTCGTTGATGTCATGGACAGCGACGAGAGATATCCCCATCGCCGCGAGTTCACCAGCTACATCCTCTGGCGCCAGCCTTTCATCCAATGCCGGGCCCACAGGTGTCTCTTCCTTCTTCCATTCCAGCACAGCTAACCACCCATCGGACCGCAGTATCCTGCCAATTTCCTTCAGCAGCGCCGGCAGGTTTTCAGCTTCGTGCAGCACAAATGCCGTCAACACGCCATCGACGCTCTCGTCAGACAGCGGTATTTTGCCATCCTCTGACCTCACTGTGTCGATATTCCGCCTGCCCTCGGTGGCAATCTTCTTATCCACGACGGCTAACATCTCGGGAGAGACATCTATAGCATAGACAAGCCCGTTGGCTAGCTTACTCCCCAAAGGTAATGCGAAATAGCCCGTCCCGCAACCCACGTCGGCAACGGCCAGGGATTGCGTCAGAGGAAGACGACTTAGTACAGCTTCCAGGTCCATTAATTGGCGTCGCTCCGGGCTCTCCAAACGCTCTATCAGTTCATCAACTGTTCTTTTCATCAAGATAACTCCTCGCAAGCAGCAAACATTATCAGATATTATAATCCAAGCCTTTTCTTGATGAAACATTTGATTGGACTCGTATTGACAACGACCGTTTAGAGAGATACAATATATGCAACGGACTGCATATATTTGATGCAAACGGAAAGGGGCATATGACAGAGGTTTCTGCAGGGGTTCCTGGTAGCATCGAGGATGCCTTGGAGCTTTTCCAAGTACTGGCGCACCCAGTTCGGCTGCGTCTCCTGATTGAGCTATGCCGCGAAGAGGAGTGCGTCTGTCATCTCGCCGCTCTCCTCGATCGCCCGCAACCCTACATTTCACAGCAGTTGGCTGAATTGCGCCAGGCGGGGCTCGTCGTAGATCGACGAGACGGCCAGCGCATCTTCTACCGCATCGTCGATCAGCGCGTTCGATCCCTCTTGTTGGCTTCTGGATTGCTGATTGACGAGAAGAGACCAGTTGTTAGCGGTTGCGTCTGCCCAAAGTGCGCTTAATCTATTTTGCGCGAATATATGCAATAAGATGCATATATTATGTGAGACACTGAAGACATCTACGATTTGTGGAGATTGAGGATGGGATCAATGTCGAAGGTGGAAGAACAGCCAGCTTCAGCGCCATGGCTCTGGGTTAAGCTGGTCATTGCCGCTGCGCTCTGGGTCGCTGCTTATCAGTACCTCGAACCTCTATCTGGAGCTGTCTCGTACAGCCTGCTCGGGCTGGATCCGGCAAGTCATCTCGGTTCTGCGGTCGGATTCTTCCTTTATGACGTGCCGAAGATACTCTTGCTTCTTTCTCTGATCGTCTTCCTCGTGGGTATTGTGCGCTCGTTCTTCACCCCTGAGCGAGCGCGAAAGGCGCTGGGCGGGAGACGCGAGGGGATTGGGAACGTCTTGGCCGCGACCCTCGGCATCGTCACCCCATTCTGCTCTTGCTCGGCAGTCCCTCTCTTTCTCGGCTTTGTCGAATCGGGCGTTCCCCTCGGGGTAACCTTCTCTTTCCTCATCTCTGCCCCCATGGTCAACGAGGTTGCGCTGGCCCTTCTCTTCGGAATGTTCGGTTGGCGCGTTGCGGCTCTTTACGTCGCCACCGGGCTCGGCGTCGCCATCTCGGCGGGTTGGATCATCGGGCGATTGCACCTCGAACGCTGGGTGGCCGATTGGGTTTATCAAGTTCGTATGGGCGAGGTCCAACTGTTAGAGGGGCACCAATCCTGGACCGATCGAATCGATTACGCCGTCCAGGCGGTGCGGGACATTGTGGGCAAGGTCTGGCCCTATGTTATCGCCGGCATTGCCGTGGGTGCGGCTATCCATGGCTACGTTCCGGAAGATTTTATGGCGGGCATCATGGGTAAGAGCGCCTGGTGGTCGGTTCCAGCGGCGGTGCTGGTGGGCATCCCCATGTACTCAAATGCGGCGGGTATCATTCCTGTGGTGCAGGCGCTGATGGAAAAGGGGGCATCGCTCGGCACGGTGCTGGCCTTTATGATGAGCGTCATCGCTCTTTCCCTCCCTGAGGTCATCATCCTGCGCCGCGTGCTGAAATGGCAGCTAATCGCTGTCTTTCTGGGCGTGGTGGGAACGGGCATCATCGCCGTGGGCTATCTTTTCAACGCTGTCTTGTAAATCTGTTGAATAAATGCTAGTCGGGAGACAACACAATGAACATCAAGGTTCTTGGCTCTGGTTGCGCGAACTGCAAGAAACTGGAGGCGCTGGTCGAAGAAGTCGTCTCGGAAATGGACGCTGCGGCTGAGGTTCAGCACGTGTCGGACTACAAAGACATCGTGCGCTATGGCATCATGGCCACACCTGGGCTTGTGATTGACGGCGAGGTGAAGTCGGCGGGACGGATTCCATCGAAGGCTGAGATCACTTCGTGGATCGTAACTGTTTTATCAAGAGGGTAGGCCGATGAAGACGCGAGCGGAGGCGGCCCCCTTGATCCTCAGCCTGGGGCTCGCCGGTTTTGTTGTGATGGCTGACAACTGGGTGGTCTCACCTATCGTGCCGTCTATCGCCCGCGACGTTGGGGCTTCACCAGTGCGTACCGCGGTGCTGATCACCGCCTATATGCTTCCCTTCGCCCTTTTCCAGTTGCTGTACGGGCCACTCGCCGATCGCTACGGCAAGCTCCGCGTTATGCGACTCACTCTCATCGGGTTCACCATCGCGGCCGCCATCACTGCCCTTGGCGCGGGGCTGACCGATCTAACCATCTACCGGGCTCTCACCGGGGCCTTCGCCGCCGCCACCATGCCTGTGTCCCTGGCCCTCATAGGCGACACGGTGAGGATGGAAGAACGCCAGGGGGCGATTGGCTCCTTTATGGGCATCTCGTTCCTGGGACAGGGTCTCTCGATGGGCATCGGCGGGGCCATCGCCTTCCTCCTGAGCTGGCGTGGGGTCTTCCTGGCCTACGCCTCTCTTTCGGCGATTGTTACGGCTCTATTGATCGTTCGCAGTCGAGGTCTCGCGGTATCGGGCAATCCTCGCAGCGAGATCATAGCCCCGTACCGTAATCTGTTAACGCAAGGGCGCAGTCTTCGTACTTACCTGGTCGTGCTGGTGGAGGGCATACTCATTATGGGAAGCTTCTCCTACCTGGGTGCCTATCTCAGCCATCGATTTGGATTGGACAACCTGGCCATCGGAGCGACGATGACCGCGTTCGGTTTGGCCGCCATCATCGCCGGTCGTAAGAGTGGGGGAATTGCTGGACGCATCGGACGGCGACAGACACTGGTCATCGGCCTGCTCCTGGCGGCGCTCGGCGATGGGGTGATATTCGTGTTAGGTGGAACTTTCGTCGCCGTTGTCCTGGCCATCGCGCTGCTCGGCACAGGATTTATGTTCGCGCATTCCACGCTCCTGACGCTGGCCACCGAGTTCGCGGCCAAGGCGCGAGGAACGGCAATGTCGTTGGTGGCCTTCTGTATGATGGGTGGGGGAGCCATCGGCACAGGCATCGGTGGCCGACTGGTGGAGGCGAACTCGTTCGAAAGCTTCTACGGTCTGTGGTCGGCGCTGCTTCTCGGCCTGGCGTTAGCGGCCTTTGTCGCCGTCTCGGACACGCTGGCGCAGCCGAGTCCCGAATTGGCGCCTCACTCGAAGCGAAAGGCCGAGGAGCAGGCGTGAGACAATCAATCTGGATAGCAATCAAGGTGGGGCAACGTTGAGTGATGAAAAACTCTGTGTCAGACAGCGCAAACAAGTCACTTGAAGGCTTGACATCACCACGGAAATAGACTATAAATTGATAGCAATCAATTTATAGTTGGAGGGCAATTTGGCCGGACGTGTGGCGCAGGACCTGCGGGAGGCGGATCTGCCGGTCGACGCTCCTGTTTGGGCGGCCTTGACGGCTTTGGCGGACCCTGTGCGTCTGCGGATTATCCTGATGCTGCGGGAGCGCGAGCAGTGCGTTTGCCACCTGACCGAGACGCTTGGCCTCAGTCAAGGCACAGTATCCTACCATATGGGACTCTTGAAGCGGGCGGGGTTGGTTCAGGACAGGCGTGATCTTCACGACGCGCGTTGGGTTTACTACAAACTCGATCCTGTTGGCGTAGCGGCGTTCCAGACGACCTTACGTGATATCCTGGATACCACTAGGGCAGATGCGACTCTAGCCGCTTGTTGCGATTCGGAAGATCGTGGTGTTCCGAATAAAGAAGAGGTGTAGCGAATGTGCGTGTCTAACTCGGAGGTGGCCGAAGTGCCATCCGGCAATGTTATCGGCCGATTATCAACGCTCGACCGGTTTCTTCCTCTCTGGATATTCATCGCTATGGCGTTCGGGCTTGGCCTGGGGTACGTCTACCCGAATATAGCGACGATCCTGGACGCTGCTCGGATCAGCAGCGTCTCGCTGCCGATTGCCCTCGGGCTGCTCTGGATGATGTACCCCGTGCTCGCCAGAGTGAAGTACGAAGAGCTGGGCAAGGTAAGACAGGCAGGGAAGATGTTCGCCGTGTCGCTCGTCCAGAACTGGATCGTCGGCCCGCTCATCATGTTCGTCCTCGCCTGGCTCCTGCTGCCTGATATGCCAGAATATCGCACTGGTCTAATCATCGTGGGCCTGGCTCGCTGCATCGCCATGGTGCTCATCTGGAACATGCTGGCCGGCGGCGACGGCGAGTATTGCGCTGTGCTCGTCGCCCTCAACTCGGTCTTCCAGGTGCTGTTCTTCTCTGTGCTCGCCTACTTCTACGTCACCTTGCTGCCCCAGTGGCTTGGACTCGGCGCGGCCCAGGCCATCCGCATCGAGTTTTGGGACGTCGCGCTCTCCGTGTTAGTCTTTCTGGGCATTCCGTTGATCGCTGGCATGGTTACCCGCTACGTGGGCATCAAGTCGCGGGGTCGTGACTGGTACGAAGGCAGTTTCATGCCACGGCTTGCCCCAACGGCGCTATTTGCCCTGCTCTTCACCATAGTGGTCATGTTCTCGCTCAAAGGCGAGGTAATCCTGCGCCTGCCCCTGGACGTCGTGCGCATCGCCATCCCGCTGCTGGGCTACTTCGGCGTGATGTTCGCCGTTTCCTACTTCGCATCCTGGAAGTTAGGCTTCAAGTACAGGGAAACCGTAACCCTGTCGTTCACGGCCGCGTCTAACAACTTCGAGCTGGCCATCGCCGTGGCCGTCGGCGTCTTCGGCATCGCCTCCGGCCAGGCGCTCGCCGCCGTAGTCGGCCCGCTCATCGAAGTGCCGGTGCTGATAGGGTTAGTCTACGTCTCGCTCTGGCTCAAACAAATCCTGTTCGCTGAGCCCCCCAGTGTCTCATCTACCTCTGGGAGCTATGCGTTACCCATATCTGCGCGGGAGCGTCACCACGGAGGCACGGAGAAACGGAGCTAATGTATTCGCATCCCTCCGTGCCTCTGTGCCTCCGTGGTTGGAAAGGGCCTCAGGGATTTGTGAGTGATGAATAGCTTCCAGAGGGCCGGGGTGAGGGCCCATCAAACTTGCGCAGCGGTGACCGAACCGCTCTAGAACCGAGGAAACAAAATGCAAATAGCCATCTTCAGCGACATCCACGGCAACCTGCCCGCTCTCGAATCCGTCCTGAACGACATCGAAACCCGCCGCGTCGACCATGTCTACTGCCTCGGCGACCTCGTCGGCTACGCCCCGTACCCCAACGAGGTGATCGACCTCGTCCGCCGAAAGGGCGTCCCCACGGTAATGGGTAATTACGATGAAGGCGTGGGCTTCGACCGCGACGACTGCGGCTGCGCCTATCGGCTTCCCGAGGAAAAGCGGCTGGGTGATCTCTCGTTCGAATGGACCAAATCGCACGTCACCGCCGAGAACAAAGCCTTCCTGCGAAGCCTTTCCAGGGAGATACGGTTCGAAGCTGGCGGCCGGCGCTTCCTCCTGGTGCACGGCAGCCCCCGCCGCATCAACCAGTACCTTTTCGAAGATCGCCCCCAGTCTAGCTTCAAGCGGCTGGCTGAAGCCATCCACGCCGACGTGTTAGCCTTCGGCCACACTCACCGACCCTACACCAAAGAGGTCGAAGGCGTCCTCTTCGTCAACGTCGGTTCTGCCGGCAAGCCCAAAGACGGCGATCCCCGTTCCTGCTATGCCCTGATCCAGGCAACCAATGGGAAACTCGAAGCGACCTTTCAACGCGTAGAATACGACGTAGCCAGGGCAGCCCACGCCATCCGCCACAGCGACCTCCCCGACCAGTTCGCCGAGCAGCTAGAGCGAGGCGGGAACCCGTAACGATCTAGCATTCAACCAGGCATCACCATTGACAGCCGAACGTTCTCGTGGTACCATATATGTGCTTTATAGTGGGCTTTAACGAAGGAGTACGAACATATGACCGCGCCAACGCGTGCACACATAATCCTGCCAGAGGACTTGCTCGCCGAGGTGGACCGCGTGGCGGGAAAGCGCAAGCGCAGCCATTTTGTGGAATCTGCGATTCGAGAGAAGCTATCACGCGAGGCTTTATCCGCCGCTTTACGAGAGTCGGCTGGCGCAATTGACCTGGAGTCTTACCCTGAGTGGAAAACCCCTGAGAGGGTATCCGCCTGGGTGCGATCCTTGCGCAGGGAGGACGATGTCCGACTCGCGCGAAAGGCGGGACCCCGGTCAAGATAATGGGATACTATTTGCTAGATACCGATGCAGTTATCGATTACCTCGCCGGGATACCAGCTTCCGTGTCGTTGATTCAGTCTCTTCATAATCGAGGCGAGTACCTCTGCGTGTCCGATGTGGTTATTGCCGAAGTCTACGCTGGGCTCAGGCCCCAGCACCGAGTCGTAGCACGCAAGCTACTAATGTCTTGCTCTTTCTTGTCTACCGGGCCCGAGGATGCCCAGCAAGCGGGAGAGTGGCGTTACAAAAATGCCAGACGCGGCATCACCCTCTCCACCACCGACGTATTAGTTGCCGCCACGGCCCATGCCCACCAGGCAACCATTGTCACCGGCAATGTGGACGACTATCCAATGGACGAGGTCTCACTCTTCCCATTGCCCCGAGTGAAACTTTAGACTGTATGGACGAGACAGGGCCTTTTCAAAGTTGTGACCTTGAAAAGGTCTTAAGAACAATTGGGGGAAGTTCCCTTGAGGACGCCAGTTTTGTCCTGGATAAGCCTCGCGCTCGTCCAGGACAAAACGCATTGCAAGAATGCCGCGCGACATGAGACAGACGATGCAGCTTACTTGCTGCTGGGCGTCACTGGCCGGCCCGCGATGGTGACCTTGGCGAGCTGCTCTGCATCTAGCTTGGCCACTTGCGCTGGCAGAGGCGCGTAACCCGTGGTGAATATGCAATTGAACCGCAAAGGTCGCAAAGGTTCCCTTGTGCTTCTTATGGCCTTAACAAAAGGGTGAAAACGTATGACCCCGCCGATACGAGTACATATGACTCTGCCCGCGGACCTGCTCGCCGCCAGCCACTGTCTTCAACGGTCAACCCAAGGGAAATCCCGATTAAATCGCCGCCACAACCAGTTGACGCGCCTGGATGAACTATGCTATCCTGTGAGCGTAGCATACATGTTACACAGTCGGATCATTCCCGACTCTTCGGAGGAACGAGATTATGCCAAAAACAACTACTGGTCGCTGGACAGAGATGCGAGAGCGAATCGTCAATACCCCTGAGCTCCAGGCGCAATACGACCGAACTAGGCACGAGCTTGCTTCGACACGGCGAATGTTGCTGCAAATCGACGCCGAGCGGCAGCGAGCAGGGATGTCAAAGGCTGAGCTTGCACGCCGCATTGGCAAGACGCCCTCGGTCGTTCGCCGCGTCTTCTCGTCCAAAGAAAGCAACCCGACGCTCGGGACCGTGCTGAACATTGCCGATGCCCTCGGCTTGGAGATCGAGTTGAAGCCCGCGAAGCCAGAATTGAGCGAGCTCGTGCCTGCCACTGCCCTCAAGCGTCGCGGCTCGTCGCGCAAAGGAGTGTAAGTGCCAGAGGAGCCGTGGGATGTAAAAGTTTTCCATCGGCATTCCGATGACGATCCCAATGGGGTCTGTCCTGCCGAGGAGTTTTTCCACCAGATCCCTATGTCCGTTGCCGCGGACCTGTTCGCCATTATCGACGCTGTTGCCGAGGCGCCTCCGCCGCAGTTTAGCGGCGGCGGGAAGTAGGAAGCAATGCACGGTGAGATGAGAGGGTTCTACGAGGCCAGAACGCGGGGCCCCTGATCATCGCCTCTATCGCGTCTTCTGCATCCTTGAGCGAGAGGCGCCAGGACTCGACCGCCCATCAATCGTCGTCATCACTGGCATGTCCAAGCCCATCGGGGCAGCTTTCACCAGAGCAGATTATGCGTCGGTGCGCCGGCTTGGGCAAGAATACCGCCACAGAGTGCCTCGTAGCGTCGTCTAACCTCGCCGTTTATGGCTGCCCTGGCTTCTCTACCGCCCCATCACCAAGAAACTTACAAAGAATTTACGTTCCCGACCCCAAAATGTTGAATTTTCGGGGGGTCAAAAAGCATGTACATAGTGAAGGCATATTTCATTGCGAAGACATCGGAGCCCGCGAAAATGCATCCTGCTCATCTTCAATACGTCTCCGTGTCTCTGTGCCTCCGTGGTGCAAACGTACCCAACATCAGTATCGATGGAGGTATGCTGAAGATGGCAACCTACCCTCAAATCCTCGTCAACCGCAACAACTCGACAACGGCGACCGCATGGGGCACGATCCATCGCGCCCTCTTCACCACGGTCAACACAATTGCCCGATTCCACCGAACAAAGCCAAACGCCAGACGAGCGGACTTGCGCGAGCACTTCAGTGCCGCGGATTCATTTTACCCTGCAGCCAAATTCAACCACGCCACAGAAATCGCCAAACAAAGCCAACGACGTAGGGAAACGCGTGGTACCTCTCCCGCCCCGCGGGAGAGGTCGTCCTTCCGCAGAAGGACGGGTGAGGGGCCTACCCCCTAGCAAATCCTCCCAATCTGAAGTATAATTTACAACGTCACAGAACGCCTGTTCTGTGTATGGACTGGTTGGCAGGGTAGCTCGGCTATCTTGTCACCTGTAGAGATGCAGCATGCTGCGTCTCTACGAGGGGCTCAACAATGCCCCGGAGGAAATTCGGCGTGCCAGAGTTCAAAATCGTCTCGGACTTCCGGCCCACTGGCGATCAGCCAGAGGCCGTCGCGAAGCTGGTCGAGGGCATCAAGCGAGGTCATAAACATCAAACACTTCTCGGCGTCACCGGCTCGGGCAAGACGTTCACCATGGCCAACGTCATCGAGCAGGTGCAGCGCCCCACCCTCGTCATTGCCCACAACAAGACGCTGGCCGCCCAGCTCTACTCTGAGTTCAAGGAGTTCTTCCCGCTCAACGCGGTCGAGTACTTCGTCAGCTACTACGACTACTACCAGCCCGAGGCCTACGTCCCGCGCACCGACACCTATATCGAGAAGGACTCTTCGATCAACGACGAGATCGACCGACTGCGCCACGCCGCCACTCAGGCGCTCTTCACCCGTCGCGACGTGGTCATCGTCGCCTCCGTGTCCTGCATCTACGGCCTGGGCTCCCCAGAGGAGTACAACCAGGAAGTAGTCGTCCTTAGAAAGGGCGAAACCCGCAAACGAGACAAAATTCTGCGCTTCCTTACCGACATCCATTACGAGCGCAACGACATCAACTTCGTGCGCGGCAAGTTCCGCGTCCGCGGCGACACCCTGGAGATTCACCCCGCCTACGAGGAGCTTGCCCTGCGCGTCGAGTTCTGGGGCGACCAGATCGAGCGCATCGTCGAGATCGATCCCCTGACCGGGGAAATTCTGATGGAGCGCGACCGCATCGACATCTACCCCGCCAAGCACTTCGTCACCTCCAAGGAGCGCCTGGTCGAGGCCATCGCGGACATCGAGCAGGAACTCGACGACCGCGTCAAAGAGCTTCAGTCGGAAGGTAAGATTCTGGAGGCAGCGCGGATCAAGCAGCGGACTATGTTTGACCTTGAGATGCTCCGCGAGGTAGGCTATTGCTCTGGCGTCGAGAACTACTCCCGCCACCTCTCCCGCCGCGCGCCAGGAAGCCAGCCTTGGACGTTGCTCGACTATTTCCCCGATGACTTCCTGATGTTCGTCGACGAGTCGCACATGTCGCTGCCGCAGGTTCGGGGCATGTACGGCGGCGATATCTCGCGCAAGCAGGTGCTCGTGGACTTCGGCTTCCGCCTCCCTTCGGCGCTTGACAACCGCCCCCTGAGGTTCTCGGAGTTCGAGGGGCACATCAAGCAGGTCGTCTACGTTTCGGCCACGCCCGGCCCCTACGAGCACGAGCACAGCGAGCAGGTGGTGGAGCAGATAATTCGTCCCACGGGTCTTATCGATCCCAGCATCGAGGTGAAGCCGACCAAGAGCCAGATTGACGATCTTCTCGAACAGGTAAACCAGCGCGTGTCTCAGGGACAGCGTGCCCTCGTGACCACGCTCACGAAGCGCATGGCCGAAGACCTCGCCGATTACCTGCGCGAGATGGGCATCAAGGTTCATTACCTGCACTCGGAAATCGACACGCTCGAGCGCGTGGAAATCCTGCGCGACCTGCGCCTGGGCGTCTACGACGTCGTCGTCGGCATCAACCTGCTCCGAGAGGGGCTCGACCTTCCCGAGGTGTCGCTCGTGGCTATTCTTGACGCCGACAAAGAGGGCTTCCTGCGGTCCGAGGGATCGCTGATTCAGACTATCGGCCGAGCCGCGCGCCACGTCGACGGCCACGTTATCATGTACGCGGATGTGGTCACGAACTCAATGCGCCGCGCGATCGACGAGACCTATCGGCGGCGAAAAACCCAAATGCACTATAATGAAGCCCACGGCATCACGCCCACCGGCATTCGCAAGGCCATCAAAGACATCACCGACAGGGTGCGTGCCGTTGCCGAGGAGAAGGCGACCTATAGCGTGGACCCAGGCATTCCTAAGAGCGAGTTGGTGCGTTTGATCAAGGACCTCGAGAGCCAGATGAAGGCTGCGGCCAAGAACCTGGAGTTCGAGAAAGCGGCGCTCTTGCGCGATCAGATAGTCGAATTGAGAAGGGAGTTGGAGTAGGGGCATGGCTCACGACAAGATTATCGTGCGGGGAGCGCGAGAGCATAACCTCAAAGATATCGACGTGGAGATACCGCGGGATAAGCTCGTGGTGATTACGGGCCTGTCCGGCTCTGGCAAGTCCAGCCTTGCCTTCGACACCATCTACGCCGAGGGCCAGCGTCGCTACGTCGAGTCCCTGTCTGCTTACGCTCGCCAGTTCCTCGGCCAGATGGACAAGCCCGACGTCGATTACATCGAGGGCCTCTCTCCTGCCATCTCTATCGATCAGAAAGGTGCCAGCCACAATCCTCGGTCCACCGTCGGCACTGTAACCGAGATCTACGACTATGTCCGTCTGCTCTTCGCCCGCGTCGGCCATCCTCATTGCCCGAAGTGCGGCCGCGAGATCAGCCAGCAGACAGTGGAGCAGATCGTCGACGCCATCCTTTCCTTGCCTGAGGGCAGCCGCATAATGATTGTGGCCCCGCTCGTGCGCGACCGAAAGGGCGAGCACCACCAGATCTTCGAGGACGCGCGGCGTGCTGGCTACGTTCGGGTCAGAGTCGACGGCCAGATTCGCGACCTCGCCGAGGAGTTCGACCTGGACAAGAACAAAAAGCATACCATCGAAGTCGTCGTGGATCGCCTGGTTATCAAGAGATCCCAGAACGAGAGGTCTCAGAACGGTGTTGAAGAAGACGGTTCCGACACCTCGCGCATCGCCGATTCGGTGGAGACGGCGCTCAAGCTCGGCGCCGGCGTGGTGCTGGTTTCCATCCAGGGCGGCGAGGAGCTCCTTTTCTCGGAGCACTTCGCCTGCGTTAACTGTGGCATCAGCCTGGGCGATATCCAGCCGCGCTCGTTCTCGTTCAACAGTCCTCACGGCGCCTGTCCCGCTTGCACAGGCATCGGCACGAAGCTGGAAGTGGACCCTGATCTCGTGATCCCCAACAAGAAACTTTCGATAGCGCAGGGCGCTATCCAGCCGTGGAGCCGCGCGAGCACCAGCGACAGCTACTTCCACCAGATGCTCGATTCGGTCTCCAGGCGGTTCGGCTTCTCTATGACCGCGCCAGTCGAAACCTTAAATCAGCAGCAGCTCGACATAATCCTCTTTGGTTCGAA
>JAMCWX010000049.1 GCA_023480885.1 Chloroflexota bacterium | reverse complement strand
ACGGCATTGCTGCGGCACCTGTCGCTCGCAGGTTCACCCCCACGCGCGTGGGGGTGAACCGCCCTCCGGCGCAGCGTCCACCACCCGGAACCACATTGTCCCCACGCGCGTGGGGGTGAACCGTAGCAACGCCAAAAATCATTTGCGACTTCTGCCATTGTCCCCACGCGCGTGGGGGTGAACCGTAATTGGAGCCGACAATTCGCTCATAGTACGCATTGTCCCCACGCGCGTGGGGGTGAACCGTGAGCGGCGAAGAGATGCGGCAGCTTACCGAGATTGTCCCCACGCGCGTGGGGGTGAACCGACTTGTGCGCAGCGGCGAGGTGTTGAAACTGAATTGGCCTTGGCCGGGCTGGGCGTGCCGCCGCCGGGCGTCACTGTCACCTGGGCGCGGCTGCCGCGCGAGGCCGTGACGGACCTGGTGGGCTTCCTGCAGGACGGCTCCCCGCTCCGCGATCTGCTCGACGAGCTGGGGTCGGAGGCGAGTCGTGCTGTGCGCGATGCCCTGGTAGCTGGTGTGGCGACGGGATAGAACCCGCGCACGGTGGCCCGGCAGGTGCGGCAGGCGCTGGGGGGGCAACCTGGTGCGGGCGCTGACGATCTCTAGGACGGAGGTGCTGCGTAGCTATCGGACGGCGAGTCTGCGGAGCTACCAGGCTAATAGCGACATTATGGAGGGTTGGGTGTGGCATGGGGCGAGAGACTCGCGGGAGTGCGCCTTTTGCTGGAGTCAGGAGTGGTCGCTTCACGGGCTCATCGAGCCCTTCGCCAGCCATCCCCGGTGTAGATGCAGTCCTATTGGCCGGACTGTCGGATGGGAGGCGATCCTAGGCGAGAAGGGCCGGGGCATCCCAGATACCCGGCCAAAGATTGAAAAGGGCGAGGATCTATTTGAGCAACTGCCTGATGAGCGGAAGCGCGCCATCCTCGGTCCCGCCAAGTTCGCGGTTTACCAGAATGGGGAGCTGAAGCTGGAGGATGTGGCTGGGTTCCGCCGTGACAAGAAGTGGGGACTGGTTGGTTATGAGCGAAGCCTGCGTGATATACTGGGGCCGAAGGAAGCCAAGAAGTGGATGGAGAAGGCGTTGAACCAGGGAGCGTCGAATGTCGGCAAAGCAGAATCGCCAAGGGATAGGATTGAGAGGCTAATACGCGAGGGGAAGGTTACACAAGACGTGGTGAACGAGGCCGAAAGGCTTTGGCGGGAGCGGCTACGTGAAGGTGTAAGGATGCCTAATGGCGAGGTTGTGAAAATAGCTCTAGATGATCTGTACCACGCCATTGTAGATCCCCGAATATGGCGGCATCCTGACAGGATTGAGCGCGCGATTGCGAATGTCTTTGAAATCCGCGCTAGTCATAGTCAGCGCAGGCAGGCTTACAGTAGGTGGCTTGAGGGAGCAACGGGGCAATTGGCGGCTTTGGTTCTGGAGAAAGATAATAGATTATGGTCAGTCCATTTGATTGACGAACGACGCTTACAGCGCTATACTAAGAAGGCGGGAGAGGTTCTATGGAGACAATCAGAGCAACAATAGAATGGACGCCAGAGATAGATCGATTTGTCCTATGGGCAGATGGTCTCACAGGTAGCTCTTTCGTGCCCGAGCCTTTTGGGGATGTGACAGATAGTTTGCTGCTTGAAGTGGACGAGCACGGCAAGGAGACGGGTCGCATTGTTGGTATTGAGATGTCATTGCTCTCTTTCGACCGCTGGGAGGACCTGCCCAAGCTCGAAATCCTCTGGCAACTTCCTGGTTGGAAGCCTCTGCCGCTGGACAAGCTCCTGAAGCGTGTTCAGAAGGAATTGCGGGAACGCAAGGCGCGGGAGGCCGCTTGATGCCACGCATCAACTTCTTTCGCCTCACTTGCCAGCATTGTCACACCGAATATAAGGTGCGCATCGAGCGGATAGCCTCGGGTGAGCCCGTGGAATGTCTGACCTGCGGGTATCAGATCGACATCACGGGACCGCGTGAGTTGCTCAACCTGGTCGCCGAGTACTCGAACCTTGTGCCGCAACTTGAGCGGCACTTCCGGCTGGAAGGCGATACGGCGATGGGCGTGCGCAGCGGGTGAGAGGAGAAATATCAACCCAATAAAGAAATAGGGATCAACCCAGGCACGGAAGCTGCAGGGCCTGCGTGTTCTTGGCATAGAAAAAGGAGAATCTCCTTATCGAGGGAGCTTTGACTCCCAAGAAAGGAGGTTTCCAATTGGCTGCACCTAATTCTACCACGTGTGCTCTGCCCAGAAAAGCTAGCGTCTCGACTCAACAAATGGCTGAGCATGAAGGGCTGGTGGGATGGGTGGTGCGTCGGCAATGGCTGGGGGAACTGCCATTCGACGACGCTGTGCACGAGGGCCGGATCGGACTGTGGGCGGCCCTGCGAGGTTACGACCCACAACGGGGTACCACCTTCAGCACCTACGCGGTTCCGGCCATTGCCCGCGCCGTCTGGCGGGCTGTCGGCGCCCACTCGCGCCTGTCTTCCTCCCCGGTCCTGTCAGACGTCCCCTCTGATGCCCCGAACCTTGCGGACGAGATCCACGATCTTCAGGTCCGCTGCGCTCTGCTCGAACTCGTGGGCCATCTCCCGCCACGTCTACGGGAGGTCATCGTTGCTCACTACGGCTTGGGTCAGAGCCCGCCCCAAACGTTCGCTGCTATTAGCCACACTATGGGCATCAGCCGCCAGCGCGTTCACCAACTCCACACTACGGCCATCCTTTGGTTAGCCCATCCGGCACACTCCTTAGAGCGGGTTATGAACTTTGGGCAGGATCGGGTAGACTTATAGTATGAAAACAAGACGCAAACCCTATCCGAGCGACGTGAGCGACGAGGAATGGGCCTTCGTCGCTCCCTACCTGACCCTGATGACCCTGGATGCTCCCCAGCGCGACTATGATCTGCGCGAGGTGTTCAACGCCCTGCGCTACCTGGTGCGAGCGGGCTGTTCCTGGCGTATGTTGCCCAACGATCTGCCGCCCTGGTACACGGTCTATCAGCAGGCCCAACGGTGGCTGGCCGCAGGCTCTTTCGAGGCCATCGTCCACGATCTGCGAGTGATATTGCGGCTGGCCCAAGGGCGCAATGCCCAGCCTTCGGCGGCGATCTTCGACGGCAGAACGATGCAGTCGACCCCGAGAGCGGGGCGAGAGCTGGCTACGATGGACATAAGCGCAAGAAGGGATCGAAGGTTCACATGGCCGTGGACACTCTCAGGCACCTGTTGGCGCTGCACGTGACGCCTGCCAACGAGCTGGAGCGCGCGCAGGTCGAGGAACTGGCCAAATACGGCGATTCCCTCGGCGGGGAGTTTCGGCCGGCCCACTGGGACTACCTGCCTGCTAGCGAACTTCCGCGCCAGAGCGGCGACGTGATGGTCGAGCAGTGGGTGCGTGAGGCACTGGTCAAGCTCAACCCTGAAATCGCCGCCCAGCCTGACCGCGTCGACGAAGTCATTTACAACCTGCGCGCCTGCATCCTCTCGGTGCAGGCCGACGGTCTCGTGCGGGCCAACGAGAATTTCACGTCGTGGCTGCGGGGCGAGAAGACCATGCCCTTCAGCCCAAACGGCGAACACGTGACGGTGCGGCTGGTGGACGCTGACCATCCTGGTAACAACCGGCTGACGGTATGCAACCAGTGGACCTACCAGGTTGGCGCCGTGGAGAAGCGCTTCGACGTGGTCTTCGTCGTCAATGGCTTGCCCCCTGTCATCGGCGAGGCGAAGACGCCCTCGCGCAGCGCGGTGACGTGGTTCGATGGGGCTTTCCAGATCAACGAGGTCTACGAGAAACAGGTGCCGGCCATGTTCGTGACGAACGTCTTCTCATTTGCCACCGAGGGTAAACTGTTCCGCTATGGCTCGATCCGCATGCCTATCGACATGTGGGGCCCCTGGCGCGACGAGGAGAATCAGGAGGAAGGCCAGCTTCACCACGTCAAAGCGTCGGTCAAGAGCATGCTCCGGCACGACGTCGTGCTGGATATGGTCCGCATCTCTAGGACCGACAGTTCGAATCCGTAACTCCCCGCCGCGTTGAGCGCGGGAACGATTAAGCATATCAGGAGGCATCTGATGAGTGATGAAAGAGTGGTGGTGACTGTAGAGCCTGAGGCCGCGGCCATGCGCGAACGGCTCGATCAAGATTACAAAGACGCGTTGCGTATCCGCAACAGCCTGGCGGTCTCGACGCTGCGCTTGCTGCGCGCTGCTGTGCAGGAGTTGCTGGTGGCGCGAACGGACCCGAAGCGGAAAGACTTCGGACAGCCGCTGACTGGCACAGATGTGATTGGCATCATCGAGAAGCAGATCAAGCAGCGGGAGGAATCAGCCGAGGCGTTCGAAAAAGCCGGCCGAGCCAGTCAGGCAGCGGAAGAACGCGCTGAGGCGGACTACCTGCGTCGATACCTGCCCAAAAAGATGGATCTGGCGGAGATCGAGGCCTTCGTAAGCCGGCTGGTGGCCGAGCTGGGACCCGATTTTCGCAAGGTCATGCCCGTGGCCGCCCGCGAACTCAAGGGCAAAGCGGATGGGCGTTTGGTCCAGGAAGTTGTGCGCCGAGCTACCGGCGGATAACTGTTGCTGGATTGTCTGCCAATCGGGAAAAGTTTCTCTCGCAAAAAATGCTATAACGATGTATAATGATTACGCTGGTATCTTTCCGCAGTTAGCCAGAAGCGGCTGGGTCGGTGATGTGCTGCCACGTGCTCAACCACCCCTAATCGTGCTTGCGCTGACGGATCGGTCCAAGTAATAGTTATTGGAGTCAGCGTGATCAACATGCAAGACAAAACCCTTACGTGCCGTGACTGCAACCGCGAGTTCACATTTACGGCAAGCGAACAGGAGTTCTTCGCGCAGAAGGGCTTTACCAACGAACCAGGACGTTGTCCTGAGTGCCGCAGCGCTCGCAAAGCGCAGCGCGGCGGGGGTAGTTATTCCTCCGGAGGCTACAGCAGTGGAGCTCGACGGGAGATGTTTCCCGCCGTTTGCGCCCAGTGCGGGAAGGAAACGCAGGTGCCTTTCCAGCCGCGCAACGACCGACCTGTTTACTGCTCAGATTGCTACTCTGCCCAGCGCCCGAGCGGTGGGTACGAGCGCCGATCTGGCGGTGGTGGCCGTAGCCGCAGCTGGTAGGTCGCAGGAAGCTATCTGCACCTGCTACATGCAGGGCAGGGCATCGATCGATTATCGTCGCCTTTCTTGATTCAAGTGCAGTTGCCAAACTGCAGCGCGATCATTTCATATAATCAGCGGAGCCTGCTCTAGCAGGCTTGTACGTCGACTATATTGATGTGATTCAAACGACTGTCGCTGTCTTGAGCCCACCGGATTCGTTCCTGGTGGGCTCCATGTTTAGTGTCAAAGGAGAATGACCCCGTTAGCCCTTTGCGATGGGCACTTGCGTCAGTTTGAATTCTGATCTGCTATTGTCGTCAGTGTTTTCCCCGACCCTGTTAGAGTGTATTCACTCTAACAGGCAAGGTGGAAACCTTGACAATGGCTCGTATCCATGCTAGTATGATTGTAATCTAATAGCGATTGGGCGTTGAAGTCGGATGCGGGGTCGTGTTTGCAGAGATGCATGATGTGCCAGCCCGACTTTTCCATTTGGTTGTTCACCAGTGCGACGGTGACGACTGACAACGCCGATTTGTCTGATGGAAGCTTTGATCCGAGAAGCGGCAGAGTCTCGCGAGGTTGGTGTGGACCCTTAGTTTGGTCGCTTGGGTCTCGGTGAGCTAATAGCGAAACCCGTCATCGACAATGATGGCGGGTTTCTTTTGCTTCCTGGCGGCCAACTCAGATCCGCCATTTGAAACTAGGTAGAGCCTAGCGCTTTTTGTGCCTGGATGGCATTACCTTCACTCGGCGCTGGGTCTGAACAGCGACCTGTGGCGTGGTGACTGCGTCGTCGAAGAAGCCGTGTGGCTTCAAATGCGATTCAGGATCGGACAAGCTAGGTTGAGCCCAGGGAGGACGTCCCGATCTTGGTAGCGTTCGAGGAGCAATCTAACGCAACGGCTGGAATCAGTGATCGAGACCGTACGTTGGGATTGGCAGTGGGAGAAAACGGAAAACGAGAGGCCTCGGAGCGGCTGCCACCGCCGAGGCCCAGAGCAGAGGAGCGCTGTTGACACCCCTTGCCATGTCTATTCTAGCAAATAGACGTGTGATCATCAATGGCCGGCGCCAGTTGCCGATAAAGCAATTGGCGCTGCGGCCCCTCTGCCCAATTCCCCCTGCTGCCTGCGTTTTCCGCGGTTCGGTATCCTAACTAGTTTCTGGTGCGAAATGCTCGTCGCCTCCCACCCCCGCCCCTGGCGGCCTGGGACGGCCGCGACTAGGGGACATATTTCGCACCAAGAACTAACTACGTAGACGCTTGGGCGCTGCGCGATCGTGATGCGCGAAGCTTCGATAGGAGGTAGCCTTGGTTACAGACTGCACGTTCACGGATGAGCAGGCCACGAGCTCTAGTTTCAATCGGCAGTGGTACGTGATGAAGACAAAGCCTCACGCCGAGCGGCAAGTGGCCCAGATCCTGGACTCGCGGCAGATAACCGCCTTCCTCCCTTTGCTAAAGCGCCGGCGCCCTTTCGAACCGCTCTTCCCTGGGTATCTCTTCCTGAAAATCGATTGCCAGACCGATGAATACCTACGTACGCGCTCTGCTCCTGGCGTCAGCTATATCCTCAATGCCGAGGGAATCCCAATACCGGTGATGGAGGGGCTGATCGAGGAAATCCGGCGCAGGGTTGATCTGGAGAACTGCCTTGGTCCAGCAGCCAGGCTCATGCCTGGCGATCGGGTAATGGTCACGGCGGGGCCTTTCCGTGATATAGAAGCTATCTTCGATCGCGCGCTGACGCCGCGTGGACGGTGTCTGGTTCTGCTGCGCATACTCGGGCGGCTCACGCGGGTTCAGATAGACGCCGAATACCTGGCGAAAGTGACCGTTTGACGCTTTCTCGTCAAGTCGACACTGGCAGTTTAGCAAGGTGAACTGGCAGTAGGTCCTGAAAGAAGCTGCCAATCGCTTGTGGACGACAGGCAAGTGCATAGGAGCAACCGCTTTAGAGGTCCAGTGGACGTCGAACGGGCGGTAGCCTGTGCCGCATCGTTCACCGCTGAGACGCAAGGGCATGGAGAAAGAGAGGGAATGTCGCAATCTCCGTGTCTCGGTGGCTCCGTGATGAATCGCTTCCAGTAAGAGGTGATTATGGAGCTTCGTCGCTATTGGGGCATTTTCCGCAAATGGTTCTGGTTGATGGCGCTCGGCATCATCCTGTCTGGGGGAACGAGCTATGCCGTGAGCAAATCCCTCACGCCGATCTACGCGGCGACGGTCACATTGCAGGTCAATCAGGTGCAAAACCCGGGCACGGCGGGGTACAACGATCTGTTGCTCAGCGAGCGGCTGACGAAGACGTACAGCGAGCTCATCCGCAAGCGACCTGTAATCGAGGCTGCCATTCAGCAACTGGAGCTTAATGAGACCTACGAGACACTGGTCTCACAGGTCAGCGTCAACAGCGTGCGCGATACGCAACTCATCCAGGTGACGGTTAAGCATCCGCAGCCGCAGCGGGCGGCAGACATTGCCAACAAGATTGCCGAGGTGTTCATCGCCGAGATAGCGGAGACACAGGGGGGACAGGTTTCTTCTGCGCGCGAAGGTCTGCGCCAGCAGCTTGCTACCGTGACGAACCAGATTCGCAACACCGCGGGTGACATCGAGCGCTTGCGCGCGGGGAGCGATCCGCGCACGTCGGAGGTTCGCGTAGCGGAAGAAGCGCGGCTCCAGAGCACGTTGAGCCAGTATCAGTTGATATACTCCCAACTCGTGAAAAGCGAACAGGACCTGGCGATGGCCGAGGCGAGAAGTGGCGGAGGAGTGCGCATCGCCGATCCTGCCGTTGCCCCGCTGGAGCCCACTCAGCCGAAAGTCTGGCTGAACACGCTGCTTGCGGGGATTGTGGGACTCTTGGTGGCGACGGGCGTCGCGTTCCTCATCGAGTATCTCGACGATACAGTCAAGACGTCCGAGGATCTGGAACAGGCGACATCTCTACCAACGCTTGGAACAGCCAGGGTGTTTCCTGTCGAGCGCGACGGAAAGGGACATAACCCGTCGCTGATTGCGGCGAATCCTCGGTTGCATTTCGGGGAGGCATACCGGACGTTGCGTACGAACCTTCAGTTCGCGACTTTGAACCATAAGTGTGAAGCCGTCCTGGTGACGAGCGCCGGACCTGGTGAGGGCAAGAGCTTTACGATCTCGAATCTCGCCGTGGTGTTCGCTCAAGCTGGGAAGCGCGTGCTGATTGCAGACAGCGACATTCGGCGTCCGACTTTGCACAAGTACTTCAACGTCTCGAACGAGATTGGCCTGACCAACCTTCTACTGGCCGACGATCAATCACGCGTCAATCCTTTCGTTCAAAGGACAGGGTACAGCGGCTTGCGCCTGCTAGCAAGCGGCCCGTTACCGCCGAACCCGACGGAGCTGTTGAGTTCCCCTCAGATGGCGAGGGCTGTCGCGGCCCTGAAGGATGAAGCCGACATCGTCCTCTTCGATAGTCCACCTGTGCTGGCCGTTTCCGACGCCGCGATTCTGAGCGCGCTGGTTGACGGCGTGATACTGGTGGCAGGGGCAGGTCAGAGTCGCGTCAAGGCGATCGCCCAGGCCAAGGAGGCGATCAGTCTTCCAGGCGTGGTGGTGTTGGGCACGGTGTTGAACAGGGTGAAGGCAGGGGGGGATGGGTATTATTACTACAACTATCATTATGGGCAGCATAAGGCAGGGGACGGGGCGAAGGAGTTGGATCGCGTTGGATAATAGGGGCATTATCATTTGCGTTTTCCAGCCTGAAACAAGCCGTTGGCTTGAAGTCCCATCGGGGTATCGCGAATCCGGTACCGAGACGAGGTAAGTCGATGTCTAGTAATAGACTTGGCTTGGTCTCGGTTGTGATCCCCAACTGGAATGGGCTTCGTCACTTACCGGAGTGTTTGGGTAGCGTGGAGCGGCAGACGCTTCGCCCTGTGGAGGTAGTTCTGGTAGACAATGGGTCCGTCGACGGCTCGCTGGAGTACGTGGCTAACCAACACCCTTCAGTGGTAGTCATACGCAATCCCACTAACTATGGGTTCGCTAGGGCTGCTAACCAGGGTATCCTTCGGGCCACGGGTGAGTTTGTGCTCCTCTTGAACAACGATACGCGCCTGGAGGAAGGATTTCTGGCTAATGTTATGAATGCCTGGGCAAAGGTTGATGGTATGGTTATCGGAGTACTGCCGAAGGCTCTGTACTATGATCGACCGGCAGTGATTAACTCGATCGGCGCGAGGTGGCGATCCTGGCGAATATGGGAGGACTACGGCGATGGTGTAGAGGACCGCGGGCAGTTCGATCAGGCACGCAGGGTTTTCGGGGGAGCATTCATAGCCGTCTGCCTCCGCGCGGAACTGGTCAGGAGGATTGGTCTGCTCGATGAGCGCTTCGTTAGCTACGGAGAGGATCTGGACTTTTGCTACAGGTCTAACTGTTTGGGCTACTCTTTCGTCACCTGCCCTCAAGCGCGCGTTTACCACAAGTCACACAGCACGATGACAGATAACCAGCTTCGCTGGCTGCGCCACCATTTTTACCGCTTCGGCCTGCGTAACTGCCTGATGGGCATCATCAAGAACTACGAGGGAAGAAACTTGCTCCTTCGCCTGCCCTTCTCCCTTGTGCATCTCTTGGGGTATGTTGGATTCCTATATCCACTTCGCCGTTTTGGCATTGCGCGGCTGCCGGAAATCCTACTTGTTAGCGCTCTGGTCGTGTGGGAACTGGCTACAGCTTTGCCGTACTTGGTGGAGAAGAGAGGAGCGATCCAGCGTGCCCGGAAGGTTCGTGACGCGGACATCTGGCGACTGAGCATGGAGAGCGTACCTTATAGGTCCGGAAAAGCAGTTGCGCAGTGCAGGGCGACGGAGGTTTCTGAGGCTTAGAGTGCGAACGGCTATAGTGGAGAACACTGCCCCAATGTTTCGGAACTTCGCAGACTCAGAGCGCCGTAGCCGTCTTCGGACACCGGCGCTGCTGTTGCTCGTCACAACCGCGGTAGTCCTGTTTTCCTCGGTGCCAGTTCTCGTAAACCTGGGCAACATTGCTTTCGAGAGGGCGACACTATCGGTTAATGTGGGGCATACCTCACAGATGCGGGATCGCCGTGTTGCACAGGCACTTTTCCAGCGGGCGCTTGCCCTCAGGGGCACTAATGCTCTGGCCTATGCCGGCCTGGGCAGAGTATATGCCGTGCTACAGGAGTATGACGCCGCGGCAGTAGCCTTCGAAACATCCGTTCGCCTTGACTCCAGCGATGTGAACACTTTTTTCGACTTGGCGAACGTTTTCGACGCCGTTGGGGAGAGGGACAGAGCAATTGGGGCTTGGAAGAGAGCTGGAGCGGCGCAATACTTTCTGATGTGGGGTGAACGGTTGCGACAGAGCGGGCGGACAGATCTGTCGGAGGCAAAATACCGCCTTGCAGTGGCTGTCGATTCGAATGACCCACGGGCCTATTACGCGCTAGGTGACCTTCACTGGTACCCTGGCCGTCTGGAGGAGGCGGTCTCCTGGTACCGGCAGGCTCTCGCGGTAGATACCCTGCCTTCGGTCCGAGCGCTTCTATCCCAGGGACACGTTGCAGCCTATCAAGGGCAGTGGGACGAGGCCATACGTTTTTATGAAGCTGGGCTTTATGCGCTCGGAGACGGCGACGCTTATCGCTTGGAGTTATGGTACGGCCTTGGCAACGCGTACTACTTCGGGAAGATGGAGTACGGCCAAGCGCGAGGATACTATTTGAAGCTTCACGAGATGGATCCTGGCAATATCGGGTTTTATGGGCTTGTGGGCCATACCTATCGGGACGAGGGCTATCTCGACAGAGCGTTGGCATGGTATCAGTGGGCTCGAATAGCATTCCCAGACAACGAGTATCCATTAGTATGGCTGGGCATGGTCAAGCTCGCAGAAGGCGATCTGGATGGAGCCGAGGCCCTTGTACTGCAGGCTTTGGAACAGAACCAAAACAACGCCGAGGCGCACGCCCGTTTGGGCCAGATCCACGCTCGGCACGGCGAGCGCCAGCGGGCAGCGTACGAGTTCGGTCAAGCCGTAACGTTGTCTTCAGATCCAAGAGAATACACACGTTTGCTGAACGAGCTAACAAATGGTGTCCCCTAACGTGGATTGCCAGGATGGCTGAGTGTTTGCTGTGCGGATCCTCTCATAGCGTGGATTATTTCCCTGAAACAGGATACTACGACATCGTGCGGTGTTTGGCATGCGGCCTAGTTTTCGTTCGAGATTTGCCGACCAGGGAAGATCTTAGTGTCTTCTATTCTTCCTCGTCTGTCCACGACCCAGTTATCGCCAACAGACGGGAAATAAACAGATGGCATGACAGCTATCTGAAACGGCTCAACTCTTTCTGTTCCAAGGGCTCGCTGCTGGATGTGGGGTGCAGACAGGCTTGGCATGGGCGCAGAGATTGTGGCTTTTGCTCGAAAGATATCGTGAGACCTGTGGTCCTTGTCGGGCCTGGAGTGCGGCTTTGGGGCAGCAATACGAAGGTGCATACTCTCAGCACGTGCAAATACTGCGCTTGGCACAGGTGAAATCTGGAATGTTCGCATTCAGCGGATTTCACGATGTAAACTGCAACATATGTCGTTCGAATGATGCTGTGCTACTCGGAATACGAGACGCTTTCAGCAGCAGAATTGCGCAGAAATGGCCGTTTGACGGGTTTCGTGTTGTGAAATGTCGTCGATGTGGATTGATCTACGTAAACCCTATGCCAAAGTTCGATCTGAAAGAACTCCAGAATTGGTACAGTTGGTATTCGAGTTGTTATGCTGGCGAATTTGAAGGTCCAAAGTCAGTTGCATTGGAGACAGCCATGGCTGGAGCTGTTCTAGAACAGATCGAGAGGCACGTCAGTCCTAGCCGTATCTTGGACATCGGTTGCGCGGATGGCCTCTTCCTAAGTGTTGCGCGAGAGAGAGGCTGGTATCCCGTTGGCGCAGAGGTGGCGCCATCGATGGCTGCCTATGCACGAGACGTACGTGGGCTCCACGTCTTCAGCGGAGTGGTGGAAGATGCTGGCTTTCAGAATCGGTCTTTCGATGCAGTGCATCTCCACCACGTGCTTGAGCATCTCAGCGATCCGTCTGCGACATTAGCAACTGCTTTCGCTCTCCTGAGACCAGGCGGGGTTCTCTCGCTGGGTGTGCCGAACGAGGAGACTTTGTTGAAAAGGGTCGGCCACTTGTATTTCAAGTGCAAGCGCGATAGATGGACAACTTACTTGAAACCGCCCATTCACTTGTACGGGTTTTCAGCACAAACGCTTCGCGCAATGCTCATATCAACGGGCTTCCACATCGTTCAAATTACTGGTTCGTATCTAGGCGATCCAGCCTTCAAGCCCTATTCCATGTTTCCGGAGACAGACTTCACTTTCAGCACAAGTGGTCACTTTGTTGCGCTCGCCCAACAACTGCTGGGGGCTGTAGAGAAGAGGCTGAGAATACCGGAAGTCCTCTTTGCTTTGGCGCTGAGGTGAGGATGCGGAACAACGTGATTATTGTTACCAGCTTGCGCAAACTTGCTCTGACAATAGTCGTAGCAAAGCAGGGATAGTCGATGATGATGTACGGGGCAATATCAGGTGGAGCGAGAAACGCCTTGCCAATATCGGCACTTCTAGTGGTAGAAGTGGTCGTCGGCGTAGCCGTGGTTAGCATCGGGCTTGTGAATGACTTGAGGTGGCAAGTGTTGCTCTTGGCCTGCCTCCTGCTCGCCGCCATCGTGCTTGTGTCAGCTGAGCCTTTGCAGACCGTAGTGTTCATTTTCGTTCTCTCGATGACGACGCAAGTGGGAATGAACATTCCTAAGGGGCCAGCCTGGCATCATGGCGGCGCAGCAGACGTCTTTCAGCTTTATGTGTACGACTTGCTCTTCTTGGCTTCGGTCGGCATTTGGCTGATGCGCGGGGCAGTGCAGAGAAGGCAGTCCTGGCGAATAGACTTGGTGGATGCCGCCCCGTTAGGATTCTTAGCTTGGAGCACTATGACTGTGAGCTACTCAGTGTCGCCATCCCACAGCATCTTCCAGATATACTTAATGGTGAAGGTGTACCTTTTCTACATTTTCGTGAGACATTGGGCGGAAAACCGGCGCAATACCGCAACGATAGAACTGGCGCTTGCAGCCGGGCTGGTTATCCAGAGCTTGATCATTTTTGCCCAGTTCTTTACACAGGAGAGTATTGGACTCTTAGGCCCCATGGAGGATCGTACCGTGTGGTTCAGGGGTGAGATATTCAACCGCCCGGGTGGAACGATAGGATCAGACCAGGCGGTTGGCAGTTACCTAGGGCTAGTTCTCCCGTTGGCTCTAGCAGGTTTGCTCTCCCGGCTGCCTCCGCGGCAGCGAGCGCTACACGGTGGCGCCCTCATTTTGGGGGTCGTTGCACTGCTAATGACGCTTTCGAGAGCTGGATGGATCCAATTTGGTGTGGCGGTGTTTGTTTTCGGCTTGGTATTTGTGAGAAAGATTAGCCTGCGGGGCTTCTTGCTGGCGACTTCGGTCGTGGGAGCGTTGGCTCTTGCCATATTGGGGCATACTGATATCGGTGAACTTGTTCAGATGCGCTTGCTGGAATTCTCTGAGGTTAGCACCTTCGGGCGGCTAGACTTATTTGGCGTAGCGTGGAGCATGATCGAGGCGAATCCCATCTTTGGGGTCGGTCTGAACACTTTTCGTTTTGTTGCTCCCCAGTACGACACTACCGGGATTACTTTGGTTACCCCGGTGGCGGTACACAACATCCCGCTCTTGTTGTGGTCCGAAACAGGAACAGTTGGCCTTTTTCTGTTTTTTGCATTCCCTTTTCTTGTGGGCTGGCGGCTGTGGGCCTATCAACGCCTTGCAGGAGGTCCGATGGCTGCTTCCGCCTGCGGCATCCTTGCAGGGCTGGTAGGCTTCTTCGCAGGGGGCTTGTTTGACGTGAACTATGCTCACCAACTGAACATTGTCCATTTCTGGGTAGTCGCTGGATTGGGAATGGCAATCACCAGGATGGAATCCGAGGCGCAAGGCTTGCGGTTAGCGCACGAGTGCCGGAAATCGACAGAAGCAGCGTAGGTTTAGACATGCCGGGCGCCAGTCGTGAACGTGTATTTGAGTCGGCTGTGATGTTAGTTCCGTTATCGTTGTTGACCAAAGCATCTTTGATCGGTCGCGATCTGGTGGCGGCATATTTCTTCGGTGCAACACCCGCGCTTGACGCCTTCCTAGTGGCTGACTCCATTCCTCGATTTCTGGGCAGCGCGCTCCTGGTAGGCTCATTCAGCATGGTCTTCGTGCCTGTCTTGGTCGAACAGCTAGGTGGTGGGGATGAGCGTGAAGCGTGGGCTATGACCAGCTCTCTTGCGAACATTACAGTACTCTTGTTAGGATCGGTGTCTTTGGCCTCGTGCTTGTTTGCTCCAACCATCGTGACTGCGATTGCGCCCGGTATGACATCCGAATACCAGGAGATGGCAAGTGCACTGATCAGAATGTTGGCCGTGACTACTTTGCTCATTGGACTGGCAGAGGTGCTGCGAAGCGTTTTGTACGCGCAGCGCTCGTTTCTCGTCCCGATGATCGCCGTTTTTCTCGCAACCCTTATTGCGATAGCCATAACCGTCGCATCCATATCATCAATAGGTATTTATTCTCTGGCGTTGGGTGCAGTAGTGGGGGCAGTCGCACGAGTTGCAATCCAGATTACTAGTCAACGGGGGAAAGGCGCACGGTACCAATTGGTGCTACACTGGCGGCATCCTGCCATAAGGAAAATGGCTCTGTTGTTCGCCGGAATGTCGGTGATGATGGGCCTAAACCAGCTCAACACGATGGCCACACGGTACTTTGCGTCGTGGCTGGAGCCAGGGAGCATTGCCGTTTACAACTATGCCAGTCTTGCAGAGACGGTTCTGGTTGATACATTTGCCCTTTCACTCATCACTCCCTTATTTCCCGAGATGTCCTCCCTGGCGAGCAGGGGTGAAATGGCAGAGTTTCGTCGCAATTTCTACTTGGCACTTCGAACGATTGCGCTGGTGTTGTTCCCTGTGATCGGACTGAGCGTGGTGTTTCGCACACCTGCCATCGCGATCGTGCTCGAGCGGGGGGCGTTCACGTCGCAGGACACCGAGCGGGTCGCGGCCGTCTATCCGTTTCTGGCCGTGGCCATCCTTGTGTGGGGCTCAGGTCGAATTATTACCTTTGCTTTCTATGCGTTACAACAGGTTCGACCACTCGTAATTGTCACTGCCTGGGGTGTAGGTCTCAATATCGCCCTCGACTGGCTGCTAGTGCGGCCTATGGGCCTGGCAGGCCTAGCTGTGGCTGCTTCTGTTGGCGCGATTGGGGGCGCTGTGCTGGCAATCTGGCTGCTTGGAGGGATCGTGGGATGGGAAGATGCTAGCGCAGGTGCCGCGATAATTGCAAAGATAGTGTTCCTGTCCGGCATTCTTGTGACTGTCGCCTGGCTGCTGTTTACCGCCACTGAATACATTCCGTTCTCGAAGGGGTTATGGCTTGTCTGGGGACGTATCGCAGTGGCGTCCTCTGTGTCCGTTGCCATGTACCTGGTGCTTCTGCCGTTGTGTGGCGTACGTGACTTCCAGTTGGTGCAAACGGCGCTCTCATCTCGCTTAGCACCACTAGGGGTCTCGATAAGGCGGCGCAATCATCAAGATGGTTGGACGAGGAAGAAACTTCATAAATTGAGCTAAGCGCAAGACAGCACCTTCTTGGTCGCCATTGAGAGGAAAATGAGCATTCGATCGACAGTAGATCACGGCTGGAGATTTCTAACTGACTATTCGAGCCCCAAGCTGGTGTCAGCAATCTTGCGTAACCACCTGGCATACAGATGGGACCTAGCAACCCCTGTCCCAGTGGGTTATGTAAGTTTCGCTCCTACTCTGCGGTGTACTAGCCGATGCATCATGTGCAGCATCTGGGGGGAGGACTTCCAAACGTTGAAATCTAAGGAGTTGAGCTACAACCAATGGCTGAAGGTATTCTCGGAATCCGCCGTGCTGCGCCAGGTTCCCATCGAGTTGCCGCGAGCTGGTGTAACAGGCATCGGGGTTAGTGGTGGCGAGCCGTTCCTTTATCAGGATATTGTTCCCCTCGTTGAGGGTCTCCTCGATCTTCCCGACGTGCGGTTAGTAACAGTTGCCAGCAATGGGCAGCTCACCGATAGGGTGGTGAGTTGTGTGGAAACGATCCTCCCGAGAATGGCCAAGCAAAAGCGGCTTCGCATCCGATGCTCACTGGACGGCCCAGAGGATATACACGACCAGGTCCGAGGCGTGCCGCAGGCTTTCCGACGCACCTGGGCGACCGTGCAGACTTTGTTGCAGCTACGCAGGGACCATCCTCAACTGGAAGTACTTACTGCCGCAGTAGTGCAGCCGAAAAACGTGGACTACATCGAAGAATTCAGTCGACACCTGGCAGATCAGGGAGTACCGTTCGACTGGTGTGTATTACAGGTAGGACCTTTCTTTCGCAATGAAAACGCGGGTTATGGATATCACGGGTACACTTCAGAGCAGATTCAGGAGCTTTTGCGGCTCTGTGACTCAAACAATGTATATGGTATGCGCCAGTGGCTCACGCGCCCCGAAAGGCGCCCATTGCATTGCTTCGCTGGTTTCGCCTCGGTCTATATCAGTTTCGATGGCTCTGTACATCCCTGCCAGACTATGGCGACAAATCCTGAACGAGTGATGGGAAATGTGAGCGATAAGCCTTTCGACACCATTTGGAACTCGGCGCATGCTGGGGTGGTGCGGCAGCGCGTGAGGAAATGCGCTCACAGCGGATGCTGGTCGGGTTGTGAGCTAGCTCACACGTTTATACAATGGGACGTTGTTCAAAAACTGACCAAGATCGCCACCCTTGGGAATCTGGACTACTACCGAATTTGCGGTCTCAAGCAACGATGACGTTTATGGCACTCGGCAGCCTGGATGCAGAAACACAGGGGCCATAGCGGAAAGGACTCCCCGTATCTTGCAGAAATCAGCTGTGCGCCAAATCGGTTGAGTAGCCGCATGCGAATTCTGATTCTGTACCCATTCCTAGTGCATGCAAAACCTGCTAACGCGGGCCTGATACGAGTGTACAAACTAGTCAGGTACCTTTCTGATCGGCACCAGGTGTTTGTTGCCTGCTTCTGCTCGGACACGGAAAAGAAGTTTTTGCCATATGCTGAGCCAGTTCGGCAGATTTGTCAACAGATGGTGGTGCTCCCGTTGCAGCACGGTCCAGGACGGGTGGGCCGCTACTGGAACTTTGTAACTTCCTTGATGCCTAACGAGTTAATGGTTTATGGGGCGCCCGAAATGAAATCTGCTGTGTCTCGGCTTGTAAGAGAGGAAAAAATCGACGTCGCACACGTGTATTATAGCTATATGCTGCCATTCCGCCCAGCACTGCAATGCCCTGCTGTTGTTACTGCCGACGAGCCCCTTTTCCGACATTGGGGCTCGCAGATACCATTTGCCACCCCTTTGGGAAAGCTCAGATTAGCTGTAAAGGTGGCGAAGTGGCGTCGCTACGAACTGGCGATGTTTCAGAAATTCGACCATGTCTTTACTGTGACGGAGCAGGAGCGACAAGTTCTCTCCAGGCTGTTGCCTCACGTGCCCATTGAAGTGAGCCCGGGCAGCACAGGGACTGAGTCGTTCTTTCCTCTGGAGGACGTGGAGGAGGAGCCGGGCACTGTCATTTTCGTTGGAAACTACCAGAATCGGGCTAACATTGATGCTGCGAATTGGCTGTGTCGATCTATCCTTCCCCGCGTTCGGCAGGTGGTTCCTGAGGCTAAACTATATCTCGTGGGGCCAGACTTGCCTTCGTCGTTTGACAAGTGGCTGAAGAAGGGCGATGCAGTGGCCACAGGCCTCGTGGAGTTCCCAGATGGAGTGCGAGAGTGGCTTGCCAGAGGAGCTATCTTCGTTTGTCCAGTGAGGGTGGGTGGTGGAATTAGAGGCAAGGTGCTGGAGGCAATGGCGACGGGCAGGCCGGTAGTTACCACTCCACTGGGATTGGAGGGTATCAAGGCGATTCCAGGAGACGACGTGTTGGTGGCGGCTACTGAGGAAGAGTTTGCGCGTCAAGTGGTTCTGCTGCTTCGCGACGTTGATCTGCGGCGTCGCCTCGGTGAGCGAGCTCGTAAGGCAGCTGAGGTATATCGCACCGATGTGGCTTTCGCTGCCTTAGAGCGGTGTTACGAGAAACTAATCGGAGGCCGCGCAACAGGTGCCGATGAGCGGGTCGAAGAATGGTCCCTGGGGTAGGAATCCTGGTCCAACCGGTGGTCTGACAATGGATGCCTAGAGAGGAGCAGAAGTTCATGACAAAGGTGATGCTTCTTCAGTCTCATGCCCCTACTGTAAACTATACCCCGCCGTTGGGACTAGCCTATCTTGGGGCCATGCTCGAGCAAGTTGGGTGCGAGGTCCGCATCTTAGATGCTAGTGCGCCGTATGCCTCATATACTTTGCGTGAGCTTGTCGTTGAGTGTGTCGCCTTGCGCCCCGATCTCATAGGCATTGGCATTATGATCCCCTGGGCGCAATACTCTTACCAACTCATCGGCGAGCTGCATCGTGCCGTGGATGTGCCAATCGTGGCCGGCGGTCCTCACCCGACGCAACTGCCGGAGGAGGCTCTGAACCACCACGCTGATATAGTAGTGCGTGGCGAGGGGGAGTACGCCATCCAGGACCTAGTTAGATGGCTTCAAGGAGACGCAAGACTTGAGGACATCGCGGGTCTCAGTTATCGAGCCGACGGGAAGATACGGCACAACCCGTCGCGCACCCTCATTCAAGACCTAAATGCATTGCCTTTTCCAGCCAAGCACCTCTTTGTGAGAGAGCACTACGTCAAGGCTGCGCCAGAAATCAACAAGTTTCGCACTTTGATCAGCAGCAGGGGTTGTCCGTTCGGTTGCACGTATTGCTCGAAGCCTGTCTTCGGCACCGCGGTTCGAATGCGAAGTGCTGCTAGTGTTCTGATGGAGATGGAGTCCTTGATGGAGACATACGGCATGCGGAGCTTTAATTTCGTCGATGACTTGTTCACTGTGAACAAACGGCGGGTCATCGAGTTCTGCGACACGATCCTTGAAAAGAAGCTCAAGATTAACTGGAAGTGCATCGCCCGCCTGAATACCGTGGACGCCGAGTTACTGGCGAAAATGAAGCGAGCCGGGTGTGTGGGAATCAACTATGGTGTGGAGAGTGGCAGCGCCGAAACGCTTCGCCGTGCCAGGCGGGGGTACACCGTGGAGCAGGCTGAGGCCGCCCTGAAGATGACATACGACGCCGGTATACCCTGTCAAGCTAACTTCATGTATGGCTTTCCGTGGGAAACTCCCGAGCACATCGAGCAAACCATTCACTTCATAAAGAAGATCGAGCTTTTCGTGGAAATGATCCCCGCTGGTGGCATTTTGGAACCAACACCGGGTACCGCCCTTTATGAGGAATACAAGGATGAATACCGCTTCCAAGGATGGTGGCTTAAGAGACGTCTACCGACGAAACCATCCGAGAGGGCCACGGTGCCTTTCTTCGAGCGTGTCTTCTTTGTTTTCCATAATCTTGACAACAACTTTTTCGACTATTCCCCAGCAATGAAGAAAGCAATCCGAAAAGCGGGATGCACAGTGGGCAATATCAGGCTGCTTCACTACGCTCGGCGGCTGACCAAGAACGCGCTGCTTCTTAGGATATTATGGGCGATGCTCTACACGGTGGTGTTGGTAAGTAGGAGTACTTATCGCGTCAGTCCTCGCTTGGAGGGGATCCTCATGTCGCCGGTTCTTAAGCTGGCCGAGCGGTATCAGGAGCGGGAATGGTGCTAGCGAGCTCAATGCCGGACTGGAAGCGCCCAAATGCGGTGGGGACACATAAGCGTCCACTGCATTATCGAATTGGAGGAGATAGTCCGAAATGAATATCTGTCTTATCTTCCCTAGCATCTCAGAGGTCGGGTTCAACAGCTTCGGAAACGCGGCGTTCGGTTTCCCTGCAAGTCACATACATCACGGCCTATGCTCTCTAAGTGCGTCGCTTAAGCGGTCTGGCTTCGAAGTGGAACTCATAGACATGCGCAAGCTGCGAAATTGGTCTCACTTCGAAAGGGAGTTGCGCAGTCGCAAGCCTGACATAGTGGCTGCCACGGTAATGAGTCTGGACTGCGATACGGTGATGAGATGCCTGTCTATTAGTAAACGAGTTCTCCCTTATGTAGTCACAGTAGTGGGGGGAGTCCACCCTACTGTGTCCACTGAAGAACTTCAGAAGGAAAGAGACGTTGACCACGTAGTGGTTGGGGAAGGTGAAATAAGTCTGGGCAGGCTCCTTGCGGACCTCAAGGACGGAAAGCCGGTTGAGCAAGTTATCGTTGGCGAACCCCCGGATCTAGATGAGCTTCCGTTCATTGACCGTGAGTTGTTCGACTACGAAGCCGAACTCCGCACGCCATTCTTGCCCGAGGTTTTCGAATTTGAACCCCCGTTCGTCACTATTATCGCTGGTCGAGGCTGCAGGTATAACTGCAGCTTCTGCCAGCCGGCAGAACGAAAGCTGTTTGGGCGACACTTGAGGCAGAGAAGCGTGGAAAACGTAATGTCGGAACTACTTCAACTCCGAGAGAAGTACCACTTCAACAGCCTAATGATACACGACGATACTATGACGCAAGATAAGCATTGGGCGCAGGAATTCGCCCAGCAATACAAGGCACTCGGCTTTACACAACCTTTCTTTGCCCAGAGCCGCGCGGACTTCATCTGTAACGAGGAGGAAACGATCAGAACGCTGAGTGAAGCGGGATTGCGAGGCCTGAGCATCGGGTTCGAAAGCGGCAGCGATCGCGTATTGAGGTTCTTGAGAAAAGGGGTGTCGGTGGAGCAAAACTACCGGGCCGCCGAAATTTGTCGTCGATATAGGATACGTATCTTTGCCAACTATATGTTCGGGGTTCCCACTGAAACGAATGCGGAAGCGTATCAAACTGTGCAGATGATCAAGAAGATCAATCCAGAGCGGAGAAGTTATTCTTTCTTCACTCCGCTACCAGGTAGCGACCTCTACGAATATTGTCGGGAAAGAGACCTTTCCCTCGTCGACACCTATGCCAAGTACAACAGAAGTCTGTTTGTCCCCAAGATCAAAGGGGTAGACTACGTCTACCTTCGTAGAGCGGTTGAGGATGCGCTGGATTTGCCCTGGCACAAGAAGATATTGCGATACCTTCGGCGAAACTCGCTGATCAACCGTTCGATGCGTCTGCTCGCTCCCTATCGACCTTTCCAAATGGTGGTGCTCGAGCTTCGCCATTTCATGTACCGTGGGCAACACCTGGAGCAACAGCAATGACTGTGGGATCGGCACTGAACAAGATACGACGAGCGGCCCTTAGCCCACGGCGGTCTCTAGGTGCGATCTCGGGGAAGGCTATGCGCCAGCACTCCTACTGGCTAGGAAACGGAAGGAGTATTCCGCCAGCCTCGGTCTGCCTGTTTATGACCTACCGCTGCAACCTACGCTGCAAGATGTGCGACCTGTGGGGCGAAAACGGATCCAGGAGGGAGGGGACACCCGTCTCCACTCGCTCCACTCAGGAGGAGTTGAGTCAGAAAGAGATTCGGACCCTGGTTGACGATTTAGCTTCCTTTAAGCCAAAGGTGACACTGTTTGGTGGAGAACCGTTATTCCACGGCAGGACCCATGAGGTTTTGCAATGCCTTCGTGACAGGAACATTCCCACATCGATCATAACCAATGGAGTTCTTCTCGGCGCCCATTTTCGACAGTTGGTTGACCTAAAGGTTGATGAGATCACGATTTCCTTGGACGGTCCAAGAGAGGTGCACGATTCTATTCGGGGCGTACAGGGTACGTATGACAAGGCGATCGCTGGCATCGTCGCTACCGCTGAATACAAACGTAGGAAGCACAGTGCGGTACCACGACTGAAGGTTCTCTACACTATCTCAGATATGAACTTTCGGCACCTGAACGATTTTGTAAAGGGGCTTGAGGGCTTGCAACTGGACCTTGTGAACTTCTACCACGTGATGTTCGTCAACGAGGAACTCCTGCGACGTCACAATGCTGTCTTCATGGAGGCCTTTGGTATCACCTCCAACTCATTGAGGGGGTTCGCACGAGATGTTTCGTCTCGCGTAGGGTTGGACGATCTGGCAGAGCAGATCTCGTTGATCAAGACAGGTAATCACCGAGTGCCAGTCGAGTTTCTCATCGACTTTACGCCGGAGGAACTTCGAAGGTACTATACCGACTTCAGCTTCAGTCCTAAGTCCAGGTGCTTAGTGCCGTGGAGGGAGGTATTGATCCTTCCTGATGGCTCAGTCAGCCCTTGCCTGGACTTTATAGCGGGAAATGTGCGGGAAGAAAGTTTCCTTCGTATCTGGAACGGACCCCGTTTCATTCATTTCAGACGGACGCTCAAGCGTCTCGGTAAGTTTCCTGCCTGCAATAGATGCTGTCTGCTTTACAGAGACTAACATTGTGAGCCACCTCGTGCCGTGCAAGGTCTCTCTTGTCGCAGTCTTTCACAACGAAGAGAATAGCCTTCCTAGTCTATTAGACTCAGTTCTGGCGCAAACAAGGATGCCCGACGAGATCCTCTTTGTGGATGACCGCTCGACGGACGGCACCAGAAGAGCTCTTAATAGGTTCAAACGTATGTCTCCTGTGCCCGTAACGGTTCTCATTTTGGACGACACAACCGCTCCCGGAGGGAACCTTATCTCTAAGGGGAGAAACTTGGCTATGGCGTGCAGCAAGGGCGAGTTGATAGCTTGCACCGATGGCGGATGCGTGCTGGATAGAAACTGGTTGGCCAACATCGTGGCACGTCTCGAAGGCGACCCCTCTATCGACGTAGCGGCCGGCTACTATGGCCCCGACAGGAAGAGCCTTTTTGATGAGGCATTGGCAGCTGCCACTTTCAAGACGCCGGAAGAGCTCAGAGGGCACACGCTCCCTTCTAGTAGCATACCGAGCGCAAGATCTCTTGCATTGCGCAAAGCTGCGTGGAAAGAAGTTGGGGGATTTCCAGAGGACCTCCACTTCTCTGAGGACTCGGCGTTCTTTAGCCGGTTAGCTAGGTCCGGGCGTCGTCTTGTGTATGCCGAGGACGCTGTTGTCTACAAGCGTCTGAGCCACAGCCTGGGTGCTTTGTTCTGGAAGTATCTTCGATACGGACGCGGTGAGGGTCTTGTTTTGCGAGCTGCCCAAGTCTATGGCGTTCGGTCTGCGGCGTACCTGGCGGGGGTCGCTGTAGCGGCGGCAAGCTCAGCTTTTCCTGTGGGTTGGCTGGCTCTGACGATAGCTGCAGCGGCGTATCTTGTGAGGCCGTATAAGAGGATCCCTGTGTTCGTCGGACTGGACCGCGGGCCTGCCAGACCTTTGGCAGCCGCGGTCCTGATCCCTATCTTCCTGGCCACCTGTGATATCGCAAAGATAATCGGATTCTCACTCGGATTAATCGAGCGTGTCATAGGCCGCCAGGTCTTTGGACATCTGGTTCGTTACGGAGTTTAAGATGAGATCAGTTCGCGTTCAGCTCGTTTTCGGGCCACCTGCTAAGCCACCACGGTTCGGGGAACTCGGTGAGCAGATTAGCCCCCCCTTGGGAATACTCTATCTCGCGGCATACTTGCGGCGGGAATTCAGCTTCGTTGACATCGACGTGGTTGACGGCGTCAGATGCGGCTATAACCATACCTTGCGGAGGGTGAGAGATTTCCAGCCCGACATCCTCGGCCTGTCGTTCTATACTACAACGGCATTGGGCAGTTACAAACTGATCAACGAGGTCAAGGCAGAGCGACCTCAACTGCTGGTGATCGCCGGCGGCCCGCACGTTACCGCCATCCCTGAGGATCTGTTGCTCCGCTCTGCAGCCGATTTGGCCGTTATGGGCGAGGGCGAGGAGACACTGGCGGAGTTGCTGGCCGCCTTCATTGAAGTTAAGGGTCGGTTTTCCCCTGCGATAATTCGGCAGGTAAACGGGATAGCGTATCGAGAGGATGGGCGGATTGCGCGAACCATGCCCCGTTCGGTGATCCGTGACCTGGACTCGATCCCCTTTCCTGCCCGTGACCTCATAGATATGCGCGAATACTCTGGATGGTACGTGCACAAGCGGTTGCCAGAGACCAAGATGATTAGCACTCGTGGCTGTCCGTTCTACTGCACCTTTTGTGCAAGCCCCGTCTGGAAGACCTCCAAACCATGGATTCGTGTCAGGTCGCCGCGGAATGTGGTGGACGAAATCGAACAAATGATGGATGCCCAGGGGATAAGGGAATACATGGACGACTGCGATGAGTTCAATGCCTCCCTGGATAACGCAATCGGCATTTGTGAGGAACTGAAGCGACGGAAGCTGGATATCCCCTGGAAGGCGCAGCTGCGAGCACATCCTCTTCCTGAAGAATTGGTGCGACGAATGGCTGAATCAGGTTGCTGGTATGTGCACTTGGGCATCGAAAGCGGCAACAATGAAACCCTGAAGGGCATTCAGAAGAAGATTACGCTGGACCAAGTGGTTGCTGCGTGTAAGCTCCTGCACAAGTATGACATCAAGGTCATGGGGCTTTTCATGATATATAACGTTTGGGAGGAAGACGGCCAACTGCGCTTTGAGGACACGGCGATGAGCCAACGTACTCTTGACTTCGCGGACTCCCTCTTGAGCCGCAAGTTGCTCGATCACGTCAATTGGTCAATTACCACTCCCTACCCAGGTAGCAAGTTATACAACATCGCCCGACGGCACGGGCTCATCAAGCAGGAGCTGACCGATAACTGGGATGCGTGGATTAGTAGTGACTGGTTCGTGATGCGGTGGCCAGGCATCTCGGAAGCCGAGCAGGCGCGATTGAAAACTCGCGGAATGGCGCGCAAAGCCTGGCTCTTGCTTAAGTCGGGCAACGTTAGTCCCAAGGATTTGGGCTTCTTTGCAAAGAAGGCTATCAAGGTCGTGGCCACTGAAACGCAAAGTCGTCTGCAGACAGGCAGGAGAGAACCACAGGAAGAACTTTGAGGGGGAGGGAATATTTGCAGGAATGCTAGGTACAGAGCCAGCGAGACCTGACGTCTCTGCGGTGATTGTCAGCCGCAACCAGCGGGAACTGCTGGTTAGTGCCCTGTCTTCTTTGTATTCAGCTAGCCAGGGACTGGTGCTTGAGGCGTTTCTAGTGGACAACAACTCATCCGACGGTACTCCAAATGCAATCCGCACCCTGTTCCCGGAGGTTGAAATCACCTTAAGAGATGAGAACCTCGGTTTTGCTAAGGCGAACAACCTTTCTCTCCGGAAGGCTCGGGGCCGATATATCTTGCTCCTGAATCCGGATACTTACGTACAGGCCCAGGGGGTACGAACCGTTGTCGAGTTCATGGACCGACATCCTGAAGTGGGGATCTGTGGGCCGAAAGTGGTTCTCCCAAATGGCAGGCTGGATGCTCCCTGCAAACGGTCGTTCAAAACTCCATCGATCTACTTCTACAAGGCCACAGGCCTTTCCTCCCTGTTCCCAAGGAGCCGCCGGTTTGGGAAGTATTATCTGTCGTATTTGGACGAAGACCAGATGGCAGACGTTGATTCAGTAATGGGCGCCTTCCTGATGATCAGACAGGAGACTATTCGTGATATCGGACTACTGGACGAGCGCTTCTTCATGTATGCCGAGGAGGAGGACTGGTGCTTCCGAGCCAAGAAGGCTGGCTGGAAGGTGGTTTACAATCCTCAGGCTGCAGTGGTGCACTATCGGGCGGGAGGAACTGCAGTTCACCCAGCACGCATTGCGTACGAGTGGCACAAGTCAGCTTTTCTCTTCCACCGCAAGAGTATTGCCTCCTCGTACCCGTTCGCTGTCAATGTGGCTATCTACCTCGGCATTGGGGCTGGCCTACTAATGAAGACTACCAGGATCTTCCTTCTGGCAGCATTATCTCGGAAACGAAACGATATCATTGGGGACAGGCCCACGATAGTAGCCTTCCGAGACGGGTCGGTATCCACGCATCTTGATCAAGGAGGACAATAGGTGGACGTTAGTCTGGTTTTAAGTCATCCTGGGGTTGCTCAATGGCAGATGTAGTGCTCGTATTCCCAACAACGGGCTTCGCGATCAAGGGCCTTTCGATCGATATTCCTGTGTCATTGTTGGCAGTCGCCTCCACTGTTGTTGGCGATTACAGTGTGAAGATCATCGACCAGCGGATGGACCAGAACTGGGAACAAGCGCTTCTAGCTGAACTGAAATGCGATCCCCTTTGCGTCGGCATCTCCTCGATGACTGGGCCACAATTGGCATACGCGCTCGAAGCATCGAGAATGATCAAAGAGTCTGGAAGCAATACCAAAGTTGTGTGGGGGGGCGTGCATCCATCGCTACTATCTGAGCAGACCCTTGAGAGTGAATATGTCGATATCGTTTGCGTTGGTGAGGGTGAGGTCACTTTTCGCAACCTCGTAAACGCCCTGGCCGAACGCAGGGATTTGCAGGAGGTTAAGGGGCTGGCCTTCAAGAAGAATGGAGAGATCATTCGCACGGAACCAGAATTACCCGTTGACCTAAACGAACTGCCGGAACTTCCTTATGACTTAGTTCCCATCGAGGAATACGTTGGCAGCCAGGGTCGGTTTGAAGACGACAATGCCCGGAGCCTATTGTTTCTATCGAGCCGAGGATGCCCGTGGCGATGTTCGTTCTGTTGCAATCCTAGGCTGAGCAAGCGACAGTGGCGCGCAATGCGCCCGGAGCTTGCCTACGAGCGCGTCTCGAATCTAGTGGACCGCTACAAGCTCGACGCCGTCACTTTCCACGACGAGGAATTCTTTGTGGATAAGAGAAGAGCCGAGAGACTAGCCGAGCTTATAAGTGGCAGGTTTCAGTGGTGGACCCAAGCTCGAATGGACAGACTGGCTGCCGTGGACCTGCCAAAGCTAGAGCGCTGCGGGATGAGCGCAGTCCAGCCTGGTATAGAGTCCGGCTCGGCACGTATTCTGAAGATGATCAACAAAGGGGAGACAGTCGAAGATTTCATTGACGCAAATCGCAAGCTCGCTAGGACAGGGATTATTCCTTTGTATAACTTTATGATGGGATTTCCGACTGAGACGCGAGTTGACATAATGGACAGTGTGGATCTGGCCGTCCGCCTCATGGAAGACAACCCGCGGGCTCAGGTCTCAGGCTTTTACGTGTTCGTCCCCTATCCAGGGACCGAGCTTTATGATTTGGCAATCAACCATGGCTTCGAGCCACCCAAATCCGTGGTAGAATGGGCGTCCTTCAACCGCCAGCATCTAAAGACGCCGTGGATCCAGGATCACATCGATCTCGTCAGGAGCTTGCTGGTGAGCTCGAAGTTCGTCGACGGAACGCGACTCCGAAACCGTCTGCGTACAGCGTACAAGGGCCTGCCTTTCCCGTCGTTCGTAGGGACGTACCTAGGGAAGCAATATCGCAGGCGGTGGCAGCGGCACGACTTTGACCCTCGACTGGACACGACGATAAACAACCTGATCCTCTTTCTGTTTTCGGTTTCGCATTCGGCACCTGTGGACAGGTGGCGACGCTTTGTAAGCCGAGATACCAGACAACATAATCCGAACGCCAGTGGAAAGCCAACATAGTTCAGCCATGCGCGAGACGAGAGAACCTCCTTTGCCAGCGCACCGGTTGGCGACTAGACCCTTCTACGATGCGGGCAAGAGCATAATGGACCTCTGCATTTCTGTTCTTGCACTTATATTACTGGCTCCAGTCTGGGTCCTGATCGCTGTGCTAGTAAAGCTCACTTCAGATGGTCCAGTGTTCTTCACGGCAGAGGCCATTGGCAAGAATGAGGTGCCCTATTGCGTCTACAAATTCCGCACGATGTTTGTTGACAGCAACCAGAAGGTTCACGAAGAGTTCCTGGACAAATACGTGAATAACAATGAGCCTTTCGCAATTGTTAGGGACAGGATGGGACGGGAGAAGAAGGTATACAAGGTGATCAACGACAGCCGGGTCACACCTTTGGGGCGCGTATTGCGTCGCACAGGGCTGGACGAAGTGCCTCAGTTTCTCAATGTATTGAAAGGCGAGATGAGTATAGTGGGACCGCGAGCCCCAATGAAGAGCGAATTCGTTCACTACAACGTATGGCACAAACAGCGGCTCGCGGTGCTGCCAGGGATTACCGGCTTGTACCAAGTTACCAAACGGAGTGAGGTCCCCTTCGATGAAATGGTGAAGATAGATCTTGAGTACATCTCGACGAGGTCGATGTTGCTAGACATAATAATCATGCTCAAGACCTTACCTGTGATGCTTTTCTCAAAAGGGGCCTATTAGTCTAAGGGACAAGGAAGACAAGATAGATGAAGGTTTTAGTCACAGGCGGAGCCGGCCTCATCGGTTCTCACACGGTAGACCTGGCGTTGGAGCACGGACATGAAGTGCGTATCATCGATAGCCTTCAGCCGCGAGTGCACCCTCGCGGCAAGCCGGAATGGGTGCCGGGTGAGGCTGAGTTTGTCCAAGGTGATGTGGCTGACAGAGAAGATATGTCGCGAGCATTGGAGGGAATGGAAGCTGTCTTCCATCTGGCTGCCTATCAGGATTACATGCCGGACTTCAGCCGCTTCATTCAGACCAATACCGAAAGTACAGCGCTGCTTTTTGAGTTGATCGTCTCCGACCGGAGGCGGTATCCTGTGCGGAAGATTGTCTTCGCTTCGTCCCAGGCAGTCTGCGGAGAGGGATGCTATCTATGCCCTTCGTGCGCTGGCGGCATAATTCCACCTTCTATTGAAGAACAGCTCACCCATACTGCACATCACTTGCTGTGTTATCCAGGTAAACGATATTCTTCATCCGATCTGCCACCGCACGCTATTCACGTTCCAAGGGCCAGGACTATCGATCACCTTCTTCACGGAGACTGGGAAATGCACTGCCCTGCGTGTGGCGAGTATATGCGGCCGCTACTGATCGACGAGGACACGATAAGTCCGGGTACAACGTACGGCATCTCAAAGTACGCCATCGAGTTGTTGGCCGACCGGCTAGGCCGCCGATACAGCATCCCGACTGTCTGTATGCGTTATACGTATGTTCAGGGGCCGCGAAACTCCTTCTTCAATGCCTACTCGGGCATCGCCCGCCGCTTCGCCTTGCGCATCCTACATGGCCTTCCTCCTGTTATCTACGAGGACGGTCGGCAACTGAGGGACTACGTGAACGTCCAAGATGTGGCCAGGGCAAATCTACTTGTGTTGGAGGACTCTCGTGCTGACTTCAAGGTGTTTAACGTGGGTGGCGGACGGGCAGTCTCGGTCTCAGATTTTGCGCGCATTATGTTGGAGTCTTTTGCCAGCGAGTTGGAGCCTGAAGTGCCAGGGGAGTTCCGCGTAGGGGATACTCGGCACACTGTTTCGGATATCTCAGAGTTGCGTGCGCTGGGGTGGGAACCCATTATCACGGTGGAGCAGAACGTGACCGAGTACGTGGCGTGGATGCGGGAGCAGAGAGGGACGAAGGAGTATCTGGAGGAGGCTGAGCGGGTGATGCGAGAGCTGGGAGTAGTACGAAGGGTTAGGGCAGGATGATTGCGCATGATAGCGCCAGGAGGTGACGACAGTCGATGATGGAGGAACGCATAGTGGAGGATGGCGTCGGCAAACTTGCCGGTAAAGTGGCTATTGTCACTGGCGCAGGTCGTGGGATCGGTCGCGCGATTGCTCTCGCTATTGGTGGCGAGCAAGCCCGCCTTGTTGTTGCATCTCGAACGCTTCACGAAGTCGAGGAAACGGCTGCTGCACTCCGATCTATGGGCTGCCAGGCTTTTGCAGTCGCAGCGGACGTGTCGAATTGGAAATCGGCGCGAGATTTGATAGCTCTCGCGTTCGTTCAGTACGGTGGTATTCACATCCTGGTGAATAACGCAGGGGTACAAGGGCCGATCGGACCACTCGTTCAAAACGATGTGGACGAGTGGGTAAGAACGATCCGAGTCAATCTGATTGGTACGTTTCATTGCTGCAAAGCGGCGGTGCCCTATATGATCCAACAACGCTGCGGCACGATAATCAACCTCTCTGGCGGTGGAGCTACTGCCCATCGTCCGCATTTTTCTGCGTATGCTGCCTCAAAGGCAGCAGTGGTGCGTCTTACTGAAACGCTAGCGGAAGAGGTGATAGGCTACAACATTCGTGTGAACGCCGTTGCGCCCGGCGCGGTGAACACTCGAATGTTAGACGAAGTTCTATCGGCAGGTGCGTCTGCTGGCGAGAAGGCTCTGTCTCAAGCACGACTACAAATCGAGACAGGTGGTACTCCACCTGAATTGGCCTCAGCCCTGGTAGTATATTTGGCTTCCGACGAGTCTGATGGTCTGACGGGCAAGGTAATATCTGCGCTGTATGACGGTTGGCAGGACTGGAACAGCAGCCGGATTGACGAGCTGATGTCAGCTCCGTGGCTTGAGGTAAGGCGAATTGACGACTTCACTCTGCGGCCATTTTTGAACAAGCTGCAAGGCCGGGGTAATCGGCAATGAATTCCTGGAGCCATTGGTGAAAGGGAGATAATAGTGGCGTCAGGGCGATCAGTAGTCAAGCCTGTTCGAGTGGCGGTCATCGGTTGCGGGCTTATTGGTCGCCGGCGGGCTGAGATCGTGCACCGGTCTGTTACCGACGAGCTAGTGATTGTGGCCGACGTTGATGAGAGTCGTGCCGAAGCGGTGGGTGATGAGATGGGGTGCTTTGCCACTAGCAACTGGCAAGAGGTCGTCGAGAGAGACGATGTAGACATCGTCGTCGTCTCCACTTCCAATGATTGGTTGACCCCAATATCGGTTGCTGCCCTGCAATGCGGAAAGCACGTCCTAGTTGAGAAGCCCGCGGCTCGCAGCCCAAAGGAGGCCCTGTCCATACTGCAGGCTGCGGGGAGGTCTATTCAAACCGCTGCTACGGCCCGTGCTCAGGACACAACTCACTGCGGTCCTGATTCTCGGCCAACTGTCCGCATAGGCTTCAACCACCGCCACCACCCTGCCGTGTGGAAGGCCCATGAACTTTTCGCTCAAGGGGTCATCGGGGATGTCCTGTTTGTGCGCTGTCGCTATGGGCACGGTGGCCGGCCTGGCTATGATAAGGAATGGCGGGCCGATCCGCAAATAGCCGGCGGCGGCGAATTACTTGATCAAGGGATTCACGCTGTTGACCTCTTCCGTTGGTTCCTTGGGGATTTCGCTGAAGCCTTCGGCTTTACGGGCACAAATTACTGGAAACTCGGCTGTTTCCCTGCTGGACGAAATGAACATCCGCTGTTGGCTGGCAGTCGCGCTGAGGACAATGCGTTCGCACTGTTCCGCACCTCTACAGGGCAGACAGCTTCTCTTCACGCAAGTTGGACCCAGTGGAAGAACCTTTTCTCATATGAGGTATTCGGACAGGATGGGTATCTGACCGTCGAGGGGCTTGGAGGGAGCTACGGTCCAGAGCGATTGATCTGGGGATGCCGGCGACCTGAGTCAGGCCCGCCGGATGAACAGGTATTCGATTTCCCTGGCCCTGATATCTCCTGGGCAGCTGAATGGCAGGAGTTTGTGACTGCGATTCGTGAGGGTCGAGAGCCATTAACCAATGCCAATGATGGCTTGCAGGCGATCAGGATGGTTTACGCTGTGTACGAGTCTTCCCGCACTGGACAAGTGGTAAGGCTTTGAACTCTAGCTGTTCAATCGGTGAGCGAGATGCCGGTCGCAGCCTGCCCAGGAAAGCCATGATCCTGGCCGCTGGCAAGGGTACTCGCCTGAGACCTCACACTGAGCAGGTCCCGAAGTGCATGATGCCTATCTGGGGTAAGCCCGTCCTTGCACATACGATTCAAAGGTTGCAGCAGTATGGTGTTGTCGACCTTTTGATCAACGTGTCTCACCTTCCCAAGATAGTAACCAAGCACTTTGGTGATGGGAGCAGGTTGGGGGTGAAGATCACCTATTCACTGGAGACAGAGGCTCTTGGGACGGCTGGAGGCGTCAAGAACGCGGCCTGGTTCTTTGATGGCCCGTTCTTCGTCTGGTACGGCGATAACCTCAGCACCTGCGACCTGCGGCGTCTGTACACTTTCCACAGGTCCAGAGGCGGATTGGCCACGATTGCTCTCTTCCAAAGGGAGGATCCAACGGGTAGCGGAATCGTTGACCTCGATGAGGAGGATCGCATCACTCGTTTCTTGGAAAAACCAAAACCCGACGAGGTTTTCTCACACTGGGTCAGCGCAGGCATCTTCGTTCTGGAGCCTGAGGTGCTGGAGGCAATACCTGATCGCGGCAATCCAGATTTTGGCCGTGACGTATTTCCAACCCTTTTGCAGGAAGGTGCTGCTATATATGGTTATCGATTGTCAGAAGGTGAGAGCCTATGGTGGATCGATACTCCCGACGATCTGTTGCGGGTGCGGGAACTAAGGAGGCAGGAATGATTCTGGCACGTGCTCCGTTTCGCATTTCGCTTGGCGGCGGCGGTACCGATCTGCCATCTTACTACTCCTTGTATGGCGGATTTATTCTGAGCGCTGCTATCAATAAGTACCTGTACGTGTATGTTAACAGACCTGCGGCCGACGATCTCATACGGGTCAAGTACTCCAGATACGAACAGGTTACTTCACCCGACGAGGTCCAGCATGATCTCATCCGCCCTGCGCTCCAGTGGCTCAACTTCAATGGAAGCCTGGAGATAGTCTCGATGGCTGACGTTCCTGCGGGGACCGGCCTGGGCTCCTCAGGCACCTATCTCGTCGCAGTGTTGACCGCCCTGTTCGAACTTAAACGCGAGAAAGTACGACATCAGGTGCTGGCCGAACACGCCTGCCACATTGAAATGAACCTGGCCGGTCATCCTGTCGGGAAGCACGACCATTACCTGGCTGCTTTCGGAGGCATAACCTGTTTGGACATCGATACTGATGGCCAAGTGCAGGTCAGTCCACTTGACGTGTCGATCACGACTTTGGAGGAGTTTCGAAGCAACGTTCTGCTTTTCTATACAGGTGTTGCCCGCTCTAGCCGCGAAATCTTGGAAGAGCAGAATCAGGATACGTTGGGTGGGCGTGACACCGTCGTCGACAGCTTGCATCGTACCAAAGATCTGGGGTACAGGATTAAAGAGGCGCTGGAACAGGGTGATCTTGAGCGTTTCGGGCTTCTGCTTGCCGAACACTGGGAAAACAAGAAGCGTCGTTCTGAAAAGATTAGTGATCGCGATATTGACAGGTGGTATGGGATAGCCAGGGAAAACGGTGCACTTGGGGGCAAGATTATGGGCGCCGGCGGGGGTGGCTTCTTCATGTTCTACTGTCCAAACAGCCACAAGCTCCGGCTGAGAGAAGCTCTGGGCTCTGAGGGCTTACGGGAGATGCCTTACGACTTCGACTTTGAGGGAGCTAAGGTTCTCGTAAATTTCTAAGGGTGACAGGTTGGAGGGCACAGAAGGCACGGACAAAAAGCCAGCCTGTTGCTTTCTAATTATGTCGGCAAGCGTGGCTAGGTTGTCAGGAGAAAAGCAATGTCCTATACGAGGACTTATCTGGATCAAGCATCTCAAATACTGAACGCGTTGGACGTTTCTGCCATTGACCGAATGGTGGGACTTCTGGTGGCTTTGCGTGAGCGCGGTGGCCGTTTGTTTTTCTTGGGGGTTGGTGGTGGCGCTGGCCACGCTTCGCACGCGGTGAACGATTTCCGAAAAATAGCTGGCATGGAGGCTTATACTCCGACCGACAATGTATCTGAGCTCACCGCGCGCACGAATGATGATGGCTGGGAGTCTGTCTTTATCAGCTGGCTGAAGGGGAGTCGTTTGAGCGCCAAAGATATGGTGTTCGTTTTTTCCGTGGGAGGTGGCGACTTGCATCATAACGTCAGCGCCAACTTGGTGCGGGCGCTGGAATACGCAAGAGAGGTTGACTCTGTCGTGTGCGGGATTGTAGGTCGTGACGGTGGATACACGGCGCAAGTAGCGAACGAATGCGTGGTCATCCCTACTGTTAGCAGCGCGACCATAACGCCGCATACTGAGTCTTTCCAATCTCTGATCTGGCACCTGCTGGTTTCCCATCCCTCGATACAGATATCCGACACGAAGTGGGAGTCGATGCGATAATGGGTGCCTCATCTTTGCGGAGGGCTGTTTTTCTCGATCGCGACGGGGTGATCAACCGAATGCTCTACAATCCCGACTTCGGACTGCTTGACTCCCCCCAGAATACGGACCAGTTCGACCTCGTGCCCGGTGCACCGAAGGCGATTAGGTTGATAAACGAAATGGGCTTTGTTTGCGTGGTCGTCTCCAATCAGCCAGGCATCGCCAAAGGAAAATACACCCCAGCAATCCTGGAAAGTGTCACTGACAAGATGCATCGCCTGCTCGCGGAAAATGGTGCTCGACTTGATGGGGTTTACTACTGCTTGCATCACCCCGAAGCTCTCCTGGAGGAATACCGAGTCACGTGCGATTGCCGCAAGCCAAGGCCTGGCCTGATATTGAGAGCTGCAGCTGATATGGGGATTGATTTGGGCGCGTCTTTCATGGTTGGCGATGGACTGACTGATATTCTTGCCGGCAAGACGGCAGGATGCACGACCATACTTTTGGGCAATCGTAAATGCGAGATGTGTCAGATGATGGATGAGTTTGGAATCCGTCCTGATGTATTGGCTGATGATATTGTTCAGTGCGCCGAGCTTATCGGTTCGAGCCTCTAGAGATGCGTGACCTCGCGACTTGTCACATGATTAGACTCTGATCAATTTGCTTCGTGCACGCTTTCCTGGCAGGCCATCGTACACACCATTCTATCACTATTTTCGCTCAAAGGTGCCGTTTCAGATGCACCGCGAAGCAAGACAACTAAGTTGAGCTACAAGGAGGGAGCTACCTATGCCAGTCTTCGTCGATACGGGCAACCTTGAGGAAATCGAGCGATTCTATCGAATGGGCATAATCAGAGGCGTAACAACCAATCCCACTATTCTTCTCAAGGATGGTGTTAGGGGGGGCATGCGGGCAATTGAGGCCAGATCGAAAGAGATCGCAGGTTTGATAGCGCCACTGCCGCTATCAGTCGAACTCACTACCAATGATCGGGAGCAGATGATCGATCAAGCCCGAATGTTCGCAGATTGGGCGAATAACATTGTGGTAAAGGTAACTATCCACGGACCTGACGGTGAATTGGAAAACCTGGCAGTTGTGCACGAACTTGAAACGGAATACGATGTTCGCGTCAACGTTACCGCTATGATGAGCGCTCAACAGTGCTTTCTTGCCGCGCTCAGCGGAGCAAGCTACGTTTCCATATTCGGCGGCCGAGTAAATAACATGGGCTACAATGTAATCACAGAGATTACAAAACTGCGGAAGGTGCTTGATCAGTTCGGCTTGAACGCACAAATCATCGTCGGCTCCACCCGTGAAGTGCTCAACGTAATTGAGTGGCTTGACGCCGGAGCTCACATTGTGACCGTAACTCCGAATCTGCTTGAGGGAATGTTGGTTCATCCCTACAGCAAAGAGACAGTGCGCATGTTCCTGCGCGATGCGGCCAAGGCTGAGGAAGTGCTTTTCTCCGAATTGGAGAAGGTTCGACTCTGAACGATATGCCAATCGATTGTCCATTAGCGATGCTGGCAACGGACCATTGGACGCAATACTAGAGGAATGTTTCATTCGTTATTTTGGGCAGTGAGTGTTACGTGTCGCCAAGTTGAATAAGAATCTTCCCATCCCTCTGCATCCTTCTCTTTCGGAGCTACTGCTAGCCGTTGTCGCTACCCCTCTCCTTCTCTTCCCCCGCTCGTTCCTGCCCTGGGTTGGCCTGGGCCTGCTATTCTCAGGCTGGATACTGCGCGGCTTCACGGGCCGTAAATGGCTTGTCCGCACCTCTCTTGACCTCCCCATAATTGTCATCTTCCTCACGACCATCGCCAGCCTCTATCCCTCTGTCGACCTCTCACTGAGCATGCCGAAGTTCTACGGCATTGTCCTCGGCGTTTTTGTTTACTATGCTGTTGTCGACAACGTTTCCACCCAGCGCCATGTCTGGCTTGGCGTCGCGATCTTGATCGCCTGCATCGCCGCCATCTCTTTGCTCGGCCTCGTCGGCACTGAGTGGAACGCCGGCAAATACCCTTTGTTCCAGCGCGCGTATGCTCTGGTCCCGAGGCTGATAAAGGGTATTCAAAGCTCGGTTGGCCCAACCGCTGGCTTCCACCCGAACGAGGTCGGCGGAACGCTGGCGTTCTTGCTGCCTCTTCCCCTGGCGCTGCTGCTGCGCGCCAGAATAAGGCTGCTGCACAGAGTCCTCTTGGTTGCTGTAATTGTCACGGGACTTGGCGTACTAGCTCTCTCGGTTTCCCGCTCGGCTCTGGTCGGCCTGTCAGTCGCCGTTCTCGGTCTCTTTGTCTGGCGCTGGCGTCTTGCAGGCGTGGTCCTGGCTTTAGCCGCCGTCGGAGCGCTAGCGGTTGCCGTCAGCGTGGACACGCAGGCTGTGTCGGAGCTCTTCCTCAAGGTCGAAGCGATCAGCTCGGCATCGGGCGGAAACTCGCTGCTGGGCAGGCTGGAAATCTGGGACCGTGCCAGGGACATGATCGAGGATTTCCCGTTCACGGGCATCGGGCTGAACACGTTTCCCGTCGTCCTCGATACGCTTTATCCATCGTTCCTCGTCGGACCTGACGCGCGGATTCCGCACGCGCATGACATCTATCTGCAGACGGCGGTGGACCTCGGTCTCGGCGGATTTCTGGGTTTCCTCGGACTGTGGGGTTGCACGGCTTACGCGGGATGGCGGGCGTATCGCCGAGCGTATCGAGATGTGTCGGTGCAGGCGGCAGTTGTGGGTATGCTGGCAGGCATTGCGTCTTACCTAGTGTTCGGTCTGACCGACGCCATAACGCTGGGGGCTAAGCCGACGGTTCTGCTGTGGCTGATGCTGGGGCTTATCGTCGCTGCGGAGCGCGTCATGGGCGCTGGGAATGCTGGCCGCGTTGAGGCGAGTTATGACGGGGGCGAGGTCACAATTGACGGGACTAGAACTATGTGGCGAAGTGCGGCGGCCTTCGTGCTGGCTACGATGGTGGACTTGTACTGGATCACAGCGTTCTTCCTGGTTGCTATGGCCTACCTCGTTGTCGGAATCGGCATTTCGGGGTGGGTGCCGTGATGTCTCAATAAGTTCTGCGCCACCCCTGCCGCACGGCAGGCCGTAGAGACGCAGCATGCTGCGTCTCTACGGCCATCGTGATGCCGAGCAACCTCGGAACATTCGCCGATGTCTCACGGCAACTTGAAGTCTGCTGTCAGGCTCAGGTCGCTGGAGAGAGGGCCACGGTACTCCAGGGTGTTGCTCTCGCCCGTCAGGTTTTGCCGATTGGTCACAATCGATCCCTCGGGCAGGATGACTTTCACGCCCAGGGCCTTGATGTTGGATGCTGGTTGCTTTTGCACGAGTAGCTCGTATTTGCGCTCTGGATCGTCGGGCCATATCTTGAACGGCACCCAGTAACACAACTTCACGGTTCTCGTCGTGCTGGGATAGATCCTTAGGAAGGTCTCAAACACAGTCTTGCCGTGTTCCCCAACTGTCTGAAACTCCTCGTCAACCCCATCGCTCCCCCGCAGTACGCTCCCCGGCGGCGCATACACTCTGAGATAGTCCCCGTAATAACCCCGTTTGATGGTGAATAAGTATAGATCTCCTGTGCGCTGGTAATCATAGGTGATCTCCAGTTCGGCGTTGGCGCCTCCCTGAGGTGCGATTGTAACGGTGTACTGGGCTGTCTGCTGAACGTAAAGATTGTCCTTGCTGGCGCTGAGGTTCATATCCACGATCCACAGATAGTCGCCTGTCGCGGGCTTTGCATCGCCACTCAAGCCGTAGCGCTCGACCAACGCTTGGAGTCGGGGATCTTCGAAATACGCGAGCAGGTCTTTTTCTCGCACGGCTTCTTGCAGCGCACGGATAAGGGCGAATGTAGACTTCGCGTCCAACGCGTTCAGTTTCTCGATCAAAGTCCTTATCAACAATGAGGTGAACAGCTTGCGGCCTCGCTCGAACTCGGCGCCGAGGCGTTTTTGGACGCTCTCTGGTATGGCGTGGTACTGGTAGTACCTGATCCTTTCCTCGAAGTTCTGGTCGGTTATCACCTCGTCGAATCCAGGCACGGTCACGGGACCGACGACGCGCAAGAGGCGCCCTGCCAGGGCTGGCGTGAAGGCGATGACGCCGTCCACGCGGTCTGTGGCGCCTTCTGCGATCGCAAAGCGTGCGGCCTGAGTCGCGGACGTCGGAAAATCCGGCCACAGGTTCGAATCACGCAGCGCCCAAAAGGTCGACTCGGGGAAGTAACGCTTGAACATAGCCACTGGCGGAGATGCCTGGCCGGAGTAGTAATAAGGCCAGTCGAGGTCATAAGCATCCGCGAACTTCTGCTCTACCATGCGGCCCTGCGAGACCTTGACGATCCCGTAGTTGCCGATGAAGCCACCCGTCGGGCGTATCTCGCCAGTGTCCTGCACGAGCACGAGATAGACGCGCTCGCCGTCGATGCCCAGGACTGCCGATGCTGCTTCGGAGCTTTCGTTCGCCGTCTCAATGGCCTTGCTGGCAGTGGCCAGTCCCTTGCCAAGAAGATCCACCGAACTGGCCAATGGAGGAAACAGTCCTTCTCGTGGGATGCCTTGATATGCTCCTCGAATCGACCCGATTGTGGCGGACGCTTTCTCCAATCCCAACCGCACAGCCTGTGTCACTTTGGGAAGTCTTTCGGAGCCACGCGCATCTCCCTGGTCTGTGATCGCTCCTAGGAGGACTTGAATAGGCTCACGCGACTCATCCCATCCTCGCAAGCCGTAGTCGGCTATCTCGAGAAGGTGGTCCGCGGCTCTGGCGTTGTTGCCGATCGCAGGCAGGTCGGAAATTACACGGAGCAGAGGGCGTAGCCTTCCGACCTCGGCGAGCGCAACTCCAAGCTCCACCCGTGCAGCGTCCAGTTCCTCGACGATTGTTTCCGCGCGCCGAGCGTCGAGTCCTGCTGGGTTCTTCGCCAGTTCTCTGATCTGCGCCTCGGCTATGTTGAGGTGCGCTTGCGCGCTTCGCGATGCCTCTGTGGCAAGGAGATACCTTTGATAGCCCAGGCCGCCTGCGATAGTCATGAGGGCTATCATCGATAAGGCGAGCAGAAGTCTTCGTGATCGTGCGAGAGGCATCGTTAACATTCAGGTGTACATAATCCATTCTGCCACAAGTGAAACTTATTTACAAGCAACCGGGTCTGTGTTACCTTAGTACTAAGGCAAATGTGGGCGGCGATGGATGTGGGATTCGCCGCCCAGACTTGTTCCTGGTGCCGACCGCTTTTCCTCGGCGTTGCCAGCGTGATTGAGGAGTTCCGACTGTGCTAATCGACGGTAGGAAGAGGATCCTGATCGCCGGCGAGACGAAGGGCAATTGCACGACGTGGACCTGGCACAGATTCTCTCAGCTCTACAGGGTCGCGAGCAAGTATTACCGAATTGCCATGGTCGACTGCGCAGAGCCAGGGCCTTCAGACAACGGTCCTGCCGTCGATTCGGTGATGGCGCTTGCGCGTGACGCGGACGCGATGCTCATCGATGGCCGGCTGCTGTGCCTGTTCCCATTTCTGAGAGATTGCGACGTGCCCATTGCGATAGATCTCTACGACCCGCTGATATCCGGCGACCTGACGGCGCAGGCAGATGCAGCCGAGGCTGTTGCAACCATGCACGAACGTGAAGCCACGATTCGCGAACAATTGGCAACTGGGGATTTCTTCGTTTGCGCCAGCGAGGCCCAGCGTGATTACTGGATGGGAATGCTCACAGCGTTCAACCGCGTCAATCCGATCATTTATGCCGAAGACAGGACGATGTCCAATCTGCTTGCGGTCTTCCCGTGGGGCATAGATAGCGCTCAGCCCGAAGACGCTGGTCGAGCGCTCAAAGGGGTCTTACCTGGAATCCTGGAGGATGATGTCGTCGCCGTGTGGGCTCTCGAAGATATGCCCTGGCAAGACCATTTGACGCTCATCCACGCGGTGACACAACTGGATCACTTCGCAGGAAAGCTCAAGGTCGTGTTTCTGACGCCTGAGTTCGCGGACAGGAACTCGGGTGGCTTGATACACGTCCTACAACGCACGAGCGCTTCGCTGGGGTTGACGAACAGGTGCGTGTTCTTCGTCGATTGGGCGACGAAGAGCGAGCGAAATCGCTTACTCAGGGAGGCGGATTTTGGGGTTAGCCTCCATAAGAACAGCTTCGAAGCTGGGCTTGCCGCGCGTCCAGAGATTGCCGCGTATCTTGGCGCCGGTCTGCCAGTGCTCGCGTCGGGACGCAATGCTGAGATCGTTCTCGGCTACTCGTTAGGCCAGGTTGTCCCCGAAGAGAGCGTCGACGAGGTGGTGCGAGGATTACAGCAGTTTCTGAGCGTGACAGACTTGCGACAGCGTTTCCGTGGCAACATTCAGAGAGCGGCAAGAGATCTGTCTTGGGATGTGGTAACTTTGCCGCTCAGGCAGTGGCTTGAGCGCCCGAGGAAGGCGCCAGACCTGGCGATGGGTCTGCGAGGCGATGATGGCACAATAGCTAACCTCTCGCCGACGCCGGTCTGGGCCCTCCCTCATTTAGCGCTTCACTACCTGAGAACGGCTGGGATATCAGGCCTGGCCGAAGAGACGTGCTCTTACCTGCGCTGGAAGCTGGCTTACCATAGGAGATAGATCCTTTGGGCAGGGTCCTTATTATCTCTCCTGACGTCGTCAACGGCTGCATGGCGGGGCCTGGCATCAGGTACTGGGAGATGGCTCGGGCGCTCTCGCGCTTCGCTGAGGTTACACTGGCCACTCCGAGAGATACTGCGCTTTCCGATGAACGGGTCGAGCTGGTCACCTACGATCAAAGAGGGATGGTGATCAGAGAGCATCTGAAATCGGCCGATGTCGTGGTCATTCAAGGGTTCGTCTTGCGCGAGTTCTCGTTTCTGAAGCACGCGTCACAGCCGCTGGTCGTGGATCTCTACGATCCGTTTCTGCTCGAGAACCTCGAGACGCACAGGTTCCGCACCCTGGCGCACCGGCACGCAATCCATTGCAGAGATCTCGCGGCGCTGCTCGAACAACTCAGATGTGGCGACTTCTTCCTTTGCGCCAGCGAAAGGCAGCGTGACTACTGGCTGGGTATGCTTGCCGCAGTAGGCAAAGTTGATCTCTACCGCGGGAGTAATGATGCGTCTCTACGCGATCTCATCGACGTCGTATCGTTCGGCCTGCCCGAAGCGCCAGCCAGGCATACCAGGCAAGCTCTCAAGGGAGCGCTGCCGGGGATCGAGCCAGACGATCGCGTGATCGTCTGGGGTGGTGGCATCTGGGCGTGGCTCGATCCGCTTCTCCTGATCCGCGCGATGAAGGACGTGTCCGCAGAGCATTCTGACGTCAAGCTGTTTTTCATGGGCAGAGGGCATCCAAATCCTCAGATAACCGCTGTCAAAGGCCTCAGCCTTTTTGCCGACGCGGTGAAGCTCGCTCGAAATCTGGGGCTGTTGGGCCGATCTGTTTTCTTTAACGACCAGTGGGTAGCGTACGAAGACCGGCAGAACTATCTTCTGGAGGCGGACGTCGGCGTCAGCCTGCACAAGGATTCCATCGAAATGCGCTATGCCTTGAGAACCCGCCTGTTTGATTGCGTGTGGTGCGGGTTGCCGATAGTTGTGTCCAAAGGCGACATCTGGAGCGAGACTATCGAGGCGCACGGTCTCGGCAGGGGCGTTCCCGTCGGCGATCTCCGTGCGCTCATCGAGGCGATCCTCGCGGTTCTCGACGCAGGTGGATCGAAGGCGAGGTATCGAGACAGATTCGATGCGCTCAGACCTCTCCTCACCTGGGAGCGGGTGATTCAGCCGCTGGTGAAGTTTATCGCGAGTCCGCACAAAGCCACAGATAGCCTGGCTGTACTCGGCTAGGTCAAGAAGGAATCGACCTTGAATCGCACCGTGCTCCGCACATCTGCAGATATCCGTTCCCACACCTGCGCTGGTGGCTTGGCACTGCTTGCGCTTAGAATGGCCACGGTGTACAGGCCACTCGCGGTTCTCGTCACTTTCGCACTGCTGCGGGGTGTCATTTACGCGACAGTGTTGCCGGCGTGGGACTACAACGACGAGGAGCAGCATTACCACTACGCGCAGCACCTGGCCGAGGAGCGAAGTCTGCCGATAATGGGAGTGACCTATATCTCGCCAGAAATCGTCGGATCGGCTTCTGCTTCCTCTCGCTGGGAGCGTTTGCACCTGCAGCGGCCCGAGGTCATAGATTCGCGTCAGATGGGGCTCGAAGGTTATAGCTACGAGGCGTATCAGCCACCACTATACTACGCCGTGTTGACGCTGCCGTACGCCCTACTGAAGACGGCGTTTGGGCACGAAACTATCGTGCCCGGGACATCCGAGACCCTGGCCATGCTCTACAGTCTAAGGTTGTTCACTGTCGTGCTTTGCGCCATCTCACTCGTTCTGGCCTACTTGCTGTTCAGGCGGGTTTTAGCTTCCAGACCAGACATAGTAATGATAGCCGCAACAATTCTCTCTCTCATTCCCGAGCGCACAATGGCGATGAGCAGGGTCAACAACGATGTGCTGCTCGATCTCCTGAGCACGGCCGCGCTGTTGGTGCTGATCGGGTCGACGAATCGGCCACCTACTACCGTAACGAGCCTTGTCCTCGGCGTGCTTGTAGGATTGGCGATGCTTGCCAAACTCTCGGCGGGCATAATGATCCCTATGGTCCTTATTTTCGTCGCCTGGCAGGCCGCGCGCCTGCGAAGCTTCCGCCACTTCTTGCTGAACACCTTCGTTGTTTTGGCGTCTGTAGCGGTCATCGCCGGGTGGTTTCTTGCGCGCAACTTCTGGCTATACGGGGAGGTTACGGGTGTGAGCGCCTTCATGCGTCTGGCTGGCTTCGCGCCACGATATGCTTTTGGGGAGATGTCAGGAGCGCTATTCGAGGGGATTTGGACGACCAGATGGAGCGGCGTCGGGTCTGAAGCGGTGGGGATTTTCATGGCGCTCGTCGGTCTCATCGCGGCCACCGGCCTGGTTCGGAAGACGGTCGAAGTTGGCCTTGGCAAGGGGAGGATGGAAACCGGGAATGTGGAGCATATCCTATTCCTGGTGGCTGCGGCGGTCCTTTGGCTGGTGCCGCTGTTGTGGGGAGTGCGAACTGGCCTCGTTCAGCACGTCGAAGGTCGTTTCCTGCTGCCTGCGTATGCCCCAATCGTCGCGCTCTTGCTTGCAGGTCTCATATACGCACTGCCGGCCCGTGCGAGCAGAATCGCGCCGATAGCCCTGGCTGCCTTCTTCGCAGTTGTCGACGCCGCGTATTTGATTGCGTTTTCTTTGCCGTACTACTATTTCCAAACGAGTTTCGAGCCAGCCCTATTCTTCGCCGGCAAACCTGCCTTCTTGAACGGTGCTTTTGTCATCACAGTTGGGCTCGGCTATATCGTGGCCGCGGCGGCTCTGTGCTTAGAGCTAGGCGCAGCCTGTAGCCGCACCCTTCACGGGTGCGCACGGTTGTGAGATTGCTTGGCAGCCGCCTTCTTGCTCACGACCGGTCGAGCCAAGGCAACGGGCTACGCGCACCTGTAAAAGGTGCGGCTACATTCTTCCTCCCCCCGTATGCGATCTGTGAGCCACCAGGGACCTGATCCGATTTCCTACAAAGGTTATGTGGCTAAGCGTCGCCTTTACGTGTGAGTAGATGAGTCAGGCCCGCGAGAAGACCCGTGTCAATGGCCAGGGCACGTGCTAGAAGCATGAGCGGAACCACCGCTGCCACTACCCCGTCTTTGCGCAGCGCCTTGATAGTGAGAGGCAGTCCAGACAGGACGAACAGTCCTATGATCGCCAGCGGCAGCAGCCAGGTGGTAACGGGTAAGATGGCGATTGCCGGGAGGAGCAGGGCAGCCAGCCCGACTTGGATGCGCAGAGAATGGGGCGTCCGTGAATCCGCCAGAGCCTTGCCCGGATATCGTCTGTAGATTAACACTCGCCAATAGCCATATCGGAACTTGCGCCGCAGGTAGTGTAACAAAGAATTGGGGTGCTGGTGATAGACGATCGCGTCAGGGACGAAGACCATTTTATATCCCCTTGCCGACAGGCGAAAGGAAAAATCCACGTCCTCGACGGTGGGGAGCGGAATATTCTCGTCGAACCCACCGTTGGCCCTGAAGACTTCACGGCGGTAGCACGCCGAGTACGTGTCGACGAAGTCGATGTATTCGCTCTTTCGCAGAAAGTCGTATTTGTCTTCGAATTCGAGCTGGACGAATCGAGCGACAAGGCTCCTCTGTCTTGTTCTATAGGCTCCCTTGGCTCCCACGATGTCCTGTCTGGCAAATGCCTCCGACATCCTGGTCAACCAGGTGGGAGAGGGCTGGCAATCGGCGTCGGTAAAGAACAGCAGATGACCTTTTGCGAGACTTGCACCTCGGTTGCGAGCGGCTGCCGGCCCACGATGGGGTTGCTCGAGGACGAATGCGCCGAAACGTCGAGCTACTTCTGCCGTGTCGTCGGTGGACCCGTCGTCGACGACGATCGTCTCGTATTCTTCCGAGCCTTCCTGGCGCGATAGCGCACGCAGGCACTCGCCGATGTGATCTCTGGCATTGTGTGCCGGAATAATAACGGAAATCATAGATCTCGTCTGGAACTGTGTTGGTGGCGCTCAGCCGCCGCTATTCGGAAACCCTCGTGTATTCTGCTCGGCGCAATGAATCGCAGGAGACTTACGTGCTCTTGCCAGAGCAGCAGACACCCAGCTAAAGAGATCGGAACGAAAACTACGAGGTAAAGCAGCACGCTGTAACCCAGCGCTGCGGTCGCCGGCACTCCAAACGGAGCGAGGCCTAGCATCACTGCGGCTTGAAAGAGACCGATACGGCCGGGTGCAGATGGGATTGCCACGCCAATGTGGATGACGACTAGCATAAATACGGCGGCGAGCAGCGGAAGCTTCAGGCCGAAAGATAGGAAGGCCGAGAAGTTCGTGGCTACCGCCAGAAGCCAGATGGCGGCAGAACAAACCGTCAAGGCCGTTATGCGGCGCAAGTCTCGGATTTCCCGCAGAAGTTTCGCCAGGGAATCTAGTTCTCGACTAAGGGCGCTGGCTAATCTCTCAGGTGCCAGCCGTCCGATCCTGGCCGATCCGAATAACAGCGCGTCCCTTTTTTGAAGAACTATCGCTCCTGTGATCGGCAGGAGCACTGCCAGGGCTGAACTGACCAGCGCCGACGCGAACATTCGCCCGGGCATCACCATAAACGGAAGGACGATCAACACGCTGAAAAGAAGGAAAAGAGTGTCGATGGATTTCTCCAGAACAATGCTTCCAAGAGCGACTGCTGGTGATACCCCCTGCTTCTCAGTTGCCAGGTATATCCTGCTTAGCTCTCCAAATCGCAAAGGGACCAGGGTGTTGATCATCTGCCCAATGATCAAGTAAGACAGGGCTTTGGCGAATGGAAGCTCTGCGACAAGGAGAAGACGCCATCGAAATGCTTTGGCCGCGACTGTCAGGACTACAGTGAGAAAAGAAACAAGGACAAGCGGGTAGTCTGAGGCCAAAACTGTCTGCATCATGGCTGAGATATCGATGTCGTGAAGGATAAGGACAAGAGACAAGACGCTCAGGGCGAACCCGACCAGCAGCTTGATAGCTTCCAATTTGTCCTCTCGGTTCCTATTCCAAGACACACTGAGTTTCGGCGGGCTCAGTCACTAAAGCTAAGGGAGGGCCAGTCGATGCCGCGTTATCGACCACGTTTGGGGATGCGTCCTGGGCGGCGAGATCGCGCCACGTTTGCCCGAGTGCGCTGAGATTGCCATCGGTGCCAAAAAGGCTACCTCCTTTGCCGTCAAGGCACCACGCGCAAACTGTCCACCAGTACCAGCGATCGACGAGGCGGGTCTGCTTCAGCCAGTTGATCATGTCTTTCATAAAAGTTAGGGTGCACGGGTCGGGGTCGTCCGCCCAGTCCATTCCGAACTCCGACAACCACACCGGATTGCTCTCTCCAGCACTTCGCAGATACTGAACCGCGTCTGAAACGAACTGTTTCAGCATTGCGGTATCGCAATATGAGTGTAGTTTCCCGTTGGGGGTCTGGTAAAACGGTGGAAACGCGTGGATATTCCAGACGTCGACTTGAGGATAAGCGCCGTAAAGGGAGCGGTAAGATTCACGGAAATCCCGGAGGTAAGGTACACCTCCAGGTATGCCAAAGATATCAGGGTAGTTCACTATGCCGGCATTGAGGAGCTTGGCCGAGGGGTCGATGGCTTTGATACGCTGGGCCCAATCGTGGTATCTCTGGGCGTATTGAGTAGGAGTGAGATTGTCCTGATTCGGGACGTTTGGCTCGTTTCCAATTTGCCAGTACATGCCAGGGTGGGAACGAATGAAATTGTCGAGCCCACTGTCGCTTATATAATTTCTGGCTACCATTTGTATCCTTTCCTTGCCAGGCAAAGGCTCACCCCAGTCGTATTCGTAGTATGAGTATATGCCCATAGCGTCCAGGTTGGCTTTGCTGTCGCGACCTGGATAACCCGCGCCCGCGACGCCGAATCGCACGCTGCCTCGCGGCACGGGAACAGGTGTCGGTTGGGGTGCGGGTGTCGACGAAGGAGTGGGATCAAGGACTGGGGTGGATACTTGAGTCGGCGAAGGCGTGGCATCAGAGACCGCGGTAGGTATCAGTGTTGGTGACGGCGTGAGATCAGGGACTGGCGTGATAGTAAGTGTTGGCGATGGCGTGGCAGAGTGTGTTGGAGAAACAGTAGGCGTCAGGGTATGGGTTGGCGTAGCTGTAGGAGAAGGAAGGGCAATTGGCCCGTGAACCTGAGGCAGGTACACTGCATACGTTGCTTCGTTTTGGCCTCCAGTTTCTAATTGAGGGCGTGCCCAGACCCTGCCCGTTGCGATGCCAGCATTATGGCTGGAGAGCGCGATGATAAGGAAAAGCCCCAGTAGCCCGGATAGCGCCGGCGGTGCCTGTCTGAGAGATTGCCACATTTATTCTAGTTCTGTCACGCATATTGGCGAAAACACGAAGCGATGGGTGACCTCATGTATTCACATTACGCCCCGCAGAAAGGCGCGTCAATGCGCAATTGGTTAATGATAGTTGCTCCCGACTGTTACAGTGTGTTTAGAATCAGCCGCGGAATGGCACAGTTATTGCACGCTAAGTGCCACGATCAATCTCGCTCGGCCCGAGAAGAGGGGGGTTGGGCGAATGTAGATTCGTCGTCGAGGGAGCCTGTGTAGATCGCATAGAGCTTTGTAAGGTAGGTGCTCAAATGCTGTTCTTCGTGAAAACTGAGGTTCGACCGGGGAAGGTCGACGAACTGGCGCGCAAAATAATCGACAAAGAAATCACGCCGGTGGAAGGCAACATCGTTTACGTCTCGCACGATGGACGCATCGGATACAACTTGGTGGAAGGGCGCGACGAGGGCGATGTATGCCAGAAGTTCAACCCATACGATCCATACGTGGAATTGAAAGAGGTCACCCCCGTCGAATCCATGGGCCAGTTTATGGAGCGCTGGAAGGGGCAACACGGGCTACGGGGACCAACCCCTGGCATCAGCATCTAGCCCGAGCCCTGACACTTCCTGGCGCCACGTCACGTCTCATCAGTTGACATGTATCAGATATCTGATATAATATCGGCACTTTCAAGCGGCGGGGGGCAGCACTGTGCCGATGATGATAAGCGCATCGCTCAACATTGCCATGCGCGGTCGAGGGCAGCAACTGCGGTCGGCTCCTCTGGGCATGGTCGCGGCCACCGTGTTGCTGGCCCTGCTGCCTCTGACGCATCCCAGTGAATACCTGCTTTCCTTCCTCTTTATCGCCTTTATGTACGCCAGCCTGGCGTCGAGTTGGAACATCGTCGGTGGCTTCGCCGGCTATCTCAGCTTCGGCCACGCGGCTTTCTTTGGCATTGGTGGCTACGCGACGGGTCTCGCCCTGCTCCATAGCGGCTGGTCACCCTTCATAACTGCAATTCCCGCTGCTTTGCTGGCCGGTCTCTTTGCTGCCCTGGTTGGCTACCCCGTCCTGCGCTTGCGCGGCCCTTACTTTGCCCTGGTGACGCTGATTCTCACTATGGTTGTGCGGCTGGTTGTGATGAACCTTAGCTGGACGAAGGCCGCCCAGGGCTTCTGGTTACCATTCCCGCCCTTCGATAATTGGACCAGCCGTGCTGTTTTCTACGAGGTGATGCTCGCCATTCTCGTCCTGACGTTGCTCGTCGTTCGCTGGGTGCAATACTCCAAGCTCGGCATCGGTCTGATAATGATTCGCAATGACGAGGAGGCAGCGCAGACCTTCGGCGTCGACGCCACGTTCCTGAAGGTCACGGCCTTCGTCCTCAGCGCGGCGCTAGCCGGGCTCGTGGGCGGCATATTTGCCTACTACCGTACCTACGTCCATCCCAACACGATGTTCGATGCCTACATCTCGGTGACCACAGTGCTGATGGCGCTCTTTGGGGGCCGGCACATCTGGTTTGGGCCTACGCTAGGCGCGATCACCTTGAGCGTGCTTAGCGAGTTGCTCACGCTATCTATCGGTACCGAGATTGCTCGCGTAGTCTTCGGTCTGTTGCTGGTTGCCGTGGTCGTCACTATGCCCGACGGCATCCTTGGTTTCACCAGCAGATCAGCGCGAGCGCACGACGGTTCCTGGCTCAAGTTCCTCAGGAGGGAGAAATGGAAAAGCTAATCATCACCGCTGCGCTGAATGGTGGAGTAACTGTCCCCACGCAAACGCCATACCTGCCAATAACCCCGCGGCAGATAGCGGATGAGGCTGCCCGCTGCGCCGACGCCGGGGCAGCGGTAGTCCACATCCACGCCCGCGACCCAAAGACAGGAATGCCTAACTCCGATGTCGAGGTCTTCGGCGAGATGCTCCGCCTGATCAGGGAGCGCACTGACCTGGTCGTCTGTACCACTACAGGCGGCGGCCTGTATCTCACGCCGGAACAGCGCCTGGCCGTCGTCACCGGTTACGCCCCAGAGATGGCCTCGTGCAATATGGGCTCGATGAATTTCTCGGTCCATCCCATCACCGCTCGCTTCAAGCGAGAAGACTACAAGTTCGACTGGGAAGAGAAATACCTGCTCGCGTCGAAGGACTTCATCTTCCGAAACACCTTTGCCGATATGGAGCGCTTTGTCACCGTGATGGCCGAGAATCAGACGAAAAGCGAGTTCGAGATCTACGATGTCGGCCACCTTTACAACCTGAAGTATCTGATCTCCCAGGGCTTGCGGCAGGAACCGCTCTGGATGCAGTTCGTGACGGGTGTCCTCGGCGGCATAGGCTCCGGCATCGAAGACATGCTGACTCTAAAGCAAACTGCCGACAGGCTTTTCGGGTCTGACGGATATATGTGGTCGATCATCGGCGTTGGCTATCCACAGGAGTTCCATCTCGCTGCCCTGGCCATTATGATGGGCGGCCACGTCCGCGTCGGGTTAGAAGATAACCTGTACATTCGCCGCGGCGTCCTGGCGAAAAGCAACGCCGAGCTGGTGGCAAGGGCTGTTAAGCTGGCCGAGGAGTTCGAACGCCCGGTAGCCACACCCGACGAGGTGCGCCAGAAATTGAAACTAAAGGGCAAGGAAGAGGTGCGTTGCTAACCGCGGGGCAACACGAAGAGGAGCAATTGAGGAGGTTTGCGATGAGCCGGTTGCGCATTATCGACCTGAGCGTGCCAACTGAGGAAAGCCCCAGCGAGCCCCTGGGCCTTAAGGTGGTCCATCTGGACCACAAGAGCTCGGCGCCGCTGATGATGCAGTTCTTTGGCTGCAAGGAAGAAGACCTACCCGGTGGGCTGGGCTGGGCCAACGACGAGGCAACGCTCATCTCCCACGCGGGCACCCACGTCGACGCTCCCTGGCATTACTATCCTACCAGCGGTGGCCAGCGAGCGCGAACGATCGACGAGTTGCCCCTCGAGTGGTTCTTCGGTCCTGGCGTAGTCCTGGATTTCCGCCACAAAGAGCAGGGCGCAAAGCTGCAGATCGAGGATTTTCGGGAAGCCCTGCGCAAGATCGACTACGCTCTAAAGCCTGGCGACATCGTCCTGGTCCAAACGGGCGCTGATAAGCGCTGGGGCCAGCGCGACTACTTCGACGCCGGCTGCGGCGTATCGGCAGGGGCGACAAGCTGGCTGATCGATAAGGGCATCAAGGTGATGGGCATCGATGCCTGGGGATGGGACCGCCCCTTCTGGGCGATAAGGGACGAGTTCCAGCGCAGCGCCGATCCCCGCGTCATCTGGGAGGCGCATCGGGTGGGGATGGAGAAAGAGTATTGCCACATAGAGAAACTGGCGAACCTGGACCTGCTGCCCAGACCCTTTGGCTTCACCGTAGCCTGCTTCCCTGTGAAACTCACGGGCGGTAGCGCCGGGTGGTGCCGAGCGGTGGCCATCCTGGGCGACGACTAGCGCAGGCAATGCCGAAAGGATGACAAAGGTCTCTAGATGAGTTCCAGGAATGTGCTCCAGGGCGAAGGTGTGACCCTTTATTTCGGCGGTCTCGCCGCCCTCAAGGGCGTCGATTTCCACGTCGACGAAGGGGAAATTGTCGGACTGATTGGGCCCAATGGCTCTGGAAAGAGCAGCCTTTTCAATCTTATCTCAGGCCTGATGCGGCCGACGCACGGCCGCATCACCTTCCTGGGCCACGATCTTGCCCGCTTTCGGCCACACCAGATAGCCCATCTGGGCGTCGGTCGCACGTTCCAGATAGTCCGCCCCTTCGCCGAACTGACGACGCTGCAGAACGTCACGGCAAGCGCCCTCTACGGCCAGCGGCTGGCCAGCGTTGTGGAGGCGGAGCACAGAGCGCGGGACACGCTGCGCTTCGTCGGGCTGGTCGACCACCATGACCAGCCTGTCAGGGATCTGCCCCTGGCATTCAAGAAGCGGCTTGAGATCGCCCGCGCCCTGGCGACCGGGCCGAAGCTCTTGTTACTGGACGAAGTTTTCGCGGGGCTTAACCCTGTAGAGATCGACGGTGCAATCGAGCTTATCTTCCGCATCAGGGATGAGCTCGACATAACCGTGTTCATGATCGAGCACGTGATGAAAGCCGCGATGCAAACCTGCCAGCGCATCATGGTGCTTGGTGAGGGAAAGAAGATAGCCGAAGGGCTGCCGCAGGATATCGCAAGGGACGCCGCGGTGCTGGCAGCATATCTGGGGCCTGCCTATGCTTGAAGTGCGGGACCTGAGCTTCAGATACGACGCGCAACCGGCCATAGTGGATGTCTCACTGGCAGTTCAGCAGGGGGAATTCGTCGCCCTGCTTGGCTCCAACGGCGCAGGCAAAACCACGCTGCTTCGTATTATCTCAGGCTTGCTGCGGCCAGCCTCGGGCACCATCGCCTTTGACGGACAGAGATTGGACAGCCTGCAGCCGCATCGCATCTGCGATTTGGGGCTGGTGCATGTCCCAGAAGGTCGCCAGCTCTTTCCGTCGATGACAGTGCGTGAGAACCTGGAGCTTGGCGCCTATTTGCCGGCGGCGCGGCGGCACCTGGCGGCCAGCCTGGAGTACGTCATTCACTTGTTCCCGAAACTTGGCGCTCGGTTAGGGCAACTGGTCGGCACGCTCAGCGGCGGCGAACAGCAGATGGTCGCCATTGGACGCGGCCTTATGGCCGGGCCGCGGTTGTTGATGCTCGACGAGCCCACACTGGGCCTTTCGCCCGCGCTGGCTACTGAGATCCTGCACACCGTCAGGCAGCTCAACAAAGAGCGCAGCCTCGGCGTGTTGCTCGTCTCGCAGGATGTCGTCCAGGCGCTGCAACTGGCGCACAGCGCCTATGTGTTGCAAAATGGGCGAATGGTTCGCCACGGAACGGCAGAGGAATTCTTGGGCGACGAGTCGTTACGGCAAGCTTACCTCGGAATCTGAGCACAGGAGGCGAAGAAAATGGCGGCAGTGATCAGTGTTGAGGGCTAGAGGAGGTCAGCAGCAAGCGATGGGATTCCCGGCTCCCTATGCGCAAGGCGCAACACAACTATATCGGCGAATTACCGACGCGATGGTCGAGTGGTTGCGCCACGAGATCATCAGTGGTCGCGTGCGTCCCGGCCAGTGGCTGCGACAGGAAGACCTGGCTGCCCGTTTTGAGACGAGCACCATGCCCGTGCGGGAGGCCCTGCGCGCGCTGCAGGCCGAGGGGCTGGTGACAGTCTACCCACATCGTGGCGCGGTGGTCACAGCGCTCACGGCGGACGAGATTCTCGAGGTGTACGAGATCAGAGCCACCCTGGAAGCGATGGCGGCGGAGTTAGGAGTGCCAGGGCTGGACTCATCGCAGTTGGAGGAGCTTTCCCGATGCGTCGACGTGATGGAGCAGGCAGAGATCGACGTCGTAGCTCTGATTGACGCGAATCGCCGCTTCCACTCCATCATCTACGAAGCTTCGGGACGCAAACGCCTGTGTGACCTGATTGTCACGCTGCGCAATTCCACCCAGCACTATCTGCACACCTTCGTCACGCTGTTAGGGCGTATGCCGGACGCCAATGCGGAGCACAGGCAAATCCTGGGGGCGTGCCGCGCTCGCGATGGAAAGCTCGCGTCCGAGGTCTTGCGCCGGCATCACGCTCAGGTAGGGCACGATCTTTCCGAGTACGTGCGCAAGTATGGCTGAATCGAGGCAATAAGTATCCTGCAAAAAGGAGGAGAAGAGCATGAATCGCATTCTGGCACACCTTTTCGCGCGGTGTCTCACCCTGGGCATCCTGGTGGCCCTGGCGCTCACGGCGTGCGCAGCGCCGCCGCCGAGCACGCCGACATCGGCAACCCAGCCAGCCGCCCCGAAGACGGCGGCGTCGCCAGCGGCCAGCGGCGAGCCGCTCAAAATCGGGGCCACTCTGCCGCTTACCGGCGCCTTCGCCGAGACTGGCAAGTGGGTCGAGAAGGGCTATCGCTACTGGGCCGAGGAACTCAATAGCAAAGGTGGACTGCTTGGACGCAAGGTCGAGCTGACCATTTACGACGACGGAAGCTCGGCCGAGAAGGCGGTCAATTTGCTCGAGCGCGCCATCACCGTCGACAAGGTCGACCTGGTAGCCGGCGGCTACCCCGGCACTTCGGCCGCCGCGCAGATGCCCTTGGCGGAGCGTTTCAAGAAGGTTTACGTATCTATGGGCGGCCACATGGCCTCGTTCAAGCAAGGCTACAAATACTCCTTCGGTGGACCGCCATTGATGGGCCAGTGGTGGTACGAGGGCATCTGGCAGTGGCTGGCAACGGTTCCTGCCGACCAGCGCCCGAAAAAGGCAGCGGCCATCACGATGAACAACCCCATCGGCCTGGCAGTGAAGGATAGTATGTATGACGGCCTGAAGCGGCTTGGCATTGAGCTGGTGGTCGACGAGATGTACGATCTGCCCCTTGCCGATGCCGCGCCGCTGGTCGCGAAGGCGAAGGCCAGCGGCGCCGAGCTGTTCCTGGCAAATGGCTCCTTTGCCGACGGCGTCCAGACTATCCGAGCGCTAAAGACCCTCGACTATAACCCTAAGATTGTCATTCAGGGCATTGGCACTCTGGTGCCGGGTTGGACTACAGAGCTGGGAGACGACGGCAACTACGTGTTCTCCGGGACGGCGATGCACGACAAGCTACCGTTCCCCGGCGTGGCAGATCTGAACAAAGTGGCTAAGGAGAAGTTCAACCTTCCCAGCGCTCCCCAGTATTTCCTCTTTGGCTACGCGTGGATGGAGACGCTGCAGAAGGGCGTGGAGGGCGCGCGCTCCCTCGACCAGGACGTCATCGCGAACTACCTGCGGACCCACGAAATAGATACCATCGGCGGCAAGTTCAAGTTCGACGAGCGTGGCCTGCCCGCACCGTATTCCTACGCGACCCAGGTCATCAACGGACGCCCGGAGCTTATCTGGCCAGGGGCGGTGAAGACCACAAATCCCGTTTACCCCAAGCCCGCCTGGAAGAAATGATTTTGTCCAGGGGTCTGCCGGGGATGTGTGTCCCGGCAGACCCCTGACTCAGCGCCGGCACAGGAAGGAGACAGCTAGAAAGTGTATCAGGTGACCCAGTCCCTCGTCAGCGGCATCTTGACCGGTGGCATCTTCGCGCTTCTGGGCGTGGGTTTCAGCCTTACATGGGGCGTCACCCGCGCGATCAACGTGGCCCACGCAGCCTTCGCCGTCATCGCCGCCTACGTCGCCTACTGGCTGCTTCAGATGTTCCACGTCGATCCTCTTCTCGCCTTAGTGCTCATAGTCCCCTTGATGTTTTCGCTAGGTGTGGCGTTTCATAGGACGCTCATTAAACCCACGGGCGAGCGGACGCACGATCTGGAGTTAGCCTCGATGATGCTCACCTTCGGGCTGGCCGCCGCTATTGAAAACGGTATAGCCTATGTGTGGTCGCCTGACCCCAGAGTGATCAACACTGTTTACACGGGCAAAGCGCTGTCTATAGCAGGCATCAGCATGCCCATCGCCCACATTCTTGGCTTTGGGCTGGCCCTGGCAACCATAGCTGCTCTCTACTTTTACCTCGAGCGCACGTTTACGGGTAAAGCGGTGCGAGCAGTTTGGCAGAACCGCGTCGGAGCGGCCCTGTGCGGCATCGATCTGGAGCGCGTCACGAGCATCACCTACGGCCTCGCGCTCGCGTCGGCTGGCGTGGCAGGCGTCGCGATGGCCCTGATCTACACCTTCGATCCTGCGACCCAGTTCTCCTGGCTAATCTACGCTTTTCTCGTGGTCATCTTCGGCGGCGTTGGCAGCGTGCTCGGCTCTCTGCTGGCAGGCCTGTTCATCGGGATAGTCCTCGGTCTGAGCGGCTTACTGATCCCCTTCGCCTGGTCCAATCTGCTGCTGTTCGCTATGCTCATCGCCTTTCTTTTCTGGCGGCCTACGGGCTTGCTTCGCCGCTAGCCTGAGATCCGTGCTAGTACGAAAAATATGCCAAACCGCAAAGAGCGCAAAGATCGCAGAGGGGATATGGAAAACCGGGGCTGGTTTGTTTATCTTCTCGAGTGTGCTGATGGCACTACCTATATCGGCGCCACAAGGGATGTTGACCGGCGAGTGCGTGAACACAATGATGGCGTTGGCGCCCGGTACACCAGAGGGCGACGTCCCGTACGCTTGTTAGGTTCTATCCAATGTGGGACACAAGGCGATGCGCTGCGGCAGGAACGGCGGCTGAAGACGCTCGGTCCTCAGGGCCGTCGCCAAGCGTTCAACGTTAGGTAAGCCGGAGTTCAAACCTGCGACGATTTGTGGCGGAGTTGCTCGGCGAGGTCGGCGATGCGTTCGGGATTCACTTTGTCGGGGAATCCGTCGTATGTCAGGCTAATCCAGGGCTTGTTGCCGTATTCCTTCGATATTTGCTCTGTGAGCGCGGCGACTATTCCTCCAGGCATACATCCGTGAGGCATAACCGAGATCACCCCCGCGAAATGTGGATCGCGCATCTGCCTAATTCCGCTGCCAAGCGATAGCACTGCCTCGGAGCCGTTGCAACTGGGCAGATAGCTCGATGATGTTTCCAGCAACTCGCGCGTGCTGGGCTCAGACTCGTGAACCAGTTCCGTCACCCACGAAGTCATGCGCCTTTCGTAGAAATCGGTGGCAAGCTTCCGCAACAGACCTTTCATCAGTCTGCCCATCTCGCGGTTTGTCCAGGCGTCTTCCACGTTCCTGATGGTAGTGTACTTAATCCATTCGGCCATAGGGGCAACTTCGACTTCCAGACCGTGGGCCTCGCATAGTGTTACCAGGTCCTTGTTGCAGAAACGGTTCGCGCGCAGGTATATCTCGCCGTTGATGCCTACCAGCGGTCGCCGTGGAAGCGAATGGTTGCGCACCTCGACAAATGCCCTCTGGGCTTGCCTCATGAGCGTGTCGACGGGCTGTCGCGCTTCGATGGCCTTAATTAGTTGTCGAAGATACTCGTCATACACCTGATTGGCCAGACCGCGGGCTCGCTCGTAGGGGCGGGTCTTCCAGAGCATCCTCTGCAGCAGGTCGGTGGCAACTATCCCTTGCCACGCCAGTAGCTCGAACTTCGTGCCCAGGCCGAGGTCTGAATAGGCGTTGTTCGAGACTGTGGTCATGATCTCGATCTGCACGCCTCTTTCCGACAGTATTTTTTGCTGTTCCTGCGCGTACTTGCCGAGTCTGCACGGTCCGAATGAGCCTGCCATCAGCGCTCTGGCGTTTCTAGGAATGGCGCCGTCTTCGGCCATTCGCAGGAACACTCCCAGAGAATCCCTGAAAGGCAGGCACTCCTTGCCGCTGGTCACGTCACGGCTCAGCGCCATGCTGCGCTCGTCGGACTCTGGCAGCACGTGGGCATTCACGCCGAAAGAGCGCATGGCCGCGGCCACCGCTTCGGCGTGATCGGCCATGCGTGCGACGAGCACGGTCTCGCCGGAGCGCACAGACGATGGCACTCTCCGCGCGTACTTGGCTGGATCGCCACCCAGTTGCAGGCCGGCGCGTCGGTAACCTCTGATAGTGTCGATCAGCGCTTCTATGCGGGTGATGTAGCCTGCCTCGGCCGCGTGCTCGTCTATTTCGATGTTGCCGAGGGGCTTGCTGCCCATAATATCCTCGACCACGTTTTGAATGAACGAGTTAGGCCCACAGCCAAAGTTCGACAGAAATAGTCCGAAAAGCTGAGGATTCTCGGCGATCAGCTTAGACGCCGCTAGTATCTTGCGCTCGTAATTCCAGTAAGGCCGGTCCGTGATGCTCTTGACATCGACATCGTCGAGAGGCAAGAAGTCCAATGGAATAGGCACTACACCTAGCCTGTCCAATTCCTGGGCCATACCGAGGTTGGCGCCGGCGTCCTGCGCATTGTAAGCGCGTGAGAGCAAGACTACTCCCAGCGCATCGGGTTTGTGAGCCAGCTCATTAAGTACCTCTTTCCCTGCTTCTCTCAGTTTGGCCTCGAACTCATGCTGTCTGGCCAGTCCTTCTTTAATGGCCTTCACGCCCTCTTTCTCGCCGAATCCCATTCGCTGCGCCACTTTGGCGAAGTTGCGGATAACTTCGGCGTCTCCACGCGAGAAGTCGATGACCGGATCCAACAATCTGTCGCCTAGATTGTAAACCGACCTGACAATGTATGGTGAAGCCTGTACTAGAGGGCAGGAATAGCGCTGGTCTTCGTCTCCATCCTTTACGGACATGCGAATGCTGTCGGGGATGAGGATGTAGTCGACGCCTTCGTCCAAGAGCTCCGCCACGTGGCCGTGGAGCAGTTTTATGGGGAAACAGCTGTCGGTGTAGGCGTGCTCCAACGATCTCTCGATGAGACGTTTGCTGGTTGGCGATGAATAGCGCGCGCGCAAGCCGAGGGCGTTAAGGAATCCTGTCAACATCGGCGCCAGATCGTGCGTCAGCAGAGCCCGAGGGACGCCCACTACCGCGCCCGTACCTTTTGTCGGCTCGTAGCCCTCGAATAGCAGGGCTTCTCTCGTCGTGAACGGTGTTGGCGCTTTCCCCTTCTTCGCGCCTGCGCCGGCGGAGTCGTAGAGGTCGCACCGAGACCCGTAGAAGAGCCTGGCACCCGTGTCGGTCGTCATCACGCTGATGGCGCAACTGTTTTCGCACTGGTAGCAGTTGAAGTTGCTGAGCTTGTAGCCCTCCTGGGCCAACCGCGAGAAGCCCTTGAAGCCCGATTCCGCTTCCTCGGGCATGGCCTCCATCGCGAGGAGCGCGGCGCCGATAGCGCCAGTCACTTCTTTGTGGTCGGGCACGACGAAGGTTTTGCTGGGTAGTTCAGCTTTGAAGGCCGCGACGGCTGCCTCGTTGTAGAAGACGGCGCCTGTCAAGAAGACGCGGTCTCCTGCTTTTCGAGTGCCCACTACTTTCGAGAGGTAGTTCTTCGCCAACGAGGTGGATAAGCTGGAAACGATAACCTCTCGGGACACGCCGGCGTGCTGCGCCGAGGTAACGGCCTGACTCATAAAGGCCGTGCATTTCTCTCCCAGGTCGAGTTGCTCGTCAGCGCTAAAGGCCAACTGAGCGAACTCTCCTGTGCGCGTCGAGATGCCGAGCTGCTCGGCTAACTCGTCGATGAAACTCCCGGTGCCGGCGGCGCAAGCCTTGTTCATCTGATAATCCAGGACCGTGCCATTCTCGAGATAGACGAACTTGGAATCCTGGCCGCCAAGCTCGAAGACGGTGTTGACCTGTGGGTCTATGTGGAGCGCGGCCCTGGTCTGAGCCGTGATCTCGTTCTTTATCAAGTCCGCGCCGATGAAATTGCCGACGAGGTATCGGCCAGAGCCTGTTACGCCAACTGCCTTCACTTTGACCTTGTCTTCCACCATCGGCGCCAGGTTCGCCATTACTTTCTTGACTGCTTCCAGTGGCTGGCCTGCGGTCATCAGGTACGTCTTGGCGATTACGTCTCCAGAAGGGCTTATGATCGCGGCCTTGGTGCTGGTAGAACCTACGTCCACGCCAAGATACGCGTCTACAACCTTTGTCTGCAGATTCCAGGGTTGCCATCCATCCGAGGTAACTGTTCGCTCCAGTCCCCGAGAAAGGAAGTAGACCTCGGATTCTCCGTCCTTGCTGGGATAAAGCGACGAAGGACAGATCGAGGCATCCCTGGCCAGCAGGGCCGCGCCGATTGCCTCGCGGCTGCCGTGCTCGGGCGGCACGACGATCTGTTGAGTGCCAAGAACCTGGGACAGCGCGCGTACGACCCCCTCATTGGCCGCGACCCCACCGATGCAGTAAATCGGCGGCTCAAATCGATCTCTCCATTGGGCCTGAATCATTCGTGCCACGCTGTCCGAGAGGCCGGCCAGCATAGCTGCAACCGGCCAACCCTTCTGTTGCAGGTGGATAAGGTCTGACTTGGCGAAAACGCTGCAGCGAGCGGCGACGCGCGGAGGAGGTTCCGTCCATTCCAGCGCGCGGCGTCCAAACTCCTCGATTGGGATGCCCAGGCGCGACGCTTGCTGCTCCAGGAAGCGGCCAGTGCCTGCGGCGCATAACGGCGAGCGCGCCACACGCCAGGGCTTCTCCATGCCACGTTCGAGGCCGATCACCAGAGAACTCTGGCCACCAATGGCTATGATCGTCTTTGGCTCCGACTGATCCCAGAGGACGCCAGCGATCGCTGCGTAAGGGGAGGTAAATACCTGCCACCCGGGTTGATCATCGTAGATGTGCCTGCCTGAGCCACATACGCCGGCGCCGGCAAGGCGTTCCGTCGACACGTGCTGCTGAAGTCGCTCCACCAGCGCAGCCACGGCTGTGGCTGGACCTTTGAAGATGCGTTCGGAATCCAGGTAAACAATGCGGGAAAGGTGGTCCAGAACAGCAGCCCTGATATTTACAGCGCCGATGTCCAGACCGAGATAGATCGGACTCGTCGATACGCTGGATTTTCCTCCGTTGTTGCTGGACACTATCGAAACCCCCTGAGCGTCACCGAGACGATGAACAATAAAGACCGGACGCCCCGGCGCCTAACGATCTGCTGCCATCACATATTATCTACAGAATGCTTCTAGTAGGCAAGTATTATTGCCCTTGATGGGGGCCGAGCGAGCAGAACTGGTTGTCGAACGATCGGGGAACCTGCCAGTGACAACTGAGGCAGCCGGTCATGCATTGTGAAGGAACTGTGCCACATCCCCGTCTTGCACGATGTACGTGCGCCCCTCGGAGCGAAGTAGGCCGCGCTTTCGAGCTTCTGCCCAACCACCACATTCGAGCAGTTCGTTGTAGCGGATGACCTCCGCGCGGATGAACGCCTTGGCAATGCTGGTGTGGATCGCGGCGGCGGCTTCGACCGCGTTCGCTCCGCGCTTCAGCGTCCAGGCGCGCACCTCATCTTCGCCGACGGTGAAGAACGAGATGAGATCCAGCAGCTTGTAGGAAAGCTGAATAACGCGGTCCAGCGCTGGTTCCGCCACGTCCCAGGCGACCAGAAATTCGGCGGCCTCTTCGTCGGACAGCTCGGCAAGGTCCATCTCCAACCTTCCAGCGATCGCCGCCACCTGAGTTCTCGAATCCTCCCAGCGCGCCCGAAGTCGCTCGATCAAGCTGTCGTCAGCGCCAGCGTCGTCGGTGTTCAGCGCGATCAGCCATGGTTTCTGGGTCAGGAAGCCGTATCCGCGCAGCAGTATTTCGTCGTTGACGTCAAGGTCCATCATTCGAGCTGGCTTCCCGTCGGCGAGCAGCGCCTGAATGCCCTGCAACAACGTGTACTCTCTCTCGCGCTTCTGCCGCTCTATCTCGGTGCCCTTGTTACTGCGCACTTCTTTTTCGAGCCGTTCCAGTCGCTTTTCCACTACCCCGAGGTCCGCGAGCATCAGCTCGGTTGCCAATATGTCCAGGTCACGCTCGGGGTCGACCGAGCCGAGCGGATGAGCAACTGACTCGTTGGTAAACCCACGCACAACCACGAGCAACGCGTCGCAGCCGCGCAGTTGGGCCAGCAGTTGTGCGGCCTGGCTATCCCTGCCCATGCCCTGCATCAGGCCGGCAACGTCGACGTAGCGGACCTCAGCCGGGGTCACTTTTCGTGGCTGAAACAACTGAGCGAGCGCCGTTAACCGCGAGTCTGGCACCTTGACTACTGCCAGATTCGGCTCGCTAGAAGGCGCTGAATAAGTAGCCACTGGAACCTTCGCTCGGCTCAATGCGTTGAACACAACTGTCTTACCGGCGCTCGGCAGACCCATAATTCCAATTTCCATTATCCTGGCAGTCACCTCTGAGAGACAAACTATTTTGATATTATAACACGAGGCGACGGCGTTAGCCCAATGCGCATCATTAAGAAGCGTTCATCTATCACCGTTGGAGCGTGAGGATGATTTTAAGACTGACAAAATAGAATATGCTCTAAGGGGGGCCGCAGAAAGCCGTGGCGCACCACGAGCGGTTGCTGTAACTCGTGGAGGGTCCGCGTGATTACTCTCATTAGGAGGCTAATCTGGCACAGTCTATACCTCTGGACATCTATGGTCTGAAGGTAGATGCCAGGTGTGATGAGCCGTGCCTTGCAGATGGATTGCAAAGGCTATTTGGGCTCTTCCTTCTGCCGGAGGTTTGTCCAGATTCCTGGCATCTAAACCTCACCAAAGTCGATGGAAGTGACAAGGTCGTAGACCTGTTCGAGTCGAAAACGTCGAACCGTGATGGAATTCGCCTCCACAACAGCGCCGGCTGCGTCTGCCTTGACAAAGAAACCAAGACAATCGAAGCGTGCATAGCGCCCACTTTGGCAGGCTGGGCTATGCTATTAGCTCCTATCCTCAGCGTTCTACAGAGTAACGAGATATTCGTGATGCACTCGGCTGCCTTCGTCGATCACAAATGTCGGGGGTTCATCTTCCCAGGTAACCATTCTAGTGGCAAGACCACTATAACCTTGACGGCGTTGCGGATCGGATGCAGCATCGTCGCCGACGACATTCTTCTATTTAGGCTGGAAGGGCAAAGCATACGTTTCCTCCCTTTCCTTTCAGTGCTTTCGGTTGAAGATGGCAACCCTACCAAGAAGCTCATCGAGGTCTTGAACTACTACCCAAAGGAAGTGTTCCAGCCGATCACGAATCCGCAATTCGTTCTCTTCCCCAGGATCACCGCGGAGGCCAGGACGACTGCAGAGATGATCACGGACAGGAGAGAACTGTTCCGACTGCTGCTCAGAAACGTAATGATTCCCGATGAGGTAACCCAGCGGCCCAGGCTGCTGAAGATCCTCTGGGAGTTGGCTGGAAGGGCATCGGCGTACAGGCTTTTCTTGGGTCAGGATCATCGTTCCTCTCCTTCAGTGCTGAACGAACTCTTGGAGAAAATGGAGGGAGTGGGCTTATGACGCTTCTGCTGGAGCCAACTATGACAGATCTTGGAGGCGAACACCGTGTCCGTGTCACCTGCGACGATCTTGGGGGTGGTCCATAGCCATGACGTCCACCGAGCAGTTATTCCATAAAGTCACAAGGGTTGAGATCGATGAGAGGACGGCGCAAGATCTTCGTGATATCCTCGCGAAAGCTCCGAACTGGCGGGAGCTAGAATACAAAGCCGAAAGAACTGGCATCTCAGCCCTCGTCTTCTACTGCCTGAAGGAGGCTAAGCTCGGACACCTTGTGCCTCTCGATGTTTGGGCTAATCTGAGGCTTTCGTATGTCGCGAACAGCGTTCGCAACATCATTCTGACAAGGGAAGCCGAGTTGCTGCTCGAAAAGTTAGCACGCGAAGGAATTGAGGTGATGGCGCTGAAGGGCATAGCCCTTCTGAACAGCGTGTATCCGCACATCGCCTTGCGGCAGATGTGCGCCGTCGATTTGCTGGTTCGGCCGGAGCAAATGGAGCGCGCCGAGAGGGTGCTGGCTGAGAACCGCTTCAGGTATTACGATAAAGGGGAACTCGATGAAGAGTACGCTAAAGATTACGTGAGACAGCCATGGGTGGCGGCAATGGATGGCGGCGTCTCTGTGGAAATACACCGGGCTCTGGTATCAGAGAAATCGCCGTTCGCGATCAATCTGGATACGCTTTGGAAACGCGCGGAAGTTATAAGGATTGGCAAGATCGAGGCACTGGCGTTGTCCGTTGAGGACGAAATGCATCATCTGGCCGCGCATCTTTACGGGCATCATTTCGCGCCGAACTGGCAGTGGCGGAATCTGTGCGATCTGGCTGCAATAGTGCAGATGCGTGGCGATGGCGGAATAGATTGGGACTACTTACTGCGCAGTTCTAAGGAATACAAGACAACGGGAGCACTGTTCCTTGCGCTGAGCGCGCTCGACGAAACTTTGAAGACGGCGGAGGTCAAGAGGTTCCTGGAGTCAGCGAAAGCTGTGATTCAATCCAATGGGATGTTCGGCGCCATCGAGAACTTGGAGCGGCATTTGCCTCGATTTGACTTCGACGCTCTGTCGCATTTGCCGAGCACCATCACACAAATCGCCGAGGAGTCGAGTGTTCTTGGCAAGGCCAGAATTGCTCTGGAAAACGTGAGTTCCAGGAAAAGGCTCATCGCTTTTCGTGGGGGTGAGGCAGTTCGGTCAAACAATCGTGGTTGGCAGTTCTTGCGCTCACTTTTGCTTGTGACAAAGTATAACCTGAACTCTGTTCGAATGGCCTACCTGATCGGAAAGCTATCCAAGGAAATCCGCAGCGCGCCCCAACGAAACTGATTACACATAAGCGTACATGAGATATGGCTTCAGCGACATCACTGTGGAATCTAATGGCGAATTCATTGCACGAGCCCTCACCCTAGCCCTCTCGCAGAGGGAGTTCAGGGGCGGACAGGGCTCCCCGGGCGCGATAAATCGCGCCCCTACCTGAGGCATCGTCATACCCGCGTTGATAACATCCGCGATGGCAACAGAAAGCAGTTGAATTCCGACTGCAAGATACAGCATCAGGAACGGAAGGAGCGGAACGAGAAACCTATCGATTTGCCACCAGGCTGATAGGGCGACGACGGAGACCGGGATGTAGATCTCGGCCAGGTGGGGGCCTGCTCTTACCATTGCAATCCAGCCCGCGGCGAGGAGAGAAAGAACGAGTAGTTCGACAATGCGCTGGGTTGGAAGCGAATTTAGATTGGGCAAGACGAATAGGTGCGGGAACAGGAACCCTGGGATATCGCAGAGCGAGGGGACTCAGGATTGTCAGGAATGAGCACAGCAGGGCTATCGATTGAGGCTGGCGCTTTGCGGCGAGGTGGTAGGTTAGCAGCGCCGAGCCGGCAAAGAGAATTGCGCTTGAGAACTTCAGGGGGTACACCAAAGCTGCCAGTTCCTGGTCCCTGCCGAAGGCCAGCATTTGCAGCGCTAGAAACAAGGGGTAGCCGTACGGGTTTAGCATATCAAAGGGGTTGCCATGCTCGCCGATGACGACGAAGCCTTGCCCTGTGGCCAGCGATTTGGCCAGGATTAGATAAAGGGCGTTATCGCCATAGTCTGAGAGGAATGGATTGATGAGCAAGAGACTGAGGATAAGGGCAGCAATGGCTGGCAGGCATGCGAGCAGGAGGCTCAGCCTCGTCGAATCGCAGGAACCTTTCTGTTCTCGGAAGAGTCGCAGCGCCGAATTGCCGTGACTGAGGATATCTGCTTCCTCCCACAGTTGCTGGCTTGCATAAATCTTAAGAGCAAATCGTAGCTAAATGACAAATGCTTTCAGCTTCAAATCTTACAGAAAATTCACATTGTGGGCAGTGGACGCAGAAAAATAGCGCAGATTGTGAAAAATCCGCGCTATCAATCCCCGTATAAAGCTGTGCGCTTACTTGCGCAGCCAGCTCATCATTTCGCGGAGCTTCTTGCCCACGATTTCGATCCGATGGTTCTGCCCTTTGCGCCGCAGGGCGTTGAAGCTGGGGCGACCGGCCTGGTTTTCGAGTATCCAGGTGCGAGCGAAGGTGCCGTCTTGAATCTCTTGCAGCAGCTTCTTCATTTCTGCCTTGACTCTGTCGTCGATGAGCCTTGGCCCGGCCGTGTAGTCACCGTACTCCGCCGTATCGCTGACAGAATAACGCATGTAGCTCATCCCGCCCTGGTATATGAGGTCGACGATCAGCTTGAGCTCGTGCAGACATTCGAAGTAGGCCAGTTCAGGCTGGTATCCTGCATCCACCAACGTCTCGAAGCCAGCCTGGATGAGAGCCGTCACGCCGCCGCAGAGGACCGCCTGCTCTCCGAATAGATCCGTCTCAGTCTCCTCGGCAAAGGTCGTCTCCAGCACTCCGGCTCTGGTCGAGCCGATGCCTTTGGCATACGCTAGCGCCGTGTTCCAGGCTTTGCCGCTTACGTCCTGGTAAACTGCGAACAGCGAAGGCACTCCATTGCCCTCGGTGTAAACCCTTCGCATCATATGGCCTGGGCTTTTTGGGGCAACCATAATTACATCCACGTTGGATGGGGGAACGATCTGGTTGTAGTGTATGTTGAAGCCGTGAGCGAACATCAAGGTGTTGCCCTCGGCCATGCCTTTCTCAATCGACTCGTAGTAAATTTGCTTCTGGACCTGATCGGGGACGAGCATCATGATGATATCTGCCATTTTAGCAGCCTCGTCCACTGTCTTCACCGTCAGGCCAGCCTTCTCGGCCTCTGGCCACGACTTGCTGCCTTTGTAAAGGCCTACTACTACGTTGCAGCCGCTATCTTTGAGGTTGAGGGCGTGCGCGTGGCCTTGGCTTCCGTAGCCAATGATGGCGATCGTCTTCTTGGCAACAATACCCAGGTCAGCGTCCGAATCATAGTACATTTTACTAGCCATAGTCCCTTGCTCCTGATCCTCCTCACGTTACTTCGAATTAGTTCAGTTGCCAGACGGCATGGGCGGAGTAACAAAACACCCGCCCCTGAAGGGACGGGAGACTATGCTGCTCTGGGGCGAGTTCGGGCAATCGTCCCTGCCGGGTTCGCACCAGTCCCTCGGCTCTCTGGAGGTAGTGATGGCCTTACTACTCCCCGTCATCGCCTGGTGATTCACTCGGTGTCGATGATAACACATGGCAGATTGCTGTGTCAAGGATTCGAGAACGTCGTCGGCACTCCTCGGTCTTTCGCGCGCGAATCGGCGTGGGTGGCCATGCTCCTTGTCATCCCCGTTGTTGATTGCGAATGTAGATATCGACCTGGTCTGGGCCGACCTCGACCGTCTTCTGTTTATATCCTAGCTCAGCCAGCTTAGGGTACAGGTAGGCTGGTCGACGAACGTGGTGGACGAGCAGCGTCTCTCCAGGTTTGAGATGGTCCAGCGCATTGAGTATCTTCATCATTGGCTGCGGCGGCGTCAGCTCTCGAACGTCGATCGAAATGGCAGCCGTTGGGGTGCCCGGCTCCCAATCCTGGTCCTGTGTCGCTTCGGCCTTAGATTCATCGTTCTCTTCGCGGGACGCGCCACGACCCACTTTCAGGAAGTATATCTCCCAGTCGTCCTCGCCGAGCCTGCGAGCCCAGGCGACGAATCCACGCTTTCCCAGGACATCGTACAGGGGGAGTGGCTCGAAGGTATTCCGTAGGTAGAGGATTTGGCCTTCATCCAGGTCCGACACGGCTTTCATGATGCGAGCGAAGGGGTCGGAGTGGCTGCGCTGATCCTCTCGCACGTCGAGCTGAGCGGCAACGACTGCACTGGTTACCCACGACGGCTGGGGTGTCCCTGCCCTCGAATTGAGCGCTATCGGCATCGTGGCGTCCACGTCGAGGCCGATCGCCCGATTGAGCGTTCGCACTAGCACGGCGGGATCCAAGCCTGCTACCGCCGCGGCCTGTGCCACTGTGACCAGTCGCCCGTGGATGCGGCGCAGAATCGGGTTTCTGAGGCGTGAGAACTGAGGGCTCTGGGCAACGAAGACGTCCAGCAGCGCTGGGTATTCCTTCAGAACGTCGCCAACTTTCATGTTAGGCGTAATGGGCTTCTTTGTCGTGAGTGTCTCTGTCGCGCTCATACTTTACCTCCGACTGCCTTCTCGGCGGCCTTTTGTGTCGCTGGCTTCGCCAGATTCTTGCGGTGACCGACCACGTTTATCATTTCGCGAGCGTAGGCAAGCGCAGCCAGGACGAGGATTGTGCCACCTGCCGCGAGCAGGTAGTTGGCACTTAACGCAAATCCGCCGATCATCAGGATGAGACCTGCGTTGAAACCATATAGCTGCCAATTGGCACTACGCTCGTTGTAGAGTTGCTTGACCATAGGAACGTCCTCGTAGCCGAGCTTAGGGGCGTACACCTCCCACCAGACGACGAAGGGCACGATGTGGTACGTTCCTCCTACAATCGTCAATGTGACGACGCCAATCAGTCCCAGGTGCAGGTGGATGGGAACCACGCTCCACCATCTGAAGGCGGCTACCAGTATGCCAACTAGCGCGGTCACCAGCAGGTAGACGATCCCTACGAGGAAGTACTTCACGGATATGTCCAGGTGCGCCATGCGCGACGGTCCGTACGTGAGGCTGGCTATTATGTTGTACACGAAAACCAGGATGGCGATGAGCGTCAGGGAACCTGCTGCCGCGATCAGGGGGCCGTTGCCAATAGCCATGGCGATGGCAAGCCCTCCAATGCCCAGGTTGGCCAGGTAGAACTGAGCGTCGGCCAGGCGCGGATAACGCAGTTCTTTCAACTGCAACATCGGAACCATCGCGTACTCCGCGCCCATGATCGCGAGAATCGCCCAGCCAGTAGCAAACAGGTGAAGCAGGAATGCCGTGGAGGCCCATATGGGGCTGATTCCGAGACTCTTGAGAAAGAAAAGAATCACGGCAATGACGAAGTAGGCCAGCGACGCCAGGTAGAACCGCAGCGTAAGAGTTACCTTCGTGGTGTCGAGATTGGCGAAGACGATGATCGCGGCAAAGAGAAGCGCAGCGGCCGTAAATATCGTCGAGCCGGCGACAAGCGCTGGCTGATTGCCGAGCAAGGCTGCCCCAATGAGGCCCAGGACGCCCACGTTGGCAAGGACGAACTGAGGGAGCGTGAGTCTCTCCCACCGCAAGTCCCGCCCCTGCAGGGTGGGAAAGAACTGATAATAGGCACCCATTATAGGGAAGCTCACCCAGGCCAGGACGGACGGCGCCCAGTGCACCAGCGGACTGGGAAGAGGTGTTAGCGCGCGGATGATCCCAGTGGCCAGGGTTATGAGCAGGTAGAAAACCGCCGCGATCATATAGTAGCGGGTTATGCGAACCAGGCTGGTTGGCACAATTTGCATGTGTGCACCTCCCTAGATGTCTTCTAGCACCTTCTCAAGTTCTTCTGCTCGCAGGTAATTCTCGATCTTGATGTCGATTTTTTCTATCGGTAGCTCGCGCAGCTTGCGTTTCAAGGCGAGCCCCAGTTGCATTCCGATCGGGCAGAAGTTGCTGGTGAGGGTGAAACGCAGCGATAGGCGATTCTCCTCCAACACTAAATCCTTCACCATGCCCATGTCCCAGACGTTACTGCCTGTGTGCGGGTCCATCACCTCGCGCAGCTTCTCGATTACTTGTTGTTCGGTAACTGTAGCCATTTCGTTCTCCTCGAATTGTTCTTGCCGTCTTTCACTTGTTTCGGGTAGATTATAGGTGATCGACGGATTTGTTGACGGCGACAAAAGTCACAAAACGCGGACCGAATGCCAGGGTTATGGGAACCAGAGGGCCGTGGGCTTCAGCCTGTGATTCTACGACCTTTGCGTCTGGTACATTATAATAGTACGTGACGCGCTTATGAGGCATCAAAGAGTGAGATGAAGCTATTAAATCGGTTGTTGCGGTTCCCTACGTTCTACAAGATCCTTCTTGCCAACTCGGTGATCGTGACTACAAGCGTGGTCGGTTTCTACGTCGGCATGTTTCACGCACAGCGAGGTGCGGACGCGTACCATTGGGACTTCGTCGCGACTTTCGCCCTGGTTGGCGTATTCTTGAGCTTTGCGGTCAACTTCCTGGTGCTGAAGGCCGCTTTGCTTCCGGTCACTCGTCTTCAGGAAGCGGCGCGACGGGTTCGAGCAGGTGACCTCGGCGCTCGCGTGGACAAGATATCCTTAAGCGACACCTCGCTAGATGAGCTACTGGATGCCTTTAATGCTATGCTGGAGAGTATCGAGTTGCACCAGACGCAGTTACAAAAGCTCTCCGGCGAGATTTTGCAGGCACAGGAGGAAGAGCGAAAGCGGGTTGCCCGAGAGCTACACGACGAGACAGCTCAGGCTCTCACAGCCCTTCTCGTGCGCCTACGTCTCTTGTCAAAGGCAAGCACGTTGGAGGAAGCTCAGAGCAAGGTCGCCGAGCTGAGGGAATTGACGGCCCGAGCTTTGGAAGACGTGCGCAGGCTGGCGCTGGAGCTTCGGTGTGCAGTGCTAGACGATCTTGGCCTCGTGGCTGCGTTGGAATCGTACATCGACGAGTACAATGGGCGATACGATATTCAGGCGCGGTTGGAGTGTAGCGGTTTCCCTCGTCGGCTGCCACCGCAGGCTGAGTTGGCCCTGTACCGGGTGGCGCAAGAGTCCCTCACTAATGTCGCCCGCCACTCAAGCGCGAAGCACGTCTTGGTTCGTTTGCAGGTGCTGGAGGACGGCTGGGCATATCTTTCTGTGGAAGACGACGGCGTCGGTTTCGACGTGAGCGAAGTTCTCAATCGCCGGAACGGAGGACTCGGTATTTTTGGAATGAAGGAAAGGGTAGCGTTGCTGGGAGGAGAATTGTGGATTGACTCTCTGCGTGGCAAGCGCACGATGATCCGCGCATGTATTCCGGTAACCCAGCAAGTGGCTCGTTCCGCTTAGGAGGCAGTCTATTGTCCAAGATTCACGTACTGTTAGTCGACGATCATCCTGTGCTGCGAGTGGGACTGCGCACGTTGATAGAGAACGAGCGGGATATGGAAGTCGTCGGAGAGGCTGGCGATGGTGACGAGGCTGTGCTGCTGGCGGAGCGCCTGTGTCCCGACGTCGTCGTCATGGATATCTCAATGCCTGGCACCAATGGTCTGGAAGCCACAAGGCGCATTCGCAAGCTCGACCACCGCAAGCCCATTCAGGTTCTCGTGCTCACAGTGCACGCGCAGGAGCGCTATTTGTTCCCTGTTCTCCAGGCAGGTGGGGCCGGTTATCTGCTCAAGTCCAGCGCCGACACCGAGCTTATCGACGCCATTCGCGTCGTCGCCAAAGGGGGCGCTTTCCTTTACCCCTCGGCGACGCGCCTGCTCATGGAGGATTACTTGCAGCGCGCAAAGAGTGGGGAGGAGCAGGATAGTTACGAGCTTCTTGGCGACCGCGAACGCGACGTGCTTCGCATGACCGCGGAAGGCTATACTGGAGCCGAGATAGCCGAGAAGCTATCCCTGAGCCCAAAGACCGTAGAAACCTATCGCTCGAGGATAATGGAGAAGCTCGGACTGCACTCTCGCGCCGATCTGGTGCGCTATGCTCTCCGCAAGGGCCTTCTCTCCGAGGCCCAATAGAGTTACTCCTTGTAGGACCTGTTTTCTGCAGTGTCGGGAAGATTCCCCTCGTTTTGTCAGGTTTTTCCTGATTACACCGTACCCCCGTTCAGTATATACTCCACCACAGAAGACGAATTCGCGGCAAGGAGGTCTACCTTGGCCAGATTGCGCATTCTCGTCGCCGAGTCCAACCCGGACGTTAGAGAAACTATGCGACAGGTAGTTGAAGCCACCGGGACCGGCGCTTCGTTGTCGCTCGCAGCAAATGGTCAGGATGCCCTGAACCTGGCGCTAAATATCAGACCTCACTTAACTATGATCGATATGAACCTGCGCCAGATCGACGCGCTATCGCTTATCCGCCATTTGAGGCGACGACTGCCCGAGACCAGGAATATGGTGTTGCTGACCGATGACAACAAAGAATATCGTTCTGCTGCAATCGAAGCTGGTGCTTGCGCTGTAGTCGCGAAAGCGGCGTTGAACGAGGACTGGATGAGTATGATTATCTGCTTGCTGCAGGATTGTCAGGAGTCTTCAGATCGTACTCAAGTCAAGCTGCCTGAAATCGACCAGTACGAACTTCGGTAAGACGAAAACGGGAAGGGGGTGAGGTGCTGTTGGAGACAAATAAGTTATCGATGGTAGTGTTCAGCGGAGACATGGATAAGGTTATGGCTGCCTACATCATCGCCACTGGGGCTGCGGCCGCGGGAATGGAGGTAACCATGTTCTTCACGTTCTGGGGGCTGAAGGCAATTCAGAACGGGAAGACGACCGGCAGCAGCTTGTTCGGCAAAATGTTGGGGGTGATGAATCGAGGCGGAATAGACAGGATCGGTCCATCGCGACTGAACATGGGAGGCATGGGGCGCTGGATGTTCAAGAAGATGATGAAGGCGCACAACGTCTCTCCGCTGGCAGAGTTGCAACAAATGGCTGCCGATCTCGGCGTAAAGATGATCGCCTGCCAGATGAGCATGGACGTAATGGAGATTCCGCGCGAAACACTGATTCCGGCGGTGGCCGACGTAGCGGGCGTCGCCACCTTCATCGAAGATGCCGCTCAATCTAAGGTTACACTTTTCGTTTAGTTTCCAGAATCGAAGATGATTTGGGAGGTTAGAAATGTCAAACGCAGATGTTGTATTGGACCTGAAAGGATTGCTTTGCCCTATTCCTGTAGTGAAGGTAAGCCAGGCGATCAAGAGCCTGCCAGTGGGGGGAGTCATCGAAGCAACGGCGACTGATCCTGGCGTATTGGCCGATATCCCGGCGTGGACTCGCACGACTGGCCACGAACTCATCTCGATCGAGCGCCAAGAAAAGCTCATCAACTTCAAGGTGAGGAAGGTAAAATGAGTACCGTAGAGACGAGCGCAGCTATCGCCGCCATTGTGGGCGCGGTTGTCGCCGTTGTTGGCTGCGCGTGGCACGTGCGGTGGATGTTCTCTCTTCCATTCAAGGGCGACGTTGCGACGGCAAAAGGGTCGGCTAGCAAAGGTGTCATGTATGCGTACACGCTTGGGATGGCACCGTGGGAGAAGGAGAGCACCCGGCGGCACATGGTCGGCTACCTTCGTGGCGTTCTCTTCCACGTTGGAATCTTCGCGGCGCTAGTCGTCTTCGTGGCCAGTCCATGGGCGACTGTCATCTGGCCATCGGTGCGATTGCTGCTAGCTGCGGTCGCTTGTCTCGGTGGTATAGCTGGACTGCTCGGACTGGCGGCGCGCTTCGGCGAGCACAATCTTCGCGCGATCAGCACTAAAGACGACTATTTCGCGGTGGCGCTGGTCAGCCTCTTCGTGCTAACCTCTGCTCTGGCGGTGCTCTCTCCATCGGCAGTGCCTGTGTTTTACGTGGTTAGCGCCGTCACGCTCGTCTATCTGCCGTTTGGCAAAGTGCGCCACTGCGTTTACTTTTTCTTCTCTCGGTTCGCGTTCGGCGTGTTCTTCGGACATCGAGGGGTCATCGAGGGAGCAAGGAGCCAATGATGGGAAAATCTGATAACACGGAGCTGACCAAGAAAGCCAGGGAGCTTCTGCGCAAGCAGGTGGACCGCAAGCTAGCCGCTGCGCTGGAGACGTGCGTTCGTTGTGGCATCTGCGCCGAGTCGTGCCATTACTACGTCGCAGATCCTCGACCAGAGCACGTGCCCGCGTATCGTGCGGAGAAACTGAGGCAGATCTATCGAGGTTTGTTCGATCCTATAGGGAGGATCGCGCCAGGTTGGGTGGGTGCAGTGCCAGTGAGCGACCAGATGCTGGATTCGCTCGTCGAGACGAGCTTTGCTTCCTGCACGATGTGTCGTCGCTGCACGGTAAACTGCCCGATGGGGGTAGATAACGCGCTCGTGGTTCGCGCCATCCGTTCGCTGCTGACGGCGACGGGTAGGGCGCCGGAGATGCTCGAACAGCTTGCGGAAGCCGCGATTATGCGGGAAGAGGGGCTGGAATACATCAAAGATCTTTTCTTGGAGCAGATCGCCGAGTTAGAGAATGAGCTCCGTGAAAAGGTAGGCGATCTCAAGGCTCGCATTCCGGTAGAGGAGCAGGGCGCAGAGATACTTTACGTGGCGCTTTCCGGCGCGCATACGATATTGCCAGCATCCGTTCTGTTCTATGCCACAGGCACGAGCTGGAGCTTGAGCCTCTTTGAGGCCGCGAATTACGGCGTATTCCTGGGCGACACGCCGCGAGCGAAGCGAATCACGCAGCGCATCGTCGACGAGGCCACGAGACTTGGCGTCAAAGAGGTAGTAGTCAGCGAGTGCGGGCACGCTTACACGACGCTCCGATGGGAAGCTCCCAACTGGTTCGGTAAGCCTTTTCCTTTCCGAGTGCGCAGCCTTGTAGAAGTGATGGCTGAGTGGATCGAGAAAGGAAAGCTGAAGCTAGATCCCACTCGGAATAGACTGGCAGTTACCTATCACGATTCCTGCAATCTTGCCAGGAACAGTGGGTTGATCGAGGAACCGAGAACTATCTTGAACGCCTGCGTAACCGATTTCCGCGAGATGACGCCCAACAAGCAGCACAACTACTGCTGCGGTGGTGGCGCGGGTTTAGTGGCGCTGCCTGAGTTCTCGGAGCAGCGATTGAACGCTGGCAAGCCGAAGGTAAAACAGATAAAGGCTACTGGCGCGTCCATAGTAGCTGCCTCGTGCGACAACTGCCGCCATCAACTTGGGGAGTTGAACGAACACTATGAGATGGGCGTCGAGGTGATCGGGCTGGCCGAACTGGTCGTGAACGCGCTGGTTCTCGACAAAGGGCGTGTACCTGGCAAAGAGCCCGTGGTTGCGGCTACAGTGTAGCTAGTCCATAATGAAGACGGGGTAGGTAGCACCTGCCCCGTCAGTCTTGGCAACAGGAGTTACGCGGTTCCCTTGGGAGTATTAGGTTTCACCGCAAAGGTCGCAAAGAGCGCAAAGGAATTCTTGTCGTTTCTATTGCCTGGTTTGCGTTCTTTGCGCTCTTTGCGGTTAGTCGGTGCCTGAGCGCGTCAGTCCTGTCTTAATGGTGGTCGGAACGCGATAAGTGGCTGGACGGATTATGAATGCCGGCGGAAGAGGCCGAGGAAACGATCCTCGTACTCGTCGAAAACCCCCAAACGATCTAGTTCGTTCTTGAGTTCCAGAGGCGCCAGATCGCCCCGCGTGACAGCCGCGAACATCTCCTCGATTCTGAGCCGAATGCCTCGGGGTAGGCCTCGCTCGAGTCCGAGCAGCCCCATTCGGCCCAGGTCTTCGACGTTGTGGGTAACGGAAGCTACAGTCAACTCGTAAATGAACTTCATGAGGGATACGTCCCAGAGATGGTCTACTCCTTTGATGATAGCTGACAGCGTCTCCTTCTGCTCCTCGATTTGATCGCTGATTTTGCCGGCCACTGTTTGCAGCGGATCGCCGACGATGCTAGTCTCGAATAGCTCGTTACGGTAGGAGTACATAAGGCCAGGCGAGTTAGCGCCGTGGGTCTTTATGAGGTAGTTTGCGTATTCGTGGCCGTGCTCGAAGCCGTGGAAGAGGTGCAGCAGATAATATGGCGTGATGATCTTGGGTCGATCGGCGGTGACCGATCCACGACGGACCACGGTTTCGCGCGTCTCGCCGGTCAGTTCGGAGTAGATAGGCTCGGTCAGAAGATAGTAGGTGACGACGGTACTGCCGAACGTGGCCAGGGCTTGCTTTGTCGGCCGTAGCACTGCTGTATTGGTTGCCACTTGTCGGATTGCTTCGGGATCGATTGACATAATATATCTCTCGCACACAGTTGCCTTGGCCACAATGGTCGAATGGCCAGTATCCACTTGTCCCATTTTAACCTGATTGACTACCTTGTTGCAAGAGTTGGTGGCTTATCAGGCAGGACAGCTTGTGTGTGGCCGGCAGCGCCTTGACGCTAGGAAGCGGAATTTGCTATAATGCGAAGGTTAGCAGTCGTGTGAAGTAACACCGTGGACGAGTAGCTCAGCCGGTCAGAGCGCACGGTTCACATCCGTGAGGTCGTAGGTTCGATCCCTATCTCGTCCACCTGTTTGGTTGGCAATTGCAGGCCGAAGTGGCGGAACCGGCAGACGCGCTACGTTCAGGGCGTAGTGGGCAATACGCTCGTGGGGGTTCAAATCCCCCCTTCGGCACCAAGAGTTGAACAATCGCGGGAGTAACTCAGTTGGTAGAGTGCCTGCCTTCCAAGCAGGTTGTCGCGAGTTCGAGTCTCGTCTCCCGCTCCAAAT
>JAMCWX010000024.1 GCA_023480885.1 Chloroflexota bacterium | reverse complement strand
CATCGGCTTCGTGAGCGCAGGATTTGCCATAGCCTCGGCCGTCTTTACGCCGATATGGGGAAGGCTGGGAGATCGCAATGGCCATCGCCGCGTGCTTGCCGTCGCCATGATCTTCTTAATCCCTGCGCTGGTCTATCAGATATGGGCGGCTGACCTGTCGCAGCTTCTCTTCGCGCGTACGGTTCAAGGCGCGTTCCAGGCCGCGATCGCTCCTTTGCTGATGGCTCTCGTCGCGCTGTACACGCCAGAAGAGCGCCGAGCATCTGTGCTCAACCTCTCACTGTTCCCTAATTACTTCGCCTGGATAGTTGGCGCAACTGCGGGCGCGGAGTTGGCCAGCATCAGTATTCAATCCCTGTTCCTGGCCGGCGCCGTCTTTGTTCTTGTAGGCCTCGCCATGCTTCTCAAACTGGCCCCTGAGGACAGGCCTTCACCTGCGGACCCCTCGAACCGTGACTGAGCAAGAATCCTGAATGGAGCGTGCGGAGCATCGTTCTATAACAATGCTGGCACGATAATTGCTGGCACATCAATGAAAATTTATTGTCCAGTTGTCACAACTGGAAATATGGAGAGGAGGCAGCTGCAGTGCTTTCCAAGAGCGATTTGACCCAGAGTGTCGCCAAGAAGACGAACATGTCGAAAGCCAAGACTAATGAGATTGTTGGCATAGTGCTGGATACGATAACCGACTCGCTGGCTAAAGGTGAACAGGTTCGTCTCACTGGCTTCGGCACCTTTCGGGTGACCAAGCGAGCGGCGAGGATGGCCAGGAATCCGCGAACCGGCGAGCCAATCAAGGTTCCCGCGAGCCGCCGTCCAGCGTTCAGCCCTGGCACGAAGCTCGTGTCGTCAGTACGCGGCGAAAAGCGCAAAGCCGCTTAAGATTACTGCTGTACAAAATCATAATAGGCCACCATTATGGCCGCCCTCAGACGTAGATCGTCGTGAAGCCTGGGGCGGCCTTCCTCTCTATCGGATCCCCTTCTTCCAACGTGACTTCTAGGGCAAGGGGCTTGCCCGCGATGGTGATCCTAAGATGACGACCTCGCCATTGAAGCGGAAAGCGAAGCGTGCGCCACTCGGGCAGTAGGTGAGGATCGAAAGAAAGCCCATCCTGCCGCATTCTTGCCCCCGCGAATCCGAGAACAGTGGCCTGCCACAGGCCGCCCAATGCTCCGAGGTGTACTCCCATCGCACCGTTGCCCATATTGTCGGCAAGGTCGATCTCCGCCGCCTGGCGGAAGTAGCGTTGGGCCAGCGCCAGGTCATTCAGCCGAGCGGCAACCAGAGCATGTATAGCGGGGCTGAGAGAGCTGCCGTGATCGGTTCTCGGCTCATAGTAGCGGAAATTCGCTTCACGCACCCGTGGAGGAAACTGGTCCCACAGTAGAAATATCAGCATTATCACGTCGGCCTGCTTTGCCACCTGAGAAGCCTGGACGCGAGAACGTCCGAGGAGTACGTCCATAGGCGCAGTGCGCGGCGTGTAGGACGCCAGGTCGATGTCTTCCAGGGCGAAGTAGCCGGCAAACTGCTCGAAAAGCCCGGTGGCGGGGTCGAATCCTGTGTAAAGATTATCTGCCACCCGGACCCACTGCTCGGGCTCAGCCGCTCCTACATTCAGATGCTCGACCAACTGTGCCCATTCGTCAGGCCATCGCTTCTGCAGAATCGAGGCTGTCTCCGCGCCACGCTCCAGGTTCCACTTCGCCATCATATTCGTGTAGGCATTGTCGTCGACGGTCATGTGATACTCGTCGGGACCAATTACCCCTCGGATATGGTAAAGTCCACCCTGATCCTTTATGGCCCGGCTGGCCCAGAAGCGAGCCGTCTCCAAAATTACCTCGGCTCCAGCATCACGGAAGAACTGGTCGTCGCCTGTTGCTTGCCAGTACTGCCAGATGGCGTAAGCTACGTCGGCGCTGATGTGCTGCTCCTGCTGCCCAGAGAGAATTTTGACCACATTCCCGTGAGGGTCGACCACCGCAAGAGGGGCGGTCTCCTCGCCAGTGTCCGCCGATTCCCAGGCATACAATGCGCCCCGATAGCCCATTGCCTGCGCCTTAGTCCTCGCAGCGGCCAAAGTGTGATAACGATACATCAGTAGGGCACGAGCCGCTTGTGGGTATGTGAAGACGTAAAACGGAAGCATGAAGATGTCGGTGTCCCAAAAGACGTGGCCTTTGTACGCCTCGCCGGTAAACCCGCGCGCCCCTATGGACACCAGCCCATCGTCCGGATTGGCAGCGCTGATCAAGTGATAGCCAGCAAAGCGGAGCGCTCGCTGGGCTTCATCGTCCCCTGTGAACTCGACATCTGCTGCTCGCCATCGAGAAGCCCAGGCGCTTTGTTGTTCCACTAGCAGCGTATCTGCCCCCTGCGCTTCCATCTGTACGAGATGCTTCGATGCTTCCCCGATAGGACTAGAATCTTCGCGTGAGGTGTGGACGGTGACGAGTTTGTCGAGAACGTAGATCTTCCCAATTTCTGCATCCCACTCCCAGCGCTTCTCGATCCACGCGTCGCCCGTTTCGGTGGTCGGCGTAACCGAAGTGTCTTCTGCGTCACGCATCTTGCCGCCGATGGCGAAGGCCAGCACAATGCCAGAGTCGAGCGTCCGCATGGCGAGTACCGTTCCGTCAGACAGCACTGGAGCCAGGTGAACGGCGCCCCCAGTGTGGCGCACACGTCCGTCGATGAGATAACGCAAACTTATCCGTCCAGTGTAGTTCTTGGCCGACAGCGCCACCGACTCCACGACGGTGTGCCGATCGGCTAGAGAGGCGAAACGGAGAGTTTGCACGTGGGTGATCCGACCCGCCAAATCACGGTGGCGCCAATCGCGGATCAGTACCCCCTGTCGCATATCCAGTATCCGCCAGTGCTCCAACACCTTACCAGAATCGAGGCGCAACTCGTCGCCTTCTATCACAATTCGCATGCGCACCCAGTCTGGCGCCAACACCAGCTCTCGGAAAGGTGTGGATTTGGCTGTCGCATCGAAGACGCCGGCGATGAAAGTCGCTGGCAGAGAAGCGGTGCCGTCTTCGGCGATCGACCCGCGTGTGCCAAGGCAGCCGTTACCTATCGTAAGCAGAGACTCGACCTCGTGCTCCCGTGCTGGAGTGAAGCCCTGTTCGACGAGCAGCCAGTTGGGGTCCGAGCCGGGGACGAACGGCAGGACTAATCGACCTTGTTCGTGCAAGTTGATTTGATCGTCGAGCAGCCTCAGGAATCTTGATGGTCCCCCACCAAGATTAATGACTTCGGGCGGAGTTCCACCTGGCTCCTTGCCCACGGAAACGAACGTGGCGCCCTTTGCAATGGGGGTCACCATCTTATGATCGCTTCCTTCAAAACCGGCAATCGGCCCGAACTCGTCCCCACCGATGAGCACATCCTCCGCCGAGACGCGCAGTCTTGTGGCCAACTCCGTCATCACCCAGTCAATGGAGTCAGACTTGTCGGTTAGCCCGATCTCAATGTGCTTCACGTCGCTAGTGATGTGTGCTCCAGGTAGTCCCTTCTCGCGGGCTATCGTCTTCGTGAGGTCGAACACCTCGTGCAGGCCCCCGGAGACTCCCGCCCCTTTGAGGCGCTGCTGCACCGCCTCAAGAAGCTCGTCGATGACCTCCTTGGGCGGGTTGCGCCACTGGGGCAACGGAATGAGATCGATCTTGCGCCGGTTCAGTCGTCGGTAAATCACCTGAATGTCGAGGCCGCTGCGAGCCTGAAGTGTTTCGCGTACCCTATCGGCGATGTCGGTGAGGAGTTGGTTCTCCAGTGGAGTTGCGATCCTCTTCCAGAGAAGTACAGGCTGCGACTGCTCGTCGAAGCTATAGACCTCAGAGCCACGGTTGGTACAGATGTACAGGTTTCGTTTGTGCGGTCCATTGATGACCGCCGAAAGCTGACGGTCGATGTTTCCAAAGTTGGTGCCGGTTATGACTACGACTTGAACGCCAAACTGCAGTAGCGGCTCAAGTCGCTGGCGTACAGGTGTGGCATCCTCAAGCCGGCTCATCACCGCGGTCCCGTCCCAGTCGAAGGCGATAATATTGAACGATCGCGCCAACTGAGGCAGCAACGAGCCTGGGGCGCTTTCGTAGCCAGGCGGAGACGCACGTCCGGCCATTTTGCTCGATGGGTCGGGTTTCGATCTGGTCATTGGCTTTCTCGGTTGTTCATCAGAACAGCCTGCGGTTGTTCAATTGGGCGCCGTTGCACTCAAGTGATCTCCTCGATTCGCACCTGCGGCAACAGCGAGGTTATCTCCTGTGAGGTGCCAAGAGCTGTTCCCTGCGTCATAGCCGTTGCCGCTCCCGCCGCGGTGCCTAGTCGCAGCCCTTCGACGATATCGTTTCCGCGGGCCAATGCAACGGCCAGTCCAGCCACCAGTGAATCGCCAGAGCCGACCGTGCTCCGTCGCTCTACCTCAGGCGGCAAGGCACGCCAGACTTTATTTCCCTCGACGCAGATTGCCCCTTCTCCCCCCATGGATACCACGACTACAGTAATGCCCTGGCTTGCTAGCTCTCGCGCACCATTCACTACGGCTAGAGTGTTTGGTAGAGATCGACCCAATAGCCGTTCTGCCTCGGCCACGTTGGGTTTAATGAGGTAGGGCTTCGCAGCAACCCCCAAGCGAAACGGCTCGCCATCCGCGTCTAGGATTGTCTTGATGCCGTGTGACCCAGCGAGACGGATGTATGAGGCATAGGCATCCTCAGAGACGCCAGGGGGCATGCTTCCAGCAAGCACAAGCACTCGCCCGGACTCTAGCCAGAACCGAAGCAATTCATCCAGCCTGGATAGATGGTCGCGGTCCACTGCCGGCCCTTGCCCATAGAAACTTGTAGATACGCGATTTTGCTCGTCGACAACCGTGACGTTGATTCGCGTCTGGCCAGGGACGGGCACGAAGTGATGCTGAACCGCTTCGTCGTCGAGCGCCTTCCGAGCGATCGCGCCGATTTCGCCCGCGAGAAAGCCGAAGGCGATGGTTGGCCAGCCGAGACGGTGAGCCACCCGCGAAACGTTGATGCCCTTGCCAGCCGGGTCCAGTTGCGACTCATTAAAGCGATTCACCTGCCCAACTTCGAGATGGTCAACGAAGATCGTCTGGTCGACGGCTGGATTGAGCGTTAAGGTTATAATCACAGTATTGCCTCTTCTCTACCTGGTTGAATATAGCAAGATGTGTGCCTGTCACCCACAGCTCAAGCGCTTTTCCATCAGGAAGGCCAGTCCTGTACCCAAATTACCTATCTCCATAGACCCGTGCGATAGGAATTGGGGGAGACAGGCCCGGTTGCAAACTGCCTCCTATTATTGCTATCGCTGGCACAAGCCTTCCTGCTCCAACGTTTGCATTCTTGTAAATACCTGCGATTCGTGGTATGCTTGTGAGGAAAAGATCTGGTTAGTATAATATCCTAAACAGCCTTAGTTGTCTCTAACGGCGACCGTTGCCCAATGCTTACAAGAGCGAGTTCGACTTGTTCGCGTAAGGAACTGGAGGGAAAGTTGATTACGCCCACTATCGAGGAGTACCTCGAGGCCATTTACATCCTGACGAGCGAAGATGCCCCGGCCATTAGCGCGCGCGTCGCCGAGCGGATGGGCGTGTCGGCTCCCACCATGACTGATACTCTGAAGAGAATGGTCAGTAGTGGCTACGTCATAGTGAGCAAGAACAAAGAGATATGCCTGACCGAGAAGGGCCGAGAGCAGGCCGAAGCGCTGGTGCGGCGGCATCGTCTGTCAGAGCGATGGCTCACCGACGTGCTGGGCCTGGATTGGTCGAAGGCTCATCAGGAAGCGTGCAAGCTCGAGCATGCGATTTCGCCCGAGGTCGAGGAGCAGTTGTCCAGAGTGCTGGACTATCCATCGACGTGTCCCCACGGCAACCCGATACCTGGCACCACGGCGAAGGTCGCCACGGATAGCGTTTCTTTCGACCACGTCGTCGATGGAGACGAGATCACAGTGCTGAGGATCACTCAGATAGCTGAAGAGGATCCGAGATTGCTAGATTACCTGCTGCGCAATGGCATCGTCCCAGGCGCGAACCTCACCGTCACGGAGGTGGCTCCGTGGGCAGGTATGATCACGGTCCGCAATGGCGACCAGTCTGTATCCATCGGCCTCCCGGCCGCGGCGCACATCTGGGTGCAGGTCAAACGACGAGAGTCCTAGCGCAGGGGGCTTGTCCCAATACGGCCGTTGTCGAGGAAGGATATGGGGCGACCGGCTGGTCGCCCCACAATTCTACTGCATTTTGGCCTGATTGGTCGCCTCATTTCTGTACGATAGCTTATTGCGAGCATCCCTCAGTCGCCGCTTCAAGGTCGAGAAACTCGGTCCCGTTGAGACCTGTATAACTTCCCATTGGCGTCGTCTGCGTCCATTGGCCGCCCGCCATCTCGATGTTGGGTTGACCCTCTGCCTCTCCCTGGACCTTATAGCCACCAGTTCCCGTGATTGTCACTGGCACACCTCGCACTCCCCCTTTGTAGCTCCAGGTTCCACCATTCTTGCCGGAAGGCGTGAATATAAACTTGCCGGTCATCGTTCCAGCCCCAGGGGGTTGAGCGACAAACTGGAGTGTGAAAGGCTTGTCTAACGAGCATATGGTGCCGCTGATGCGACCATCCCCGTAGGCTTGGTCGACCCGGTAACCTGTGGCCCAATCCTGAAGGGGAAAGACGAACACGCCGAGGTCCCAGTGGAACGTCTTGGCGATATCCACACCCGCGTTGATCAAGCCGGACGCGCCCGGCGCCACCCAGAAGGCCAGACTATCGAAGAACGTATTAGCAATCGCGTTGCCTGTTGTTGCCTCTGGCTGCCCGCGGACGTAAATCGAGAACTCGCGCGATATCGGCTTGGCATCGGAGGGCAGTTCTCTTCGCTGTCCCTTGCCCAGCACCAGTAGCTCCACTTCGCCGTTTTCGTTGGTGTCCATGCGCAGTTGTTTGTAATCGCCGAACAGGACGTATTTCCCAAATCCCTTGCCACCTTCAAAGGTCAGCTCGGCGCCCGCGATTCGCCCTGAGGCCGGCGGACTGAATGATACCCCGAAGGCGTTGAGCAGGTAGGAAGCCACGCAGGCGTACATGTTCTTGCCATCTGGCAAGCTACCCGGGTCGTACGTCAGGCGGAAGTCGATGTTCGCTTGCTGTCCGTCGCTTGTCGACTTCGTCCGCACCAGCGGAACTGGCTCCATAGACGCGTCGAGCGTGAGGGAGGATATCTGCATGGCGAGCGTGAGGACATTGGCTACTGTGTTCGCTATGTTGGTGACCGACTTGACCTTGTCGATCAGTTTCGCCGACACGCCGCGCTTCACTGCCTCCACGGTGAAGCGGCCAAACAACTGCGCTTGCGGATCCTTTGAGGTGACAGACGCGCGCAAGTCTTGCAGGAATATCGCTCCTGCCTGTCCGCCGTCGAACGAAGCGTCGCCCGAAGGGTTCAGCAGCTTTGTCCAGTCCGTGAGACGAAAGCCCGTCCCCGGTCGCGCCGTGCCAGACATGTACCACACGCGCCTTTTTTGCCTGCGAGGGCGCGGCCTGCGCGAAGCAGGTCTCGACATAGTTCTGGCTGTCGCGGAATTACAGAAGTGGGAAAGGTGCTGGGCTTGCATCAAGAAGTACGAGTGATGGTCAGGCTGGTAACGGGGTTGACGGCAGGACTTCAGTCCGCCGAATGCGATTGGGAATGGGGCAGTCCGTGCTCGACGGCCCAGGCGGCTACCTGCGCCCGCGACGTGAACCCCAGCTTTGCCAGGATGTTGGCGACGTGCGCTTCCACCGTGCGCTGGGAAACTACCAGTTCGTCCGCGATCTCGTGGTTCGTGCTGCCCTGCGCTATTAAGCTCGCCACCTCGCGCTCGCGGCGAGTGAGCGGCGAGCGCTGCCGACCGGCGGAAGGCCGCTGGTCTGGTGTAGCACCTTCTGCCTCGCCCGCGAGGGCGTACGCGGTCGCCTCGTCCAGGGTCATGGCGCATCCGCCTGCCCAGGCAGCCGCGAAAGCGCCCTCGCCGAGACGTCGACGCGCGTCGGCCAGATCAGGCGCAAACGCAGCGCGATTGCTGGGCGCCTGCGGCGTGCCCATCGCTTCGCCCAGGGCCTCGGCTGCTCCGAAAAGTCGAACCGCTCGCTCCGACTGTCCGCGCGAGCTCGCCACCATCGCCATGATCCCGATGGTAGTCGAGATGTGCAGAGCGAAGTGAATAGAGGAGAATCAACTGCGGGTAGAGCGAAACTATTCTTTGCTCTAGGGGCGCTATCCGCTCTGTTGATTGCCGGCGTGCTCCTGAGCCGTTCGGCTACGCCATCGTCCTTATCGGAACGGCAATCAGCCGTCACCTGGGTTCTCGCCGAATCTGTTCCGCCGGGCGGGGTTGAGAAGGCAGTGGTGTTACAGGGGCTCGGGATGACCTGAGGGGTCTGCCAACGCACCGTTGGGCGCAGTCTGGGCCGTGTGCCTGGCGTCATATCTTACACCGTGGACCTTAAGACCGATAGCGCCACGGTAGCCTGTGATGCGAACACGGTGACAGCCCAGGAAATTGCGCAGGCGGTCGCCGAGGCTGGGTATCGAGCGCGTGAGGTCGTGGAGGTCAGATAATGGATTTCATTATGGAGCGGTTGAGCGCTGCGGCTACGATTTCGCCGTTAGTGTACATCCCTGTTCTGCTCGGTGGCACGGTAAGCGCGGTCAGCCCGTGTTTCGTGCCCATCCTCACGATGTTCGGCGGCTATGTCGGTGGCTACGTCAGGGATTCCGCAGGACAGCCACCGCGCATGGCCATCGCCTTTACCTCCGGCCAGGCGTTAACGCTGGCAGGGATTGGCGTCGTCGCAGTGCTGGTTGGGAAATCGGTGCTCTCCCTTTTTCACGGGATACGAACTGGATCGCTACATCCCGGCGGCCATCGGCATCTTAATGGGATTACATCTCCTGGGCTGCTCAAGTTCAGGTTCCTGCTGATCGGCTATCTGAGGGCGAGGCAACCGGATAGCACGTGGGGCGCATTTACGCTTGGCTTGCCCTTTGGCCTGGTGGTGACTCCCTGCACGATCCCTATCTTCCTGACCATCGTTACCTATCTGGCCCTGAACGCCAATGTGCTCCACGGCGCGCTGCTGATGGTAGCTTATGCGCTCGGCCGCGGGATAGTCCTCGTCGTGGTGGCCTACTCAACCAGCATAATCAAGGAGACGATCGTCAAGCAGTTGAAGGTGGGAAGGGTTGGCCAATTCGTCGAGCGTCTTATAGGAAACCATCATACACATTCCAGCCACTGGAATGTCAATAGCCTTTTCCAATCCCCGGAAAGATTCGGCTTAGACCTTCACGATGCGCCTGCGGATGGCATAGTACAGAGCCAGCCCAGCCAGGAAGGCCACGCCCATGTTGACGATGGCGATACCTGCCGTGAGCAGCATCACGTAGATATCTTCTTTCCTGTTCCCGATGTCACGGACGATGGACGATAACTCCAGCCCCGTGAAGAACAAGATTACCCCGAGGACGGCAGCCGGGATCAGGCTGAAGAATAGCGCCACCGAATCCGAGAAGAAGAGGCCCAAGAAAGTAACGATGAGCCCAAGGATGACGAGCGACCCACCCGTTCGCGCTCCAAAACGGACGTGTCCGGCCATCCCTCCTGCCCCGTGGCAGAGGGGCACTCCGCCGATGGCCGCGGCGATCACGTTCATAAAGCCGTGATCGAGGGCTACCGTCCTGACCTTGATCGACCGATCAGGGAACAACTCGTTGTTCTCGGCGGTGATCCCAAGTATGGCGTTCCCCAAAGTAAGGGGCGCCTGCGGCAACCCGAGGACGAGCGTGCCCACCAACAGGTCGTTCCAGGTCAGCCTGCCCAGTGTGAACTCTGGTAGTCGAAGGTGCGGCGAAACCGCCGAGAGCCGCCCCAGGAGACTCGCATCCTGCACCAAGGAGCTGCCTATCCCCAACGCCAGCAGCAAGAGCATGGCCGGGACGCGTTCATTTGCGAGAAAGAGGAAGGTCAACAGCGCGGCGGCGACTGCCAGAAGTGGCTGGTCCTTGGCCAGGCCGAGCCCCTCGATGATAAACGATATACCCAGGCCGAGCATAATGCCGCGCATAACCGGCTTGGCCGTGATCTTCTCCAACCAGCCGATAGCCCCGGTCAGCGCCATCGTCGCCCACAAGACAGCCGTGAAGATACCTGATCCCCAGATCATCCCTGGCGTTACCAGCTCAGGATGAGCGATAGCCGCCCCGCCGATGGCCTTCATCGGCTGGACGGAGACCGGCGTCTTGAAGTAGAGCCCGACGAATACCTTGAACAGGCCGAAGCTCAATAAGATGCCCAGCGGATCCATCTTGTTCACGGTGATGTAGGCCACTACGAAGGGGATGAAGGTCCCAAGGTCACCGAAGGCGCCGGCGAATTCGGAGCGATTGTAACGATTGCCGCCGAAGACCACTTTCTTAACCAAGTGGCGCAGTCGGCTGAGGATAGGATCTGAGGATGGGGAAGCAATTATGGCCACGTTTGTCCACCTCCTTCCGAGTGGTTATTACGTAAGAATTAGACCCCGGCACGCCAAACCGGCAAACCTGGACAGGTATGCACGCGTTAGGCAAATCTGTGCATAACGGTGACAAAAAGAAGAATCAACAGAAGGATTCCCTGAACCTCTTATCCACCAGCTCGGAGATGCCTTCGCTGAGTTGGCGATAGCGGAACAGGAGATCATTGGCCGCTTCAGTGAGCTGGCTGCTTCCTCCGTCGGCGCCGCCGCATTGCGTATCGACAAGGCGCATCCCGAGGCGCTCCTCGGACTCCTTTATCTTCTGCCAGGCTGAACGGTAGGGAACTCCCATCTCCTCTGCTGCTTTCGCAAGAGAACCCGTCCGAGCGATGGCCTCCAGGAGCGCCATTCGCCAGTCACTCATCACTACCTCTCCGCTTCTCTCGATCCAAATCTTCGAGCGTGGCTTCAGGTCCGCTAAGTCACTGGGCGCGAGATCACGGGTTTTCAGCTTACGGCCCGGGGCTAGCTCATTCGCCATGCTTTCTCTCCGCGCTCCTGATATTGGGAATACCTGCCTACAGTTGAGGCAACTCACCACCGATATGCAGAAAGTATCATAACGCGCAGCGGAAGTCAACCAGGTAGTGTTTTGACTAAACAGCCGACAACCGTAACAAGCCTGGCGAACGCTCAAAGACTGTGTTATACTTTCCACCAGTCGTGATTACCGCTTGCGCGGGAGTGAAAATGTACCATTCTGGAGGCATTGATTCGATGCTCAGTCGCGGGCATCCCGATATAGACAACGGCCCGCAAAAGCTCGGCCACAAACACGAGTTGCATGGCCATACACACGGCGCTGTAGACCCATCTGTTATCACCACCCAACGTGGGATGCGGGCTATCAAGTGGTCGCTGCTTGTATTGCTCGCCACGGCTTTGTTTCAGATCGTCGTCGTTTTCTTCTCTGGGAGCGTTGCGCTCCTGGCGGACACCATCCACAATTTCGGTGATGCCGCCACAGCGATTCCCCTGGCGATCGCCTTCACGCTTGCACGACGCAAGCCGACCAGGAGATTCACCTACGGCTACGGCCGTGTTGAAGACCTGGCAGGCGTAGTCGTCGTGTTGACCATTTTGTTCAGCGCCGCCGTCGCGGGCTATGTATCCATCGACCGTTTGTTTCACCCACAAGCTGTAAGCTCCCTGTGGGCAGTGGTCGCCGCGTCGCTGATTGGCTTCTTGGGCAATGAGGCTGTGGCGATATTTCGCATCAGAGTTGGCAAGGAGATTGGTAGCGCCGCATTAGTAGCTGATGGCTATCACGCTAGAGTCGACGGACTGACAAGCTTAGCGGTGCTTTTCGGGGCGGTTGGAGTGTGGCTGGGCTATCCGCTGGCCGACCCCATTGTAGGTCTTGTCATTACGGCGGCTATCCTACGGATTGTATGGGAGTCCGTCAGGTCGGTGTTCACGCGCCTGCTCGATGGGGTGGACCCAGAGGTGATCGACGAGATAGAACACGCAGTCAGTGACACCGAGGGAGTCCTCGACGTTACCCAGGTGCGTGTAAGATGGCTTGGCCATCGACTTCACACCGAGGTGAATATTGCAGTGGACTCGGATCTAACTGTCTGCAAAGGACACGACGTGGCCAAAGAGGCACGGCACCAACTCCTACACCATTTGAGGTATCTTTCGAATGCCACGGTCCACGTCGATCCGGCCAATGAGTCAGGTGACGAGCATCATTGCGTCGAGGCACACGAACACGGCGGCTTGTCAACTCATGCGCACTAGCGGTGCTGAAAGCTGGCTGGAAAATCGGAGAACGGGCGGCACTGCCCTGTTAGGGGAGCGAACATTTGGAGATCGCGAGGTCAATCTCCTATTTTGTACTGGCTGGTTTGTGTGAAATTGGCGGCGGATACCTGGTGTGGCTGTGGTTGCGAGAGGGTAAGAGCCCCTGGTTTGCCCTGTTTGGCGGATTAGCTCTTATGATCTACGGTGTCATCCCGACACTGCAACCCGCAACTTTCGGGCGAGTCTACGCGGCTTATGGTGGCATCTTTATTGTTCTCTCCATCCTGTGGGGTTGGCAGATCGAGAGAATTGCTCCCGACAAATTCGATCTTATCGGTGGTCTCATCGCCCTTGCCGGCGTATCCGTGATCATGTATTGGCCTCGCGGCTGATTCGTCTTCTCAGAAGCTGCAAGGACGCCCACGCCTGTAATTTGTCACCCGGGTCTTCCAGCGTGCCTTCCAGCATCCCCACGTCTTCCCTGATTGCTTGAAGGGCTTAACCAGAGCGAGTCTTGTTGTCACAACAATGGTCTTCACATATCGAGATAGCGCAAGAATCGGTTTCGTCCAGCTTGGCCTGTTGGGAAAAGTTGATCAGTTTTAACTGGGGGGAACAACAAGAAACTCGTTGACAAGCTAATGGCCATCTGCTATGATGCCCTCGAATCGAATACGGAAGGCAAATGGTGGCCCTGTCACCGGGGCCTAACAGGGGAAGATCGGTGCGATTCCGACACTGTCCCGCAACTGTGAATCGTCAAACTCTTCGACGATAAGTCAGGTCTCCAGCCTTTTGCCAGTTGCCGCAAACCTTCGAGAGAAAAGGGAAAGGCAATGGTCGGGAACTATACTTGACCCTCCCCTTGTCTGATCGCAGGCAAGGGTTTTTGTTTCACTAAATAATCTGGCGCGAAACGTGTCCCCGTGGGGCATCCAAACGCGAAGAGAACACCACGGAGGCGCAGAGAACACGGAGTCTCCCTGAGTTAATCTCAGTGCCCCGATACTTATCGTCAAAGGGATGTATCGGGGCAGCGCCCTCCGTGCTCACCCAGGCCCATCTCATTCCGCAAAAGGGCCTGGGCATCTCGTAGAGGATCCGTGGTGTAACTCCGACCCTTAACTAAACGGTATTGGTGCTTGTCCCCGTTTGGTGCTGACCATCATCGAATTTGTGGAACTGGAGGATTCACTTGGCAAAGCTTCAACACACCATTGACATAATACAATCCCTCGACGAACGAGCGATGGCCGCCGCCCGCGCTCGTCAGGATAACCTCACAAAGCCTCAGGGCAGCCTGGGCCGCCTGGAAGAGCTTTCCATAAAGGTCGCCGGGATCAAGGGGGTCGATATTCCTCGCATCCAGCATAAGGCTGTGATTACGATGGCCGGCGACCACGGCGTGGCTGCCGAAGGAGTAAGCGCTTATCCTGCCGAGGTCACGCCGCAGATGGTCTACAATTTCCTTCGCGGCGGCGCCGCAATCAACGTGCTGGCTCGGCACGTCGGAGCACGCGTCGTGGTCGTCGACATGGGCATTGCCGTCGATCTCGAACCTCACCCAGAACTGATCGTAAGGAAGATCGGATACGGCACGAAGAACATGGCTAAAGGGCCGGCGATGACGAGACAGGAAGCGATTCGGGCCATCGAAACGGGCATCGAGATAGTCGAAGGCGAGGTCGCGCGCGGCCTGGACATCGTGGCCACCGGCGACATGGGCATCGGCAATACCACTCCCAGCAGTGCCATCGTCGCCGCCATCACGGGCGAGTCCGTTGCCAACGTAACTGGTCGGGGCACCGGCCTGGATGATGCCCAGCTAAAAGAGAAGATCGCCACGATCGAGCGGGCGCTCACGCTTAACCGTCCCGACCCGACCGATGGTCTGGACGTGCTGGCTAAGCTTGGTGGTTTCGAAATCGGCGGGCTCGCCGGCGTCATCCTCGGCGCCGCCGCCAATCGCGTTCCCGTCGTCATCGATGGATTTATCTCCGGCGCGGCGGCGCTCATCGCCACTGTACTCTGCCCTCGGGTCGCCGACTATCTCATCGCCGCCCACAACTCGGTCGAGATTGGCCATCGCGCCATGCTGCGGCGCATGCGCCTCGTGCCTCTCTTCGACCTCAACCTGCGTTTGGGCGAAGGCACTGGCGCGGCGCTCGGCATCTCGATGGTGGAGGCAGGGGTGAAGGTCCTCGCCGAGATGGCGACCTTCGCCGAGGCTGGCGTGTCCGAGGCGAGCGACAAAGTCGACAGCGCCCTGTCCTGAGCCGATGGGATTCTTCGTCGCCCTGCAGTTTCTGACGACGATTCCATCGCCCTTTCGCCGCGCGCTTGCCGCGGAGCTGAACGCGTCGGCGGTGGACCATTTCACGCTGGTCGGTCTGCTCCTCGGCCTTATTGTCGCGGGGCTCGACGCGCTGCTGGGCGTGGTATTCCCTCCGTCGCTGGTTGGCGCCCTGGTCATCGTTTCCCTGGTCCTTCTGACCGGGGCGCTTCATCTCGACGGGTTTATGGATACCTGCGATGGCATCTTCAACCGAAGCTCGCCTGAGCGGAGACTGGAGATAATGCGCGACAGCCGTGTGGGCGCGTTCGGCGTCGTCGGCCTGGCATCGCTCTTCCTGGTGAAGTACGCGGCCCTCGTCTCGTTGCCGATGCAGGTTCAACCAGCCGGATTGGTGCTGATGGCCACGACATCCCGGCTGGCGATATCTTATGCCGTGGTGTGCTTTCCCTACGGACGCCCATTCGGGCTGGGCACACCGTTTCAGGGAGGCCGCAGAGCATTCGCGCTTGGCCTGAACACGCTTTTCGTCGTCACGCTCGCCTACTTTCTTTTCGGTCTATTGGGCATTGGCGCGCTACTCGCCGTGGCTGTTTCCGTCTGGCTTGGCGCCCTTTACATAAGGACCAAAATACCGGGCCTGACAGGCGATACCTATGGCGCGTTGAGTGAGTTCTCAGAGGTCCTGGTTCTTCTCGTTCTGGTTGTGGGAAGATGATGCCTGTCGAGATCGCGATGCTTCTGTTCGCTCTGGTTATCGACCAGTTGCTTGGCGAGCCTCCATCATCTCTGCATCCAGTCGTCTGGATTGGGAAGTCTATCAGTTTACTCGAACGCCGCGCTCCCAGGGGGGCGATGATGCAGCTCGCCTACGGCGTTTTTGTGCTGGTCGTCGTGGTCGGCCTGTTCGCATCTTCAACATACCTGTTGCTGGCCTGGCTCAGGGCTTGGAATGAAGTGGGCTACGTGATAATCGGAGGCTTGATCTTGAAATCTACCTTCGCGGTGCGAGAACTGCAAAGAGCAGCGTCGCGTGTTTGGGACGCGCTGGTATCCGAGAACCTGGATACTGCGCGTCGCAACCTGCGCCATCTGGTCAGCCGCAACACCGAGAGCCTCGACCAACCGCTAGTCGTTGCCGCAACCGTCGAATCTGTAGCCGAAAACGTCACCGATTCCTTTGTTTCACCAGTGATTTTCTTCGTGCTCTTCGGCGTCGCGGGCGCAGTTGCATACAGGGCAGTCAACACGTTGGATTCGATGATCGGCTATCGCGGCGGGTACGAGCACCTTGGAAAGGCCGCCGCGCGGCTCGACGATCTCTTGAATTTCGTGCCAGCCAGGGTGGCCGCGGGGCTGACGGTGGTTGCCAGCGCCATTGTCCAGGCCGACTTCCGCGGCGCGTGGCGCATCATGCTGCGAGATCACGGCCTGACGGCAAGCCCGAACGCCGGATGGACGATGAGCGCGATGAGCGGCGCGCTGGGAGTGCAGCTTGAAAAAATCGGATGCTACCGGCTAGGTGATCCACAGGCCGAGCTTTCGCCTTTGAAGATTCTCCGCGCAGTGCATATAATGTATGTGGCTGTGGCGTTAACCGTGTTGGCTTCAATCATCGTCGAGGTCATCGTCTATGTACGTCCAACCTAGGGCTGATCTCCAGAACGTCGTGCCGTGTTACCACGGCAGCTTGAGCCATCAGGAACGGGAGGCCCTGGCTCTGGACGGCGATGTTAGATCGAATAGCATCGTCGATTTTAGCGTGAACACGAATCCGCTCGGCCCTTCGCCATTGGTGAAATCGATTCCCGCCGAAGTCGACGTGCATCGCTATCCTGACACAGAGGCAATCTTGCTGCGGCAGGCCCTTGGCGAGCGTCTCGGCGTGGGAATCGACAACATCGTCGTCGGCAACGGCTCTGTGGAGCTGATCTGGCATATCTGTCTGGCGTACCTGAGCCACGAGGACAGGGCGCTGGTGCTGGGGCCGACCTTCGGCGAGTATGAGGCCGCCAGTCGAATAATGGGCGCTGAAGTGGTCGAATACAGGTCGAGCGAGTCCGATGGTTTCAAGCCGCAGCTTGAGAACGTTTTGCGCGCGATTGACGAGCGACAGCCGAAGCTCGTCTTCGTCTGCAATCCTAACAATCCAACTGGATACTATTTCGGCAGAGAAGAGACACTACGATTGATCGCGGGCGCCGAGCGGAGCCTGGTCGTCGTCGACGAAGCGTACGCGGGCTTCGCAGACGGGCGCTGGCCGTCCGAGGACCTGATCCGCCAGCCCAACGTTGTGCTCTTGCGGTCTATGACCAAAGACTACGCCCTGGCAGGGCTGCGAATCGGCTATGCCCTGGCCGATGCGGCCGTGGTCGACGTGATCGAGAAAGTTCGCCCGCCCTGGAGCACGAACGCCTTGGCTCAGCGCGCGGGAATCGTCTCGCTGCAAGACGAGGAACACCTGGCGCGCAGCCGCGTGGAGGTCGGGAGGGCAAAGGAATACCTGGCGAGCGCCCTGGCAGACCTGGGTTTGAGACCGCTGCCATCGCGAGCCAATTTCTTTCTGTTGAAGATCGGCGACGGCACGGCTTTCCGAAGCAAGCTCTTGAGGAAAGGCTTTTGCGTGCGGGATTGCGGGTCCTTTGGCCTGCCAGATTACGTGCGCATCGGCGTCCGAACTGAGGCTGAATGCCGTCAGCTCGTCGCCGCGATCGCGGAGGTTCTATAAATTGACGAAGCTTATTCTCGTCCGCCACGGAGAAACGGTGTGGAACGCGGCGAGACGTTTTCAAGGACAAAGCGATATCGAGCTCAGCGAAAAAGGCCGGTGGCAGGCGAGGAGAACTGCCGAGCATCTCGCGAACGAACCCATTGACGTTGTATATGCCAGCGACCTCGTGCGGTGCAGGGTAACAGCGCAGCTTGTGATGCAGGGCAGGAATGTCGAGATCTCGACGCGGCCGGATTTGCGAGAGCTCAACTTCGGCGGCTGGGAGGGTTTGACTCAGGAAGAGATCACCCAACGTGACCCGGCTGCGCTCGATAAGCTGCGCCAGGAGAACTCGACCTTCCGTCCACCCGGCGGAGAGACGATTCCCGAGTTGCAGGCGCGAGTACTGGGCGTGCTGGAGCACATACGAGAGACCAATGCCGGGCAGACCGTTCTCATCGTCGCCCACATCAATCCTTTGCGGACCATGGTCTACCACGTGATCGGCACCAACACGAATCCCACGTTTCGCATGCCGCTTGGCAATTGCTCGATCACGATGCTGAATGTTCGCGACGACGGACAGCGTGGCAATCTCCTGCTCCTCAACGACACCTGCCACCTGAATGGCTATGATGAAAACAGAGGACTCAATTGACCTGTAAAACCCTTATGGTTCAGGGCACGTCATCGTCGGTTGGCAAGAGCGTCATCGTCACGGCGCTGTGCCGCATTTTCCGACAGGATGGCTTCAAAGTCGCGCCCTTCAAGGCGCAAAATATGGCGCTCAACTCGTTCGTGACGCCTGATGGTGGCGAGATCGGTCGCGCCCAGGCGGTGCAGTCCGAAGCGGCGGGCGTGCCTCCGTCGGTGGACATGAACCCCATCCTGCTGAAGCCAGAGGCCGAAGCGCGATCGCAGGTGATCGTGCACGGTGTTCCCTTCAAGACCCTTTCCGCTGAGGACTATTACCAGCGCAAGGCCAGGCTCTGGTCGGCGGTGCAGGAATCTTTCGATCGGTTGTCGTCGCAGTTCGACTTGATTGTGATCGAGGGTGCCGGCAGCCCGGTCGAAGTGAATCTCAAAGCTAGCGACATCGTGAACATGCGAATGGCGACATACGCTGGCTCTCCTGTCGTCCTGATTGGCGACGTCGACCGCGGAGGTGTCTTCGCCTCGATAATCGGCACCATGGAGCTTTTGGAGCCTGACGAGCGCGAGCTTGTGAAAGGCTTCATCATCAATAAGTTTCGCGGCGACCTCTCGTTGCTCAAGCCAGGCCTGGATTTCCTCGAGAATCGCACCGGCAGGCGAGTGGTGGGAGTCGTGCCGTTCTTCCGTGACATCTGGGTAGCTCAAGAGGACTCCGTTTATCTGGATAGTCGGTGCAGCGTGGAAGGGCGTGCTCAGATAGATATCGCCGTGCTCTGGCTGCCGCACATCTCCAACTACGATGATTTCGATCCGCTGGAGCAGGAAGCAGGCGTGCGAGTTCGGTACGTGCGCGATGAGGACCAGCTAGGACATCCCGATCTGATTATCATCCCCGGCACGAAGAGCACGATTGCCGATCTGACGTTTCTGATGGAAGCTGGCCTCGGTCAGAACATAGTCAGTTTGGCGAGGGAGGGAACGCCAGTCATCGGCATCTGCGGCGGATATCAGATCTTGGGGAAGCGCATCGTCGATCCCGAGCACGTGGAATCGAGCGCCGATTGGATGCCGGGACTGGATTTGCTGCCGCTCAGCACGACGTTCGAGCCGACCAAAACGACACGTCAGGTGAAAGGATCCGTGATCTGCGACAAGGGACTATTCCAGGGCTGCCTCGGCGTCGACGTGGTCGGCTACGAAATCCATATGGGAACCACCCTGGTCGATGGGGCGGAAAGCGTCTTCGAGGTAGACGGCGGGAGCGCAAGCTCTCATCTCGACGGCGCCGTGAGCGACGATGGCCTGATCTTCGGCACCTACCTGCACGGCGTCTTCGACAACGCCGAGTTTCGTCGCTCGCTGCTGCTGCGAATCTCCCGGCGCAAAGGAAGTGAGCTTGCGTTCGATAGCCCCGTGGCATCGCGCGAAGAGCAGTACGACAAGCTGGCGGACTTGGTCAGGGGCAGCCTGGACATCGATTACTTGCGCACCGTCATCGGACTTACGTAGGACTATTACGTAGGGAGTCCCTCCGTGTTCTCTGTGTCTCAGTGGTGATACTCGGACCGTTCAGGTGAAGCGTGGAAAAGAAGCTCATCCTCGTTCTCGGCGGCGCGCGCAGCGGTAAGAGCGCCTTTGCCGAGAACCTGGCCAAACAGATTAGCGACAAGGTGCTTTACGTGGCCACTGCCGCCATCGGCGACGAAGAGATGCGGCGTCGCGTCGAGCAGCACAGGCTCCGGAGGCCCGCTTCGTGGCGCATCCTGGAGACGACCATTGGCGTAGGAAATGCCCTGGCGTCGAGCGCCGCCGACGAAGAAGCGATCCTGCTCGACTGCCTTGCCCTGCTCGTCTCCAACGTCCTGTTGCAGCACTCGACGGAGGACGAGGAGAGCAGCCAGCAGGCATTTCCCGAGATCGAGAGTGCCGTCCGACGTGAAATAGACGAGCTAGTCGAAGCCTATCGGCGGTCAAAGGCGACGTTCATCGTCGTCTCCAACGAGGTCGGTCTCGGCCTCGTGCCACCGTATCCGTTGGGGCGAGCCTACCGCGACCTTCTGGGCATTGCCAATCAAAAGGTTGCTACACATGCCGATGAAGTCTACCTTCTCTTCGCCGGCGTGCCCGTCGAGCTCAAGGCGCTGAGCAAGGCGCTCGTCGTGCCGCAGGCTGGCGAGCACCACGGAGACACGGAGACACGGAGCCCGCAACGCAGCTCGATGCCCAGCAAATCAAATACGGAGACCAAATGGCCCATTCTATCACCAGTGACCCGACATCCAAAACCATAGCCCGTGCCACCGTCAAAATGCCTGGCACCTGCGGCGAGTTGGTGCAGGGCACCCTCGGCGGCACGCCCTTTCACATCTCGTGCCCGATCGACGTCTACTCGACAGTGACCGTCGAGCTGACCGCGGAAGCCGTCCGCTGGACGTTCCCTCCGGACACGCCGAAAGCAGCCGCGGCGGTGGAAGCCGCCTTGCGCCATTTCGAGGTCGATGGACAGGGCGGGCGTCTTTCCGTTCGGTCCTCTTTGCCCCGGGCAAAGGGAATGGCCAGCAGCACGGCCGATGTGGCCGGCGCGATCAACGCCGTTGCCCTCGCGCTTGGACGCGAGATCAGCCCCGCCGAGGTCGCGCAACTGGCGCTTGAAATCGAGCCGACCGACGGCTCCGTATTCCCAGATATCGTCCTCTTCGACCACCGGGGTGGCGAGCTATACGAGAACCTGGGGCCGTGCCCGCGAATCGATCTCATCGTCCTCGATTTCGGTGGAGAGATCGACACTGTCAGCTTCAACAGCCACGACCGGACTGATTTGCTTCGCAGTATCGAGCCCAGAATATCCGAGGCCGTGGAACTGGTGCGAGAAGGTCTGCGCGCCGGCGACCCGTCGCTAATTGGCAGAGGCGCAACCATCAGCGCTCTGGCAAATCAGATTGTTCTGTTCAAGCCCCAACTGGAAGTCGTGCTGCGCCTGGCGCAGAGCTTGGGCGCAGTCGGCGTCGACGTCGGCCACAGCGGCACCGTGATCGGCGTCCTGGTCGATCCCAGGCACAGCGATGCCATGAGCATCGCGCCTTTCTTCAGGCTGGAGCTGCCAGACGTCGAGAACGTGCAGGTTTGCCGGCTTGTGGGGGGAGGCTGCCATTGGGAGGAAGGTAGACAAGCGCTGGGGGTCGATGAGGTATGCACGGAGCTTGCGTGAAATACTGCGCCAGAAGGAAGCTAAGAAGTGGATCATGGAGGCAGTCAAGGCGAAGCGAATGCAGGACGAACCGAACAAACTGATTCGAGAGCTGCTTAATTCGAAGCGGGCGCCGACCGAGGAAGATATCAAGAAGATATTGGATCACGTGGCGAAGGCGCCATGCTCAACTAGACCGGTGCCTGTCAACAAGTCACTGCGTGGCCAGGTCTTTCAGGGGCATGAACAAGGAAAATCCGAGTCTTCGATTATTGCTCACCTGGCCAAGCGTGTGCTTTTGGATCAGGAATGGGCCGAGACGGTGACCATTGTGGATTAGCTGGCCGACCTGCATAATGCAGTTCTTAGTCCAGGCATCCGCATAGCTATCCATCAAGGTGAGGATGGGCGCTTATTTGCTGGTTTCCTAGCGCGAAACGGGATTGCAAAGGAGAGGCTGGGCGCACGAGCCAAAGGCTACGTGTGGGTTGACTACTGTCCTGACTATGGTACAATAGTCACTGGGTTTCAAGTGGAGACGGAAGAGAAGATCAGGTTTTCAAAGGGCGTACGGTGGTTATGAGAACATACACAGGCGAAGACTTCGAGCGCGATCTTGATAGGCTGACTTTAGAGTGGGAAGATGCCATTGAGTTGACGGCTGAGTGGCGTTCGTTTGATGGGGAGCAGAAGGCAGCCATTACTGGGGAGTGGCTGCATACCAATGCCATTCAGTTCGCTGTCGAGGAGTACGCAAACACACACGAACTCACTGAATCCCAGCGAGCAGCATTCTTGAGAGTAAGAGACCTGATTGCCAAGTACACAAAGGCACTTCGCGCAATGGGTTTTCCTGTTCAACCGTTGGAAGATGCAAAAGGACGGGCTGTTGCCTGAGAAGGTTGTCCTGCAAACCATTGACAATCTCCCCCAAAACGTATAAATTCACCATGACAAACGGATAGATCGACTGCGATCTACCTTCAGGGTAAGGTGAGGCGCCACGTGCGCCAAGTCCTGATCGGCGGTATAGCCCGCGAGCCCTCTTCGGAGGGCAGATCTGGGGAAGCTCCAGAGCCGACGGTAAAGTCCGGATGGAAGAAGGCAGAAAGCGCATTCCTGGTTGTTAGACGACCCAGGGCGCGGTGCCTTCGGGTCGTTTCTGTTTGTTTGCGGATTCATTCAAAGGACTGTAGCGTCTTGCTAGTACATGGTGCCGCAAGCCAGTTACGTAGCGGCGAACACGAGGTTCGCCTTCGTGGGGTGGGGCTGTGAGGAGCCAGACGACCAAGAACAATCCTATCACTAGCTTTATGCAGCGAGCCCTGGACCTGGCGAGAAACGCGCAGGGCAGAACGAGTCCCAATCCTCCTGTCGGCGCGGTGGTCGTGAAAGGTGGGCAAATAATCGGCGAGGGTCACACCCAGCCTGCAGGGTCCTGGCACGCCGAGGTGATGGCCTTGCGCCAGGCGGGCGATGCCGCCAGAGGCGCGACGATGTACGTCACGCTCGAGCCCTGCTGCCACTACGGCCGCACCCCGCCGTGCGCGCAAGCCCTGATCGCCGCCGGCCTTGCCGAGGTTCACGTGGCCACGCTCGACCCGAATCCCCGGGTCAGTGGCAATGGCTTGAACGAATTGGAAGGCGCCGGCATCATCGTCAGGCTGGGAGAAGCCGAGGACGAGGCGAAGGAGATCGTCGAGGGTTTTGCGAAATACATCACCACGGGCACGCCGTTTTTCACGCTCAAATGGGCGATGAGCCTGGACGGGAAGATCGCGACGCGAACCGGCGAATCGAAGTGGATCACCGGCGAGAGCGCACGAGCCTTCGCTCATAGGCTGCGCGATGCCAACGACGCGATAATCGTCGGTATGAACACCGTGCTCCTCGACGACCCTCAGTTGAATGTACGCGTGGAAACAGGTCGGGCTCACAGGCAGAGCGACCCTCTGCGTGTCGTCGTCGATACCGCTGGACGAATCCCGCTCGACGCCCAGCTCCTCTCGCCCGCGCTGGCTGGCCGAACCCTCATCGCCACGACGGAACGGTGCGACCAGGCCAGGCGCGAGGAGATAGCCAGACGCGGCGCAGAAGCGCTCGTGCTTCCCGAATCACGTGGGAGGGTCGACTTGTCAGCCCTCGCCCACGCGCTGGCCGCGCGTGGCATCGTCAACGTGATGGTCGAGGGCGGTGGCGCCTTGCTGGCGTCGATGCTGGAGGAGGGGCTGGCCGACAAGGTCTACGCCTTCGTCGGCCCCAAAATCATCGGGGGACGCGAAGCCCCTGGCCCGATCGGCGGCGCCGGCACCGCTGCCATCGCCGAGGTTCCCAGGCTCGAAAGAACCAGTTTCCAGCGGCTGGGCGAGGATCACGTTATCGTCGGCTACATCTTCAGGCCAGAAACGCGCAGCCTGCTTTAGCGGGCTTTGTTGACGTAGCCCGAGGGTTGACCCTCGGGCGTCACTCGACAATTGAGAGGCATAGATGTTCACTGGAATCGTAGAAGAGATCGGTACTGTAAGAGCCACTGGCCCCAACAGCCTGTCGGTTGCGGCTTCCATTGTGCTCGAGGGCGTGAGGCTGGGCGATAGCATCGCCGTCAACGGCGTCTGCCTCACGGTCACTGCCTTCGATGCGCGCAGCTTCACTATCGGCCTCAAG
>JAMCWX010000017.1:22765-24528 GCA_023480885.1 Chloroflexota bacterium | reverse complement strand
GATACATCGTCTTGATACTCACCCACAGAATGGCGTAGCTGCCACCGGCTTCAGGCAGGTGCACGTCGACAATGCCTGGGATCTTAAGGCTGTGCACCAGATGCTTGTAGACGCTTGCCTCTTCAGGGATCTGCCGCAGCAGGCTGCTCTCGCTGGGCGGCATCTGGCTGAAAAGCGCCTGGTAGACGGGGTTGTGGCGGTGCGTGATGCACTTGATCTCGAACACAGGCAGGTTATAGGGGCCGCCCATATAGCCTGTGTACTCACCAAAAGGTCCTTCCGACTCGCGGAAGCCCGGCTTGACCTCTCCTTCGAGCACGATTTCGGCGTTAGCCGGCACCTCAAGGTCGATGGTGCGGCACCTGGCCATGGCGAGGGGCTCATTGCGCAATGCACCCGCCACGGCGAACTCGTCGACGCCGTATGGTACCTTGGCCACAGAGGCCATCACCACCGTGGGATCAGCCCCGATGACCACGGCGACCGGCATTGGTATCCCTTGCGCTTCGTACTGCGCATAGTGCATGGCCGCGTGCTGGCTTGGCATGTCCCACAACGCGCCGGTGCGGTTCGGTCCCTTCACCTGCATGCGGTAAGTTCCCACGTTGGCGAGCCCCTGCAGGTCTTTAGTCACCATACAGGGCGCGGTGATGTATGGACTGGGATCCTTGCTCGGCGTCCAGGTCGGGATCGGGAAGCGCCCCAGGTCGACCTGGTCTCCCTGCAGCACGACCTCCTGGCAGGGAGCCGGAGCCGTCGTCAGATACGGATCGAGGGGATAGTCTAGCGCCTGGCGCCACTTCTCGATGATGGCGTCCATAGTCGGCTCGATCTCTAGCGCGGTGGCATAGACCCGACGGGATGCGCTCACCGTGCCGGCGACGACCGGCGCGGTGTAACCTTTAACGTGGCGGAATCCTATAGCTGTTCGTTCCGTGGCCGAGATCTTGCGAAACCAGAGGCGCATGACGCTGCTGATCTCCCAATCTTTGTCGACCTCCGCGTCCACCCAACGCAGCAGCTCTTTGTTTTCCAGGGTGCTCAGATAGTGCCGCAGGTCTTCGTAGGGCATTATTCACCTCTTCTAAATTGCTGCCGCGCGTTCGTTTTCGATCATGCGGATAGCATCGTGGGGGCAGAGCCAGTAACATACGCTGCAAGCGGTGCATTTGTCTGGATAGACAACCGTGGCCTTGCCATCGCGCAACTCGAGCACCTCGCAGTGAGCAGGCCGCACGCAGAACCCACAGCCAGTGCATTTCTCCAGGTCGATCTCGGGCAAGCTGGGGATGTACTCGACCCTTTCTGGCGTCACAATATATCGCAGGGCAGCGCCACGGCAGTCGAGCACGTTCTTATACCCCTGTTCGATGACGAACTGGCGCAGCCCGGCGGCGAGCTCGGCCAGCGCTTCAAACCCGCGGTGGTAGAGCACGGTGCAGTAAGTCAGCGTAGTTGCGCCGTACATAATCATCTCCACGCTCTGCCGCCAGTTGGTCAACCCCCCGCCTGCCGCGATCTGCAAGTTTGGCAACTTGATGGCCATCTGCGCCACGTGCCTGTAGGCGAGAGGTCGAATCCATGGGCCACACAGTCCAGCAAATGCCTGGTTGGCAGTAGTTGGGTACTTAGGCTTGCCGCCGTTGTAGATATCCACACCCGGCAATGACTGGGGACAGTTAATCGCCGAGATGGCCGCTGCGCCGTTCTTGGCGCACTCCGCGGCCACCAGCGAAGTGTCGGCCTCCGGCGTCATCTTAGGC
>JAMCWX010000017.1:0-22737 GCA_023480885.1 Chloroflexota bacterium | reverse complement strand
ACGAGCAGGCCATCCCATCTCTGGTGAAGCAGTCACGCCCAGTTCCCTTGCCATTATGCCCACGTTGGGACAAGACATATTGAGTTCAAGCATGTCCGCGCCGGCCTCTTCGAGCATCTGTGCCAGACGCGCCCAGCCTTCCAGGTTATCGCCTGGGCCCATCATATTGGCGATGATCTTGATCTCCGAGGTCTCTCTTTTCGCCTGGCGAATCAGGTCCTGGGCCTCCCCCACCGTGAGCCGCTGTCCTGATGGGGAGTAGAGCGCCGTGCCCCGCTCGACGATGTGGTAGGGACGAGCGTAGAATGGCACCTGCAGGAAGCAGAGTTTGGTGCTCACCGCGCTGGCTCCCCAACGCTCAGCTTCCTTGATCTTGCTGACAGTGTTCGTCAGTTCGGAGGACGCGACGATCAGAGGATTCTTCAGTTCGAGCCCTGCAAAAGTGACGGCCAACTCATTAGACATAGATGATCTTCCTCCCCGAGTCCTTTTGGTTGCGTGGGCAGAAAGATGCCCGCGAGGTTAAGGGTATGTTGCCCACGAAAAACAGAGCTGAGACGTGCCGATTCACGCTCAGGGTGCTCACTTAGCCAAGGGCGCTCACAACTTTATCGCACGACTTCGAACACGAAGCGGCTGCGGTCCCCGCGGAACCGTAGTTTCGAGTACTCGATCGGCTGGTCATTAGCATCATAGGCGACAGTCTCCATAAGGTGGATAGGGGACCCTTTGCGTATGTTGAGCAGCCGGGCCTCGTACTCCTCCGCTGGGGCAGGTTCCAGCGTTCGTCGCGCCCTTTGCACCTTGATGCCGTACTTGGCATCGAGCAGCTTGTATAGAGAGCAATCAGTCATATCCTCGTCGAGCAGATTGGGGCAGAGGTAGGCCGGTATGTAGGTATGGGTGACGACGATTGGCTCGCTCTGGGCGTACCCCAACCGTTCGAGGAAGAAGACCGTGTCGTTAGGGCCCACGTGAAGGCGACCGGCCAGCCAGCCGTCGCCTGTGATGGCATTGCGGCTGAGGACCTTGGACGCGAAAGGGATGGCCTGCTCGTGCATATCTTCCACAAGGCTCGTGAGCACCTGGGCCATACGATGTTCCACACGAGGCGCGCTGACAAAGGTGCCCCGCCCGTGCAAGCGATAGAGACGCCCCTCGTGAGCTAGTTCATTGATGGCCTGGCGCACGGTGCCACGGCTCAGGGCAAACTCTTGCATCAGGGCCGATTCCGTCGGTAGCTGGTCGCCTGGCGCAAACCTACCCTCTGCCATCTGGCTCGTCAGCCATTCCTTGAGCTGAAAGTACAGGGGCAGGGGATTACCACGCTCGATTGCCACCACTCACCTCCAGAGGTCCTGGACTACGCTCGGTGTTAACTAGTCATCTATACGTCCTGTCGTCTAGAGCACTATAGCACAGTAAGGGTGACGTGTCAATAGCGAGAGTTCGTGATTGCACCGACTCAACCCCTTAGAATTCGCGATGCCGCTGACTGAATGCAAATTGCAATCACGAGAAAATTAGCGAAAACTCGCGAAACCAAGTGATTTATAGCCATCAGCGACGCTCAGCGACAATGCGGCATATCGCGACACTTGCGCGAATTCAAGTCCTACGCTATCATTAGGTCAATTAGCACTCGACAGTCGAGAGTGCTAAACGGGCCCGCGAAGTAGTCAAATCTTTCACACAAGGAGGAATGCTTATGGCAAGCACATTGAAGCCGCTTGGGGACCGCGTACTCGTAAAGCCCTCTGCCAAGGAAGAGGTAACGAAGAGCGGTATAGTTCTGCCCGAAACGGCCAAAGAGAAGCCTCAGGAGGGAAAGGTAGTCGCCGTTGGTCCTGGCAGACTTGACGAGACTGGCAAGAGAGTCCCAGTGGACGTCAAGGAAGGTGACACGGTTATCTACGCCAAGTACGCCGGCACTGAGATCAAGCTGGATGCTGAGGAGTACTTGATTCTGGGCGAGAAAGATATCCTCGCCATCGTCAGCTAACCAAGTGGTCTGAACGTGTACGAAATCGGAAATAGGGGCGGCTCGAACGCCTCCCACTATCTAATCAAACCGTAGGAGGTTCACCAAGTATGGCAAAGCAATTGCGATTCGACGAAGATGCACGACGCTCGCTGAAGCGTGGCATCGATGTCCTTGCCGATGCGGTTAAGACAACCCTCGGGCCCAAGGGCCGCAACGTGGCCCTTGACAAGAAATTTGGCGCACCGACCGTGACCCACGATGGCGTCACCGTCGCGAAGGACATTGAGCTGGAAGACCCCTTCGAGAACATGGGCGCTCAGCTTCTCAAGGAAGCCGCGACGAAGACGAACGACGTCGCTGGCGACGGCACCACCACCGCGACCGTGTTGGCACAAGCTATCGTGACCGAAGGACTGCGCAACGTCGCCGCGGGCGCCAACCCGATGCTCTTGAAGCGTGGCATCGAGAAGGGCGTCGTGGCTGTCGTTGACGAGATCAAGCGCATGTCCAAGACTGTTGAGGGCAAGGAAGACATCGCCCACGTTGCCTCCATTTCTGCTGCTGATCCAGAGATCGGTAACCTCATCGCGGAAGTTATGGACAAAGTCGGCAAGGATGGCGTCATCACTGTCGAGGAATCCAAGGGTCTGAAGTTCGAGACCGAGTACGTGGAAGGTATGCAGATAGACCGCGGCTACATCTCCCCGTACTTCATCACCAACCCCGACAGGATGGAAGCGGTGATGGACGATCCTTACATCCTGATCACCGACAAGAAGATCTCGGCCATCGCCGACATCCTGCCCGTGCTGGAGAAGCTGCTCCAGGTCACCAAGAACCTGCTCATTATCTCTGAGGACGTGGAAGGCGAGGCCCTGGCCACCCTCGTCGTCAACAAGCTGCGCGGCACCATCAACTGCCTCGCCGTCAAGGCCCCCGGCTTCGGCGATCGGCGCAAGGCTATGCTGGAAGACATCGCCATCCTGACCGGTGGCAAGGTCATCTCCGAAGAGGTTGGCCGGAAGCTCGATTCCGCGACCGTGGCCGACCTTGGACGCGCCCGCCGCGTCGTCTCCAACAAGGATGAGACGACAATCATCGAAGGCCGCGGCTCCGAGCAGGCCATCCAGGCCCGAATCAAGCAGATCAAGGCCCAGATCGCCGAGACGACGTCAGACTTCGACCGTGAGAAGCTGCAGGAGCGCCTGGCCAAGCTGGCCGGTGGCGTCGCCATCGTCAAGGTCGGCGCTGGCACTGAGGTCGAGCTCAAAGAGAAAAAGCACCGCGTCGAGGACGCCCTTTCCGCTACCCGCGCGGCCGTCGAGGAAGGCATCGTGCCAGGTGGCGGCGTCGCGCTGATCAATGCCATCGCAGGGCTGGATAAGGTCCAGGTGTCCGCGGATGAAGCGATAGGCGTTTCGATTCTTCGCCGCGCCCTCGAAGAGCCCTTGCGCATGCTCGCTCAGAACGCTGGCCAGGAAGGATCGGTAGTCATCGACACCATCCGCAGGAATCAGCGCGAGACAGGGAACATCGCTGTGGGCTACGATGTCATCGCCAACGATTACGGCGACATGTCCCAGAAGGGCATTATCGACCCGGCGAAGGTCACCCGCTCGGCACTCGAGAACGCGGCCTCCATCGCCACGATGATTCTCACCACCGAAGCCCTCATCACCGACATTCCCGAGAAGGAGAAGATGCCTCCTATGCCTCCTGGCGGCATGCCAGAGTACTAGGCCGGCGGATTCCCACAAAAGACTGATCATTGAGGTCCCTGCCAGATCTGGCAGGGACCCTAGTCTATTCCAGGGGCGCAGACCCGAACTATGATATAATCCCCTGGCCAAGATTCAAACCGGGAGACAACGAAGTGATCGTCATCGGCCTCACGGGCAACATCGCCTGCGGCAAGAGCTTGATTTCCAAGATGCTACAAGAACTGGGCGCCAGGGTGATCGACGCCGACAAAGTGGCGCACCAACTGATGGCGCCGCACACTGAAACTTGGAAGCGCATCGTCGCGGAGTTCGGCGAGGGCATTTTGACGCCCGAGAACAATATTGACCGAGTCAAGCTGGGCAGCATCGTGTTCACGGACAGCGAAGCCCTAGCGAAACTAGAGAACATCATCCATCCAGGTGTGTCCGACTACGTCGAGCAGGCCATTCGCGAAGGTGGGGCGCCGGCGATCGTCATCGAAGCCATCAAGCTCATCGAGGCTGGACTACACAAGCGTTGCGACTCGGTGTGGGTCGTAACCTGTCGTCGCGAGCAGCAGATTCAGCGCTTGATGCGAGACCGCCATATGTCCAGGCAGGCCGCGTTGGTGCGTTTAAGAGCCCAGTCTGCCCCCAAGGAGAAGATCAAGTTCGCCGACGTAGTCATCGACAACAGCGGCACCCCAGAGTATGTCTGGGAACAGGTGAAGAGGGAATGGGAACGTCTGTTTGCGAAGCAAGCGGCAGAAGGCACCGATTGATCGCCATCCAGCGCCTATCCCGCTGTAGCCGAGGCCTTTTTGATGTGCCTGTAGACGTAAACGGCGATCAGCGCCACGACCACCACGACGATGACGTAATCGAACTTGGAGAGGACTTGCCTGACCTCCTCCCAGTTGTCTCCAAAGAGCTTTCCGGCGTAAACCAGGACGAGACTCCAGGGGAAGGAGCCGAGGGTAGTGTAAAAGATGAACTTCGCCAAGTTCATCTTCGTCACGCCAGCAGGGAAGGAGATAAAGGTTCGAACCACAGGCAGCAGGCGCGAGAAGAAGATCGCCCAGTCGCCGTACTTCGCGAACCAGCGATCGGCCGTGTCCAGGTCGTGAGCAGAAATCAGGACATAGCGACCGTACCGCAGGATGAACGGCCTGCCACCCTTGGCACCCACGAAATAAGCTACCGTCGACCCCAGAGTGCAGCCCAACGTCCCCGCGATCACCGCCCACCACAAATCGAAGAGGCCACGCGAAACCATCCATCCGGCCATCGGCAAGATGATCTCGCTGGGCAAGGGAATGCAGGCGCTTTCGATGGCCATCGCCAGAAGAACGCCCCAGTAGCCAAACAGATGGTAGGTATTCTCCAGAATAGGAATCAATTGCTGTTCGAGAACTGCTAGCAAGCGTATCCTCCTGACGGTCTTTTCTATTTGGACTGCCGCGCAAGCTATCATATAGGCTAAGCCATCAAGTGTCAAGCTAGCAACCAGTCATCGAGGCTCGATTAGGCGCCCCAGCGCTTGCCCCAGTTTCGCATAGCATGCTTGGCCGACACGTGCTATAATTCTACTGGTTGCCTGGTCGAGGCATGTTAGGTTAGCAATCATCCCCAAGCGGCTATATCGTGCCAGAGCTTATTTGGTGTAGTAGTTACAATCGAGAAGTCCTCACCACAAGGAGGTTGTCTATGGGCGAAATCAACTTCGAGCGTCAGTATCGCACCCCTTACTCCGAAGGATACCTTATGCTGGAAGATAAGGATCGACTGGGAAAGGTAGACATTCATTACACGCCAACAGTCGTGTACGCTACCCTGGTCATCGAGAAGGAACTCGACGAAGACGATGTCCTGGACCTCATCGAAAAGGTTGACGACGATATCGTACTTACTGCAGACGTCCCCCGCGACGACTTCATCGTCTCGGTATACCACGGTCGAGATATGGGCACGTACAGCGACGAGTACTTCGAGGAAGAGGGGGAAGAGGAGGAATAGCTCTTGACGTTGCGGAACTGTCACATAACTCCCAGCCAGGCTTGACATCGAGATGCCTTGTTGATAATATGCGCCCGACGCACAGCCGAGTGCTGTGTCCATAACTTACTAGCCTGCTGCATCTGGCCAAAGTCGCGACGAAGGAGCCACGGGGGATAGTGGAGAGAATCATCGATAAAGTAAACGAGCCCAAGGATCTCAAGAACTTGAAACCTGACGAGCTACAGCAGCTCGCCGAAGAGATCCGGGAATTGCTCATTGATACCGTTACTCAAACTGGCGGGCATCTGGCATCTAATCTTGGCGTAGTGGAGCTAACGCTCGCCCTGCACAAGATCTTCGATAGCCCAAGAGACAAAATCATTTGGGACGTAGGACACCAATCCTACGTCCACAAACTGGTCACGGGCCGCAAGGGGAGGTTCGACACGATCCGCCAATACCGCGGGCTCAGCGGGTTCCCCGATCCTGGCGAGAGTCCACACGATCCGTTTGGCACCGGCCACGCCAGCACCTCGGTTTCGGCGGCGCTGGGCCTGGCCACGGCTCGGGACCTGAAAGGAGAGGACCATCACGTCGTCGCCGTGATCGGCGATGGCGCTATGACTGGCGGGCTCGCCTTCGAAGGCATCAACAACGCCGGGCACCTGGGAACCAGACTGATCGTCGTGCTCAACGAGAACCAGATGTCTATCTCGCCAAACGTCGGCGCTCTGGCCAAGTATCTCAATCGTTTGCGCGCCGACCCTCGTTACCACAGCGCCAAGGCCGGGGTGGAGCACGCTTTGTTGGGCGTTCCGCTGGGACGAGGTCTTCTGCAGGCACTGAAGCGTTTGAAGAACAGCCTGAAGGGACTGGTAATTCGGACGATGCTCTGGGAAGAGCTTGGCTTCACCTACATTGGCCCTATCGACGGCCACGACATCGACCAACTCTGCGAAACGCTGACGCTTGCCAAGGTCGTGCAGCGGCCAGTCATGGTTCATGTGATCAGCACCAAGGGCAAGGGATACTTCCCCGCCGAGCAGGATGCTATCGCCTTCCACGGGATTCCGCCCAACGGCAGTTCGAAGAGTTCCGCGCCAAGCTACACCAGGGTTTTCGGCGACACGGTCGTCAAGATAGCTCAGCAGGATTCTCGCGTAGTCGCGATTACGGCGGCGATGCGCGAAGGCACAGGGCTCGACAAGTTTGCCGCCAGCATACCTGAAAGGTTCTTCGACGTTGGCATCGCCGAGCAACACGCGGTTACTTTTGCCGCGGGCATGGCGATGCGCGGGGTCAAGCCCATCGTCGCCATATACAGCACGTTTCTCCAAAGAGCTTACGACCAACTGGTCCACGACGTTTGCAGCCAGAACCTGCCCATCGTCTTCTGCCTCGACAGAGCCGGCATCGTGGGCGACGATGGACGGACGCATCAGGGCACTTTCGATCTATCGTACCTGCGCCACCTGCCTAACATGACCGTTATGGTGCCGAAGGACGAGAATGAGCTGCAGCACGTGTTGTGGACAGCAATGAACGTCAACGGCCCGGTGGCAATCAGGTATCCCCGGGGCGCGGGAGTTGGCGTGAAGCTGGACGAGAAGCCTCACTCGATCAGAGTGGGCGAGGGAGAGGTGCTGCGGACGGGACGGGACGTGGCGATTCTCGCCGTCGGCTCGACTGTCCATCCAGCCCTGCGCGCGGCAGAGATGCTCGAAAAGAAGGGTATTCAAGCAACGGTGGTCAATGCCAGGTTCGTGAAGCCGCTGGACGTAACGCTCATCGTCAATCTGGCCTCTCGCATAAGACGGCTGGTCACCGTCGAGGAGAACATCCTGGCCGGCGGCTTCGGCAGCGCGGTGCTCGAATTGCTCGAAGAACGCAGGATCACAGGCACCGTCGTGAAGCGCATTGGCTTGCCTGACGAGTTCGTCGAGCACGCGACACAACAGATCCTGCGCGAGAAGTTCAGCCTGACGGCTGATGGAATCGCGAAAACCGTGTTGAACACCTACGCGGACCTCGGCGGCAGGTCGGCACCGATCGCCCTGGAAGGGGCATCGTAAGACTGCCGAGGAAGAATTGTCCTGTTCGAACAATATGAGCGACCTGTAGCGCGGGGGCTTGTCCCCCGCGGAATCTTTCTCAGAGAAAGCATCTGTAGCTTACACATTATGCAGAAACAAAGGAAGCTCGACCACATCAGAATCTGCCTGGAGGAAGATGTCAGGGCGAAGCACATTTCCACTGGCTTCGAGCAATACAGGTTCGTTCACCAAGCACTCCCTGAGATAAGCAAGGATGAGATCGATACATCCGTCGGGTTCCTGGGGAAAAGGCTCGGCGCACCGATTCTCGTCTCGGCTATGACCGGGGGTACGGACCTTTCAGCACACATCAACAAGAACCTGGCGACGGCTGCCGCGAAGCTCGGCCTGGCGATGTCTGTGGGGAGCCAGCGCCCAGCGATAGAAGACGAGAGTGTCGCCTATTCGTATCAGGTGCGCGATGTCGCGCCAGACATCCTCCTTTTTGCCAACCTCGGTGCAGTTCAGCTAAACTATGGTTACGGAATCGCGGAATGCCAAAGGGCCGTCGAAATGATCCAGGCCGATGCGCTTATCCTTCACCTCAACCCGATGCAGGAATGCATTCAACCTGGTGGAAACACCGACTTCCACGACCTGCTATCTAAGATCGCGCGAATCTGCGAAGCCATTTCAGTGCCGGTGGTCGTCAAAGAGGTCGGCCTGGGCATCTCCGACGATCTGGCGATCAAGCTACAGGCAGCAGGGGTGGCGGCCATCGACGTCGCCGGCGCGGGAGGAACCTCCTGGGTGCTGGTCGAGAAGTATCGCACGGAAAACGAAACGCGGCGCCGAATCGCAGACACATTCGCCGACTGGGGCATCCCCACCACGAGGTCGCTGGCGATGGTAAGGGCAGCGCTGCCGGGTTTCCCACTGATCGCGAGCGGCGGCATCGTCAACGGCCTGGAGGTGGCGAAGGCGGTGGCTCTGGGAGCGGACCTGGCCGGGTTTGCCTGGCCGACTCTGCAGCCCGCAATGGAAGGCGCCAGCTCGGTGCAGCAACTGTTTTCTCGATACGTGGAAGAGTTGCGCGTCGCTATGTTTTGCGTTGGAGCGCGCAGCATCGCCGATATAAAGCGAGCAAGATTGGAGAAGACATAGCCGAGCATGAATCTGGAGAGTGTAACCAGCCGATACGTTTCGGGCCTCGAAGATGAGTTGAGAGCGGCCATACCGCAACCAGCGAACACCCCAGAGCCGCTCACACCATTCTACGCGATGCTGCGCTATCACCTGGGCTGGATCGACGAAAAAGGCAACCCCCAAGGGAACGGAGGCGGCAAGCGGGTGAGGCCGATACTCTGTCTTCTGGCTTGCGAAGCCGCGGGAGGGAACTACAGACAGGCGCTGCCGCTGGCAGTCGCCATCGAGCTCCTGCACAACTTCACCCTCATCCACGACGATATTCAAGACAAGAGCGAGGAAAGGCGACATCATCCTACCGTCTGGAAAATCTGGGGTGAAGGGCAAGGCATCAACGCGGGAGACGGAATGCACGCGCTGGCGATTCTCACCCTTCTCAAGCTCGCGGAGCGGAACGTCGAACCCTCCCTGGTCGTAGAAGCAAACGTCAGACTGAATCAGACGATGGTGAGCCTGGTCGAGGGCCAGTTCCTCGACTTGAGCTTCGAGCAGAGAATGGACGTAACGCTCGACCAGTATATGTCGATGATCGAGCGGAAGACGGCGGTGCTGATCGGGTGCGCAGCAGAGTTGGGAGCCTACGTTGGCAGTGCAGACCGCGACGCGGCGGCCAAGTACGGCCAGTTCGGGCGAGGCATGGGCATCGCGTTCCAGATCCAGGACGACATCCTTGGGATATGGGGCAATACAAAGGATACAGGGAAGCCGACAGGGGACGACATCTTGCAGCGGAAGAAGACCCTGCCATTCCTTTACGGTCTGCAAGCCGCCGCGGGTGAAACGAAATCGCGGCTGGTGGACGCTTACAGCGCAAAATCGGTGTCCGACGAGCAGGTGCGCGAGGTGAAGGATATCCTCACAGACCTTGGAGCCAAGGAGTACGCAGAGGAGCAGGCCAAGGTTCATTACGAAGAAGCGCTTCGCCGCCTGGAAGAAGCAAAACCCCAGGGCAAAGCAGGACAGGACCTGCGCTTGCTAGCGTCGGCTTTACTGGGCAGAACCCGCTAACGATGGACCAGTCGAAGGCCGCTTTTCGCTCGCGCGTAGAAGCTGTGCCAGTCCTCGCAGACCCATTTCAACCACATCCGATGCTCTTCGCCCAGTCCGCGGCGTTCTAATTCTCGGGCGACGATGCCGCCTCTGTGCGGGTGAGCGTGTTCACGGGGAAGTGGCGATCCGAACCCGTGAGCGTAATGCACCAGCTCGTGAGCTATCGTGATCATTGGAACGAACCAGGGGGCCTGTCTATTGCGAAGCAGCGAGTTGATTCCGATATGCGTAGTATGTCCACTGGCAGACAGCGTTATCATGCCCAGGCGCGCCTTCCATTCCCTGGAAAACTGGATCTTGACCACGTTGACGCGCATAACGTCGCGAAAGTAGGCATCCCAGATGTAGTCCAGTTCATACCTAAGCCATTCGTCGTCTCGCGTGCCTTGCCCTGCATCAAGTGACGCTGAAGATTGCCTTGGTGCTTGTGGCTCAAACACAGCGACCATTTTGCGGGTTTCTCCTTTCTGAGACCGGTTGTGCGTTGTATTGGGGGGAAGAGCAGGGCACAAAAATCCCCTTCCAGGTGACAGACGTTGGACAAAGGCTCAAACGAGCCATGTGCAGCCCAGCCTCCCTAGCGAAGATCACTCGTGTTGAAGGTGACAGTTAACACCCCAGCCTTCGGCTTCGCAACCTCCTGATGCCAAGGAGGTTCACCTATTTTAGACGCCAAAAGCGATAGGAGACTTCTGGTCACATTGGAAAGGGTAGTTCCTTCAATTCAGAAGTATATCAGGCCTGTCAACAGACAGCCGGTCTCTCTTGGAAAATTCCTACAGATTCTTGCCCAGGATGGCTATGAAGACTTCGTTGGCCAGGAGTCTGCCGCGTGAGGTCAGCGCCATCGTCTCACCATCGTCGGCAACCAGGCCGTGCCCGATCGCGTCCTGCATTCGCCGGCCGAAAGCTCCATCCAGTTCCTCGCCGAAACGCTCGCGGAAGGAGCTTCGGGCGATCCCTTCGGACAGGCGCAAGCGCAGAATAGCCGTCTCGGCCATCTCCAGCTTTCGGTCGATCGCCTCCGAGAACGCGATTGGAAGCGTGCCGCGAGCAATGGAGGAAACGTAGTCCTCAGGAGATAGCGCGTTGTGGAAGCGCCGAGAGCGCAGCGAAGAGTGGGCGCCGGCTCCAAGGCCGACGTAAGGCTCGTTGCGCCAGTAGATGAGATTGTGCTGGCAGCGGTAATCGCGCTCGCCTTCATCATTACGCGCCGCGCGTGCCCAGTTTGAAATCTCGTAGTGGTCGTAGCCTGCCTCTGCCAGCATATCTTCGGCAAGCTCGTACATCTCGGCAACTTCGTCGTCCGTGGGCACGGCGAGGTCGCCGCGCTCCAGCCGACTGTGAAACGGGGTGTTCGGTTCTACCGTCAGCGGATAGAGCGACAAGTGGTTGGGGGCCAGCGCAATAGCCCGTTCCAGCGTCTGCCGCCACTGGTAGACAGCAGATCGGGGCAGGCCATAAATGAGGTCGACGTTGACGTTCTCGATTCCGCCCAGCCTGCAGTCCTCGAATGCCTGCATTGCCTGCGCCGCGTTGTGGATGCGCCCCAGGCCACGGAGCGCGGCATCGTCAAGGCTCTGAGCGCCCAGGCTTACGCGGTTGATGCCGAGCGAGCGCAAGTGACGCACGAGGGCAACGTCGACGGTTCCTGGATTAGCCTCGACGCTGGTTTCGAGGCCAGGATGCCAGCCTATCTCGCGCGCAGCGGCCGAAAGTATCCGCTCCAAATGCGCAGGCGCGAGAAGCGTCGGGGTGCCACCACCGAAGTACAGAGTGCGAGCGAGGTATTCTTCCGAGCGCTCGCGGCTTTGCTCCACGACCAGCGAGATTTCGCGGCACAAAGCCTCCACGTAAGCATCCCTTAGCTCGGTCCTATTGGCATAGGAATTGAAATCGCAGTAAGGGCACTTGCTCAGGCAGAAAGGCATATGAACGTAAACGCCGACTTCGATCGTTTTCATGACTCGATTAAATGTTAACAGATACGAGGTGACAACAGCAAAGCGGACAATGTATAATATGGAAGCCTTGCGCCAGCGCAGGTTGAGCCGTGGGAGGAGAAGAGCGTGCAGAAGAAAACAACGTGTGGTGAGCTGAGGGCCTCGGACGTGGGCAGAGAAGTGGTGTTGATGGGCTGGGTCCATCGCCGCAGAACGCACGGAGGCTTGATTTTCATCGATTTCCGCGACAACTCCGGCATTGTCCAACTGGTGTTCAACCCCCAGGTCTCTGCCGCCGCTCACGAACTGGCCGAGGGCATACGCCTGGAGTACGTGCTGACGATCGGCGGCAAGGTAGAGCTGAGGCCAAAGGGCACGGAGAACCCTCAACTGGCCACTGGCGAGATCGAGGTGTTGGTGGAGGGCGTTCAGGTGCTGAACGCCGCGAAGACGCCCCCCTTCTACATCAACGACGACGTCGAGGTGGACGAGTTCCTGCGTCTGCGCTACCGCTACCTGGACCTGCGCCGCGAGCACATGCACAACAACATTCTGCTCCGCCACCGCACGACCAGAGCCATTCGTAACTGGCTCAACGATCAGGGCTTCGTGGAGATCGACACGCCCGTGCTGGTGAACGAGACCCCTGGCGGAGCGCGGGAGTTCGTCGTGCCCAGTCGTCTCCATCCTGGCGATTTCTTCGCGCTTCCACAGTCGCCTCAGCAGTTCAAGCAACTGTTGATGGTAGCGGGCTTCGAGAAATACTATCAGTTAGCGCGTTGTTTCCGCGACGAGGACCTGCGCGCCGACAGGCAGCCGGAGTTCACGCAACTGGATATGGAGATGTCGTTCGTAGACGTCGAGGATGTCATTCAAACAGTCGAGAGTCTCTTGCTCGAGGTGATCCCGGCCGCTTGCGACAAGCTGATTCTCAGCAGGCCATTTCCCCGCATCAGCTACCAGGATGCGATAAGCTTTTACGGGAGCGACAAGCCCGATATGCGATTCGGCTTGCCGCTTGCCGACATCTCGGACCTGGCAGATGGCAGCGAGTTCAAGGTCTTCGCCTCGGCAGTTGCCGAGGGCGGCCAGGTGAAAGGCATAAGGATTCCAGGCGCCGCCTCGTACACCCGGCGCGAGATAGACGACCTGACGCAATTCGTCATTCGCAGGGGCGCGAAAGGGCTCGTGACCATGGCGCTGCTGCCCGAGGGAATAAAATCTCCTCTGACGAAGTTCTTGAGCGAAAAAACTCTGCGAGAGATCGTCGCCAGGCTCGAAGGCACCGAAGGGGACATGCTCGCCTTCGTCGCCGACAGCCCGGCGGTGGTGGCGGAGGCGCTCGGCGAGCTGAGACTGGAAGTAGGTCGACGGCTGGGGCTTTTGGATCCGAACGTGCTGGCCCTGGCGTGGGTTGTGGACGCCCCGCTGCTGGAATGGAACGAGGAGGAAGGCCACTGGCAGGCGAAGCATCATCAGTTCACCGCGCCGGTAGAAGAGGACATTCCCCTGCTCGACACCAATCCTGGTGCGGTGCGGGCGAAGCAATACGACGTCGTGTGCAGCGGGGTCGAGCTGGGCGGCGGCAGCGTACGCATTCACCAGCGGGGGCTTCAAGAGAAGGTCTTCGACGTGCTCGGCATGAGCCCTGAAGAGGCGAACCGGCTTTTCGGGCATCTGCTGGAGGCGTTCGAGTTCGGCACGCCGCCTCACGGCGGCCTGGCGATCGGGCTGGACCGCTTCGTGATGCTCCTGGCCGGCGAAGACACCATCCGCAACGTCATCCCATTCCCGAAGACGCAGAGCGCCACGTGCCCAATGACAGGAACTCCCTCCCCTGTGTCTCCCGAGAGGCTGCGCGAGCTTCACATCCGGCTGCTCAAGACCGACTTGACGTAATAAGGAACCAGTAATAGAATATTCTAAGAGGGGAAACGTGCTGTAGGATGCACCTCCACTGCACTCTGGAATGGCTGGTGGGGTGAAGGGCCATTCGGTGAGGAGACGGTGCCAGTGTGGTACTTTGCTAGAGTCCAGTTGCTGCCAGGAATGGAGAAGCAGCTTCGCCAGGACTTGCTGTGGGGCGAATCCCATCTGCCAAAGAATATGGTCGGCATGGTCCCAGCAGAGGGAGAGGTCGGCTACGTCTTTGGGCACTGCAACTCGACGACGTCCATAAGCGACAGCGGCGAGCTGGAAGATCTGCGTAGATACTTCAAGGTTCTGGAGTTTGGCCCCGCACAACCCTTCTTCATTGGCGAGCACGCGCCGAACGCTTTCAATGCTCATTTGCAGAAGGGCGAACTTTTCCCTCGTCCTTTGCGATCCTCCGACCTGGGCTAGCGTGCGACAGGCCAAGATGGAACAAAACGGGCCGGTGCAAACCCATTCAAGCGTCGTCATTCGACGTGGCGGCCTTGAATGGGCAGGACGATCTGCGTGTGGGCGCACCGAGTTCCCAACAACTCGGAGCGCCCCTTTTTTGATTTCCTTGCTTTCATAGTTAGCGTAACAGTAATGTTACTTGACTGGACAACCAGCTATCGTAGAATTGTGATAGAGCGAAATCGTCCCTCACGATAAGAGGTTCCTCATTCCAGGAACGCCGTGCGCTCCTGCGGCTGGCAGCGGGAGATAGCCGGGTAAAGAATCGGTTACTTGCAGCGATCTACCAAGACATCAGGGGTGTTGTCATTTGATGAGCCCGCACGTACTAGTCGTGCAGGAAAGCGTCGAACTGGCGACTTTTCTGTATCATTTCCTGAGCTACGAGGGCCACGAATGTACTCTTGCAATACAAGTTCAAGAGGCAGTCGACCTTCTGCGCACACGCAAGTTTGACCTGATCATTACCGACTCCTTCGGCTTCTCCGTTCGAAGCAGTTGCGACCTGGCGCCCCTTCAGCCGCTTCTGGACAATGCCAGGCAGACGCCTTTGATTCTCTTCAGCACGTGGGACGTAGACGTCGCCATCGCGCGGCAAGCGAACGTGTTTACGAGCGTAGTGCAGCAGCCGTTGGAGATAGACGAACTGGCCAGACAGGTGAACGCAGCGCTTGAGGAAACGGGCGGAGGGCAAACTTGACGATGAATCCGGGGTTAGGCTATAATTCCACCGGCAAGCATTCAAGACGACAACGCCGACGTAGCTCAGTGGTAGAGCAAGTGTTTCGTAAACACTAGGTCGAGGGTTCGAATCCCCCCGTCGGCTCCGATTCCAGAAAATACCGATATATCAGGCTTTTCTTGTCACGCTTGCACCCGAAAGGGAATCATGGCTGGCAAGAATGATTGTTACGACCTAGTGTTTCGTGCCTTATCTTCAGGCGCGGAGGTTACGCTGTCCTCAGTTATCGGCGGCTTTTTGCTGTCCTTGGAACTGGAAAACAGGACCGCTGCCACGCTCACGTACAACCGCAAGATTCTGAAGAACTTCCAGTGGTATTGCGACCAGAACGAACTACCTACCGATCTGAAAGACATCAACGGCTGGCACATCAAGAATTTTCTCGCTTACATCCAGACCAACCCTCAGCGCTGGGGAAATCCGAAGCATTCCCGCGCTAACAAACCGGCCAAAGCCAGCACCGTCGCCAGGTATCGCGCCGTACTTCACTGCATGTGGAACTGGGCGATCAGAGAGGAACTGACGGACCATAACCCCGTCGACAAAACGCGCCCTCCGAAGATGGAAAGCAGGATCATCGAACCCTTGAACGATGCCGAGGTTAAAGCCTTGCTCGATGCCTGCAAATCGGGAAACTCAGAGAACAAAAGGCGCGATCTGGCAATCGTGCTCTTGATGCTCGATACCGGCCTACGTGCGTCGGAGCTATGCGGCTTAAAGCTCGATAGCTGGGACCAAAGCAGACGTATCAAGGTTTACGGCAAGGGGAGAAAAGAGCGCTGGCTATCCTTATCAGCCTACACCGCCAAAGCGCTATGGGATTACATTCAGCGCGAGCGTGGTGATTCATTCTTTGACGAGCTATTTCTAGGCAAGGAAGGAAAACCGTTGACATGGGACGCGCTGCGGAGATTACTAGAACGCCGCGCAGCCGAAGCTAAAATCAGACACATCCACCCGCACCTGATGCGCCATACATTCGCTTTCAATTGGGCCAGAGCTGGCGGACCGCTTCACGCATTACAAACCCTGATGGGCCACGAGCGGCCAGATATGAGCCTGAAATATGGAAGAATGGCTTCGACCGACGCCGCCGAGCTACACAAACAATACTCACCCATCGAGCGCTTAAACCTGCGCTTCAGGGACAAGAAATAGCCTGCCAGGTTCGTCACTCCTGGCAGGCCGCTAAAGGAGGAAAAGTAGGATAGGGCTATCTACGTCTTGGGAGCGTTTTCGCTCGCATTCTTCACGCCCGACCAAAGGCCCGACGCCATCAAGCCGATCACGACGCCGCCCATCGTCGCGTTTGCCAGCACCGAGTTAGCGAAGATCGTGGAGAGTATACCGCCTACAATGCCGATAGCCACCGCCAAGAGCATCGCGTACTGAGCGGGAAAGCCGACTTTCTTTGCTAGCTCTACCAGGCCGATCACGACGAACAGCGCAGGAACGCCCCACCAAAGGGTTGCGGATGGATCCATAATTCATTCTCCTTTCAATATTTCTTGCGCCCATTTCAGGGCTGCTTTGTAGCTCGCTATATTACCTGCCCATTGCTGCCAGTACCAGTTACCCTCTGGCTGTGGCTGGCCCGAATTGTACGCGATCAGGGCTTGCAGTGTGTCACCGTCTGCCTGACCGTAGCAGCCAGATAGGTGATGTGCGCCGACGTCGATCGCCGTCTCTCGGTCCCATAGCGTGTTGCGTGCAGCAGCGATATTCTCCGCTGTGTTCTGGCCGTCACCGATCCCGTAGCCGCTGGCTGTCTGTACCGTGAGTTGCGAATAGCCGAAAGAGATGTCAGGCCACGTGCCGTACCTCGCTGCCTTACGCTTTAGGCCGCTCTCGGCTTTCAGCATCGCCAGCAAGCCAACTACAGGAATGCCGTACTTTTCAGCCGCCCTCGCCACCAGTGGAAAGATGTCTACCCCTTCGGTATCGAGGACGCTCACGCTAAAGGGAGTGCCTGCGCTACTAGCCGTACTTGCTCGTTCTTGCTCTTGGCTTCGTCAATCAAGCCTAGCAAGTCGGCCTTGGTCGGTTGCAAGGCTCCGACTGCGAGCAAGTGCGATCGAAAGTTGTTCTCGATTCCCCCCGCCGCTTCCCATTCCTCGAACTGTGCAGGAAATTGCTCTACCAAACCCATAACCGTATCCTCCTTAACGATTTCCTTGATTTGTGTTTCCAGCGCCGAACTCCGTAAATCCTTATCCCATTCAGGCATATCAGGATTGTGCCAATGCCAGATAAAGTAACAGGCAGCCAGAACGTAAGGCTGCGACTGCGCCCAGCGCATGAACTCCAACGTCCCTGGTCCGTTGCACTCGGAGATGAATAGCGGCTTGTTCGTTTGCGATTTGACCGCCTCAACGATAGCTTTCATTTTCCTAAATGTGCCGTAAGCATGAACATCAATTATGTCATAGCTATCCTGATAAGCCAGCATCGCCACGAAGTAATTCCACCAATCAGCGACTGGCGCAAACGGTCCCGCGTGGATCTGCAGCCACGGGCAGAGCCGCTTCAGCTCAGCCGCCACGATTGTTTTCCACTTGGCAACATACTGCACGTTGTCATAGTTCTGGCCGCCCTCGTAATCTAGGTTAAGTTCATTATCGAAAACCAGGTGATGCGTGTACGGCTCGTACTTGAACGCCTCGGTCGCCACCTCGCCAGCAAATTCGACGGGGTTTTTCTCTAGCAGCTTCGTATCGTAGTAGCGCACGAGAATTACGCCATTCGTCGACTGTCTTAGCCGCGGGAGATAATCGGCTTGATGATGCAGTAAGACGTAGTTGTCACAACCGACGCCGATCATTCGATCAAGGTCGGCGTAGTCTATCGGTTCGTTACTGACGTGAATACCGAACTTGTTAGCCATGCCGCTCCGCCTCGCTCACCGCGTCTTTGACCGCGCTTACCAACCGCCCATTCAGATTGCGTAGAAAGCTGGTCAGTTCCGCCAGCGCCGCCGTGTGCCTCTCACGGCTCTCCATGTCTGCCTTGATGATGCCCAGTGTCATCTCCTGCATCCTGGAGGCAAGTTCCTGCGTCGCCGTCATGAATTTGAAGCCAAGATACAGCAGCAGCACGGCGATAACCGCCGTCGAACCGAGGTCGATCAGGTCTTTGATGTCGGGCATAGTGTGACCTCCTAAGTCTTGATGATGCTACTATGTCACTGCGTCCTCTCGCTCTGTTCGGCCTGACAAGCGGCAGAGTGGGAAAACACACTCGTTTATGGCACTCTGTAAGTCGCGGAGAAGTCCAGCACATCAGCACTCCCCGCATTGCTAAAGGCTACGCTGGGACTTGCGCCAATAGCGACCCGCGTATTCGTATCTTGGACAGCGAAAGAGGTCCCAGTGACCCATAGAATACCCCAATAGTTTGCCACACCCGTATCCTGGACATGGCCCGTTCCGATCGCGATATTTCCAAGGGCAGGTTGTGCTGCTGCGGGGATGCCCCCAATCATGATAGCACTGCCCGCCACGCCAACTCCGTTAGCAGTCACCTTGCCATAGATGTGACACACTTTGCCGACGATGCAATATTTGGCCTCGTTGACCGTCACAGGCACATTGCCACCCTGGTCAACCGTCGGCGTCCAGTCCTTCCAGTAGCCGACAGGTAGCGTCTCCCGTTCGTCCCACACCCTGATATCCCCAGGCTTCTTCGCCACCACCCTGTACAGCAGAGTGTCGTCCAACCCCGTGAACTCTATCTTCCCCGTGCTATCGCTGGTTGCCGTGGCGACGCTAGCCCCCGTATCGGTGCGGAAGCACTCGGCGCTGACGCCTTGACAGGGTGTGCCTGTTTTGTGGTCGTAGATGTAGTGGTCAATTGTGCGTGTCATACTAAGCCTTCAAGCAGAGCTTGATCGTCCGATCTGCCGTCTGGTTAACAGGCAATGCACTCGTACCCGATCTGATCTTGAGATAGCGCACTGCCGCCAGCGACCTTAGAATCGTATCGATTCCAATAAACCTGCCTGCCGCCGCCTGGCTTGTTACCTCATTGCCTACATTGTCGTACAAATTATTGTAGGTTACGCCGTCACTAGAGCCCTGAAATGTCAGAGCAGCGGCATCCCACGCGGCCGGCATTTCGATGCCGATCTTGGTATAACCTTCAAGGTCGACGATACCGCTCAACGAAGAGCCAGCGGCAATCGCTGCACTTTTGACCGTGATATTCATGTTTCCCTCCTAATCCTGATAAAGCTGAATGCCTTGCAACGCCTGCTGCATCGTGTAATCCAGCCTGGCATACAAATCATCCTCGCGCACATAAACCACGTCGTAACCTCTGTTGAGTAACTGAATCTTCGTCATCAAGTTCGCCGCCGCCAGTCCCGAATTACCGAAATGCCAGTACTCACCCTGCACGTTGATCGCCAGCGGCGGCACGCGGTCCGTAATCAGAAAGTCAGGCACCAAACCGCCAATCTGTTTGCGTCCACCCATCACACTGACTTGATACTCAAAAGCAACGTTGTGTTTCGTAAGCCACCAGTAAACACGCCATTCGTCGTCTGGCCCCAAGAAGTCCGCCGGCTTCGGCGGCACCTCGTTGATCGGCTCGGGTTTCTGCATTCCCGTGATCCTGCCAGGAAAGACAGGAAACTTGGGCAGCACTGGCAGCTTCGGTGCCCTGACCGTGTTCCGCCGTGGCATTTACGCCATCTCCGCGAGTGTGAGCTGATACTTGCCTTCGTGCCCGCGCCCTGTTGTCTCGGCGCCAACCATATTCAAGATTTTCACGTACTTGTCAGCATCGGGAAAGTACGACATTACCCCCAGCGTCTTGGTATCGATTGCCGTCTCCAAGGCGGTGATTAACTCTGCCGGCGTCTTGCTCTTCCACTCGTGCGTGCAGTCCACAGTGCAACGCCAGCCATACAATGTGTTAGGCGCACAATAGTAGCGTAACACCGCTGATTCCATTATCGGCGTCTTGGTGTTATCAAGGCCACTCCGTCCAAAAATAAACCTGAACTGGATCTTCTTCAGTTCGATGCCTACCGGTTGAGAACTTCCATTATTAAAGGAGAGTACTGTCACGCCATTGGCATTGACCGTGCCTAACGTAGTCCAGGCACTTTCTGTGTCTTTGCGATAATTGACCGTGATTGTCTCCGTAGCAGTCATTTGCCTGCAAGTCAGCTTAATCGCGAGTGCTACCTTGATCCAGTCGTTAAAACCTCCATCAAAATAGGGTGTTATCAATTCACCGGAAAGACTGAAGACTATCCCTGATTCCTTGATAGGCTGCAAACCTGAAAAGGGCATAGTAATGTAACTTACATAATCATCTAGTCCTGGTGGGTACGTGATAAAGTAAACCTTCAAACTGCTACCGTCGTGAACAGCTTCCACGGACAGCACCCCAGCATAGGAATAACCTGGAAAAGGATAGGCCAGATTGTGCCAACCTTGCCCATTACGAATTAGTAAGTTGTACCCGATTGCTCCGTAGACGTAATCACCGTACGCTCCGATATCGCGCACGGAAGTATTGAATTCGGATGATCCGCGTATTGCCGTACCGTCGTCCCCTGCGACACTGATACTTGTTATTACGTTTCCAACTATGCGTAACAACTGTGAATCGGCGCCGACGTATAGTTCATCGCGATAGGAATACACGACGTTGGGCTTGGCAATGCTCACGAGCTTATACGTGGCTCCTGTCCAAAAATCTAGGACATAAACGCCATCAGCTCGTAGAAGCACGATAATTTCCTCGCGGGTTTCCACGGAGCGTATTGTTGTCACAGGCGTACAGGCAACTGCACCTAAGCCTGAAATTGTCACGGCGATTCCTGGCAACAACGCGATGTTCTTCCAGGTCGTGCCGTCAGTGGAATACTTTACATACGTGTCGTCTGTAGCGATAAGTTTGTTGTCAAAGACCGCAAAGCTATTTGCAGCTACGGCTATCTGCGCCCAAGAACCAGGATCGCCTGTTGCACTACGCCAATATCTAGCACCGGCGGCAACGTAATAGTGAACGGTCCCCGCGGAATTGCGGAACTCGACAGCATCTGTTAAATCGTAAACATCTTCACACACATCATCCCACACCGCCGTAACTGTATTGTAGCGATAAACCTTCCTAAGTGGGTCTGTTCCCAATGCATACAACTTACCACCTAACCAACACAACTTCCTAAGCCTTCCTCCCGGAGTGCTCATTTGCACGGCCAGCGGTGCTAGATAGATTGCTTTTGAATCCAACGTCCATAGATTCTGGCTATCCCAAAATCTATCCATATCTTGCTTCTCGTCCATGTTCTCGATACCTAGACCGCCACGTTGATCGCTTATTACCCACTCGCTGACTAACTGCTGATCCGACCGCGAAACATCGCCGATAACGACCTTCCCCGGGAACTGTGAAATAACCTGTGGCTGCACTTCCCCGATGATCGGAAAGCGCGTGCCGTATAGGATAATTTCTTTATCGAGAACTTTCTCAGCCATTCTTAATTACTCTCTACAATGCGCGAATTAGGCTTGACCGCCGTCCTCATTCGCACCATTTCTTTATCTGCTTGTTGTTCCCACCAGGCCGCCCACTGCATACGCTCGCGTGCGTCGCTTATCTCCCCGCCTGGCTGCATCGCCAGAACAAGCGCCGTCGCTTTCGCCACCACGTAGCGTTCGGGGAGTTGCACCGTGGCCGCATCGTTAGCTGGTAGCGTCGCCTGCCCCTGCCCCACTAGCCTGAGCGTCGCTCCATCGTAAATCCTGTCCAGCCAGAGCTTCTTAGTGGCGCCAGGAATCACGCGCCATTCTAAAACTGAGATTTCCGTGAAGTACGTTGCACCTATCGGCTTGTAGAGCACCTTCGATAGGTAACGGAAGCCAGCGGGAATGGTGTACTCGTAGGTATCGACGATCATCGTCAAGCTTTCGTCTACCTTGTCCAGCAGGTAAATATCTTCGACGGCGTAGTGCGCCATGTCGATCGCCGCGTTGAACTGCTCGACGGTCCAGCCAAAATGAGGATGAATCTCGAAGGAATCGCCGGCAACGGCATTCGGAGCAAAAGCCGACAACGGCACGACTTCCCCGTTGAGCTGGAGGAAATCACTTACTCGCCTGCTCTGTCCTATCGCCGTTCCCGCGTATACGAAGAACTCACTGTCATTGAAATTGTCGTTGGGGAAGTAAGCCAGGCTATCACAGCGCGGATTGTTGACGTTCATCGACGTGATCGTGCCGACGACGAAGTTACGCCCTTCTACGTTGCGAGCTACGTTTTGCCTTACCTGCGCTCTGTTCACCTAGCCTACCTCCCTCTCGACTTATGCTACGCTGTCGGCGCGAGAGTTCAGGAAAAACTCAATCTCGGTCGCCGACAAGCAAACGCCGCTAATCACATTGCTGTGACCGCTGGCGCCAGCAGGTGCGGTAGTGGTTACCTTGCCGTTGTTGCCCGCACCGTTGGCCACATAGACATTATCCCCCGGTGTAGCGCCCGTGTAGCCGTTGACTACCAGGTGCGTCGCCACCGGCACCGTGCCGCCATTCTTGCCGTCGGCCAGCGCTATCAGCCGAGGCTGAATCACGCCGCCAGCCGTGCCAATCGCTCGCTTCCAGCCAGCCGAGTAGCCGAGTACATCGCCTGCCTTGCAATCTTCAGCCAGTGTCACGCTCGCCGGCTGGAAGCGAGCGATTGGCAC
>JAMCWX010000068.1 GCA_023480885.1 Chloroflexota bacterium | reverse complement strand
CCAACAGCCTGTCGGTTGCGGCTTCCATTGTGCTCGAGGGCGTGAGGCTGGGCGATAGCATCGCCGTCAACGGCGTCTGCCTCACGGTCACTGCCTTCGATGCGCGCAGCTTCACTATCGGCCTCATGCCAGAAACGCTGCGGCGCACTAATCTCGGCGCCCTCCGTGTTGGCGATCCTGTTAACCTGGAGAGGGCTCTGGCTGTTGGCTCTCGACTCGGAGGCCACTTCGTCCAGGGACACGTGGATGGCCAGGGCAAAGTGCTCTCGGTGCGTCCTGAGCGCGAAGCGGTGATCGTGCGCCTGGAGGCGCCCCCGGAGATAATGCGCTACATCGTGACCAAGGGTTTTGTTGCTATAGATGGCACCAGTTTGACCGTGGTGGACTGCGACAACCGATCTCTCAGCGTCTCTCTGGTCACTTTCACCCAGGGGAACATCACGTTATCCAAAAAGAAGCCCGGTTACCTCGCAAATCTTGAAGTGGACATCCTTGGCAAGTACGTTGAGAAGTTCGTCTCAGGCTCGTCGTCAGGGATCACCGAGGAGTTCCTGGCCGAGCACGGACTATTGAGTTAGAAGCCTGGAGGTAAAAGCGTGAGCTTAGCGACGATCGAAGAAGCAATTGCGGACTTCCGCGCTGGCAAGTTCGTGATCATCGTTGACGATGAGGACCGTGAAAACGAGGGCGACCTTGTCATCGCCGCCGAGAAGGTGACGCCCGAGGCCATAAACTTTATGGCTAAGTATGGCCGCGGTCTCATATGCGTTCCACTTACAGGGCAGCGGCTGGACGAGTTGAAGATTCCGATGATGGTCCAGGACAAGGACAATTCGTCTTCTTTCGGCACTGCCTTTACGGTGTCTGTGGAGGCAAAACATCGTACGACGACTGGCATCTCGGCCCACGACCGAGCGGCAACGGTCAGTGTGCTCGTAGACCCAAAGACCCGACCCGAAGACATCGCTCGGCCTGGACACATGTTCCCCTTGAGGGCAAAGGATGGTGGCGTGCTGGTGCGAGCGGGACAAACCGAGGCATCTGTCGACCTGGCAAAGCTGGCTGAGCTATATCCAGGCGCCGTTATCTGTGAGATTATGAACGACGACGGTTCGATGTCGCGAATGCCCCAACTGGAGAGATTCTCGGCTGCGCACGGCATCAAGATCATCAGCGTTGCCCAGTTGATCGCCCACCGCCGGCGCCATGAGAAGCTGGTACGCAAGCTTGCCGAAGCTATTCTTCCGACTCAGTTCGGCGATTTCATCGCCATAGGCTATGAGAACCTGCTGGCGAAAGAGCATCACGTGGCCCTGGTAATGGGCGACGTCACCACGCCAGAGCCAGTGCTCACGCGAGTACACTCCGAGTGTCTCACTGGCGACGTTTTCCATTCCATGCGCTGTGACTGCGGCCAACAACTGGAGCGGGCGATGCAGATGATCGCCGACGAAGGTCGAGGCGTCGTCCTCTATATGCGTCAGGAAGGCAGGGGAATAGGCTTGCACAACAAGCTCAAAGCCTATGAATTGCAGGACAACGGGCTGGACACGGTGGAGGCAAACCTGCATCTCGGCTTCCCGCCCGATCTGCGAGACTATGGCATCGGGGCGCAAATACTCGTCGATCTTGGGGTAACGGAAATCCGCCTGATGACGAACAACCCTCGAAAGGTGGTCGGGCTGGATGGTTATGGCCTGTCCGTCGTCGAGCGAGTGCCTCTTGTCGTCGAACCCAATCCGGCAAACATGCGTTATCTGAAGACAAAACGGGATAAGCTGGGACACATATTGAGCATGGAGGACTGATAGATGGTCAGGACTTACGAGGGGAAGCTAATCGGGGAAGGGCTGCGGTTTGGCATCGTTCTCTCACGTTTCAACGATTTCATAGGTCGAAAGCTGTTCGACGGCGCGATGGACGCGCTGCTGCGGCACGGCGTGAGCGAAAAAGATGTCGATCTCGCGCTCGTGCCCGGAGCCTTCGAGATACCTTTGACGGCCAAGAAGATGGCTCAAACTAACAAGTACGCTGCTGTAATCTGCCTGGGCGCAGTCATCAGGGGGCAGACCCCCCATTTCGATTACGTGGCCGCCGAGGTATCGAAAGGCATTGCCAGTGTCGGGCTGGATACGGGGGTGCCAATCCTCTTCGGAGTCATCACAGCCGATAATCTCGAGCAGGCCATCGAGAGGGCCGGGACCAAGGCAGGCAACAAAGGCTATGACTCCGCCGTAGGCGCCATCGAAATGGCGAACCTCATGCGCGCTGTCGAAGCCGCCGACTAGGCGTGCGCCTATCCCATCTCCATCTGGGAACTTATGGCGCACCCTATCCCCGGGGAAGTGCTACGAGGGCACTGGAACTGCCGAAAACCGTCACTTCGATGGCAGCTATCGGCCCATGACCCCTCTGTGGGACGGCTAGGGTGGGGGCCGTCCTCATGGTTATTGCGCCACGCTCTGGGCACTGTTCTTGCTGCTGCATAACTTGGCGGTTGTTCGATGTAACACACAGTCGAACTACCCCGCAAAAACGGTTGCTCGGAGATGTCGCATGTGGGGAAACCCGCTTCTGGCCGCTGCCGCCTTGATGGTCCTCTTGTCCCTTCTCTTCTATAAGGTTAACCTGCATTTTCTTGCTGGTGGGCAGCTATCGGTTATGCTCTGGATGGCCGCGGGCATCCCTGTGTTCGCGCTGGGCCTTACGCTGGTCGCGGCCCTCGCGCAGCCACCCAACTCCTACGCTGCGCTTGCCGCGTTAGTTGCGCTTGGCAATAGCTTGATGGGTTTCGGCTTCAGATTGCTCGCGGCGCGCTGGGCGAGTCGCGATAGGCGGTGAGACCTCTTCGTGGCAGCAATGCGCAACAGACGCGGTCCCCCTGGCGCCGTGGCCTAATTCCTGCAGCCTTCGTAATGAATGTTCCAGTGGCAGGAGGAGCGAAGTATCAGATGGCCAGGCGCAAAGACGCGCTAGCACCACGCTCGAATGGACAGGATACCAGCCTGTTTGGGGCCAGGGTGGTCGCTCCATACAACGCAGACGAGCGGCGTTTTAGTATTATACTTCGAGCGCGGCTAGACAAGTTGCTGAGCGGTGATGCTAACGAGCTTCCGCTCCTGCGGCGCTACGCTGACGATCCGAACAGAATAGGGATAATGCCATTGCCCCCAAGGATCAATGTGAAAGCGCTCCGCTTGCCCGTCGTCGAGGGCATGGTCAGGAACGTCATAGCGCTACTTCACGATGGGACGCCAGGTGGTCCTCCAATTCAAAAAGAGGATCGATACGGTCATATCGTCGATGTACAGGAGTTCACGACGAAGTTCCCCCACATCCTCCTGGTACGCAAGGACGTCTACGACGCCTCGACCCGTCAACTGTTGGCGACGTTGTGGTCGGCGCGCCGCGTCCAAAACCAGCGTGCGCAAATCCTGGTCAACCGGGGACTGGACATCGCCACATTGGGACTTGAGTTAATTAGATTTGCGGTAGTTGGCCGTTGAACGTTTTGATCTGCGCTCCCGACAACCCTTCCACCTGAACATATCACCAGCGTTGCGATCGATCCCACCCTCACGATGTGAACGCAATATTCATCTAATCTTAACATAACGATTACGTGCCGATAACAAACATCTGCTAACATTATCGCGAAAGGCTCCGGTATTGGCTGGGGTTCTAGGTTCTAAGTTGCACGTGAGAGTGTTGGGGTAGAGGGAGGCTTGCGATATCATATGGGTACCGTCAAAGGCGCACTGATGGTTATGCCGGTGGAGGAAGATGTTGGCTTGTTTGGGGCAAGAGAGGTCGCACCCTACAACGAAGATGAGCGCCTTTTTAGCGAGGAACTTCAGGCGCGATTAGATCGACTGCTTCATGGCCAGGCTAACGAGCTACCATTGCTACGTTATTACGCCGGCCAGCCGAACAGGTTGGGTGTGATACCGACGCCGCCGAGCATCGACGTCAGCAATCTCCGTCTTCGGATAGTGGACGACATGGTCAGGGACGTCGTAACCCTCCTTCACGATGGGTCACCTGGTGGCCCTCGAACTCAAAGGCGAGGCCCGAACAACCGCATCGTCGAAACACAGAGCTTCACGACGAAGTTCGCTCACATCCTTCTGATACGGACAGACGTCTACGACGCGTCGACCGGTCGACCCCTGGAAACGGTTTGGTCGGCGCGCCGCGTGCAAAATCAGCTAGCTCAAATCAAGATGAACCGGACGTTGGACCTGGCTATCCTTGGGTTTGAGCTAATCAAGACTGTGATCATCTGAACTTGAGGCTGAACTCGAGCACGCTTCGACAGCCCCAGGCGTTCCCCGACCCCAGCACCGGAGTGTGCTGATTGGCCGGCTGGCCGCGGAGTCGAGCCCATCCTTCTTCGACGCTTCGGTCCCGTGTTGCCTTGACGAGCGCCACACTGCGTAGTACACTTTTTTTAAGGGCGTATTGCGGTACCTGTCAAGTAGGGTTTGTTCCTGTACAAGGAGGTTGCAATGGTTGGCCTTGACGACGTCGTGGAAGGCGTCATAGGAGGCACTAGCTGGGGCTTGGGCCTAGGCATCGCGGCTGGCGCATTGCTCTTGGCTGCGAGAGGCGGACGTCCATTGATGAAGGGAGCGGTGAAAGGCTATCTTACCCTCTCTGAGAAAGTCAAGGAGGCGACGGCCGAGGTCGCTGAAGAGCTACAAGACGTCTACGCTGAAGCCAAAGCCGAGTACGAAGCCCAGCCGGTCGTGGAGGCTTCCCCAGCATCTGCTCGGCCCAGACCACGACGGCCTCGTCCTGCTCCAGTGGAAGAGGGCGCCTGAGCCGTTGCGTCAGGCACTCACAGGGCAATTATGAAAAGCGGCCGCTCTGGCGTTCATTCGCCAGGAGGACCAGGCCGACTGGGAGTTATGTCTATGGCAGGTAACAATGGGGCACGAATTGCCCACTTGCTCCCTGGCAGGGTGCGCGTGAAACTAGCCCGAGAACACCGCAGCCCGGAACTGGTGCAGGCGATCAAGAACGAGCTACTCGCCCTCCAAGGCATCAACGAGATCCATTTCAACCCGACCACTGGTAGCTTGCTGGTGCTGTACGATCCTGTGCAAGTCGATATCGCCCAGTTATTGGACTACGCCCGAGTCAGTGGACTGATCGGTTCTGAGTCGCCTATTGCCCAGTTTGCGGAAGAGTGGCAAGGGGGGAAAACGCCGCTCGCGCGAAACATCATCTCCACTGCTCGCGCCTTGGACGTCGGCTTGGCCCAAAGCACCAGAGGTCGCCTCGATCTGAAGATGCTCGTGCCGCTCGGGTTGATCGCGCTGGCCATCCGCGAGGTGGCCGCTGGAAGGACGACGTCGGCGCCCTGGTACGTTCTTGCCTGGTACGCTTTCGAAACCTTCCGCCATTTCCATAGCCCCGAAAAGCCGCAAATGAGTAGCGGCCAGTAGCCTCGCGAACTGAGCTAAACTATGGACGAAGCCAGAGTCAAATACGAGGTTATCCATTCCATTCCTGGCCGCTTGCGACTGCGCGTTCCCTGGCTGAAAAATCAGCCCCAGAACGGACTTGTGGATGGTTGGCGCACGGTGCCTGGGGTCACTAGCATTCGGGTAAACTATACCTGCGCCAGCGTCGTCATTAAGTACGACACCACTATCGTAACTCCCAAGCGCCTTCTCTACGCCCTCGCTCGCCGCAGGGCGACCGCGGCCGAGTCCCAGATGACGGAAATCAGCCGCCAGCAAGGAATGAATAATCGGTGGCGATGGCTCCCAGTAGCTACGGCGGGTGTCGCTTTTGCGCTCGCGCTAGTGGGCGGCTTCATCCCCAGGCTCGTGCTCCTGGCTGTTACAAGCGCCGTGACCCTACCAGTTTACAGCCGAGCCACGCAATCTATCGTGCAGAACAGGCGGCTCAACGTAGACGTCCTCGACGCGGCCGCCGCGGTTGTGATGACGCTGCGTGGCAACCTCGTGGCCTCGGCGTTCATGGTCTGGCTCATCAGCGTCGGCGAGTACATTCGTGAACTGACGGCCCAACGCTCACATCGAGCGGTAATGGATCTCCTCGGCACCGTCGGCCACTCGGCTTGGGCGATCCGCCAGGGGCGGAAGGTGCAGGTTTCGGTCGAAGATCTCAGGGTGGGCGAGATCGTTGTCCTTTATCCGGGCGACCTGGTGCCAGTCGATGGCACAGTGGTTAATGGCAAGGCTCTGGTCGATCAGAAGACCTTAACAGGGGAGCCGATGCCTGTCGTGAAATCGCCTGGAGACACGGTGTACGGTTCGACCGTGCTCTCTGACGGCAAACTCTACGTGCGGGCTCAGCGAGTTGGCTACGACACCAAGGCGGGAAAGATAATCCATCTCATCGAGAGCGCTCCGCGCCACGATACCAGGATTGAGAATTACGCGTCGAAGTTCGCCGATCAACTGGTGCCGCCGGCCTTTCTGGCCGCGGGTGCTATGCTCACACTGACACGCGATACCGCGCGAACCGCCTCATTCCTCATAGTTGACTTTGGCACAGGTATCAGAGTAACGGCTCCAACCACCATCCTGGCATCGATGGCGGTTGCTGCTAGAAACGGCGTCCTTATAAAGGGGGGTAGATCTGTCGAGAAGCTGGCCGAGGTCGACACGGTAGTCTTCGACAAGACAGGGACTCTGACCCGCGGTGACCCTGGGGTGGTGGACGTGATCTCTCTCAACTCGCTTTTTGCTTCCGAAGATATCCTGAGATTTGCTGCTGCGGCGGAAATGAGGCTCAAGCACCCTGCCGCCAGAGCTATCGTCCGACGTGCGGAAGAGCTGCGTCTGGCCATTCCCGATAGAGGGGAGTCTCAACACTTCTTGGGATCAGGAGTGCGAGCGGATATAGGTGAGCAAGTGGTCCACGTGGGTAATGCCAGGCTGATGCACCAGGTGGGAGTGTCCATCCCTAAAGCGGCGTGGCACGCGGAGCACATTCACGGGCGAGAGGAGTCGCTGGTCTTCGTGGCATTAGACGACGACGTCATTGGAGTGATCGCCTATGCCGACCCGATACGCCCAGAAAGTCGGGCAGTCGTCGAGGCGCTGAGGGCTCTTGGCATAAGAGACATTCTGATGGTGACCGGCGATCACAGACACGCGGCGATAGCTGTGGCCAGCGAATTGGGGATCGATGACTGCTACGCCGAAGTCCTTCCCCAGCAGAAAGCAGATATCATCCAGGACCTTCAGACGAGCGGAAGAACCGTGGCCGTAATCGGCGACGGCGTCAACGACTCGCCAGCCTTCGCCTACGCCGATATCGCGGTCTGCCTCGATCAGGGGGCCGACGCTGCCAAACAGGCCGCTGGTGTGATCCTGATGCGAGATACTCTTTGGGAACTCCCTCTGGCCGTGGAGATCGCGAGGGAAGCGATGGTCCTCGTGCGGCAGAACTACCAGTTGACGGTGATTCCCTGTGTAGGTGCGCTTGGCTTGGCTACTCTGGGCGTACTGGGCCCCATCGGAGCAACCCTCATCAGCAACGGCTCGACGATTCTCGCGGGCATACGCAGCCTGAAACCCCTTTTCAGGAACGGACATATCGGCTAGATTACCGACACAAGCAAGTCATCCTCGCCATATTCGCTAGGCGTGACCCTCTCTTTGCCAGGTCCGACGGTTTCACCTGGTCTGTTTGCCCTCGTCTCCGCGGTCTATTCCCGGCGATGGGACTAGCAGCGGAATCAGCTCATACAAATCCTTCAGCACGGCCATAGGTTCCGCGGCCGATAGCCTTTCCTGTCCCGCTACTCCTGTCAATACCGCTACCACCGAAGCTCCAGCAGCTTTCGCCGCGCTGATGTCGGCTAAAGAGTCACCGACCATCAGACACTCGGCGGTCGGCACTCCGAGCAGGCGAGCGCACTCGACCACGCAATCTGGGGCCGGCTTCCTTTCCGCGACGTCATCCGATGTGACGATCACGTCGAAGAACTCGCCGATGCCGATGTTTTCTAGCCAGTTCTTGACGCGCTCGGATGGCGTCGTTCTCCCTGTAGCCAAACCTATCTTCATGCCTTTCGCTCGGAGGGTTCTCAGCACCTCCTTCGTGCCCGGAAGCAACGGCGTCTTGTCCTCTGTCACATCCCGGAAAGCTGAGAATATCTCTTCCCGACACGCTTTCAGAAACGCAGGGTCATCGTGGTCGGGGAAAAGATCGACTATGATCTGTTCGAGGAGCATTCCATCATTTAATCGATCCGCGATTTCCCTCAGGGCCACCGGGGGCAGCCCGAACTTAGCCACGCCGTTATTGAAAGCAACCTGATACGCTTTCAAGGAATCCACGAGGGTGCCGTCCATATCGAAGATAACTGCCTTGAACTGCATGATGTGTAAATAGCCTTTCCTGAGTTGTTCTCGCGTCCAGTTCCTCTTTCCGCAATTATGGGGCCATTATAATCGAACGTGACGAGCAGTGTCAGCGATATCGCTTTCTCGATTGTTGAAACCATTGGCACTATGATAGAATCAGTGTTAACAACCTGTCGTGAGGAGACGAATGCGTGAGCAAACCCCTTGATGATCTGCTCGGCGTGCTGGCGGCGTTGGAGGACCCTCATGAATTAGAAACCCAGTTGGGCGACAAAGCCGATGCTGATGCTTCTCGGCCTGGTAAGAGCGACCTGCGGCCCGGGGGGCACAGGCGCGCCGATATGGCTAGCCCCGATGTGAATCGTGAAAGCCGTAAGGGCGTTCCAGAAGTGATTATGGCGGAAACTAAGCAGTCCGATGACGTAATTGCAATTGCTCGCCATTTCCTATCGGCCACGGGGCGTGCGTTGCTGAGCCGTGTGAGCGACGATTTGTTGGATCGTTTGCGGCGAGAGTTTGCTGAGCTTGAGGTCGAGTCGTATCCCGCGTCGCGGATGGTAGTGCTGCGGGAACCTGGACGACGTGTCCCGAAGACAGGTGGCAAAGTAGGAATCGTCACGGCCGGCACCTCGGATGTGCCTGTTGCCGAGCAGGCCAAGGTAGTTGCGCTTGAGATGGGCTGTGAGGTTATGGCCGCTTTCGACGTGGGCGTGGCGGGAATCCATCGCCTGTTTCGTCCGTTGAAGACGATGATCGACGCCGGAGTTGACGTTATCATCGTGGCCGCCGGCATGGATGGGGCTCTCCCTTCCGTCGTCGCCGGCTTGGTCGACGTTCCCGTAATCGGTCTGCCCACCTCCGTTGGCTATGGCCTCGGGGGCAAAGGCGTGGCCGCGTTGTTGTCTATGCTGCAAACGTGCTCGCCTGGACTGACAGTGGTGAACATCGACAACGGCGTTGGCGCTGGAGCTACCGCCGCCCTTCTGGCGAACCGCGTGGCGAAAGTGCGTTGCATAGGAATCGGGGACAGGGAATAGGGAATAGGGATGATCGCCTATCTGGATTGTTACTCGGGTATCAGCGGCGACATGGCCGTGGGCGCGGTGGTCGACGCTGGCGTCCCATTAGGCAAACTCGAAGCCGAGCTATCGAAGCTGCCGGTCGGTGGATACTCCCTGAGCGCCGAGACGGTGAACCGCAAGGGATTTCGCGGCGTTCAGATTTCTGTGACGCTAAGCGAAGACGCACAGCCTCGGCGACATCTATCTGACATTCTTCAGATTATCGAGCAAAGCCAGCTCTCGAAGAGGGTAAAGGACTCCAGCAGCGCCATCTTTCGCCATCTGGCAGAGGCGGAGGCATCGGTCCACGGTACTAGCGTCGAGGAAGTCCATTTCCACGAAGTGGGTGCAGTGGATGCTATCGTGGACATCGTGGGATTCGTCGTCGGCCTCGATGCGCTGGGAGTAGAGAAGGTTTACGCCTCTGCGGTGCCAACCGGGTACGGCATGGTGCAGTCACAGCACGGGCAGATTCCGATCCCTGGCCCGGCGGTGCTGGAGTTGTTGGCTGGAGTAGGTGCTCCTGTTTATCCAGGTCGCGTCGAGGCGGAGCTCACTACGCCTACCGGCGCGGCGATTCTCGCCACGTTGGCTGCTTTCGAGCCTCCCCAGATGAAGATAAGCAAGGTCGGTTATGGCTTCGGCAGAAAAGACCTTCCCTGGCCCAACGCTTTTCGGCTTTGGCTCGGCGAGCCAGTTCTGAACCTGGAAGGCGATTCCGTCAGCGTGATAGAGACCAACGTCGACGATATGGCGCCAGAATTGCTGGGAGCCCTGATGGACGACTTGCTGGCGGCCGGGGCACTCGACGTTTATTTCACGCCGATCCAGATGAAGAAGAACCGGCCGGCAACGAAGGTGAGCGCTATCGCTCCACAAAGCCTGCGGACTCAGCTTGCGGAGATGATCCTGGAACATACCAGCTCGCTGGGCGTGCGCATATATGAAACCAGTCGGCTGAAGTGCCAGCGCTGGCAGGAGACTGTTGAGACGTCCTGGGGCCCCGTGCGCGTCAAGGTCAAGGCCCTTGGCGGGAGGCACAGCGCGGCGCCTGAGTACGAGGACTGTCTGAAGATCGCGAGAGAGCAGGGTATGCCTCTCAAGGACGTCTATGAGGCCGTTCGCCTGGCGTTGACATCATTCTCCCCTTCGCATAAAATCTAGTGACGGCTCATTGGCCACGACCGCGGAAAGCATCCCCGTGCCTTCAGGCTTTGCGCAGGCAAACGAATTCCGCTCACCACGGAGACACGGAGACACGGAGAGGAGCCAAGACGTTAACGGTGATCGTTGGCGTGTAATCAATTCCCTCGCCCTTCAGGAGAAGCATTTGCGGGCATTCCCTCTCCCTTTGGGAGAGCATCGCATCTCCTCTCCCTCTGGGAGAGGGTTAGGGTGAGGGCGCATCCATTTCCGCGGGATGCCAGGTGGGAAACGAACCCGGACGTAGCGCGGGGGCTTGTCCCCCGCTTCAGTCTTGAATTGCCGAGGAGTAAACATCTTCGGGAAACAGCCAGGATGAGGTCTCACTCCCATCAGTTGAGCGGCAACCCACAAGAAGACTAATCGGAGGACGGGAGCAATCTCTTGAAGAAAATAACTAGTGATGAAATCAGACGTATCTGGCTGGGCTTCTTCAAGGAGAAGGGCCATCTAGTTGTGCCAAGCTCGCCGCTGATTCCCCACGGCGATCCGACGCTCCTGCTTACTAACGCGGGGATGGTGCAAATGAAGCCCTATTTCCTGGGCGAGGAGGCGCCCCCCGCTCCACGTCTGACGTCCATTCAAAAGTGTTTCCGTACCAGCGACATCGAATCTGTGGGCAACGAGCGCAGCCTCACCTTCTTCGAGATGTGCGGCAACTTCTCCGTTGGCGACTACTTCAAGGATGGCGCTATCTCGTTCGCCTGGGAGCTCAGCACGCAGCGCTTCAAGTTTCCTGCCGAGCGCATCTGGGTCACAATCTATCCCGACGACGACGAGGCATTCGCTCTTTGGCAGAAGATAGCTGGCATTCCCACGGAGCGCATTTGCCGCCAGGAGGATAACTGGTGGGGACCAGCCGGTGAGACCGGCCCTTGCGGCCCCGACTCTGAGCTTTACTACGATCGCGGACCCGAGTACGGCTGTGGCAAGCCAACCTGTGGCCCGGGTTGCGACTGCGCCCGCTTCCTGGAGTACTGGAATCTGGTTTTCATGCAATACTATCAGGATGAGAACAAGGTCAGGACGCCGCTGCCCAAGACGAACATCGATACCGGCCTTGGCCTTGAACGGGCTGCCCTCTTGCTTCAGGGCGCGCAAACTGTCTACGAAACTGACCTCTTCTCGCCCATCATCCGGCGCGAAGAGGAGATCGCCGGCATAAAGTACGGCAAAGATGCGAGGCACGATTTCTCGCTGCGGGTAATCGCCGACCACAGCCGCGCGGCGACCTTCCTCATCGCCGATGGTGTCCTCCCCAGCAACGAGGGACGTGGCTATATCCTGCGCCGCGTGATCCGCCGCGCCGTCCGCCACGGCAAATCGCTCGGCCTGGAACGGCCGTTCCTGATCGATACCGTGAGCGTCGTTATCGAGCGAATGAAGGACTCTTATCCTGAACTGGTTGAGCGAGAGGACTTCATTCATAAAGTCATCGGCTTTGAAGAGAGCAGGTTCAACCAGACGCTCAGCACCGGCCTCAACGTGCTCGACGGCATCGTCGCGGACCTGAAAGCCAAAGGCCAGAACGTTATTCCTGGCGATGTCGCCTTCCGCCTGTACGATACGTTCGGTTTCCCGAAGGAGCTCACGGCTGAGGTGGCTGAGGAGCACGAACTGACGGTCGATCTTGCTCGCTTCGGGGAGGAAATGGAGCGTCAGCGCGAGAAGGCGCGCGCGGCGGCGAAGTTCGGCCTCGGCCCCAAGCAGCGGCTCGAGGTATACGAGCAACTGGCCATAGGCGAGACTGGCTTCGTGGGGCACGATCACGTCGAGTTCAAGTCGCCGATTATCGGCATCGCCGCCGAGGGCAGTTCTGTCGAGAAGGCATCCGCAGGCCAAAAGGTGGAGCTGATCCTTGAACAGACCCCGTTCTATCCTGAAGGTGGTGGCCAGGTGGGCGACACGGGCATTATCGTCGGCGAAGCTGGCAAGGCGCGAGTGCTGGATACCCAGCGGCCGCTGCCAACCCTGATCGTACACGAGGTGGAAGTAACCGAAGGTTACCTTGAGGTCGGAGACACGGCGCGTGCCCTGGTGGATGTCGAGCGGAGGAGAGATATAGCTCGCCACCATACCGCGACCCATCTGCTGCACAAAGCTCTGCGCCAGGTGCTCGGGCCGCACGCTACGCAGGCAGGCTCGCTGGTTGCTCCAGACAGGTTCCGCTTCGACTTCACTCATCTGACCGCGCTGACCAGGGATGAACTGAACGAGGTCGCGCGCATTGTGCGAGAGAAGATTCGCGAGAACATGGCCGTAACCGCGACTCTGGCCAGCTACACCGAGGCGACCGAAGCCGGCGCAATGGCGCTGTTTGGCGAGAAATATGGCGAGGTTGTGCGCGTCATCAGCGTCGATACGTGGAGCAGAGAGCTGTGCGGTGGCACGCATGTTGCCAGAACTGGTGATATAGGATCGTTTGTCATCGTCGATGAGTCTAGCGTCGGCACGGGATTGCGGCGCATCGAGGCTCTGGCGGGACGAGCTGCCGACGAGTACATTCAGAACCAGCGCCAGTTGTTGGAGAGGCTGACGCGGCGTTTGCAGACCACGAACGTCGAAGATCGTGTCAATTCCCTGCTCGCCGAAGTCCAGAGCCTTCGTCGTGAGGTCTCGCAACTCCAACGCTTGCTGGCTACTAAAGAAGTCGAAGCGCTAGTCGCCAGGGCTCAGGAAGTCAATGGCGTGAAAGTTGTCGCCGCGCAGGTTCCTCCTGTCAGCATGGAAGTCCTTCGTGAGATGGGCGACTCGCTGCGCAGTCGCCTGGGACGTAGCGTAGTAGTTCTGGGCTCTGTCTTCGAAGGCAAGCCTGGCTTCGTGGCGATGGTCTCTCCTGGCGTACAGGTACACGCAGGGCAGATCGCCAAGCAAGTTGCTGCGGCAGTGGGTGGCAGCGGTGGCGGACGGCCCGACATGGCGCAGGCTGGTGGCAAAGACCCCAGCAAGATTCGAGAGGCGCTGCAGCTTGTGCTTCCACTGGTGAAGGACTCTTTGAAAAAAGTTGCAACGTAGCTTCGCGATGAGTGAGAGATAGCTTGGAAGAAGAGATCATCTTTCTTGATCGCTTTGACGAAGTTGCCTCCGTCAAGACCAAGTTGGAAGGTGTTAGGAGCGATCAAGCTGCTATAGTCGTGCCCATAGAAAACCGCGCCCTCCGGTCTCCGATCGCAGTGCGCCTTGTTGTGCGACAGGCTGAAAGTCTGGCGCTGAAGCTGGGCTTGATCAGTGGCGATGCCACCGTGCGCAGGCTCTTCCATAATGAGGGCATCCCTGCTTTCCGAACAGTTAAGGGCTATCGTGACTACGTTGCCAGGCAGTCAAGGCCCTTGACTCGCCTTTCCGCGTTGGCGCAATCTCTTCGAGAGCGAACCGATCGAACTGTTGGCCTCGTCGTGCTGGCGGCGCTGGTTGTGCTCGGGATCGCGATGGCTTACGCCTTGATCCCCGTCGAAAAGGTCGTGTTGGTGCCTGTCTCCGAGCCAGTTAGCGATGTAATCGTCGTCAAGGCTGATCCGACGACGAAGACGGTGAACTACGACGCACGCCAGATACCCGCGCGTGTCATCAACCTCCCGATGGAATCTTCCATTCAGGTGCCTGTCACAGGGAAGAAGGCTATGCCCAACGCCAGGGCCGAGGGGCAGGTTACGTTAACTAACCGAACTGCAGGCCCTGTGAAGGTGCCAGCGGGCACCATTCTATATACGCCAGACAATATCAAGTTCGTGATCTCGCAGGAGACTACAGTGCCAGGGCCAACTGGCTCTGGCGCGAAAGTCGACGTCGTTGCCGTCGATCCTGGCGAAAAGGGTAATGTCGATCGCGGCAAGATCAGTAAGATCGAAGGCGCGTTGGATCAGCAGCTTGCTGCCTTCAATGAGGAGCCGACGACCGGCGGCGGCGCCGTGGAAGCCTCTGTGGTTTCAGCCCAGGACAAAGAGAGAGCCAGGGCCAGCCTGATTGACAAAATGAGCAAGGAAGCGTTTCCGAAGCTAGACTCGCAGCGTGCTGAGAACGAGTCCTTGCCTCCCCACTCTATCACTTTCACCGTGCTGGAGGAGGTTTACGATAAAAAGGAAGGCGACCAGGCTAAGATGCTCAACCTGAAGATTTCTGGCCGAGCGCGTGGCACGATCTTCAGCGGACCTGACGTCAACACGCTCGTCGACCGTGTCTGGCAGCCCAAGACGCGCGCCGGGTTTAGCGTGCCGCCTAAAGGCTACAAGATACTCCCACCCGAAATCATCAAGGCCGAGGACGGGGCGATCACGTTTGTCGTGCGTGTTGAAGGAGTCGCGGTGGCCGAAATGAACCTGGATCGCATCCGCGAAAACGTCCGCTGGAAGACTGAGCCCGAAGCAAAGGCGTATCTGGCCCGCAATTTGAGCCTGGCTAAGGAACCAAAAGTCACCATCGAGCCCGGCTGGGCATCGCGTGCCCTTCGCGTCCACATCGTCGTGGAAGGTGACTGGCTGAAAGACAAGAAGGAATAAGCTGCAACGCGCAAGAGAGGGAATAGAAAAAAGTAGTGCGGTTAATGGGATTGGATGTGGGTGATAAGAGAATCGGCGTGGCTTTGGGCGATCCCACAGGTTGGATAGCGAGTAGCCTGACCGTCATAACCCGAACGTCGCTCAAGCGCGACGTTCAGATAATTGGCGAATTAGCGAAGGAGCACGAGGTCCAGAAGATAATCGTTGGATTGCCCCGACGCATGGATGGCACTTTAGGCGAGCAGGCCCAAAAAGCGCAGGCATTCGGGCGCGAACTGGAGCGCAGGCTTGGCCTTCCCGTGGTCTTCTGGGACGAACGGCTCACGACCGTCGCCGCGGAGAAGATGATGATCGGCGCCGGCGTGAGGCGCGAGAAGCGCCGGGAGAGGATTGATGCGGTGGCCGCCTCTCTTATGCTTCAAAGCTACCTCGATTTCCAGCGCTCGCGGACCCGCACTTTTGACGGAATACCTCCCTACGAGGATTGATCTCTCCATTCAAGGGGGCACTGGCTTGCGACATCTGATAACCCTGGCCTTCTTGCTGGTCATCGCCTTTCTTTGCACCGGAACTGTTCTCGTCGCACGCCAGCAAACAGTCACAGAAATCGGCATCTGGGCTCTCGCCCGCGAGTTCGATACCAGGCCCAGCAACGATCCTTCTGCCGTGACGTTTGTAGTTGCGCAGGGCGACACCGCGGCGAGCGTTGCGCAAAGACTTGAGCGGCAGAAACTGATAAGCAACGCACTGCTCTTTCGCGTGATGTCGAAGCTCCGTGGCGCTGACTCCCATTTGGAAGCAGGTGAGTACCAGCTTCGTCGCAATATGACGACAAACGAGATAATCGACGAACTGCAGCAAAACCGCTTTATGGGCTCCAGGATCACAGTGGTGGAAGGATGGCGAGTTGAGGAGATCGCCGACTTGCTGCAAAGGCGAGGTGTCGTAAATAGGGACGAGTTTCTCAAGCTGGTCAACACACCTCCCTTCGATGCCGACTTCTTGCGCAGCCGACCAGCGGGCGTCTCTCTGGAAGGGTACCTCTTCCCCGACACCTACCGCGTTCCACCGGGGATTACCTCTGACGAGGTGATCGAGCAGATGCTCGAGAACTTCGGCCAGCGTTTTTCCCCCGCGATGCGTGAACAGGCGGCCAGGGCCGGGTTGTCCATCCACCAGGTAGTCACTCTGGCGTCTATTGTCGAACGCGAGGCCGTGGTCCCCGAGGAAAGGCCGATAATCGCCAGCGTTTATCTCAACCGCCTGAAGGAGGGCATGTTGCTTCAAGCTGATCCCACTGTACAATACGCTGTGTACAATGCCAGCCAGTCCGCCCCTGGGCGTGGCGACGCGCGCCCAGACTACTGGAAGAAAGGGCTCACCAGCGCTGACCTGCAGGTGGATTCGCCTTATAATACATATCGCTACAAGGGGTTGCCACCCGGCCCTATCGCCAATCCCGGCCTGGCCTCGATAAAGGCAGTGCTGCAGCCAGCGAACACCACGTATCTCTACTTTGTGGCAACCGAGAATGGCGCTCACGCGTTCGCCAATACCTTGGACGAACACAATCGTAACGTGGAAAAATACCGGAACAGAGGGCGAAATTGAGGAAAATTGGCCGACGCGTTGCTCGGAAAGCAGGAATAATAGGTTACCCGCTGGCTCATAGTCTGTCGCCAGTTTTCCAACAGGCCGCTTTCGATTATTATGGCTTGAACGTAACCTATGAAAAGTGGGAAGTCACGCTCGATCGCCTTGAGGAAGCAGTGGCGAGGCTGCGGTCGCAGGAGCACCTCGGCTCCAACGTTACCATCCCTTATAAAGAGGCTGCCGTTCCTCTTCTCGACGAGATCGCGGAGATGGCTGCCAGCATCGGCGCTGTCAACACCATAGTCAACAAGAATGGTAAGCTGATTGGCTACAATACCGATGCCATTGGCTTTCTCAGAGCGCTCGATGAAGATACAGACTATGAGCCAGACGGAAAACGTGTCGTGTTGATCGGCGCTGGGGGCGCGGCGCGAGCGGTGGCTGTAGCTTTGCTCACTTCTGGTGCCGCCAGTCTGACAATCGTCAATCGCGACGACGAGCGGGCCCGTTCGCTTGCTGCCGCTTTGGCGCGAGCAGGTTTTGAGGATCGCGTTCTCATAGCACCCCTTGAGCGGGGGTCTCTGTCACGTGCTCTGGACGGTGTGGACCTGGTTGTAAACACCACGCCTGTGGGGATGAGACACGGCCCTTGTCCAGACGCATCCCCCCTTCCTGATGACCTGGTGCCTGGGGATGCGCTTATCTTCGATCTGGTGTATAATCCTCCTGCAACAAGGCTGCTGGCGGTTGCTGGGGACAAAGGATCTCAAACGTTGAACGGCCTTCCTATGCTGGTTTACCAGGGTGCGGCCTCCTTCGAGTTGTGGACGGGGGAGAAAGCGCCTCTTGGATTAATGTTCGATCGCGTGCGGCTTGCGCTTTACGGCCGCTTGGATGTATGATGGTTAGAGCAACTACTGTTATTGCCTTGAAGCATAATAACCAGGTCGCGATGGCTGGCGATGGCCAGGTCACCGTCGGCGACGTGGTGATGAAGCATCACGCGCGGAAGATTCGCACGCTGTATCACGGCCAGGTGCTGGCAGGATTTGCTGGCGCAGTAGCCGACGCGCTTACCCTTTTCGATAAGTTCGAGGCGCAGATTGAGAAGTACAACGGCAACCTTCGCAGGGCTGCGGTGGAGCTCACCAAGCAGTGGCGCACCGACAGGTTCCTGCGGCGGCTCGAGGCCTGGCTGATTGTTGCGGACGCCGAGCAGGTGCTGGTGCTCTCTGGCGACGGCGAGGTTATCGAGCCTGATGACGGCATCGTCGCTATTGGCTCGGGCGGCAACTATGCCCTGGCTGCGGCCAAGGCGCTGGTAAAGCATACTGATCTGTCCGCGTCTGAGATAGCGCGCGTTGCCATGGAGATAGCCTCTTCTCTCTGTATCTATACTAACGAGAAGATTACCGTGCTCGAGCTTGCCAAGTTGAAGGGTAAGGAGATAACCGAGGTAGACTAGATGGCGCGGTCGATCCCATTTTCTTAAGAGGAGTTACTAATGAAGATACTGGTTACAGGTGGCGCAGGATTTATCGGCTCGCACGCAGTCGATGTCTTCATCAAGAGCGGTCATCAGGTTGTGGTCGTGGATGACCTGTCGACTGGTAGTGAGCTCAACTTGAATCCAGCGGCGAAACTGTACCGTGTCGATATACGTGATGCGCGTTTGGAAGAAGTATTCGAGGCCGAGAGGCCAGACTACGTCAGCCATCACGCCGCTCAGATCAGCGTGCGCATCTCAGTTCAAAAACCTCTGGAAGATGCGCAAATCAATGTGCTGGGCTCTCTCAATGTTATCGAGCATTGCAAGAAATACAACGTTAAGAAGCTGATCTACATTTCCACCGGTGGCGCCGTCTACGGGGAGCCCGTTTATCTGCCTTGCGATGAGAACCACCCAGTGAACCCGATCTGCCAGTATGGCGCGACCAAGCATGCCCCCGAGCACTACTTATTCATGTACAAACAGCTCTACGGATTAAACTATACTGTCTTGCGCTACCCCAACGTATACGGACCTCGCCAGGACCCAATGGGAGAGGCCGGCGTGATCGCCATTTTCACGGGGCAGATGCTCAGAGGAGAGCAGGCTGTCGTCAATGGCAGTGGGGAGCAAGAGCGGGACTACGTTTTCGTCGAGGATGTGGCTCGTGCCAATCTGCTGGCCCTGGCTAAGGGGGATGGCGAGATCTTCAACCTGGGATGTGGCATAGGCACAACTGTCAACGAGCTGTTTCAACGCCTGAAAGAGATCACGAACTATCAACTGGATGCTGTGCACGGTCCACCAAAGGCTGGTGAGACGTTCAGGATCTATCTCGATGCCAGCAAGGCGGCGCAGGAGCTAGGCTGGCGCCCGATGGTCGATCTGGACGAAGGACTGCGCCGGACGGTTCAGTTCTTTCGAGAAAGACTTGCGCAGTGAGGTGGACGGCAACAAATGAACGGCAACGGACCGCAGAACCCAGTGCACGGCGTCCAAGATAACGATCCGGGCGAGACAGAAAAGCAGTCGCAGGCCCAAAGCGACGTGCCCGTCGAGGTTGGGATACTCACCAAAGGCAAGCCAACTCTGAGCATGGCGCTCGTCAGCCTTTTGCTCCAGGAACATCGCAATATCCGCATTCACATAGTCGACACGTCCGACAGTCCAGTCATCAAGCGCGATGACGTCGTCTTTGCCCTTCGGCTGGCCTTCGATAGAGAGATACCCTGCGGCTACGAGCACAGTCGAGAGAAGCACCGGGCTTTCAGCGTTGGACGTCTGAAGCTGCTTCAAGCCCTGACCGGGCCCAATGTCTGCTTTATGGACGACGACGTGGTTATGGCCTCTTCGACCCTCATGTTGATGATGCCTGAGTTGCGGGCGAACTCAGATTACGGCTTCATTTCGCCCTTCTGCAAGAACGCGGGATTCGTCGGCGGCCCTCTGGCCGGCGTGCTGCATTTCTCCCCTGGCGGAGTTTTTCGCCAGGACCCGCTTGTCCGAAAGATCCTCCTGGAATACTACGCGACCACCGTCGACGTCCTGGACTCGAAGAAGGCGAACGAGAAAGTCTGGGAGATTTCGTTCCTCACGGAGTTGTTCAACCTCCTTAGACGCAAATGCGTCGTCCTGCCCAGCACGGTCACTTATCACCTCGACTTTCGCGAGCGACCGAGCAACCTCAACTGGGATGAGGGCAGGCTCGTGCGGACCAGCGCCTTGAAGGCGCGCGAGTTGGTTGAAAAGTTTGCCCAGGCTGTATCCTATCCCTATGCGGGCAACGCGGTTTTGCGCGGCGACCTCCCCCACACCTCAACCTAGTGCGAGCCTCGAAATATCTGGCTTCCGCCACGAATCAGACAGCGGCGCCCCCTCTCCCTTTGGCAGCGGAGTTCCCTCTCCCAGAGGGAGAGGGTTAGGGTGAGGGCCTGCATAAGTGCTTCCAGGAACTGCTCCAATCCGTCAAAAAAGAATGGAATTCATAGACAAACGGAGTTTCTCTTGCTCTGGCTTGCAATGACCGTCCTCTCACTGATCGCCGCCTGCTGTTATGCTTTCTTCGTCGAGCCGCGACGGCTCACCTTTCGCACCGTTACCATCGAGTTCGACGACTATCGCCTGCCAGTTGAAAAACTCGTTATCCTGCACCTCACCGACCTCCATTTTCAGCGGAACGAATCGTACAAGGTGTCGATGTTCCAAAGGATCGCCGCGCTTACACCGGACGTCGCCGTGATAACGGGCGACCTCATCGAGCGCGATGACGGGATTCAACTGTGCGTGGAACAAATTAGCAGGCTTCAGGCTCAGCTCGGAATCTATTGCGTGTTGGGGAACCATGATCATTTCCGCAGCGGTGGCAACTTTTTCGAAGACATTATCTACGCGGCGATGAACGTTATCTACGTCGATCGAAAGCTAAGAAACGATGTGTCTGCCCTTGTGCGGCAACTTGAGGACGTCGGCGCCAGGGTGCTGCGGAACGGCAACACGAGGCTGCCAGTAGCCGCTGGAGATGTCTGGCTAATCGGGGTCGACGATCCCGTATGCCAAAACGATGATCTGCGCAAAGGAATGGTGGGCGTGCCGGACGGCGCCTTCAAGATTCTGTTGAGCCATTCGCCAGAGCTGATGGACGACGCGGCCGCGGCTGGCATAGACGTGGTGCTGGCAGGGCACACTCACGGCGGCCAGATCAGGGTTCCCTTTTTCGGCGCTTTACGAACCAGAACGCGCAAGCCGGTTGATGCTGCCTCAGGTCTTTCGCGGCGGGGCGCCACCTGGCTTCACATCAGCCCGGGGCTTGGCGGCAGCGTTCCGCTGCGCTTCTTGTGTCCGCCACAGGCGACGATTGTCGAGCTAAAGAGAAGGAAGCCGTCGGAAGATTGATCACGCTTCGTTCTGGATTCCGTCGCGGAGCCTTCGCAGCGCGTCTCGGCGCAGCCGCGAGACGTGCATCTGGGAGATGTTCAAGCGTTCCCCTATCTCTGCCTGAGATAGGTCTTCGTAGAACAGCAAGTGGAGGATAGCACGCTGGCGCAGAGTCAGCTTTTCCAGCGCTCGGCGGATGATTGCGCGGTCTTCGGATCGTTCGAATTCATCGTCGAGTTGCCCGAAGAGCGCGCCGAGGGAGCTTAGTTCTTCTTGATCCAGTTCCGTCAGCTCTCTGTCCAGAGAAACTGGCAGGTTGGAAGGGAGCGAACGGATGTCTCTCACTCGCTCGACGTCGATGTCGAGCTCAGCGGCGATTTCCTCATCCGTGGGCGCGCGCCCAAGTTGCTGGGTGAGTTCGTGCGCGGCCTTCGCGACGATGGCTCTCAACTCCTGAAGATGGCGCGGGATGCGTATGATATTCCCCTTATCGCGCAGATAGCGCCTGATCTCGCCGGTTATCGTCGGAACCGCGTACGTGCTGAACTTATTGCCTTTAGAGGGATCGAAGCGGTCGATAGCCTTGATCAGGCCAATGTACCCCACTTGAATGAGATCGTCCAGTTGTTCCTCGCTGGCGCCCATTCGTCGTGCCAGGCGGCTTACAAGGCTCAAATGCGAAGTGATCAGCCGCTCGCGCAGGAGAGGGTCGCGACTGTCAGCGTAGTTCTTGAAGAGCGTCTCGCTCTTGTCCTGCAATTCATGAGCCTGGCTATCGATTGTCTCGGTCAATTTGCTACCCATTGTCGCCCAAGAAGCTCATCCCTTGAAACCGATGACGCACGATGATGAACGGGAAGACGAGCGGCATGCCTCTGCTCTTGTCGATGTGCATTTCCGTCGAACCAAGACGAAAGGATGGCTAGGGCTCCTTGCCCTCGCGCTGCGCCCGCTCGAGTTCTGAGAGCATCTCTTGCGTTACCTCCTCGGCCGCCTCTCTGCCCTCCTTGATAGCGCGCTCAACCCTGGTCCTCTGTTCCTCGACCAGGGTCTTGCTGAGCTCCAGCACGTCGTCGGCGCTGGCTTTGGCCATCGCCGATACTTCTTCGGCTCTGCTGCGAAGCTCGTCGGCTTTCTCGCGAAGCATCTCGCGGGTCTCCTCGCCCGGCCTGGGCGCGAAAGCTAAGGCAAGGGCAGCACCAAAAAGCCCGCCAATGAAGAAGCCTGTGAAGAATCCTGGTCCACGTCCTTCAGCCATTGTAGCTACCTCCTCTTGGGTTCCCGCATGCCCATCATCACACGGGCGAACGTAGTCGCCGCGGCGGCGATGCTGGCCACCTTAATTATCGGCGTAACTGCGGTCTTACTGACGAAAGAAGTTGTTCCTTGAACCGTGTTCATAGTCCTGTTGATCGATGCGATGACCGTTGGCACTTCGGATTGTACCGTGTTCATGAGGCTGAGCAACTTCAGCCCAAGGAGGATCACAATGCCAATGGCAACTAACGACTCGACGGCGAGGATTATAATTGCCAGGTCCCGCGCGAACTCCATCGGGTAGAGCACCTCCTTTGCCTGCTCAAGGCTCAGAACCAATTCTACCATAGAGCGGCATCAAAAAACAAAAAACCGGTGGCGATGGAACAATTACAGCCTGAGCCTCTGAGCTAACAGCATCGCCCCCCAGGCCGCGACGCTTGTCTCGATCAAGTGAACGTTGCCCAACATGATCGGCCCGTCCACAGAGAATCGCTCCGCGACGAACTGCCCGAGCAGAAAGCCGGCTGCCCCTGCCAGCCAGGACGTAAGCAGCCTCTTGTCGCTGAAAAGGCCGCGGAAGATGACGGAGTATGCGCTAACTATTAGTAGAAATGAAACCTGAAAGGGCGTGAGCGTGAAGAGCGAGTTCAAGATGTCCTCTTGCGCTTACAATCCTAATCCTATCAGTGTCATAATCAGAGCTGTGATAACCAGCATAGTGACCCAGCCAATCGACACTGTGAGAATAGCTTTGCCCGTCGAGAAGTCCAGGGCCTGCCGAACTGCGACCACGCCGGCAACCAGCGCCCAGATTTCGGCGAGGATCACGATCAGTGCCCCGATTAAGGGAATGAAGCCGAGTATTTGCAGTGCATTAGGCGTGTAAGCGAACCCAATCGTACGGAGCAGTTCTCCGTAACTGGCTGTTCCTCCAAACAACGTCGTGCCGACCAGGTAGGTAACTAGCGACCAGATGGCCCATCCGATGACGGCCGCGATGATCCCACCTATAAAGCCGCCTACAGCTATGCCGGGAACGCCCCTGACGATGCCAGCCAGGAGAGCGCCGACGCCAGAGGCGATGGCGACGATAATGACGACACTTAACGCTTGCCAGGTGGCGCTTGTATCCCGTTCCAGTTCCTCGTAGACGTCGACGTCCAATCTCGCCGCTCTTATCATTCTATCAACGGTGCTAGATGCTGCCCGTTGCATTGCATCTCGCTCCTCGACGCTTCGCGTCTTTACATTCTATATCGATTGTACATCGGCCTCCTTGGTTTTTCAACCGCCCGCGAGCGGATGGTAGTGATGCTCACCGCTCTCTCCCACTCGTGCTCACCCTAATCCCGTCCCCCGTCTCCCGTCCCCTGATCCCTATTCCCTGTCCCCTGACTCCCACTGCTCAGCGCGTAGGTCGTGGCCTGCACTCGACTGTGCGCTCCGATCTTCCCGTAAATGTTGGAGATGTGCCGCTCGACCGTGCGAACGCTCAGCACCAGCGCCTTGGCGATCTCGTTGTTCGTCTTGCCTGCCGCGAGCAGGCGCAGCACGTCGATTTCACGTGCGGTAAGGCCATCTGGGTGTGCGCGCCCAATGGATGATGCGGAAGGGTTAGGGGCAGCTAGCTTCTGCTTGAGGACGAGCGCACGCTCTGCCCATCCATTCATGTCCAGCGCTCGAAACGCCATCAGGCTGGCGTCAACCTGCGCCAGTATTTCGGCGTTGTCGCTCGATCCCGCGCGAACGCGGGCCACGGCCTCATCGTAATCCATAATCGCCCGAGCCAGTCGCAGGCCATTGGCGTCACACCTGTCGCGCGCCCGAGCGAAGTAGTCCCACGCTTCCTGCGTCTGCCCAACGAGCGCGGCCATTCGAGCGACGGTTGCCTCATGTAGCAGGATACCGTCGCAGAAGCCGGCCGCGACGAGCTGGAGCGCCAGCCGCCGGTAGGCAGGTGCCAACTCCGCTGCGCCGATCTCCCAGACGGCGCTCCCCCCGAAGGTAATCGCCGCGTGGTGGACGTACATAGTCGGTTCCATCCGTTCCAGCGCTGGTGTAAGCGCTGTGAGAAGACGCCTGGCATCAGCCTCATTGCCCGCTCGAACGTAGCCGAGCGCCGCGTAGGCTCCCGCCACCAGGCCTCTAGGGTTACGCGCTGCCTCTAGGCTGGCGGCAAATCCGGCTACCTCGGTCGCCAATTCCTCCCAGTTGCCCTCCAGAAAAAAGGCGAGAATGCTTGCTAGCGCCATTGTGCCGAAGCGAAGCTCGTGCCACGGCCCGAGGTGCAGGATCGCCCCCTGCGCTCGTCGCGCCGTCTCTTGCGCCAGTCCAAACTCCCCCTGTGCCGCCTGGATGATCGCGATCTGCAGCAGCGCCTCCGCCTGCCCTGGGATGGAGCCGCAGCGTTCGCTGGCCTCCAGGAGCAGCCGATAGACTGTTCCTGATTCCAGATGCTCGCCGTGGCGCTTGAGCAAGTCCCGGCCCATCACGTCCAGCGCTCGGATAATCGCCGCCGGGCGCTGCCAGGTTTGCACCAGAGCGCGCACCGCCGCGGTCTCCTCTCGCGTACGCCAGTCCAGGGGTTCCAGCGTGCTGGCGTAATCATCCTCGCTGCCCTTCTCGCGGGCAATCGCCACCGCCAGTGGATCGTGGCCGAGCCAGCGCACCGCGTTAATCGTGCCGATCGATACCGGCTCGAAGCGGTCGCGGAGCAGCGTGAGCTGCGCCCAGAGGAGGTCACGCCGCTCGCCAAGAAGCGACAAACCCTGCTCCACGAGCGGCTTCCAAACACCAGGGGCCGCCCCCCGTGTTTCAGCGCCCGTGCCACCGCTGCTAGAAACCCGGCCAATGCCATCGGTGCTGTCCCTGCATCTGCCAGCGCGGACAGGGCCTCTTGCACCGAACGCTGGGCCTCCTCCAGCATAAGGGCCTCGGCTTCAGCAAGGGCCACTTTGCAGAGAATCCCCGCTCGCTCCGCCGGCGCGCTCTTCGCCGCCAACTCGACAGCCATTCGAAGGAACCTCGCCGCCCGGTCGTGGGCATAAGCCGCCTTCGCCTGCTCCGCCGCAGCCAACGCGTAGCGTATTCCATTGGCAGCGTCAGGCAGGACAGCCGAGGCATAGTACTGGGAGGGCGCTTCCTGTAAACAAGTTGACATAGTTTGCTGAATCTTGTAGGATAAGAAGAGCTTATCAACATATCAATATCATGCCCGCACGCGGGCAGTATTGGACAGTTAGGCTGAGAGTTCAGCAGTTGGCCTTGACATCAAGTGGCGGCAGTGTACCGCCACTCGCCATAAACTGCGCAAGATTATCCTTAGAACCAGAAACTACGCCATCTCAGCGGCGGGTGATGGAGGACAGTGGTTACATGACAAAGAAACTAGTTATTGTGGAGTCTCCAGCGAAGGCTCGAACCGTGGGCAAGTTCTTAGGGGACGACTACATCGTCAAAGCATCGGTCGGGCACATCAGGGATTTGCCGGCAAATCGTCTTGGCGTAAACGTCGAAAACGATTTCGAGCCACGCTACGTGATTCCGGAAAAGAAGAAGCCAGTGGTCAAAGGGCTGAAGGAAGATGCTAAGCTCGCCGCCGAGATATTGCTCGCAACTGACCCCGATAGGGAAGGCGAAGCTATTTCATGGCACCTCCTTTCTGCGCTGAAGCCGAAGAACAAGCCGGTCAGCAGAGTAGAGTTTCACGAGATAACTCGTGAGGCTATCGAGGAGGCTTTTTCGCATCCTCGACAGATAAATATGCGTCTGGTCGATGCTCAGCAGGCTCGCAGAGTGCTCGATCGCCTGGTGGGATACACCATCAGTCCTCTCCTGCGTCGGAAGATCACGAAGAAGGGCCTCTCCGCGGGACGCGTTCAGTCGGTGGCAGTGCGTCTTGTCGTCGAGCGCGAGCGCCAGATTAACGCGTTCGTACCCGAGGAGTACTGGTCGCTGGAGGCCGACCTGGCGAAGAAAGCGTCTGCCAGACGCAAGGGAAGCAAGTCGCTGATATTTCGCGCGACCTTGAACCAGATCGACGGCGAAAAGGCGGATATCAAGAATAAGAAGCAGGCGCAGGAGATTCTGGCCGACCTCGACGGAGCGACCTATATCGTCTCTGAAGTCAGACGCAAGGAAGTCCAGCGAAACCCCGCGCCGCCTTTCACGACCAGCACGATGCAGCAGGAAGCATCGAGGAAGATTGGGTTCACCGCGAAGCGAACTATGGCGGTGGCGCAGCAGCTCTACGAGGGCGTGGCCGTCGGCAACGAGGGCAGCGTCGGTTTGATCACTTATATGCGAACCGACTCGACCAATCTCGCCGCGAGCGCCCAGGCCGAAGCTAGAGAGTACATCCATAAATACTTTGGTCCACAATACGTTCCGTCGACGCCGCGAGTCTACAAGACCAAGGCTAAGGGAGCACAGGAGGCCCACGAGGCAGTCCGGCCCACTTCGGTCAAGCGCGCGCCAGAAGAGATCAAGCAGTACCTGAGCCCTGACCAGTTCAAGCTTTACAAGCTGATATGGCAGAGGATGGTCGCCAGCCAGATGTCTTCCGCTATTATGGACACCACCTCCGTTGACATAAAAGCAGGCCGAAGCGCCCAGAGCATGCCTTACCTGTTCCGCGCCACTGGATCGGTAATCAAATTTCCTGGCTTTATGAGCGTCTATATGGAGGGCAAGGACGAGGGCGAAGTCGAGGACGACGAAGCCAAGAAGGCCCTGCCGCCGCTAGAGCAGGACGAGGCGCTCGACCTGGTCAAACTGCTGCCCGAGCAACACTTCACGTCTCCGCCGCCACGCTACACCGAGGCTACGCTGGTAAAGGCGCTGGAAGAGTATGGCGTCGGTCGCCCTTCGACCTATGCGCCCATCATGTCCACTATCCAGGACAGGGGTTACGTCGAGCGAGTTGACAAGAGGCTCAAGGCGACAGAGATCGGCTTCATCGTCAACGATTTGCTCGTCAAGCATTTCCCCAAGATCGTGGACCTCGGCTTCACCGCTCAAATGGAGGGAGAGCTAGACGAGATCGCAAACGGCGGCCAGGAATGGGTGCCAGTAATTCGAGACTTCTACACCCCATTCGAGACGACGCTGCGGCGCGCAGATGAAGAAATGGAGCGCGTCGAGCTGAAGCCTGAACCTACGGGCGACCTCTGCGAGAAGTGCGGCAGCCCGATGGTGTACAAGTACGGCCGCTACGGCAAGTTCATCGCCTGCAGCGGTTACCCTGCTTGCCGCAACGCCAAGTCCTTCGAGGTCAAGGTTGGCGTGAAGTGCCCCGAGTGCGGCGGCGAGATGGTGGAAAAGAAGACCAGGCGCAAGAGAATCTTCTACAGTTGTGGCCGCTACCCGGAGTGCACGTTCGGCACGTGGAATCGGCCACTGCCGACCCCTTGTCCCTCTTGCGGTGGGCTGCTATCATTGAATGGCAAGCAAGGTGTGGTCTGTACGAAGTGTGGGGAGGTTAGCGAAACGCCCAGCGAGCCTGCCGTTGTAGGAGTCGTGGGCTGATCGCGTAGAGGTCGTGGACGAGGCAGTACAGCGCTACCTCACGTACCTTCTGGCCGAGAAGAACGCATCACCACATACCATCGATAACTATCGACGCGACATACTCGAGTTCCGCGATTTCCTGAAGCGGCACGATATCGACGCGTGGGATAAGGTCGATCGGGGCGTGCTGCGCAAATGGCTGGGTTGGCTTCACGCCGAAGCCTTCGTGCGGGCGAGCATCGCCCGAAAAATGACGGAAGTGCGCTCGTTCTACCGCTTTATGGTCCGCGAGCAGTTGCTGGCCAAGAATCCATTGGCGGCGATGTCTGCTCCAAAGGTGCCTCGGCGGCTGCCCTCGTTCCTGGCGCGAGACGAGATAGAGAGGCTGCTGGAAGCGCCCGATGCGTCTACGCCCCAGGGCCAGCGCGACAGGGCCCTGCTGGAAATGCTTTATGCCTCAGGAATGAGGCTCAGCGAGATTGCGAGCCTGGATCTGGCGAACGTCGATCTCAGGCGCAGACAGATTCGCGTGTGGGGCAAGGGCTCCAAGGAGCGCATCATTTTCATAGGCAAGCCTGCCGCGAGAGCGCTCCAGCAGTACCTCGATGATGGAAGGGCGAAGCTGCTGAACGGCAAGCCAACCAACGCGGTCTTCCTTAACAAATCTGGCCAGCGCATATCCATGCGTAGCATCGATATGCTGCTGCAGAAATATACCAGGAGCGTCGGACTGGAGGAGGGCATCACCCCTCACGTCCTTCGCCACACCTTTGCGACGCATCTCCTGGAGGGCGGCGCAGACCTGCGGGTCGTCCAGGAGTTGTTGGGACACGCTGGCTTGGGAACGACGCAGGTGTATACACACGTGACGCAGAGCCAGGCCCGCAAAGTGTATATGGAGCGACATCCACGAGCCCTGCCGAAAGAAGATCGCCAGGAAAGAGAGAATAGCGAGCTTTGAGAATACTCGTGGTGCACGGACCGAACCTGAACTTTCTGGGCAAACGCGATCCCACCGTGTACGGCCAGAAGACCCTGGCTGAGATCGATGCTGCCCTTCAGGACAGGGCAGGCGAGCTGGGCTGTGAGCTGGCGACGTTTCAATCGAACAACGAAGGCGCTTTGATCGATTTCATTCAGCAGAACGCATCGGCGATGGATGGTCTAATCGTCAATCCTGGCGCTCTAACGCATTACGGCCTTTCGCTGCACGATGCGCTGGCAGACCTCGCGATCCCGATCATCGAGGTTCACATCTCGAACATCTACGCGCGCGAGCCGTGGCGAGCGAAGTCGGTAATCGCGCCGGCTGCCACCGGGCAGATTTCGGGCCTGGGCTGGCAGGGCTACATCATTGCTTTGCAAGCAATGGTTGAGATGATCGCGCCTCCTGCCGCGTAACAGAAAATGCAATTGGAGGAAACGAATGATAAATGCTGGGGAACTGAAAAAGGGGCTTACCATCGAGCTGGATGGTGAGCTATATAGTGTGGTAGATTACACACACAACAAGACAGGCCGCGGCGGCGCTGTGGTTCGACTGAAGCTACGCAGCCTCGTGCAGGGGTATACCGTTGAGAAAACTTTCCCCGCGAGCGAGAAGTTCAGGAGGGTATACCTCGAGCATCGCAAGGTGCAGTATCTCTACAGAGATGATGATACCTTCAACTTCATGGACGTCGAAAACTTCGAGCAAACCGCCCTATCCGCCGAACATATTGGCGACGACGTCAATTACCTGAAGGAAAACATGATCGTCGATTTGCTCAAGCACGACGAACAGCCGCTGGCCATCGAGTTGCCAATCACGGTCGAACTTGAGGTAACCGAGACCGAGCCTGGCTTCAAGGGCGACACGGCGACAGGTGGCAACAAGCCGGCCATCGTCGAGACGGGCCTGAAGGTGCTCGTCCCTCTCTTCGTGAACACAGGGGACGTGATCCGCGTGGACACGCGAACCGGAGAGTATTTGGAGCGAGTTTAGCGGGCGCTATGGAGATTTACACCGTAGCCCAGATAACGCGGTATCTCAAAGAGCTGTTTGACAGCGACTATCTCCTGCAGAATCTCTGGGTTCAAGGTGAGGTCTCCAACTTCATTCGCTCTGCGGCTGGCCACGTCTACTTCACTTTGAAGGACAACAACAGCCAGATTCGCTGTGTGATGTTTCGTGGCCAGGCTGCTCGGCGAGGCAGGGGAGAGAGGCTTGCATCTGGCGACAACTTTATGCCTTCAAACGGAATGGCGGTCATCGTACATGGCCGCCTTTCGATTTATGATGTCCAGGGTGTTTATCAGCTTTACGCCGATCTGATTCGGCCCGAGGGCGTCGGTCTGCTGCACTTGCAGTTTGAGGAGCTTCGCGCGCGGCTGGAGCGGGAGGGGCTTTTCCACGAGGCCCGCAAACGTCCGCTGCCGCGTTTCCCTCGGCGCATCGGCGTCGTCACCTCGCCGACCGGCGCTGTGCTCCACGACATAATCACCGTTATCACTCGAAGGTTCCCATTCATCGATTTGGTTTTGGCGCCGAGCCTGGTCCAGGGCGATGGGGCAGCCGACGAGATTTGTCAGGCTATCGAGGCGCTGAATGAGTTTGCCGAGGTGGACCTCATTATCTTGGCGCGCGGTGGCGGATCGATAGAGGAGCTATGGCCTTTCAACGAGGAGAAAGTTGCGCGCGCTATTTACGGGTCGCGCGTGCCAGTCATCACCGGCATCGGCCACGAGACTGATTTCACTATTGCCGACTGGGTCGCCGATTGCCGGGCTCCCACTCCCTCGGTGGCAGCCGAGCTTGCGGTTCCAAATCAACACGAGTGCCAGATGCAGTTAGATGCCCTCAGAAATCGCCTGCTGCAGACTGCGCAAGCCAGGGTCGACGCGCGACGCTCTGAGTGCAGGCATCTCGCAGAAGGGCTCGCTCGCACCTCTCCTCTAGCGCTTCTCCAACGGCAGAAGCAGCGAGTGGACGACCTGTCCAGGTGGATGGACGTGCAGGTGCGCCATTATCTCGATCTCGAGCGCGAAAAGCTGCGAAGCCTCGCCGCTCAACTGGAGTCGTTAAGTCCTCACAGGACGTTGGCTCGTGGCTACAGCGTCTGCCGTCGTGCCGCTGATGGTAAAGTCGTGAGCAGCGTTAGTCAGGTCGCCGATGGCGACGAGCTAGTCATCCGCGTCTACGACGGCGAATTCCAGGGCGAAGTAATTTCCATATAGGCGGTATCGCCAAACACAACCTTCTGTGGGCGGAGGTGCACAATTGGCTGGCGAACAGATGTCTTTCGAGGATGCCTTTGGGAAGCTGGAGGAGGCGGTGGAGGCGCTTGAACGCGGTGACCTCAGTATCGAAGAGACGGTGGCCTTGTACGAGCAGGGAATGAAGCTTGCCAGGCTGTGCCAGGGATGCCTTGATGCTGCCGAGTTGCGCATCAACCAGTTAGTCGTGCAGGACGCTGGCGAGTATGAGATGGCGCCCTTCAACGGAGAGAGATGATACGAGCCTGCTCTTGGCCTTGCCTCGCTGGCTGCGCTAGCAAAGTCGTGCTGGGGATCAGGCCCCATCTCTCCGCAGGCCAGTAGCAAAGCCACGCCTTGCCTATGATGTCCTCCACCGGCACCATGCCCCAGACGTGGGAGTCCAGGCTGTTGTTCCTGTTGTCGCCCAGGACGAAGAAACTGTTCGGCGGCACCCTCTGCTTTTCTACATAGTAGTTCGGCTTGTCGAGGATGTAATTCTCGTCGAGAGGTTGGTCGTTGACGTAGACGTGGCCCTGCTTGATCTCCACCGTCTCGCCCGGTAAGGCGATCACTCTCTTTATGAAATCGCGGCTAGTATCTTTGGGATACTTGAAGACGATCACATCCCCGTGTTGTGGCTGGCCAAAAATGTAGAATTTGCCCTCGTTATTTCCCACCTTTTCGTTCACGAATCGCTCGAGCCTGGGAGAGATCCGCTTGAGCACTGCTGGATCGAATCGCCAGTAAACCGCTTTGTTTATCAGCAAGTACTGTCCGCTTTGAAGGGTGGGTTCCATGCTGCGTCCCTCGACTTTGAAGTTCTGGACGACAGATCGGACGAGCAGGAAGATAATCACCGTGAGGATGATGGTCTCGAGGATCTCTCGAATGGCAGATTTCATTACGTGATTCCAGAGCGCTCCTTAGTCAGATTTTGCCAGAGGCTATTATAGTATATCCCCTCCATTAATGCTAACCGAGTTTGGCCATATTCTGGCACCTCCCCGGCATCGGATCCCACCAGTTGTGCGTTTGAGCGAGGCAGCGGGCGTGTCCATGGCACGTATCTTGCAACTCTTCCCCCTGATGCAGCCTCACATCGTACAAACGGCTCCACTCCGACCGTGATTGCTGCCTAATGTCTGCCAGCACGGTCGGAGTGCTAGCTTGCGAGGCTCAACTTCTTAGTCAGGTAACGTAGCGCGGGAGGCTTATCTCAATACGGTCCAGTTACCTAACCTTTGCAGAAAATCGGATCAGGTCTCGGGTGGCTCGCAGAGCGCACATAGGGGAGGAAGAATGTAGCCGCACCTTTAACAGGTGCGCGTAGCCCGTTGCTTTGGCTCGACCAGCCGAGAGCAAGAAGGCGGCTGTCAAGCAATCGAACAACACAGCGCACCCGTGAAGGGTGCGGCCACGGGCTGCGCCAAGCCTTCTGGATTTCGTGCAAAGGCCAGGTAACTGAACCGTACTGGGGCTTGTCCCCCGCTACGACACATCTTTTCTTGGCAGCTTGTCAGAGCTCGCTGGAGCAGCGGTGGGCCTGCCATACCCAATCAAGTTGTCAGACTTCATAAGCAAAAAAGGTTGAGCTAATGATCGCGTTCGTCGAGAAGCGACGTTCTGTATTTCCGGACATGACGCTTCGCCTCCAACCTGCTTCTCGCCTGGCCGCAATCCTTGTGCTGGTCGCTATGCTTGTCCTCCAGCCAGCCACGGCGGCTTTTGCGCACAATGGCTTGGCGTCTCAGCCTGATCCAGCGCAGCTCCAGACAGAGAACGGAGCCAGCGTCACGGAGGTCAGTTCGCGAGACACTGCGCCGCCTCAACAGGACCCCCGATTCTTTCCTGCGACTGGCTTCCGTATCTCCGACGACCGCTTCTTCGATTTCTTCAACAAACGCGGCGGCCTCAGAACTTTCGGCTTTCCGACCTCGCGCGTCTTTACGCTTCTGGGCACGCAGGTGCAGTTCTTCCAGCGCCGGATCATGCAGTTGCAGCCCAATGGCTCGGTCGGCCTGCTGAACGTAATGGATCCCGGACTGATGCCCTACAATCTTATCAACGGCGCTACCCTGCCTCCCCACGACCCGGTCGTCGCGTCTCGCGCGCCTCAGCCGGGCTCGCCTGACTTCAGCCAGGCCGCGATCTCCTTCCTGCGGGCACAGGCCCCGGAAGTCTTCGACAATCAGCCCGTGCACTTCTTCACGACCTTTGTGGATACCGTCGCTTTCCAGGATGCATTTCCTGGCGGGCAAGGCGACCCTGGTGCGCTCCTGGGCTTCGATCTGGAGATGTGGGGCTTCCCAACCAGCAATCCTCTGGTCGACCCAAATAACTTCGCCTTCATCTATTTGCGCTTTCAGCGAGGCATTATGCATTTCGATGCCAGCACTGGCCTCACGCAAGGTCTCCTGATGGCAGACTTCTTCAAATCGATCGTCACGGGGCAGAACATCCCACCCGACCTGGCTGCACAGGCCGCCGGCAGTCCTTTCTTCCGCCAGTTCAATAACGATCGCCCGTTAGGGTTGAACCGACCGGAGCAACTGCCCAACACCGATATGCATAACGCCTTCATTCCCGAGACCCCGCAACCGCCAGGAGGAGTGCCTCCCGAGACAGGCTCAACTGGCATTCGATACGGGATGCAGGCCCAAATGTTCGGCCAGCCGCAAGATCAGACTATTACTGCTCTCTACACCGCAGGCTTCCGCTGGCTGAAGCAGCAGGTGCGCTGGGCCGACTTCGAGCCTTCCCCTGGCAACATCCAGTTTGCGGCTCTCGACCAACTCGTGGACACGGCCACGCGCAGCCAGACGCTGCTGATTCTCAGCGTCGTGACGTCGCCTACCTGGGCTCGCGCGGACGGGCTGACGAATGGCCCTCCGGACGATTTCAACAACTTCGGCAACTTCTTGTTCGCCATCGCCAGTCGCTACCGCGGTCGGGTGCGAGCGTACGAGGTCTGGAACGAGCAGAACCTGCGTCGCGAATGGGCCGGACGCCCTCTCGATCCAGGGCTGTACGTCGACCTGCTGAAAGTCGCCCAGGCTCGCGTCAAACAGGCTGATCCCAACGCGATCGTCATCTCCGGCGCTCTCACGCCCACAGGCGTCGACGACGGAGTCGTGGCGGTAGACGACCTGGCGTACCTGCAAGGCATGTACGCCACTCGGGGTGGGGCTTTCCTGAAGCTGGCAGATGTAGTTGGTACGCACATGTCTGGCTACAACAATGCGCCCGAGGATTTCGTAGACTTTCACACCGTGAACACGCCGGGCTTCAAGGATCACCCCAGTTTCTACTTCCGGCGGATCGACCAGCTACACGATGCGATGGCGGCTGCCGGGGACTCGCGCCAGATGTGGATCACCGAATACGAGTGGGCATCAACACAGCCTCCAGTGCCGAAAGGCTACGAATGGACCACCGATCTCACCGAGCAGCAGGTCTCTGACTTCTACGTAAGCAGCATCGAAAGCATCAAGGCCAGCCGGCCCTGGGTGGGCGCCATTTTCATCTGGAACCTGAACTTCCGCACTTTCTTAGATCCACACACCTCCGAGCAGGCCATCTTTGGCCTTCTCGACCCTGGCTTCGTGCCCAGGCCAATGTACACCGCGCTGGCGAACCTGCCCAAGTAGGAATACACTGAACTTCGCTTGACACATTGACGCCCTTATTGTATAAAATTGGCGCTTGCCATGATTGGCTTCCTCGTTTGCTTCATGTATTAACCCCAGGAGTTGAAATCGATGAAATTAGAAGGCAAAGTTGCTGTGATCACAGGTGCTGGACAGGGTATCGGCAGGGCTATCGCTATTGCTTTTGCCAAAGAGGGCGCTAAGATAGCGCTTGCCGCCAGGACCGAGTCTGCGCTCAACGAAGTGGTCGAAGAGATCGCTCGCGTTGGCAGCGAAGCGATAGCAGTCAAAACAGACGTTTCCAACATCGCCGACGTCGAGAACCTTTTCGCGAGCGCCGTCGCCAGGTTCGGACAGGTCGACATCCTCGTCAACAACGCTGGTGTGTCGCGGCCAGCTATGCTCCACAAGATGACTCAGGAGCAGTGGGACGAGGTGATCGACATTCACCTCAAGGGCACGTTCAATTGCATGCAGGTCGCGGCGAAAAACATGATCGAGCGGAAGTCAGGCAAGATCATCAACGTCACGTCGTCGGCAGGTCTCGTCGGCACGATCGGCCAGGTCAATTACAGCGCCGCCAAGGCGGGAATCGTCGGGCTGACCAAATCAGGTGCCAAGGAGCTCGGTAAACATAACATTAACGTCAACTGCGTTTCGCCTATGGCCGCCACGACGATGACTGAGAAGATAAGAACGCAGCCAGGGCTGGCCGAAGTGTACCTCGATAGGATGGCGCTGCGCCGGTGGGCGGAGCCAGAGGAGGTCGCGGCGACCTTCATTTTCCTGGCCAGCAATGACAGCGACTACGTGACAGGGCAGGTCCTCTGTGTCGACGGCGGCACTGTAATATAGTCGGAGGTAGTATGCAAGACCGAAAAGCCGTGATATGTTCCCTCGAAGAATCCAGACAGGAGCTTGTGGCTCTGGCAAAATCGCTTACCTCAGAGCAGTTGCAACTGCCAACCGAGAATGAAGGCTGGAGCGTCAAAGATACGCTCGCACACGTCGCCAGCTCGGAGGGCGGGCTACTGGCCACAGTGAACAGGATCCTCGGCGGGCAAGTTGCGACGCGCCCTGGTTTCGACCTGAATGCCTACAACCAGCAGCAGGTCGAAAAGCGCCGCAACCGCAGCGTGGACGAATTGCTTGCCGAGCTCGATGCCTCGCGTCCTGAGGCGCTCAAGAGGTTCGGCGAGTTGACGGATGAACAGCTAGCCACCAGGGGCAACATGGCCTCGGGCACGCCCATAGACGTCATCAGCGTATTCCAACGCATCGGCGATCACGAGCGACTGCACTGTGACCAGATACGCAAGGCTATCGGCAAGTAGCTCTCTGGGATTGGTCTTTTCGAGGCCAGGATAGAGTCTCCTCTCCCTCTGGGAGAGGCAAGGGTTAGGGCCGCTCCTTGAGACCACGCGTGCTCTCTTGAGTCGGCGACACAGGTCTTGCCAATCAATAAGGATTCCAGGAGGTTGATGAAGCGTGACCGACAACGTGCGAAACCTGATGTGTCTGAAGTGCTGTCCCAAATGCGGGGGCGCGTTGTTCCGTGAATGCGACATCCACGGCTGCGAAGTGGAATGCCTTCAGTGCGGCTACGTCATGCGCAAAGAGATGCTCGAGGCGATGATTGGCAAAGAAGAAACCGAGAAGATGCTTAAGCTAACTCGGAAGCGTACTGAAGAGATAGTTGAGAAGCCCAAACGAGGCAGGCCGAGGAAGTCGCAGATGCCCGGGGACGATTGAGGGGAATGGCAGCTTCTGTCGCCGTTGATACGATCGCCGCTCTACCTCCCCGTCACCCTCTCAATCGCCCCATAAGTTATCTCCACAATCCTGTCCAATTCCTCAGCCGTGGTCACCAACGGCGGCATCAGCACGACCACGTCGCCTAGCGGCCTGATAATCATGCCCATCTTGCGCGCTTCCAGAATTACCTGGTGCCCCATCCTCTTCGCTGCCGGGTAGGGCTCCTTGCTCTCCCGCGACGCCACGAGCTCGATTCCGACCATAAATCCGCGCTGCCTGATGTCGCCAACGCTGGGCAGTTCCCTTAACCGATCCAACGCCCTCGTCAGTTGCTCGATCTTAGGCTGCATCGTTTCCAGCGTTCGGTCCTTTTCGAAGATGTCGATGCTGGCAATGGCCGCCGCGCAGGCGACAGGGTTGCCCGTATAGGTGTGGCCGTGGAAGAACGTCCTGGACTCGTCCGGTTCGCCCAGGAATGCCTCGAAAACCTCATCGGTAGTGATCGTCGCCGCGAGAGGCAGATAGCCGCCTGTGATGCCCTTGGCCACCGTCATGATGTCGGGACTGACGCCCTCGTGCTCGCAGGCGAACATCTTCCCCGTGCGGCCAAAACCGACAGCTACCTCGTCTGCTATCATCAGAACGTCGTAGCGAGCGCAAAGATCGCGAATGCGGCGGAGGTAGCCGGGTGGCGATAGTAGCATCCCCGCTGCTGCCTGCACCAGCGGCTCCACGATCAGCGCCGCGACTTCCGCGTGGTGTTCGTCCAGCATCTCCTCCAGTTGGTTCAGGCAGGCCAGCCGGCAGCTATCAGGGTCCAGGTCTAGGCTGCATCTATAACAATAGGCCGACCCCGTTTGCAGCGTGGGGAAGAGCAACGGCCGATAGACCGCGTGGAACAGGTCTATGCCCCCAACGCTCACCGAGCCAATCGTGTCGCCGTGATAGGCGTTCCTAAAAGTAATGAACTTGGTCTTCTCAGGGCGCGACGACTGCTGCCAGTATTGAAAGGCGATCTTCAAGGCGATCTCGACCGCGGTGGAGCCGCTGTCGGAATAGAATACCTTATTTATGCCTGCCGGCGTTATCCCCGCGAGCTTTCTGGCTAGCTCAATCGCCGGAACGTTGGAGAGCCCAAGCATGGTCGAATGCGAGATCTTCTTGACCTGCTGGATAATCGCTTCGTTGATTTCGGGACGCCCGTGGCCGTGTACGGTTACCCACAACGAGGATACACCATCGATATACTCGCGACCGTGGATGTCCTTCAGATACACACCGTGGCCGCTTTCGATAATTATTTGCTCGTTCTCAAGCCAGTCCTTCATTTGGGTAAAGGGATGCCAGATGTAGCGCTTATCGTCAACTGATAGCGATTGACTTTGTTCACCACTTACTACCACTAAACTCCTCCTTCCAGCCTGCTCAGATCCAGGCGCTGGCTGGCCACTTCGATTAGATTGCCCAGTCGAGCCTCGGACACGTCGACAGATGGCAGATAGGGCAAGATGCCGATAACACGCACTCCGGATAGCCGTTCTATTATCTCGGGACTGGTCTTCTCGGCCATTCCCGCTGTGTCATCGCGAAAGCCATTGATAACAACGCCTATCGGCTTGATGCCCATATGCTGTGCGCACCTTATAGTGAGGAGGCTGTGATTGATGGTGCCCAGGCTAGGGCGGGCGACCACAACCGCGGGGATATCCAGGGCCTGTATTAGATCGGCAATCAGGAAGTCACCCTCGATCGGTACCAACAGTCCCCCTGCGCCTTCGACGATCACCAGATCGTGGTGCCTTGCCAGTTTGTGAAAGGCCGACGTAATGACGCGAGGATCGATCGTGACCCCTGAGACTTGGGCGGCCACGTTCGGAGATAGAGCAGGCTCCAAACAATACGGATTCGCCAGCGCAATATCGTCGTCTGCTTGCGCCGCCTTCATCAGGAAACGGCAATCCTCGGAGACTAGCTGGCCATTTTCGCGAATGCCGCCGCTCTGAACGGGCTTCATAACTCCGACGTCTATCCCTTTGGCTTTGAATAGGGCCGCCAGCACTCCCGCGACTACCGTCTTGCCGACGCCCGTGTCTGTGCCAGTAACGAAAATGCCTTTTGCATCAACCAATTAGTTTCAGCTCCCTGCCTGCTGCGGCGAAAGCGTCGAGAGTCTGCTGAAGGTCCTCCTGACTGTGCGTTGCCATCACCGTCGCTCGCAATCGTGACTTCCCCTCTGGCACGGTCGGGGGGCGAACACCGCACGCGAAGACCCCTTTCGCGAGCAATCTCTGGCTAAGCGAGACGGTTCGAGCGGAATCTCCGATGAGCACCGGAATAATCTGGGTCTCGCTGCCTGAACAGTCGTAGCCCAGGTTGCGGAGCCCCTCTCTCAGGAAATCGGCGTGGGCGTGAAGCGTCTCACGACGCCACGACTCGTTTTCCAACAGATCGAAGGCGGCGAGAGCGCTGGCAATCACGGAAGGCGGCAGCGCGGTGGTATATATGAACGCTCTACACTTATTAACGAGAAACTCTTTCAGTTGTTTGCTGCCCACCACATAGGCTCCAAAACAGCCGAGGGCTTTGCTGAGAGTGCCCATCTGGATGTCGATCGCGTCTTCCAGTCCAAAGAAGCTCGCGATGCCGCGTCCGTCCTTACCCAACACTCCGGTGGCGTGAGCATCGTCTACCATTATCGCCGCTCCAAATCGTCTGGCGAGGGTCACGATGTCAGGGAGTGGGGCGATGTCCCCATCCATGCTGAACACGCCATCCGTTACGATGAGCTTCCGCCCCCCAGTTGGTGAGGTCGAAAGCATTGCCTCAAGCGAATTCATGTCTTTGTGTGGATATATCTTGATCTCCGCCTTGCTGAGTCTCGAGCCGTCGATAATGCTGGCGTGATTTAGTTCATCGCTGAATACCACATCGCCGGGACCAACCAGCGTGGACAAAACTCCAACGTTGGCAGTATAGCCTGAGTTGAAAACGAGAGCGGCCTCGGCACCCTTAAAGCGTGCGATCCTCTCCTCTAACTTCTCGTGCAGCTCCATATTACCTGCGATCAGGCGAGATGCGGCGGCGCCACAACCATAAACGTCGATCGCTTGCTTTGCGGCATCCTTCAGCTTTGGATGTGTCGCCAGCCCAAGGTAGTTATTGGACGAGAGCATAATGGTGAGTTGTCCTGCCAAACGGACTCGCGGAAGCTGCTCGCCTTCTATCAGGCGACAGGCGCGATAAAGCCCCTCATTTGTTAGCTGTGTTAGCTCTGTCTGGAGGAAGTCAGTTAGACGGACATCGCCAGCTACTGAAGACATGGTCGTCACTTTCTGGAGATGTCTAATCCAAGCTCACGCAACATAGCCAGGTCTTGGGAGGGATCTATGCCTATAGTGGTGAGGTAGTTTCCGATAAGCAGGCCATCCACGCCAGCCTTAATGCCCAGCGGCTGGAGATCTCCAAGGTTCTCTTTCCGCCCGCCGGCGATGCGGATGATCGCCCTGGGCATCACGAGCCGGAAGATCGCGATGTATTTCACGACCTCCAAAGGCGTGAGAAGGGGCCATCCCTCTAGCGGCGTGCCTGGCCGCGGGTTCAAGAAGTTCATCGGAACCGAGTCTGGCTCGATCTCTTTCAGCTCGAACGCGAGCTCTATCCTCTGTTCCTCGGTCTCGCCCATATTCAGAATTCCACCCACGCACGTTTCGATCCCCGCCCTCTTAAGGGCCAGGATGGTTGCGACTCGATCGTCGTATGTATGCGTCGTACATATGCGGTCGTAGTAGCTCCTGGACGTCTCCAGATTGTGGTTGTAGCGACAAAGCCCCGCCTCTTTGAGGGCCTGAGCGCGGTCGTCGTCCAGTAGCCCCATCGATGCGCATCGCTTCAGGGATGTCTCTTTCGCTATTCTCTCGGTAGCTCGCAAAGCGATCTCGAAATCAGCCGGTGGCAAGGATCGCCCCTTGGTGACGATGCAGAAGCGATGAGATCCCGCTTCTTCGGCGACTTTGGCGTGGGCAACGATCTCGTCCACGCTTTTCATCCCGTACACGTCTGCGTGTGTGGAATGTCTTGCCGACTGGGCGCAATAGATGCAGTCTTCTTCGCACCGTCCGCTTTTGGCATTGGTTATGGAGCAAAGATCGACGGAATCGCCCCTGTATTTCTTTCGAATTTCACTGGCCCGGTCCACAAGTTCGAGTATGTCGTCCTTGTCCTGCAACCTGGTTAGTGCAAGAGCCTCTTGAAAGGAAATCCCCGAAGCTACGGTCATGGTAGTGTTTCTCCTAGATCTGGGCCTAAAGTGTTCCGAGTGCTGCCAGACGTCGCCCAGCAGCACTCGCTTTCACTTGCGTAATATCGTATAGAGCCACGCGAATCTCATGTCTGGCGATGTTGCTCGCTGCTGCCAACGAGCCGACAGCGCGGGTAATGCCAGAACGTTGAACAGCTATTCGACGACGGCGACGACGTCGTCTGCTTCGACCTGCTGGCCTGCCTGGACGCGGATTTCCTTGACCGTGCCGTCGATAGGTGAAACCAGCGGCATCTCGGTCTTCATGGCTTCCATCGTCACGACGGGATCGTCTTCCCCCACGTGATCGCCAACCTTGACGTGCAGCTTGATTATCTTGCCAACCATTGGTGCAGTAATCTGCTCGGCCATTTTTATTTCCCTCCAATATTGCTGTTTTGGCAAGCACGCCGAGGAAGTTCGGCGTGCTTATGCTAGAAGAGGCGACCTACCTCTCCAATTCTCTTCGACATCTCTTGGGCCATGACCACGTTCTCCACGGTTACGCGGAACAACGTGGAGATGGGCACGACACCGAATGACGGGGTTGCGCCAATCAACGCGAAAGGGCGACCCCGTCATTTCTAGTCGCTGTCTGAGTTACTTCCTCTTGCCGAGCACGAATCCAGCGATGATCATCTTCTGGACGTTGGAGGTTCCTTCCACTATCTGGAAGGACTTCGAGTCTCGGAAGAAGCGCTCCGCGGGATACTCTGTCGAGAAACCGTAGGAGCCGAAGATCTTGATAGCCTCGCCAGCCGCCTTGACCGCGGCTTCGGCGGCGAAGTACTTGGCCGTCGATACCTCGAGGGTATTCTTGGCACCCTGGTCCCTGTTATACGCTGCCCGCCATACCAACAGCCTAGCGGCCTCATTCTCGACGTACATCTGGGCTATCTGGTCCTGGATCATCTGAAAATCGGAAATCGGCACGCCGAACTGTGTTCGCTCGTTGGCGTACTTTACCGCTGCCTCGATAGCGCCGCGCCCGACGCCGACAGCGCGTGCCGCACAGCTAAGGCGCGTGTTGTCCAACTGGGTCATGCAGATCTTGAAGCCGTCGCCCCGCTGGCCGACAAGGGCGTCCTTGGGAATCTTGGCGTCCTCGAAGATGATCTCGCCAGTTGGCGCGCTGAAGAGTCCGACCTTCGATTCGATGGGAACTGTGGTGACGCCTGGAGTGTTCTTCAAATCGACGATGAAGGCCGAGATTCCCTTTGCCCTGGCAGCTTTATCGGTGTAGGCGTAAACGACGCCGATGTCTGCTACTTGCGCGTTGGAAATCCACGTCTTCTGTCCGTTCAACACGAAGCAGTCATCTCGCTCTTCGGCGGTTGTCTTCATCGACGCCACGTCAGAGCCAGAGCCAGGCTCGGTGATGGCGAAACAGCCGAAGATATCGGCGTTAATCAGGGCAGGGAGATACTTCTGTTTTTGCTCTTCTGAGCCGTAGTTGAGAATAACGAAACCAGGACCAAACGTTTGCATGTTGAAGGGAAGACCATACGAAGGACTGATTCTGGTGATTTCCTCGGTCATAATGACGGAACTGAGAACGCCCATGTTAGTTCCGCCGTACTCCTCGGGCATATTGACCCCGAAAAAGCCAAGTTCGCCCATCTTCTTCACTATTTCGGGGCGAAACTTGTGGTGTTTCTCATCTTCTTCGACGATCGGGGCAATTTCCTTTTCCGCGAAGTCGCGCGCGAGGTCCCGCATCGCGATTTGCTCTTCGCTAAGTCGGAAGTCCATTAGTATCTCCTTTCTCCATTGAAAATGCAGTTGTCTGAGCGTTGGCTACGACCGACTGACCTTGGAGTCGCAATCTTGCGATGGGCATAACGAGGCATGTGGTGATCGCAGGAAGCCAGGACCACCAGTTCGCATACTACACGATGCCCTATCAAAAGTCAAGCGCTCGAATCTGTTGGCATTCAATCGAGCAGCCACTAGCCCAACAACGTAAACCGACGCGGTTTTCGAAAACCGCGTCGGTCTCAAATGCTCAATGTTTTGGGTTGATGCGTATGCTGCTTCCGATCAGGCCGTCTCTACCCTCGTATGATCCTTGGGAGAACCATATGATGCTGCGGGCAGATCGACTTAGGGTTCTGGTAAACAGAGTTAGCGAAAGCTACCATATACTTGCGGATAGCCCCAAAGGAGACTATCTCGTCGACAAACCCCATTTTAGCACAGTAAGCAGGGCGGGACTTTGCGGTATACTCTGCCGCCAGAGCATTCATCTTGTCTATAATGGGTTGCAGAGGTCGGCCCGCCTCCTGCTCCTTGACCAGCCTCCTGGCGAACGATGCCACGGCGGCGGTCTCGCCGTGCATCACGTAGATTTCGGTGGTAGGTGTTCCAAGGGAGAAAGCGTTGTTGTTGTTAGCCGTGGGACCACCCAGAATGTAGTGGGCAGCCGCCGTTCCCTTCCGTAACACAACCATCATCATCGGGACGTCAGTCTGCTCGATCGAGTAAACCAACGACTGGCCAAGCCCCAGCAGTTCGGCCTTCTCGGCGTAATCGCCTACGTCGATACCTGTGGTATCCTGCAACCAGATTATGGGGACTCGGTCTCTGCCGCAGAGCGTTACGAACTCATTCATCTTAATGAGCCCTTGCCGATAAAGCTTGCCCCCAATTCCTGGATAAGGCGCATATTCGGGATATCCTTTTGGCAGAAAGCCCTGCCGGTTGCCGATTATGCCCACCAGAAGGCCATCCACTTTGGCTAACCCTGTGTAAACCTCTGGCCCGTAGTCAGGCCTGAACTCCATGTGCTCGCTGTTGTCGGTGAGCCTGGCCACGACTTCGTCAAAGTTGTAAGACTGTTTCTGGTTAAAGGGGATAATGTAATCGATTTCGCTGGGATCGAATCGAGGGGCCTTCGGTTCCGCCACCCTGAAGAACCTGGGGTCGTAAGCGGGCATAGCTTTCATCAGGTCCTTTAGCCCGTCTAGTATTCCCTCTTCCGTCTCGTACACTGCCTTGAAGAAGCCTGTGGAATCGTAGTGGATTTCTACGCGTCCAGGAGGAACTTCCTTAAATCCCTTAGTGGCGGCGATGATACTCTCGGCCCCTTCCTCGTCGAAGAATCCTTTGGGGCTCATCCCGCTCACGATTCCAGCGCCTCCAACCGCGATGTTGCAGTTCTTGTGGGCGAGAAGGTACGTTGGGCTTATTCCCTGATAACCTCCGCCGGCTGGATTGGTGCCCCAGATGCTAGCCAGAACAGGAATCCCCAGCTTCTCCAGCTCGGCGTGTCTGAAGAAGGTCGTACCATTGCCCCTTCGGCCGGCGTACACTTTCTCTTGCTCGGTCAGTTTTACGCCACTGCAGTTGACCAGCCAAACGAGAGGAACGTTGAGCCGTTTGGCCAGATCGGTTACTCTCAAGATATTCTCGGCCTGGCCGGCGATCCACGCCCCAGCCAACACCTTGTTGTCAAAGCCAATAATGACCGCCCATCTTCCGCTGATCCTGCCTATGCCGTCTACCACTCCAGTGGTTCCCGACTCCTCGTCCATTGGGTCGTACAGGGTGTGCAACGGGCACCAGGTGCCAGGATCAAGCAGATATTCGAGCCTTTGATAAACAGTCCATTCGCCCCGCTTGTTCAGCGTCTCGGCAGGAAGGCCAGCGTTCCTGACTTTTTCTACAGCTTCGGCGATTCCATTTTCTACTTCTTTGATCTGTGAGACGCTTTCCTCCATCCGTTTCTTCAGGCCATCGGATAGAGGTTTCCCGAATTCCGTCATCTTCTCGAAGTATGGTCGCATCGATCATTCCTCCTTCTACTGCTCCGTAGAAAGTTCTCTTATTCTGGGTCGCTGAGCGGCGCTATTATAACACACGCTATGCAGGGGGACAATCGCCAAACGCTTTATTCCCCTGTCTCCTCAGAGCAAGCGTCAGGCATAGCTTGAATGACATTAGTCTTGGGGTTAATCGCCCTGCCAGGGCGCCGATGGAACCAATGCGAGGAGGCAACGACGACCACGAGCGTCAGCGCCGGGAACGCTAGCTTCAGGAAATCCAGCCCGGCGATGGCGCTGTGGAGTGACTCATCCTCGATCACCATCGCGGCGCCAGTCCAGGCGATCACGCCGGAGCCGACGTAGGCCAGCCACCATAGGCGATCGATCAGCGCTGCGACTATGCTTCCCGAGAACATAATGATGGGCATGCTGAGCGCGAGTCCGAAGATGAGCAGCGGGACATCTCCGTGCGCTGCTCCCGCAACGGCGAGGACGTTGTCCAGGCTCATAACGAAATCGGCCATTAGGATGGTCTGGATGGCGGTGCGGAAGCTGCTGGCCAGCTTGGTGCGCTCGTGGTCCTCTTCTTCCTCTTCGAGCAGGCTGAAAGCGATCCAGATCAGCAATAGGCCGCCCACAAGCTTAAGCACAGGGATTAGGAGTAGCATGGAGGCGACGCCTGTGCTCGCTACCCGCAGCGCGACCGCGGCAGCACCTCCGATCGCAATCGCCAGCTTCCTTTGCCGCTCTGGCAGGCTATGGGCAGCCATGCCGATGACGACGGCATTGTCGCCACTCAACACCAGGTCGATGATCACGATGCTTGCCAGCGCCGAGAAAAGCTCCAATTCCCCTCCCCTGGACTTTGCGCCAGGCCAAGTATATTACGCTTGCAGTAGCGGTGTCAACGCGAACAATGCCTTTTCAAAGTCGTGCATTGCCAGCCAATCATCTCCTCTCCCAGAGGGAGAGGTTAGGGTGAGGGCCATGCCAGGCGACTACAGGCCGTAGTCTTATCCAAAGCGCTATGTAGTGTGACGACGTCTATCTGGCTGGATCGTAAAAGCCTTTGCCTGTCTTGCGCCCGAGACGGCCGGCACGCACTAGCTGAGTCAGGAGAAAGGCCGGGCGATACTTGGGATCGCCGAATTCCTGCTGCAGGTAGGTCATTACCTCATGGCAGAGGCCGACACCGCTCGTGTAATCCTGGAGCTCCAATGGCCCCATCGGATGCGCCAGCCCCAGCCTGATCGCCTTGTCGATGTCCTCGGCGCTCGCCAGGCCCTCCTGAAGCATACAGGCTGCCTCGTTGGAGATCACGCTGACCATGCGGCTGGTGATGAAGCCCGGGCTGTCCTTGACGACGACAGTCTCTTTGCCCAGTCTCTTTTCGGAAATCTCCTTGATTACCTGAATTGTCTCTTCCGAAGTTGAAAAGGCGCGCACGATCTCTACCAGGCGCATGACCGCCACCGGATTGAAGAAGTGCATGCCGATGACCCGCTCAGGATTGGTGGACACAGATGCCATCTCGGTTATGCTCAGCGATGACGTGTTCGAAGCGAGAATCGTGTCAGGGCGGCATACCGCGGAGAGCCTCTTGAACGTCTCCTTCTTGAGTTCCATGATCTCAGGGATGGCCTCGACGACAAGGTCTGCGTCTCTAGCGGCATCCTCAAAGCTGGTCGTGGGCTTGATCCTGCCGAGAATGGCGTCGGCCTGTTCCTGTGTCATCTTGCCTTTGTCGACGAAAAAGCGCTGCAGATTTCCTTTGATGGTGCTGTGGCCCTTTTCCACAAAAACGTCTTGCACGTCGTACATCGACACGCCGAAGCCCGCCGTCGCGAATGACTGGGCAAGTTGATGCCCCATAGTACCAGCCCCGAGAATGCAAACCTGCTTTACTTCCATTAAGCGCCTCCACATTTGGTATTGAATTGAGAATTCGGCCCAGGGGTGACGACCAGAACATCTGGCTATGTGTTCGCGCGGCTCTGGCCGAGATAGATCGTTCTCCTCGAATCTACAGTTCCTGCTCTATCTTGTCAAGTGATTTGCTGCCTCGGAATATGGCACATTATTGTAATCCCGTCATATCTGTGATATACTGCGCCTAACCGTGAGCTAGGTGGTTTCCCTCATAATGGCTCTACTGTAGTGATGCGGTGGTTCCCCGCGTGCGGCAGCTCTCTCCTGAGGGACTAGTCAATATCAACATTTGCGGAGGGCGAATTGGAGGCTGTTAACGCATTGATCTTCGTTATGGGTGTATATGTCCTCACTCTAGTCGTTGCCCTTTTCGTCGGTGTGGTTATCGTGGTCATTCGTCGCGCTACCGCCGAGCGCGCTAAGCCAAAGGTTCCCAGCGTGGAAGAGGGTGCTAAGAAAGAGGGGGCGATAGCGTGATCGACCAACTTGCGAGAGTATTCGAGGGGGTCTCTACCTTCGGTCAAATGGACGCGACGACTGTCGCGATTCGTATCGCTCTCATTGCTCTGGGGCTTCTGCTCATCTATCTTAGCGCTAAAGAAATCCTGGACCCGCTGATTCTGATGCCAATGGGCCTGGCCATGGCCCTGGTCAACGGCGCTATCCTCACTATGGACGGAAGGCTTACGAACCTCTTCGTCGACCCTATGCTGGCCAAACCCGATGACGTGCTTAACGGGATGCAGATCTTTTTCCTCCAGCCAGTGTACAACCTGACTTTCTCCAACAGCCTCATCGCCTGTCTGGTGTTTATGGGCATTGGCGTAATCACCGACCTGGACTTCCTGATCGCCCGACCATTTACCAGCATGCTGATAGCTGTGGCCGCTGAGTTGGGCTCGATTCTGACGTTCCCGTTGGCCGTTGCCTTCGGCTTCACTTACAAGGAGGCTGCTGCCATCGCTATCGTCGGCGGGGCAGATGGTCCAATGGTATTGTTTACGTCTTTGGAACTGGCCAAGCACCTCTTCGTGCCTATCTCGGTGGTAGCCTACGTATATCTGAGCATCACCTATGCGATCTACCCGTACATGATTAAGCTGTTCGTGCCCAAGCATATGCAGGGCATTGTGATGGACTTGCGCTCCATTCCAAAGGTGTCTTCGCGGCAGAAGCTGGCCTTTGCCGTCCTGGCAGGCACAGTGCTTTCGCTCCTATTCCCTGTGGCCGCGCCACTATTCGCTTCGTTCTTCATTGGCGTGATTGTCAAAGAGGCCGATATCCCGCGTTACCGCAAGTTCCTCGACGAGGTAGTGCTCACAGGTTCGAGCTTCTTCCTGGGCTTTGTGCTGGGTGCCTTGCTCAGCGTCAGCGTTGTTACGGATCCAAGAATCGTCCTGATAATGATCCTGGGGATGGTCGCTCTGCTCGTATCAGGGATTGGCGGCCTAATTGCTGGCGTAGTGACCTACTGGCTTTCAGGAGGCAAGACCAATCCACTTATAGGCATCGCGGGCGTGTCGTGTATGCCGACGACGGCCAAGGTTGCCCAAAAGTGTGCCTTCGCTGTGAACAAAAGGGCAGTCATCCTTCCGTTCGCCATGGGGCCCAACGTCGCTGGCGTGATCACCACCGCCATCATCGCGGGCATCTACGTGGGATTGCTGCGCTGAGCGCCGAGGATACTCGTGTTCCGTCAGCGTCGTACCTGGTTAGGACTGTTTCTGATTGTAGTAGGCATTGTTTTCGTACGCGTGCTCTCGGGAATGATAGGCCCAGGAAACTGGGCAATTTTCATCTATCTTCTCGGAGTCGTTATCGCCCTGGGTGGCCTGGCGCTGGTGGCGTCGGCCATCCAGGTTTCGTCTGTGAGCGTCGTCACTTGTCCTCGTTGTTTCCTTGTTAACTCCGCCGAAGCCGACAAATGCGTCCGCTGCGCGACCCCTCTGCGCAAGGACGATGATGGTCGGGGAGAAAAGTGAGCAGAATAAGAAGATAGGGGGGAGAGGTGGTCCGATGGTAGAGCCAAGTGCAATTGATATAGTTCTGTTCGTGGTTTTCCTGATCGTGCTGATCTTCCCGTTCAAGGTGAGGATAGTCGAAGAGAACCTCGAGATATTTCTCTTTGTGATGGGCGCGCTGGCGGTGACGGTGACCAGCAAGTGGGGGTTGGAGTTAGTAAGGCAGGCTGTCGAAGAGCCCATCGCGAGGGGCATTGTTCCCGCGGTGTTGGTAGCGGGCCTCGTCTTCTTCTATGGCCGACGAGCTTTCGAGAGGGCAGTGAACAGCGCCCTGAAGGTCGTCCCTATGAACCTGGCGGTCTTTGTAATCGTCGTGGGACTGGGGCTGCTGTCGAGCGTCATCACGGCCATAATCGCGGCCCTGCTGCTCGTCGAGGTAACAAACCTGATGCCGCTTCGTCACAAGGACAAGACGAATCTCGTGATTATCTCTTGCTTCTCCATAGGCCTCGGCGCAGTGCTCACGCCACTTGGCGAGCCGCTCTCCACAATCGCCGTCGTCAAGCTGTCTAGCGCACCATACCACGCGGGCTTCTGGTACCTGTTCGATCAGCTCGGCATACTCGTCACTCTGGGGGTTGTGGGATGCGGCCTGTTCGGCGTCTTCCACGTGGGCAAGAAATCATCCAGGCACGTACACAGGGTCGAGGTCGCTGTGGCCGCAGGTGGCCTGAAAGAAGTCTTCGTCAGGGCGATTAAGGTGTACGCGTTCGTCGCGGCGCTGTTTCTACTCGGGGCGGGTATGGAGGTCATCATCAACAAATACTTCACCCTGTTACCCGCCACAATTCTCTTCTGGCTGAACATGGTCTCGGCAATCCTCGATAATGCCACCCTGACAGCCGCGGAGATCGCCCCCTCCATGACTCAGGCTCAAATCAACGCCGCGCTCATGGGCCTGCTCGTTTCGGGCGGGATGCTGATCCCTGGGAATATCCCGAACATCATCTCCGCTGGCAAGCTCGGCATCAAGAGTAGCGAGTGGGCGAAGCTGGGAGTGCCGCTGGGGCTCGCGATCAACGCGATCTACTTCGTCGCCATATTCTTCTTAGGCTTCAGTCCGAGATTGGGCTTCGTCTAAGGAAAACTGGGACCCTGCAGTTATTGGGGAGAATGAAGCGCCGAAGCTTGCCCGTTAGGAAAGCACCTTCTTTTGCTTTGTTGCGTTATATGGCTGTTTGCTGTAGAATTGGAAAAAAGTTAGTGAGGGACTGTGGAAACCCGACTAGGAGGTTTAGCCTTGCCGGACGAATTAGAGCTGACGCGGGTGGAAGAAAAGGAAAGACCGAAGTTCTTCATAGATATGCGTTGGTACGACGAACACAATCGGTCGTTCAAGGTGATGGCTCAGGCAAGGTTCTGCTCGCCTTGCAAGGAAAAAATAGGTACTGAAACTAAAGAGAAGGTGCCAACGCTTAATCAACAGACTGGCAGGGTAGTGTACGAGACCAGAATCGTGCCTTACGGCGCCAATCCCTTCGCGGTCATTCGCTCGTGCTGCTTGAAGTCCAAGGGGTATATTACCACCGAGACGCCAGTGCTGGAAGCCATATTTCGCATATTCCTCGCGTATTCCAATCAGCCAGCCGATGCCGAAACCATACGGGAGAAGCTTGCGGAGTGGATTCCCCTTTCCAGCAAGCCGCATAACTACGAACCGGATTTCATCGAGAAGATCATTCGATCCGACAACTACTACGGCCTGCGCGAGTTCAAGTTGAGCGAGTAACGAGGATCGCCTATGCCCGCGATAAGCCTGTTTCAGGGTGATATCACCGAGCTAGCCACGGATGCCATCGTGAACGCTGCGAACAATCACCTGTGGATGGGCGCGGGGGTCGCCGGCGCTATTAAGCGGGCTGGTGGCCAGGAGATCGAGGACGAAGCGGTCAAGAAAGGGCCGATTCCTGTGGGGGAAGCGGTTGTCACCCACGCTGGACGTCTAAAGGCCGAATACGTCATCCACGCGGCGGTAATGGGCCTGGATCTGACAACAGATGCGCACAAGATCCGTGCTGCGACCGTCAACAGCCTGAGGCGTGCGGAGGAGTTGGGATTGAAGAGTATCGCCTTCCCCGCTCTCGGCACGGGCGTAGGGGGCTTCCCTCTGGACGAGGCCGCGGAGATAATGATCGGCGCTGTGCGAGACCATCTCTCTAGACCTACTTCTCTTGAAGAGGTCGTGTTTGCTCTACGCGGCCATGATGCCTACCATGCTTTCGAGAGAAAGCTCGGCGCCATTGATGACACCAGAGGATAGAGATAGCGCTGGCGAAAAGAATGTAGGGGCGCAATTCATTGCGTCCCTCGTAGCCCTGCCCATTCTTGAGCACACAAGGGTGGCGGCGGGCAATACGTTTTGAGAATCGTACTATTCCCAAAATACAGGTATCGAAAGGAGTTGCGACAATGGCTTTGATGATCAACGAGGAGTGCATTAGCTGTGGCGCTTGCGAGGCAGAGTGCCCTAACAACGCCATCAGCGAGGGACCAGATAGATACGTGATCGACCCTAATAGATGCACCGAGTGCGTCGGCTTCTACGACGAGCCACAGTGTGCTTCTGTTTGTCCTGTCGATGCCTGCGTGCCCGATCCCTCCCACGTCGAGTCTCGCGAAGAACTGCTCGCCAAGAAGGCGCGACTCCACGGCGAATAGCGCCGTGGAGTCGCTGTGGCCGGGTAGTTCTTTCAAGGCTCCGAGCGCATTTTTCTTCTGAGCGTCTCGACGATTTGCGGCGTCACCGTGCCGGTCGTCTCCTTGAAGACGATCTCTGCGCCCCCGTACAGCAAAGTTCTGGTCCGGGTGGCTCGATTCCCCAGGCGTATCAACAATACTGTACTCGGTTGCACATTCGCGGCAACCGGGTGTACGATTGAATTATGAACAGGACTGCGCAAACTGGACAGCAGAGAGCTCTCTGGCCGACATCCTTGCTGGGTTCGCTATGGCCTATCCTTGCGGTCGTCGCAGCTTCAGCTCTGGTTCTCGTACTGGCGACTTTGTCACAACCGTACTTCTACGTCGTGTTCACGGCCGACGTCTATCTACCAGTTCACTATTTCCTGGAAACCGCCAGCTTCGTCGTCGGCTTTTCCATCTTCGCGGTTTACTGGCACGCCAGCAGAGAGATGAGAGACGCGCAGGGAATCTTTATTGGGACGGCCTTCTTTGCGGTTGCCGCTATCGACGTGATGCACGCCCTCTCGTTTCCGGGAATGCCTGAGTTCGTGACCCCGAGTTCGGTCGACAAGGGCATCCTGTACTGGCTATCCTTTCGATTGTGGTTGGCATTCTCGCTCCTTGTTGCCGCCTTCGTGGATCCTCGTTCTCGAAACCCGCTTCTGCGACGCGGACCTTTGCTGGGGCTAAACGTAGCCGTGACAACTGTCGTCTTCGTCGTGGTCTCTTTTTTCCCCGACCGCATCCCGCCGATGTTCGTCGCTGGCCATGGGCTATCGCCTCTCAAGATCGGGCTGGAATATCTGGTTGTGGCGCTGGCGGTGGCCGCGGCCCTAGTTTACCTCAGGGCCTATCTGAGCACGGGCAATCAGTTCTTCAAGGTGCTTACCATGGGTCTGATCGTCACCGTGTTTAGCGAGCTATCGTTCACACTCTATGCTGCAGCCTACGATACCTACAACCTGCTGGGCCACGTCTACGAAGTAATTTCCTATTACTTCATCTTCAGCGCGCTTTTCGGTTCGGCGGTGCGACGGCCTTATATGGAACTGCAATCTGCCTTCAGTGCGCTTGACGTCAAGAATCGCGAGCTGAAGAAGCTCAACGATATGATCGAGAACCAGTTGGAGCGCACGATCGCCGAACTGCGCGAGACCGCGCAAATCTCAAATCGAAGGGTAGCCCAGCTAGATGGCATCATCGATAGCTTGACTGAAGGAGTGGTCATCGCGGACGTAACTGGCAGGATTATGCGCTGCAATCCCGCGGCCGCGGCCCTGCATGGATTCAAGTCTCCCGATGAGATGGGTTCGCGCGTAGAGGAACTTGCCTCCCTTCCGATATCGTTTCCCGACGGTCGTCCTGTCACAATTGAGGAGCAACCGATCAGCAAGGCCATTCGCGGCGAAAGATTCGTTCACCACGAACTCGTGTCGTGGGGGGCTGATGGCGTGAAGCGATGCCTGGTCTTCAGCGGCTGCCCGATCAAGGACGAAAGCGGCCAGATCGTACTTGGCCTGACCGTGTCGCGCGACGTGACCGAGGAGCGTGAATTGGATCGTCTCAAAGACGAGTTTTTCTCGATCGCCTCCCACGAGCTGAGAACGCCACTCACCTCGATAAAAGGCTTTGCCCAGCTACTGGCGCGCAGGCTGGCTCGTGAGTCGGGGCGAGAGGAGGACCTGAGGAGCCTGGAGGTCATCAATCATCAGGCGGACAGCATGCAAGAGTTGATCGAGGAATTGCTCGACGTCACACGCATTCAGTCAGGGCGCTTCGAGTTGAGCAAGAATCCTTTCGATCTGGCCCGCCTGGCCAGCGAAGTGGTAGAGAAATTGCAGATAACCAGCGACAAACACTCTCTGCGGCTGAAGGCCGATGCTTCACTCTGGGTAAATGCGGATAGACACCGCATCGAGGAGGTATTTACCAACCTTATATCCAATGCCATCAAGTACTCGCCAGAAGGCGGGCCCGTTGATATCGTGGCCAGGAGAAGCAACGGCGAGGCCCTTGTGTCCTGTAGAGACTACGGCGCTGGCATTCCGAAGGAAAAGCAGCCTTTCATCTTCCAGCGATTCTATCGCGCGGCGTCTGGCCCTTGCGCCGTGGGCCTGGGCCTGGGCCTTTATATCACACGCGGCATAATCGAAGGGCACCGAGGACGTATCTGGTTCGAGAGCCCCCCTCGTGGAGCCGAGGACAACCCCGAGAAGGGCTCAATATTCTATTTCTGCCTGCCCATCTTTCCTGTTGAAGCCTGGTGAAAATCCACCCTTGTGTCGCTCGGTTCATTGTAACTGCTCACTTCTTGTGCTACAATACGCCACGTTCCCGGGCCGTTAACCTCTCCGTGACCCGGTCGCTAAGCGGCCCAGCCTTAGGGAAGGATTGATGCGTGGCAAAGACAAAGCTTCGAGCCCTGGTCAGCGCCCTCGTGGCTTCACCCCAAATGCAGGATCTATGGCAGATTAAAGACCGTGGCGTGCCAGTGTTTGTCCATACCGTGGACGTGACCCTTCTCTGCCTAGATAGATTCCCCGAATGGCAAGAGAAGTTCCCTTATCTTGGCCTCGATGCCATAACCATTGGCAGCCTCCTGCACGACCTCAGCAAGCTCAGCACGCGGCAAGGGCGAGCGATTTCCCATAGCTATCTGATGAGTACGTCGCCTGCCGAGGCGGTTTGCGAGGCGATGAATCTCCTGCGCGAGGTGCAGTTCACGGCCGCCATTTCGCTGGCACCTGAGGAGCTCGATCATATCTGGCATATCATCGCCTCACATCACGGACGGTGGGGCAAGGTTCCTCCGAGCACGCCGGAAGCCCTCCTGGTGCACGAGATGGACTACTACTCCGCAACACACCATCGGTGCTCGCCTGTCGATGCCAACGATGCGCTGCCCCTGCTGGATCAGGGGCACAAGTGTGCGACGGTCGCCGCCAGATTGGGCGTAGGCACCTCGCTTGTTAGAACGCGCTTGAGCGAGGCTTGTCGCGCTGAGCGAGTTCGTGACTGGGGGGAGTTGGTTCGCATTTGGCGAGGCCGAGGATACGTGCTGACTGGCTCGCCGGAGCGAATGGAACAGATAGAACAGGTTCGCAATCTGATGAAACTGGCATCCGAGGCGCCGAAGCCGATACTCGATGCCCTGACGCGGATTCCGACGAGAGCCAGTTGATGCTACCAATCTTTGAAGACCGAGGTCGATGAAAACAGATTTTCACATCCACACTCTTTACTCGCGTGACGGCTCGATGTCACTGGAGACGGTCATCGAAACTGCTCGCCGGCGGCATATCGATTGTCTCGCCATCACCGATCACAACACGACGTATGGCGCGGAAAAGATGATCGAGCACCTGCCCCCCTAACGTGCCGTTGAAGATCATCGTAGGCGAGGAAATCAAGACCACACACGGCGAGATAATCGGCCTGTTCATTCGGGAAGAGATTCCTCCTGACCTCTCCCCTGAGGAGACGGTTGCGCAGATCAAGGCGCAGGGTGGACTGGTCTATATCCCTCATCCCTTCGACCGCCTGAGGCGTTCCCGCCTGGAGGAGAGCAAGCTGCTTGAGCTACTCCCCCAAATTGACATAATCGAGGTTTACAACGCCAGGATAACGGTCCAGGCGGATAATCTTCGCGCCGAGGAGTTGGCTCGAAACAGCAACCTGCTGCGGGCCGCAGGCTCCGACGCTCATTGCACTTACGAGCTTGGCCGCGCCTACGTAGAAATGCCACCATTCGAGACGAAGGAAGAGTTCCTGCTTAGCCTGGCCCGAGGGAAAGTGGTCGGACGCCTCTCCAGCCCGTTGGTTCACTTCGTCTCGACCTGGAGCAAGCTGCGGAAGAAGCACCTAGGCTAAGCCGACCTTCTGCCGCACCTTAGCCATCGTCTGTGAAGCGATTGCCCGCGCGCGCTTCGTGCCGTCTTCCAGGATATCCCACACCAGGTTCGGGTCGGTGGCGAACTGCGCCCTTCTTTCTCGGAAGGGATCGAGAGCTTTGTTCAGGTTGTTTGCCAGCATCATCTTGCAGTCCACGCAGCCGATCTTTGCCCCTCGACAATCAACTGCGATCTCCTCCAGACGGTCTGGCGAGTAGAACTTGTGCAGTGAGAAGACGTTGCAAATCTCTGGATGGCCCGGATCGGTGCGGTAGACGCGTGCCTGGTCCGTCACCATCGACTTCACGCGGCGTTCCACCTCCTTCGCCGGGGCGGAAAGCTCGATGTGGTTGTTCAGCGATTTGCTCATCTTCTGCACGCCGTCGATGCCCAGCACCCTGGGAAACGACGTCAGCCTCACGAACGGTTCGGGGAAGGTCTCGCCGAAAATGTTGTTGAAGCGCCTCACTATCTCGCGCGCCAGTTCCAGATGCGGCGCCTGATCCTCTCCCACTGGCACAGTGTCTGCCTTGTAGAGGATAATGTCGCCAGTCATCAAAACGGGATAGCCGAGCAGCCCATAGTTCACGTTATCGGGTTGCTGGCGCACCTTCTCCTTGAAGGTCGGAACGCGGTATAGCCTGCCGAGCGGCGTAATCATGGACAGGATGACGTGAAGCTCCGATACCTCAGGCACGCGCGACTGCGGGAAGATTATGCTCTTCTTGGGATCCATCCCCGCCGCGAGCCAATCCAGCACCATTTCGTAAGCGTTTTGATGAAGATTCTCTGTCTCTTGCAAACTGATCAGCGCGTGCAGATCGACGACGCAGTAAATGCGGTAATCGAACTCTTCGTCCTCCTGGAGCCTGACGTAGTTCTGAATCGCGCCGATATAATTGCCGATATGTTGCTTGCCAGTGGGTCTTGCGCCACTGAAGACTCTCTTCTTCATCCAAACTCCTCAAGCCTCACATTTGTTCGGGGGCTGCCACACCCATCAGCCGAAGCGTTTTCGCCAGCACGATCTTCGCCGCTTGCACGAGCTTCAGGCGTGCCCTGGTTAGCTCAACGTCGTCGGAGACGACGCGGCACTGCTTGTAGAATGAGTGGAAGACTGCGGCTATATCTTGAGCGTAATAGGTCAGGTGGTGCGGCTCGAGCTGCGTCGCTGCCGTCTCGATCAACTCAGGGAACTGGAGCATCTTTCTGATGAGCGTCTGCTCGGGTTCGGTGCGCAAAAGGTCGACGTTGCCCTGCGCGAACTCCACGTCGCCAGCATAGCGCAAAATGCTCGCAATGCGCGCGTGCGCGTACTGCACGTAGTAAACCGGGTTCTCGTTCGATTGCCGCTTGGCCAGTTCCAGGTCGAAGTCCATCTGACTGTCGGCTGACCTTGACAGGAAGAAGAAGCGGCAAGCGTCGGCGCCGACCTCGTCCAGCACTTCCCTCAGCGAAACGATGTCTCCCGTGCGCTTGGACATGCGCAGATCGAGACGGCAGCGCCGCAAAGTTATCATCTGGTGCACGATCGTCTGGAGGCGGTTCGGATCTGCGCCCAGGGCCGCAATCGCGGCTTTCATCCGCGGGACGTGTCCCTGGTGGTCAGCTCCCAGCACGTCGATCACCCGATCGAAGGCTCGAACGAAGAACTTATCGTAATGATACGCAACGTCCGAGGCGAAATAGGTGGGCACCCCGTTGCTGCGAACAAGCACATTGTCTTTATCCTCTCCCAGAGACGTCGAAGTGAACCAGACGGCACCCTCACGCTCGTCCGTAAATCCGCGCTCGCTCAGAATCTCCAGCGTCTTCTTGACCAGGCTCGCATCGTAAAGGCTCTGCTCGCTGAACCAGCAGTCGTAGCGAACTCCCATATCGGCCAGGTCTCTTTGCGCTGCCTGGATCATTTTCTCGATCGCGATCTTGCCGAGCGCGTCGATCGCTTGCTGGCGGGGCATCTTCAAGAACTTGTCGCCGTGTTCCTGAACTGTCTCACTCGCCAGGTCGGAAACGTAGGTGCCGTGGTAGCCTTCAGGTGGCACTTCTTCCGCTACCCCGAGAGCTTGGGCGTAGCGGGCGTACACGGTCTGGTAAAATGCCTCCATTCGGCTACCAGCGTCGTTAACGTAGTATTCTCGCTCGACCTTGTAGCCAGATGCTGAGAGCACGTTCCCCAGCGTATCGCCGAGCGCGCCGCCGCGTCCACTGGCCGCGGTCAGCGGCCCTGTAGGATTGGCGCTGACAAACTCGATCTGCAACCTCTCGCCTCTGCCCAGGTCCAGATTGCCGAAATCCTGCTCAGCGGAGATGATAGCGTCGACCTGCTCTGCCAGCCATTTCTCATTCAAAGTGATATTGATGAATCCGGGAGGAGCAGTCTCGATTTTCCCGATGGCGTCGACCAGCGGCAACTCGTCGGCGATGGCTTTGCCGATAGCCATTGGGCTCATCCGCGCCGCTCGGGCCAGCTTGAGAGGCAGAGTGCTGGCGTAATCGCCGTATTCCGGCTTCTGAGGGCGTTCCAGCGCAACTTCGGTGATTGCGACCGGCGGAAGCGTCCCTTTAGCTTGCGCTCGCCGTGCTGCTTCTCTGACCAACCGAGCGATTTCGTCTCGAATCACCCCGAACCTCCGCGTACAAATCGTTCGGATTATAGCATCTTCGCAAACAAAGGGCAAAACAGCATAATGGCGATCAACCAAGTGCGCACGTGGCGGTTATGGGGTACCCTTGCACAGGGTCTCCTGGGCATCGATGCTGCCGAAGATCATTCCCTTTACAAAAACCGTCCGCTATGAATCCCTACAGCAGCGGGAGACACCGCTCGCTAACCTCGCAACCCTCGCAACGCCTCTCTCATCTCGTCCAGCACCTTTCGCGGCACCCTGACAGAACCTGGCTCGATAGAGGTGATCGGCGGTCCGTGGAAATCGGTGCCCCCTGTGGCGATGAGACCGAATCGGCCTGCCAACCCCAGCATCTGTCTCTCGTCGTCAGGCGTGTAGCCTGGATAGTATGCCTCGATGCCTGTCAACCCCGCGCGAACCAGTTCGGGCACCAGTGATTCGAGGTCGAGTTTCCCTTCTTGCGCGGCGCTTGGGGTTGGGGGAATGATGGGGTGCGCCAGCGCTGCCAATCCCTTGGCGTTTGTGATCAGCTTGACTGTTCGAGCCGGCGTCAGCTTGTAGCGTTCGACGTACGCTGGCCCGTTGCGTCCAATGTAAAGCGCGAAAGCTTCGGCTGGCGAAGACACGTAGCCGCTCTCGTAGAGCGCCTGGGCGACGTGCGGCCTGCCTATGGCCCCCTCTCCTGCTATTTCAAGCACGCGCTCCCACCGAACTGGCATGCCCATCACGGCCAGTTTCGCCACCATGCGTCGCGCGCGGTCCACTCGCGACTGGCGCAGCTTGAGCAGGGTCCGTTGCAGCGCTCTGTCGCCGTAGTCGATGAAATAGCCGAGGACGTGGACCTCGGCTTTGGGGATGTCTGCGCTGACCTCGATGCCCGGGATGACGGTTAGGGAGGTCCCTTCCGCGGCCTTGAGCGCGGCAGGTATCCCATCAGTAGTATCGTGGTCGGTGATGGCGATAGCCTCGAGACCGAGTTTGGCGCACAAAGCCACCAGGTCCTCAGGGCTCAGCACGCCATCAGAGGCTGTTGTGTGAAGGTGTAGATCGATCTTAGCTGTCAATGTGAAGGCCTGATGTTGCGAGAACGCGAGCTCCTATTCCATCCTGTGTCTGCTCTCAACAGTAAGCTTTACCGCCGTTCGCTCCTCGTCGTTTATGACGATGTCTGTGAAAGCAGGAATGCAGACTATCTCGATGCCGTTGGTAGATAAGTAGCGCGAAGCAATTGCAATCGCTTTCACTGCTTGGTTGACTGCTCCAGCTCCAATGGCGTGTACTTCAACCCTACCCTTCTCTCGAATCGTCCCCGCGATAGCACCTGCCACGGCGCCTGGTCTGGACTGTGCTGACACCTTGAGTATTTCTGGCTCCATCTGTCTTGCCTCCTGTCCAATCGACAAACAGAGGCTGGCGCAAGCTAGCTCTTTGGCATTCTGGGCGTTCTGCCGCGGAGCTAAACCCCGGCACGGCGTCACGTTCGACGTGCCGTCCCGATATCAGGATCCCGCAATCGGGAGGGCCAGCATATCTAGGCGACTAAAGTGCAACAAACTCCAAGAAACGCCACGATGCTGATCGCGCTGCCGGCAGAATCATCTATGTCGAGCAGCACAAATGTTGCGTTTGTGTCTTCGCGAGACAGCCGCTGCGATGACGCAAATGCCGACGATCACGGTCATGCCGAACCGCGCCCAGGCACCCTGGGCTAGCATCTTCAGGGTCAGGCCCGTTCAGCTTGAAACTATCGACCACCTCCTTGCCAATATTTCGTGCCAAAACGGCAGTGGGCTACTTTGCGTAGTCCACTGCTCGAGTTTCGCGTACTACTGTAACTTTGATCTGTCCCGGATACTCCAGGCTTTCCTCGATCTTCTTGACGATGTCGCGGGCCAGACGAACCGCTCCGACGTCGTTTATCTCCTCTGGCTTGACGATAATGCGGACCTCGCGGCCAGCCTGGATGGCGAACGATTTCTCCACCCCGGCGAACGAGTTGGCCACGCCCTCGAGGGCCTCGAGACGTTTGATATAGTTCTCCAGCGACTCCCTGCGCGCTCCTGGCCTGGCCCCTGATATCGCGTCCGCTGCTTGCACCAGAAGCGCCTCTACTGTCTGCGGCTCCTGTTCTCCGTGGTGGGAGGCAATAGCGTGAACGATCTTGGCCGACTTGCCGAATCGCTTGGCCAGATCAGCGCCAATCAAGGCGTGCGGCCCTTCCACGTCGTGGTCGACAGCCTTACCCAGGTCGTGCAGCAGCCCGGCTACACGAGCGATCTGTACGTCGGCGCCAATTTCGGCAGCCATCATCGCCGCCAGTTGGGCCACTTCGACGGAATGCATCAGCACGTTTTGGCCATAGCTGGTGCGGTACTTCATTCGCCCAAGCAGTTTTATCAACTCCGGATGTAGCCCAGGAACTCCCGCCTCGATAGCAGCTTGCTCACCTTCTTCTTTGATGGTGACGTCGACCTCTTGCTTGGCCTTCTGAACTACCTCTTCGATGCGAGCGGGATGAATCCGTCCGTCGAGCACTAACTTGCCAAGCGCCAGACGCGCGATTTCACGCCGAACCGGATCGAAACCAGAGAGCGTCACCGCGTCAGGCGTATCGTCGATGATCAAGTCGACCCCTGTCGCGCTCTCCAGCGCCCTGATGTTCCTTCCTTCTCGCCCGATGATTCTCCCCTTCATTTCGTCGCTTGGCAGCGGCACGACAGACACCGTGGTCTCCGCGACCTGGTCCGATGCCCAGCGCTGAATCGACATTGCAATGATTTGCCGCGCCCGACGATCCGCTTCTTCCTTGGCTCCAGCCTCGATCTCTCTGATTCGTCGTGCGGCGTCCTCTCTCACCTCATCCTCGATTGCCTTCAGCAATAGCTCTTTAGCCTGGCTGATACTGAGACCCGAAACCCGCTCGAGTTCCCTTACCTGGTCGCGCTTGATTTGCTCGATCTCGTTGCGGACGTTATCTGTCTCCTTCTCCTTCTGGCCAATTGCGCGCTCACGCCGCTCGATTGCCTCCACCTTGCGGTCGAGGTTCTCTTCCTTCTGCTGCAATCGACGCTCTTGCCGTTGTAGATCGGCGCGCCGGTCGCGGATTTCCACCTCCGCAGCGGCGCGAATCTTCAGCGCAGCGTCTCTTGCCTCAAGGGTAATCTCGCGCTGCTTGGCTTTGGCTTCGGCAAGGATTTGTTCGGCGGATGCCTCCGCGATCTTCATCTCCTTACGAGCTCTATAGTCCTTGAAGAAGTAGCCGAAGGCGAATGCCATGCCGCCTACGATGACGCTAATCGCAGCGATCACCGGTATGAGTTCAGCTACGTTTTGAAACATTAATCACCTCGTCCCTTATGTGAATGCGTCAACACAGTGTTGACGCACTCAATCAGGCTAATAATACTTGTTTTGGGAAGGAGTGTCAAGAATAGAACCTGCTAGACAGTGTGCTTTCCTGAGGTTCAATTGAGCAAGCTGCTATCGAGGCGGGGTAGTGAGTTTGGTTCAGCGTCATTCGTCGGCATCCTCTGGCCCGCATATGCGCCCGCCGGCGCCTGCTTCTTGCCAGAGCTTGTTCACCACTACGTTGATGACTTCGTAGTGGAATCCGCGCCTCGCCAGATAGGCGCCGATTTTGTTGCGGAAATCCTTGTATTCTAAGTGCCCGAGTGCCCGCAGCTTCTTTCTCCCTGCAGCGCAGGCGCTCGCTTCCTCGTCGACGGCACCTTCGACCGTGTCGTCTACTGTCACCTGGTCGACGCCCTTGCCGCGAAGCTCGAACCTCAGCGCTCGCTCCGAGCGTGGACTGAACGCCTCGCGGTTCTGCACCCAGAACTGAGCGAACGCAGCATCGTCGATCATTCTGATCTCAGTGAGGCGCTGGATTACTTTGTCTATTAAGGGGGGCGCGAGCTTCTTGTGCAGCAGGTTCTGGCGAACCTCTTTCTCGCTGCGGGGACGGTACGACAGGTACCTCAGTGCGGAGTCGATTGCTTTTTGAAATGCATCACGTTGCAGTAGTTCCTCGACCAGGGCGTCTGACAGGAACATGCCCGGCCTCATCCCTTCGGCCTCGGCGACGATCATCGCCAGGCTGAAGGCAAAAGCATCGTTCAGATAAACGTTGACGCGATCTGAGCGCTTCTGCTGTTTCTCTATTCTCGTGATCGTGCCTGACATCGTTTCTCACTCGGGTTCAAAGGAGGACAGGGCTACCGGGCGCGATGAATCGCGCCCCTACAAATACAACGGCGCCTTATGTAGGGGCGCAATTCATTGCGCCCCGCGGTATCGGAACTGCCGAGAACAGTCCCCTTAATACCGCTGGTCCCTGCCAAGTCCCGTCGCTATCGCCTACTCGACCTCTGCCACGACAGGCTCTGCCGACTTGCGGTAGCCTGCCATATTCGACCGAATCTGGCTTTCTATCTCCAGGGCAATTTCAGGGTTTTGCTTCAGGAACTCGCGTGCATTCTCCCTCCCCTGACCCAGGCGCGTCTCGTTGAAGCTGAAGAAAGAGCCGCTCTTCTTGACGACCGCCATCTCGATGCCGACGTCCAGCAGACCACCCTCTTTCGAGATGCCTTCCGCGTAAAGGATGTCAAACTCTGCCGTCCTGAAGGGGGGAGCTACCTTATTCTTGACGACCTTCACTTTAGTGCGGTTGCCGATGACTTCGGTGCCTTGCTTGATGGCCTCGATACGGCGGATGTCGAGACGAACGGAAGCGTAGAACTTCAGAGCGCGACCGCCGGGTGTAGTCTCCGGATTGCCGAACATCACGCCTATCTTCTCTCGCAGTTGGTTGGTGAAGATAACTGCCGTCTTCGACTTATTGATGGCGCCAGTGAGCTTGCGCAGCGCCTGAGACATCAGACGAGCCTGCAATCCCACGTGGGCGTCGCCCATATCGCCTTCGATCTCGGCTCGTGGGACCAGGGCAGCCACAGAGTCGACGGCGATAATGTCGAGGGCATTGCTGCGAACCAGGGCCTCGGCTATCTCCAGCGCCTGCTCTCCAGTATCGGGCTGGGAAATGTACAGGTCCTCGACCTTGACGCCACATTTGCGCGCGTAGTCGGGATCGAAAACGTGCTCGGCGTCGATGAACGCGGCGATGCCACCTGTCCGCTGCGCCTGCGCGATCACGTGCTGCACCAGCGTGGTCTTTCCAGCGGACTCTGGCCCGAATATCTCCGTGACCCGTCCCCGAGGGATGCCACCCACGCCCAGGGCCAGATCCAGAGCGATGGCTCCCGTCGGGATCGCTTCCACCACCAGGGCCGAGGCGTCTCCTAGCCGCATTATCGAACCTTTGCCGAAATGCTTGTCGATCTGGCCGATAGCCATCTCCAGCGCTCGCTCTTTCTCCTTGTCAATCACCTTTTCACCCCTTAAACGTTTACTTCTCGAAATACCTAATATATCGCCGTTGAGCAACGCTGCATCCCTTATTCTCGCAGGTGCCATTATAGCACAAACGTTCTATTCGCACAAACACGCAGCCTTTTGTTAGCAAGCATTATATTGGCAGGCAGGAAGCCCGTCAAGTGGTCATTGACCCTCTTCTGCCCTTCTATCTTGCTCTCAAATGTGGTATAAATATCTAGCTTTGGTCGAGGAAATCGACTGCTTTCCGTGGAGGTTGACGCGTAAATGGCGCGAAGAAAGACCGTCAAGGTCGAGGGCGAGATCCTGATGTCTGCCGAACTGCCAGTTTTGCCCGTGCGGGATACGGTGCTTTTCCCCCGCATTGTCTCTCCTCTGTTCGTCGGGCGTGAGCGTTCGGTGAAGGCGATCGAGGACGCAATGAACGGTGAACGAACGATCGCCGTCGTCGCGCAGATCAAGCCAGAAACCCAGGATATCACTGCCGGCGACGTGTACACTGTGGGCACGGAAGCCGTCATCGGCAGAGTGCTCAAGATGCCGGACGGCACCACGAGCATCCTGGTTCAAGGACAACGCAGAATACGGATGCACGAGTTCGCACAAACCGATCCTTATATAAAAGCGAGGTTCTCTCCTATCGACGAAGTCTCCGATAAGACTATGGCGGTCGAGGCTTTGATGCGCGCGGTGCTGGCTCTTTTCGAGAAGTGTGTCAAGCTGAGCAGCACCTTGCCCGACGATGCTTACGTGGCAGCCATGAACGTCGACGAGCCTGGATGGTTGGCGGACCTCGTGGCTTCGACCCTGGATCTGTCCGTTGCTCAGCGGCAGGACATCCTCGAGACGATAGATCCAGTCGAGCGACTTCAAAAGATCAACATTCTTCTCGCCAAAGAGTTCGACGTCTTGCAACTCGAAAACAAGATTCACACTCAGGTCCAGCAAGAGGTCGATAAGTCTCAGCGCGAGTACTTCTTGCGCGAGCAGATGAAGGTTATTCAAAAAGAGCTTGGCGAATCCGATGCCCTTACGCGAGACGTGAACGCGCTGAGGGAGAAGATCGCAAATGCCGCCATGCCTGAGGATGTAGCCGGGAAGGCCGAAGAGGAGCTTAACAGGATGGCGTCTATGCCATCTGCCAGCCCAGAGGTTGCCGTCATTCGCACCTATCTGGACTGGCTCGTCAACCTGCCCTGGAACAAGGAAACCCAGGACAACCTCGACATTGGCCTGGCGGCGGTTATTCTCGACCAGAACCACTACGGCCTGCCAAAGGTCAAGGAGCGCATTCTGGAGTTCATGGCCGTGCGCAAGCTCGCCATGGAGAAAATGCGCAGCCCCATCCTCTGCTTCCAGGGTCCACCTGGCGTCGGAAAGACGTCGCTGGGCCGGTCTATCGCCCAGACGCTTGGCCGTAAGTTCGTGCGCATCAGCCTCGGAGGCGTTCGCGATGAGGCAGAGATCAGAGGACATCGCCGCACCTATGTCGGCGCTCTCCCAGGGCGAATTGTCCAGGCCATGCGCAACGCTGGCACGACTAATCCCGTCTTTATGATGGACGAGGTCGATAAGCTGGGCATCGATTTTCGCGGCGATCCCTCCGCCGCTCTGCTGGAAGTTCTCGATCCTGAGCAGAACCGCGCCTTCAGCGACCACTATCTCGACGTACCTTATAACCTTTCCAAAGTGATGTTCATTACCACGGCTAACATACTCGACCCCGTGCCGCCAGCTTTGCGCGATCGCATGGAGGTCATCGAGCTTCCCGGCTACATCGAGGAAGAGAAAGTTCATATCGCCACTCAGTTCTTGGTCCCGAGGCAGATCTCGGAACACGGCCTGTCGATAGAGCAATTGAAGTTCTCGGAAGGCTCGATTCGCCATCTCATCCGTGAGTATACGCGAGAGGCTGGAGTTCGCAACCTTGAGCGAGGTATAGCTTCGATCTGCCGCAAAGTGGCCAAGACAGTGGCATCTGACAAGAAGGCTCCCTCCACAATCAACGCCCTCGCCTTGAACAAATACCTCGGTCCGCCCAAGTTCTACTGGGGCAAAGCGGAGGAGCAGGACGAGATCGGCGTGGCGACTGGCGTGTATTGGACAGAGGCTGGAGGCGATCTGGCGACCGTCGAGGCGACGTTGATGGAGGGGAAGGGAAGCCTCACTCTTACAGGCCAGCTTGGCGACGTGATGAAGGAGTCGGCCACCGCTGCTATGAGCTTCACTCGCGCGAGATCTGCGCAACTGGGCATTGCCGACAAGTTCTACGAAAACGTAGACGTGCATATACACTTGCCCGCGGGGGCCATTCCCAAAGACGGGCCCTCGGCAGGCATCACTATGGCCACTGCGCTGATCTCGGCCCTGACGAAAAGGCCGGTCAGACGTGAAGTGGCGATGACCGGCGAGATCACGTTGCGCGGGCGTGTCCTACCAGTTGGCGGACTCAAGGAAAAGATACTGGCGGCCCATCGGGCCGGGATCAAGGTCTTCATTATGCCAAGGAAAAACGAAAAAGACATCGCCGAGATCCCAGCCGACGTAAAACGTGAAATGCGGTTCGTCTTCGTCGAGCGAATGGAAGAGGTGCTGGAAAACGCGCTAGATCTATATCCAGCGCCTGACGCAGTTTGAGAATCCAGTCGCGTATCGCGCTGCGTAGTCCTGATGTATTGGGGGTCATCGTCTTGAGCCGAGCCAAAAACATAATCACTTATGTCCTCGCGATCTCCTTGATCGTTCCCTTCATTTTACTTGCTGGCTGCGGCTCGACACGCCTTCTCTACGCGGTGGGCCCTGAATCTGTGATCGTTCGCCCCAATGGGCAGGGCGTCGATGGCATGGCACGCGTAAGCTATTCGCTCGGCACGCGTGCAAACGTCACTATAAGCATTACTGGCCCCGACGGGAAAAGCTACGCCCTTCGCACCGACGTGCTTCGAGCGCCGGACACATACGAAATCAAGTTCAACGGCGCTGTCCCTGCCGACGGGGCTGACGGCCAGCGTGTGCTCCCAGATGGACGCTACGTCCTGGCCATCCAGGCAACTGACTTACAGGGCAATAAGGCTCAGAAGCAGGTCGAGGTAAACGTTCAGGACGCCGATCCTGCCCCTCTCCAGATTTCTAACGTGGTGGTTCAGCCGCAGAAGTTCTCGCCAAACGGCGATGGCGACGAAGATTCATCCTATTTCAGCTACGATCTGTCGAAGAAGGCCACGAGTGAAATCTATGTGACCGACGGCGAGGGAAGATACCATCTGCTAGCGGCAGAGAAGGAGAGGGAGGCCGGGGGACACTCGTTTGAGTGGGATGGCACCGAGAATCAGGGCAAACTGCTGCCTGATGGAGATTATACCTACCACATCAAGGCCTGGGACAAATCTGGCAACGTGACAGAGGTGACAGGGCCAGTGAAGGTCGCGGGCTCCGGAAAGCCAAGACTGGAGATCGTATCGGCGAAGTTCTCGCCAACTTCGATCCCTCTCGGCGGCGCTGTCAACGTCAGGATCAAGGTCAAGAACGTCGGAGAGACCACTATCAGGAGCGATCCGAAATGGGGCGTGGGTCCTGCCCCAGGAACCGCCTACCGCACCGACACGAACTACGCTCACTGGCGTGACAAGAACGGAGACCCCCTGTATTACGAGCGCCCTGGAACGTGGCGCGTCGGCGTCTCGTGGACGAATGCGCCAACGCCGCCTCCTTTCCCCGTCCGGTGGAGCCTCGGCAAAGACCTGGCGCCAGGTGAAGAGGTAGAGATTACCGGCTCGATAACCGTGCTCCAGAAGACCCGAGAGCTTTACATGTGGGCCTCGCTGGTGCAGGAGGGTGTCGGCTACGTGGGCGACCACGTGGGGCAGACCCTGATCATCGTAAGCTACTAGTCTCCTATGATTGATCTGTCGGTCGTCGTCGTTAGCTTCAACACTCGCGATCTGTTGCGCTCCTGCCTCGAATCGGTGTGCGCCAGCGCCAGCTACCAGTCTACCTCGCCGTTATCTGTCGAGGTATGGGTCGTCGACAACGCTTCGTCTGACGGGAGCGCCAACATGGTTCGGCGGGAGTTTCCCCAGGCCAGGCTTGTCGTGAACGATTCTAACGTCGGCTTCGCCGCCGCGAACAATCAAGCTATCCAACAAGCAAACGGACAGTACGTTTTGCTGCTGAATCCCGACACTGTCGTGCTCGACGATGCGCTCTTGCGCCTCGTCGATTTTGCGGCTGGGCACGAGAAAGTAGGCGCGGTTGGCGCCAGGCTGCTTAATCCTGACGGTTCATTTCAGCACTCCTGCTTCCGTTTCCCCAACCTCTGGATGTCGTTCTTCGATTTCTTCCCCCTGAATCACAGGGTCACGAACTCGCGATTGAACGGGCGGTATCCCCTGAATCGCTACGAAAAACCCTTTCCGATCGACCACCCTTTAGGCGCATGTCTCCTGGTCCGCAAGTCGGTTGTCGATCAGGTCGGCCTTCTGGACGAGGACTTTTTTATTTACTGTGAGGAAGTCGATTGGTGTTTGCGCATCAAGCAGGCAGGTTGGGACATCTACTGCGTGCCCGAGGCAAAAGTCATTCATTACGGTGCCCAGAGCACACAGCAATTCCGCGGGCGCATGCTCGTTGAATTGCATCGCAGCCGCAATTTGCTATTCGAGAAGCACTACAGCCCTCTCTTTCGTTGGGCTTCGCGACAGATCGTGCGGCTTGGCCTGGCGCGCGAAGCGCTTCGCGGCGTCGTTGCGCTGGCGACCGGAAAGCTCAGCCGCCGCGACCTCGACGAGAGGCTGGAATCCTACTGGCAAATCTTCCGGATGTGACTATGCCTGAGATAACTTTCGCGGTCATCACCAAGAACGAGGAAACGCAGATCGCCGAGTGCCTGAAAGGAGCTGCCTGGTCTGACGAGATCCTCGTCCTGGATTCCTTCAGCTCGGATCGCACCGTCGAAATCGCTCGCCTCTACACCGACAGGGTCTTTCGACGCGAGTTTACGAGCTTCCCTCATCAGCGGAACAACGCGCTGAGTCTGGCCACTGGCGATTGGGTGCTCTTTGTCGACGCCGACGAGCGGGTGACGCCAGAGCTAGCCGGGGAAGTGCGGGCTGTGGTGCGCGACCAGGCGGACCGTGGTTCGACGCACGGTTTCTGGATACCCCGAAAAGACATCATCTGGGGTAAATGGATTCGCCACGGTGGCTGGTATCCGGATTACCAGTTGCGTCTTTTGGAGCGCAATAAGGCGCGCTACGACGAGAGCCGCCAGGTTCACGAGCTTGTCCAGCTAGAGGGCCAGGCAGGATACCTCAGGAACCCATTCGTGCACTACAACTACCACAGCGTAGGACAGTTCCTGGCGAAGCAGCGCGTATATACGACCTTCGAAGCAACCATCCTGCACGATAGAGGCATCAGGCCCAGACCTCACAACTTCATTCTCCAGCCACTGCGTGCCTTCAAACGCCGTTACCTGGACCTGCAGGGATACAGAGATGGTGGCCACGGCTTCCTGTTAGCCACGCTCCTCGCCTACTACGAGTTCGTGACCTATCGAAAGCTGCAGGCAATGCGGCGAAATGATCGCCCTCGGTTCTCCTCTGGGAGTTCGGCGACGGACCGGGCTCCCCGGTCGCGATAAATCGCGCCCCTACACAAGGCATCGTCATGCCGGTCGTCATGTTTGTTGTCGTATCTGTAGGGGCGCAATTCATTGCGCCCAGGGTCTCGAGACTACCGAAAAAGGCCACTTCTTCATCTAATAACATAAATAAGCGCCCCCACCAGCACGATCACTACCTCCGACGGCAACACCATCCGCAGGACCTTTCCAAAATCTGCTTTGAAATGATGCACCGTCAGGACGAAGCACATATGCGTCGGGGACAGCATCACCCCAGCAAAGCAACTGGCAAAGGCAAAGGCGATCGTTCTCATATCCACCGTGCCGCTGGCGGAGAGGCCGGCGACGATTGGGAAGGTGATGGCTACGGGCGCCTGAACGACCCCCGTCATCAGCCCCACCGTGAATGGGAGTACGAAAATAACGGCGGCGACAGGGATGCCAACGGAAGCCAGGAATGGCGGAAGCGCCTGAACTGCGCCGCTCTGTTGCAGGATGCCTTTGAAAACCATCACGCCGATCACCAGTAGGACGATAGTCGGCGAGAATGCCTCACGAACCAGATCGGCAATCTGCGCGCGCGTGTACCTGTTGATAGCCACCAGCGCGATCACCACGGCGAGGAGCGACAACGACACGTTGAGCCTCAGTGCCAGGACAAGGACCATTACTGTCGCGATTGGTCCAAGGCCAACGGCCAGGTTCGAGAGATTCTTCCTTCTGTTCGTCGGCGTCGAGGTCAATCCGCTGGTGTCGACGCCGCCAAAAGCCAGCGGTATCCCTGCCAGAACCGCCGCGATTGACAATGGCAGTTGGGCGATGATCACGTTTCCGATAGGAACCTTGAGTATCTGTGAAACCAGGATGACCGACGGATAGATCGGAAGTATAGGTTCCCACAGATGTCTGTAATAATAATTGATGAAGCTTTTTCGTTCAGGTGTCAGCTGTAGCCCCTGGCTGGCCTCGTCGACCATAGGTGCGGAGAAAACGGCGCCGCCTACGGAAGGCAGCAGACCGACGAAGGCGGGGAGTAAGGCCATCGCCAGCCGACGATCTCGTGCCAGGGCAGTCACCGCGCTGACCATTCTTTGTAGGATAAGCGTCTTGCGCATCACGTTTTCGAGGAAAAGAATGAAGATCAGCGCCGCCAGCAGGTCCAGCGTCGACAGGTCGATCACGCCGGCAAGGGCGGTCTGCCCGATGTCTTGAGGCGCCATCTGAAACAACAGGCCGAGAAACCCTGCCGCGATGAGCAGCGACAGCCCGATGTTCACTTTGCGTCGTATGAGGACCAGGATCAGGGTGAAAACCAGGATCAACTTGAGGAACGCAATCACTCTGCTGTCACCTGCCTGAGGCATCGATAAAGCGTTCGAGGGCGTCGCCAAAGGCCGCGGGCTGTTCCAGCATCACCATATGGCCGGCGTCGTCGATTATCTCTATTCTCGATCCCGAGATATTTTTGTTCAGATATTCGGAGTACTTAATCGGCGTGAGCCTATCATCTCGTCCGACGATGATCGCCGTCGGCAGCCGTATACCTAAGATCTCCTGCATCACGTCGAATCTGTCGCAGGCGGCGAAGTCTCCGTACAACACGTCTGGGCTAGCCTTACCCATCTCTCTCAGGGCCTTCTCGACGAGTTCTCGCGGTGTTTTCGGCGAGAAAGCGTACTCGCCGATAAAAGCGAGGGCGCTAGCGAAATCGGACTTGATGGAGGTGAGGAGGCCCGGCGCCACGCGAAGCCTCGCTCCCGTTCCCACCAGCGCGATGCCTCCAATCTCCTCAGGACTGTCCAGGGCCGCGCGAAGCGCTATCCCCCCGCCAAGAGAATGTCCGATCAGAATGGGCGACCGCATAGACCTCTGCCGAATGAGACTGAGCACGTGTTGCGCGTAGGCGTCGACAGAGCGCAGCCCGCTCCCCTTGTCCAGGCCGTGTCCTGGCAGATCGATGGCCAGCACGTTGTGGCGCTGCGAGAAGTACCTCGACTGATATGCCCACAGGGCTTTGTTGCATCCAGAACCGTGGATAAAGACGAGATTCTTTCCTATGCCGCTTGATTGGCCCATTATTGAGCCTACCTCACCTGCGAGTGTTGAAGCTCATTGTACTGAAGTAGCACTGGCGAGTCAATTCTTGCGCCTGTTGTACTTGTCGTCGAACTTACCAGGCGCGCCAGGAAGCTTGGGTCGGCCCAGGCGATTGGGTATCCAATCACCTCCGCCCTGCCCATCTGCCAACCTGCTGCACATGAAGCATTTCACGACGTCACCGTCTTGCCAAAGGGTGCCGCCGCAGTGTCTGCATCGCTTTGTTCCCTTATTGTCCGCCAATTGTCCCCCTTTTTCCTAGCCCCGTCACTACTTCTTCTTCGGACCTTTATTTGCCATAGGTGGTTTGCTAGGGCTCTTAGGCTTGTTGCCGCCTTTTTTTGACATGGACTATCCTCCCGTTTCGATAGCTCTGCTTTGCATCAAAGAAAAGAGCCCACCAGGAACGAATCCAGTGGGCTCCAAGCGGCTGGCGCCGCCGTGAGTACATCAAATATCGTTAATGGTCGAGCCTGATTCAGAAGGCCCAAGTTAACTATAACACTTCCTGGGTATCAGGTCAATTTTTGAAAGTTGTCAGACTTCATTCTAGCCAAACCGAGCTATTGCGTTACTCCACCACCGGTGCTATAGTTAGCTAGCCGACGGTCAAAGAGGTGATCGACGCCGAGCAAGCGAGATGGCGGAAGTGGCAAGGAAGAGGGCTCGGGCTTTTCCGAAGTGTTGCAGCAAACTCTCGTTAGAACGAGAGGCGGAGGTGGGTTGGTGTCAAATTTGACGAGCATGCCAATGCCCAGGAATTCGCAGAGCCAGAGCGCTGTGCGACTTGTAGGGTGCACTACCATCGCCTTGTTTGCCATTCTAATGATCATTGGTGTCATGATGTCCGGCTTCATCGTCTCCGCCGGCAACGTCGGCGTGGTGACCACCTTCGGGCGGGTCGAAGATGGCGTACTATATCCAGGCTTTCACCTGCGCTTTCCCTTTGTGAATCAGATCCATCAGATTGACGTGCGCGTGCAGCCTCACGCCTTCAAAGAGATAGACGCGGCGAGTAACGAGCAGCAGAGCGTGAAGCTAACCGGCATGATGAACTACCACCTCGACCCTGCCCGTGCCAACGAGCTGTACCAGAAGGTTGGACTCGATTTCGCCACCAAGGTAATCGACCCTGCTTTCAGCGACTACATCAAAGAAGTCGTGCCCCAGTATAAGGCGAGTGAGATCCTCCTCAAGCGGGACGACATCCGCCGCAATACCAAAGAGAAGCTCGCTAAGAATCTGGAGCAATATGGCATTGTCGTGGATGACGTCTACATCAGCAACATTGCCTTCAGTCCCGAATATCAACAGGCTATCGAGCAGAAGCAGACCCAGCAGCAGAACGTGGGGCGAGAAGAGCAGGTGCTGGCTCAGAAGGAGATTCAGGCCAAGCAAAAGATCGTCGATGCCCGTGGCGAGGCCGACGCGGCCATCGAACGAGCCAGAGGCGAAGCCGAGTCCAACCGCGTCCGCGCGCAGAGCGTCACGCCAGAACTGATCCGCTATCTCGAGACAACCAGGTGGGATGGCAAACTCCCACAGGTGACCAGTAGCGCCATGCCGCTGATAGATATCGGTCAGCCAATCCAATCGACCGACAGGAGTTCATCTCCGGCTCCCGCGCCAACCCCAACCTCTCAGGGGCAGCGTAGATGATCGAGCTAATAGGTATCGCGCTGATAGTCGTCCTGATAGTTGTCGCGTCAGTTGCATACCTCTTCGTGTATTACTTTCGCTATCGATGGCAACTGAGAGACCTTGAGCAGGAGAACCGCCGTCTTCTCGACCAGGTTCTCATGCTCGAGCGAGAGAACGACCTCCTACGCCGTCCCCTGCCTCCCGGCCAGGAAGAGAAGCTAGAAACCAATAACGAGTGAGGGCCAACTCCCTGACACGCAAGTTCGAATCGTAATCACTAGTCTCGCGCGAGATTACTCTTGACAGCCAACGGAACGTGATGTAAGATGCTGCTGTAGGGTCTAAGAAACGCAGTTTCCTCCAGAGAACAGAAATTTGCGGGAGTTACGCGGCGGGCTTTTGGGAGCGTAGTTTCACCGCAGAGATCGCAAAGAGATTCATCGAAACCCTGGCGTTCTTTGCGCCCTTTGCGGTTGATTGGTACCCAACCCGCGTAAGTCTTCTAATTCATTCACCACAGAAGATTTGGCAGTCTCAAAATGGAAGAAAACCTGGTTCCTGCAGTAGACCGTACGGCACGCATCCTCCTGGCTTTCAAGTCAGGCAAGGAAGAGTTGGGCGTCACAGAGCTGAGCAAGGCTCTCGGGATTAACAAGAGCACCGTTCACAAGATCATGCTGACCCTGTGCCACCATGGATTCCTGGAACGGAGTGAGAGTTCCAAGCGATACAGGCTCGGACACGCTCTCTTTGATCTCGGCAACGTTATGCTCGATGGCATTGATCTGCGGGCGATCGCCAGGCCATACCTCAAGAGCCTCGTTACCGCTACCGGCCAGACTGTGCTGCTGGGCATTTTGGATGGCGACCGTGTGATCATCGTCGATCGGGAAGAGTCTCCAGAGCCAATGAAAGTGACTTCCCCTATCGGCTATCGCATCCCCGCGTGCGCCGGGTCGTTCGGCATGGTTCTCTTGAGCGAAGATGACGTCGATCGCCTTTTCGGGCCTGCAGGGCTGCCCTCTTTTACCAGCAAATCGATAACCAATCTCGATGCGTACAAGCGTGAGCTGGCCAGGGCCCACCAGCAGGGCTACGCAGTGGACGACGAAGAGTATCTCGCAGGAGTTCGAGCTGTTTCCGCGCCTGTGGTTGGGCACGGTCGGACAGTCATCGCCGCCGTCACAGTCGTCGGATTCGCCGCAAAATTGCCTGACGACCGCGTACCCTTCATCATCCAGCAGACTGTTCGCGCTTGCGCCCAGATTTCATTGCGAATGGGAGGAAATCCCGGTACCTAAATCAGCAAGCAAGGAGGCCGTGAATGATTGTTCCGCAGTTCGAGTACCTTGTACCCCAGTCCTTACAAGAGGCCTGCGCTTTGCTCGGCCAGCACGGCAGCAAGGCGAAGGTGCTATCTGGCGGCAGCGACCTGATCGTCAAGATGAAGAACGGTCTGGCGAAGCCAGATTACCTCGTTTCGCTCAAAAACCTCGACGAGCTCAAAGGCGTTCGCTACGAAGCTGGCACCGGCGTGATCATCGGTTCCCGCACCACGCACAACCAGGTTATCGCCAATCCTATTCTTCGCGAGAAATACCCGTCGGTTTGCGCTGCGGCCGCCACGATGGCAGCCTATCAGATTCGCAACATCGGCACTATCGGCGGCAACCTCGTAAATGCCGTGCCTTCGGCCGATATGCCCCCGATTCTCATCGCTCTCGGTGCCCAGGCCCGTATCGTCGGCACAGCCGGCGAGCGCGTCGTCCGTGTCGAGGACTTCTTCCTGGGCCCTGGCAGGACTGTTCTCGGGCAGGATGAGATCCTAGCCGAACTCGTCATCCCAGATCAAGCCACCACCGGCAGCAACTACGTCAAGTTCGGACTTCGCCGCGCCGGTGCGCTGGCTGTCGTCGGTGTTGCCAGCAGCGTGACTATGGCAGGCGACGTAGCCAAAGACGTGCGCATCATCCTCGGAGCAGTCGCTCCGATCCCGATGGTGGCGCGCGAGGCCGAAAACGTTCTCCGTGGGAAGAAGGTTAGCGATGATCTCATCCAGCACGCGGGCAAAGTTGCCGCCGTGGAGTCCAAGCCCATCAACGATATTCGCGGCAGCGCCGAATACCGTCGGAACCTGGTCGACGTTTTGACCAGACGGTCTCTCAAGGCTGCTATCGAAAAAGGCCACGTCTAAGAGATAGGAGGCGAGAAAATGGTTACTGAAGCTAAGACAAGCGTTAAGCGTCACATTGTCACATTGACCGTGAACGGCGACGAGCACGTCGCGCTCGTGAAGGCGAACACCACGCTGTTGGACCTTTTGCGTGAAGAGTTCGACTACACTGGAACCAAGAAAGGTTGCGAGTTGGGCGATTGCGGTGCCTGCACCGTGATGCTCGACGGCGAACCTGTCAATTCCTGTCTCATTCTGGCCGTGGAGGCAGATGGCCATTCTGTGACTACTATCGAGGGCCTCGATCAGAACGGCAAGCTCGATCCCGTTCAAGAAGCCTTTGTCAACCATGGTGCCATCCAATGCGGCTACTGCTCGCCGGGGATGATCCTCTCTGGCAGAGCTTTGCTAAACCGCAATCCACATCCCACCGAGCGCGAGGTCCGCGAGGCAATCGCCGGCAATCTCTGCCGTTGCACTGGCTACGTCAGAATTGTCGAGGCGATCCTGGCCGCGGCGGATGCCAATAGCTAAGGAAGAAGGTGAAACATGTCCGAAGCGACAACTCAGAATAAAGAATACTCTGTAATCGGTAGAAGTTTCCCCAAGGTCGACGCCCGCGATAAGGCGACGGGTCGGGCAAGGTACACGGGCGACATCAAGGTGCCCAATATGCTATATGGCAAGATCCTGCGCAGCCCTCACGCCCACGCCAGGATTCTCAAGATCGACACCTCAATGGCTGAGGCCCTGCCCGGCGTCAAGGCCGTGATCACAGCCAAGGACGTCCCGTCGACCATGTACGGTATTTCGCCGGCTCGGTACGACGAGACTATCTTTGCTATTGAAAAGGTTCTCTACGTTGGTGACAAGGTTGCCGCAGTAGCGGCCGTCGACGATGAAACGGCGACGAAAGCTCTAAGCCTGATCGACGTCGAATACGAGGTGCTGCCCCCTGTGCTCGATCCCTTGCGCGCGATGGACGACGACCAGCCGCAGTTGCACCCGCAATATCCACGAAACATCAGCGTTGAGATCCACCAGAACTTCGGCGATGTCGACAAGGCGCTGGCTGAAGCCTACCACGTCCGTACCGATACCTTCTCGGGAACTAGAACCAGCCACGTGCCGATGGAGCCACACGCTGCCATCAGCAAGTGGGAAGATGGCAAGCTCACTATCTCGTGCAGCACGCAGTCGCCGCACTACTTCCAGTACCACATCGCTAGGGTATTCGGCTTGAAGATGGGCGATGTGCGCGTGATGAAGACTTTTGTCGGCGGCGGCTTCGGCGGCAAGCTGGAGGCATCGGGCGCCGAATACGTCAGCGCAGCGCTGGCGATGAAGACGGGCCGGCCCGTGAAGATCGTCTTCGATCGCTGGGAAGTGTTTACCCATCATCGAGGACGGCATCCGCAGCACATTACTCTCACTACGGGCGTAACCAAAGAAGGCAAGATCGTTGGCTGCCACGCCAGGTTCATTATCGACGGCGGAGCCTATACCAGCCTGGGCATCGCATCCGCCTACTACGCCGGCGCGATGATCCCACTCATCTATATGTTTGATGACTACAGGTTCGATGGGTTCCGCGTCCATACCAACCTGCCGTCCTGTGGAGCCCAGCGAGGCCACGGAGCGCCCCAGCCGCGGTTCGCCTTCGAGAGCCAGCTCGACATGATTGCCAAGGATCTAGGGATGGATCCGATCGAGATCCGCAGGTTGAACGCCCGCAAGCCGAACACGATGACCCCCAACGAGTTTCAGGTCAATTCGTGCGCCTTCACCGAGGCTCTCGATAAGGCCAGGAATATCTCCGGTTGGGACGAGAAGAAAGGCAAGCTGTCCTCCGACAAAGGCATCGGCATCGGCTGCGGCGGCTTCATCAGTGGCAACGGCTACGCGATCTACCGCACCAGACTGCCTCACTCCGGCGCTGTTATCAAGGTCAGCGAGCAGGGCGACATCGCTACTTTGTACACGGGCGCTGTGGACATCGGGCAAGGCTCGGATACCGTCCTGGCGCAAATGGCAGCCGAGGCTATCGGCATCAACTACGAGGATATCAAGCTGGTGACGGCTGATACTGAGACGACGCCGCACGACTTCGGCGCGTACGCCAGCCGCCAGACGCTGATGTCGGGCTGGGCTGTGAAACAGGCCGGCGAAGAGATTCGCAAGCAGGTGCTGGAACTTGCCGCCGAGATGCTGGAAGCCAACGTCGAGGATGTGGATATCGATCGAAGAGTCATCTACGTCAAGGGCAGTCCCGACAAGGTGCTGCCATTCGAGCGCGTTGCCAACGAGTTCTTCATCATGCGGGGACCGCTGGTCGGCAGAGGTAAGTATGCGCCTCCCAAGTTGGGTGGAAAGTTCAAGGGAGCGCCAGTCGGCACTTCGCCCGCATATAGCTTCGCCGCCCAGGTCAGCCAGGTCGAAGTCGACGAAGAGACCGGCCAGGTGATGGTGACTGATGTGTGGGACGTACACGACTGCGGGCAGGTCATCAATCCAATGCTCCTGCACGCTCAGGTCGAAGGTGCGCTGTTCATGGGTATGGGCGAGGCAATGTACGAAGCCATGGTCTTCGACGCCAACGGCAAGCCACTCAATGCCAATCTCGGCGAGTATCGCATTCCTACGGCCCTTGATGTGCCGCACGTCGTTTCCGATCTGGTAGACAGCTACGAGCCAGCGGGACCCTTTGGGGTCAAAGAAGTGGGCGAAGGCGCTACGTTGCCCACCATGGGCTCCTATGCCAATGCCATTTACGACGCCATCGGCGTTAGAATCTATGACATGCCCCTGACGCCAGAAAAGGTCTGGCGAGCCATCCAGGAGCGCAAGCGAATGTAGGCCGAGGCCGTGAAGTAAGAGCCACGCGCGAAGCGCGCGCTCGAATCCCCTCTCCCTCTGGGAGAGGTTAGGGTGAGGGCGTACCAGTGCTCTTGAGACAAATGAAGGGGCGAAGCATCCAGCCACAGGTGCTTCGCCCCTTCTCGTTCTTCCCCAGGGAACTTCTCAGACAGATGCCTTCTGAGCGCGATGGTAGGTCTGGCCTGGCAGCATCAAGTGGAAACTGCTGCCTTCCTCCTGCTTCACCTTCTTGTAGATGTCGCACGCGAGACAGCTCGCCTGCTTCTCGGCGAAGGTCCCTTGAACGATCCCGCCGCAGAAAGTGCCAGCGACTGCCCAGCATATGCGGCCACCGTTCACCCCGCCGTTGATTCCGTTGTGCTCTTTGTCCTTCGCCGCTGGGCAAACCCCCATTTGCCCAGCCTTCGATCCGCCAGGTTCGCGTCCACACGCCTTCATTTGCCAGCAGTTCTGTTTCATCTTCTCCCCTCCGCCGTGCTCTCGCACGAATATGTCAAGTAAATAATCGACGGTAAGTTGTGGAACTTGAGTCTATGGCAAACGATGGAGTATTGCGATAACGCGGGCCCGGTGGCAGGGCTTGTGCGTTCTAGCTCAGGCGAATGGGGCTACTCCGCGTCATCCTCTGAAAAAAGGGTATAATGTTCACCACGGAGGCACAGAGACACGGAGAAAAGGTCAGAGGGTTCCCCTCCGTGCCTCCATGGTGCATTTCGTACCCCTACTGTGTATCAACGCACATCGTGCGTCCCTGAAGGCTGCCGGAACTGCGTCACGTAGAGCCCGGCGTACACGCCGCCTTTAGCCAGCAGCCCTTCGTGCGTCCCCGCTTCCACCAGCTGCCCTCGATCGAGGACGAGGATCACGTCGGCGGCCAGGATTGTGCTCAGCCTGTGGGCGATGACCAGGCTGGTGCGTCCCTTCATCACCAGTTCGAGGGCCGCCTGGATCAGCGCCTCCGACTGCGAGTCCAGATGTGACGTAGCTTCGTCGAGTATGAGGATGCGTGGGTCTTTGAGCAGCACTCGGGCTATGGCGACGCGCTGCTTTTCACCGCCCGACAGTCGATATCCTCGCTCTCCGACGATGGTGTCGTAA